>CAYZMH010000004.1:76757-90991 GCA_964479445.1 uncultured Bacteroidaceae bacterium | reverse complement strand
ACGAATGAAGCGCATTGCCATTATAGGAGGATCGGGGTTTGAAAATCCCGATCTGTTGAAAGACTCGGAGCGGGTAACGGTAAACACCCCTTTCGGAGAACCCAGTTCATCGTTCTATTCCGGAAAAATAAACGACGTAGAGGTGATGATCCTCTCCCGTCACGGCCGGAACCACACCATCCCCCCAAGCCATGTGAACAACCGGGCAAATATCTGGGCAATCAGGGAGCTGGAATGTACTCATATTCTTGCTACCACTGCATGCGGCAGCCTCCGGCAGGAGATCGATCGCGGACATATCATCTTTCCCAATCAATTCATCGATTTCACAAAATTCAGGGCCAACACCTTCCATGGTGAATTCGAACCCGGTAAGCTGAAACACACCCCCATGCCCGATCCGTTCGATGATCACCTGCGGCGATTGCTCGGGAATGAAGCAGAAGCAATGAATCTGTCTTACCACCGCAACGGAACGGTGATCACCATCGAGGGGCCCCGTTTCTCCACCCGGGCCGAATCGAAAATGTTCCGGCTCTGGGGCGCCGATATCATCAACATGTCCACCGCCCCCGAGGCGATCCTGTCCAACGAACTGGGCATTCCCTATGCCGCCATTGCCATAAGCACCGACTACGATAGTTGGAACGATGAGGAGGATCCCGTAACATGGGAATCAGTCCTGGAGATCTTCCAAACCAACGTGGGAAATGTGATCGGATTGATCAGCAATGTATTGCCAAGAATCTGATTCGTGCTATCCCTTCACCTCGCTGGCTTTCGTGGAATAAACAACAACATGCGAAACAAATTTCCCGGCCTGTTCGCGCTGCCATGCAAAGTGGGATCTTCTACTCGCGCACCCAGATCGTTTTCGTGGTGTAGCTATTCTGTTGTTCATCCACGAAGGTCTCCAGGTAAGAGAGCTTGTCCTGGGTAAGTGTTTCAATATTGCCAGTGGATGCAAGCTCATCCCCGTCGGGGGTCATAGTGAGCTGATCCTCACCCACCAACGTCCAGGTTCCGGTGCTGGGATTGTCTGACAACGGGGAGGTCATAATATAAGTACCGTCCCCGGAAAACTCCAGGGTTGCATCGGTCATCAACGCCTTGGCAAAGGCGATGAGGGACTGGGTGTTTTCATTTTCGCTGTCGGTAGTCATATCCTCAAATGTCCATACACCGTCAGTCAGCAGGGTATTGGCATCTTGTTCACATCCGGAAAGCGCGAACACCATCAATGCAGTGAAAAGCAGGGGTACAAAACTTGTTTTTTTCATGTTGTTAGGATTAAATGTTCATCCGTTATAAAAATAGTATGTGAGGTATTAAATGTATCGTATCCTTTAAAAGACATAGGCGAGGGAGTAAAAGGTTGCAACCGGTTTAACCGGAACGGCGGTTTCGGTGGTAAAATCGGTGATGGCGCGCTTGAACAGAACGCTTACACGCATAAAATCGGCTTCCACACCGATTCCGAAAAGCAACCCGAACTCCTGCTCGTTAAAGGTATCCCCGAATTCAAACTGCTCCCCGTCAATCGTTCCGTGGAAGGCATAGCTATAATATCCCCCGAACTGGAGGAAGGAACGAAAACCGGTATTCGCGGGATCCGGGGTGGTGAGCATCAGGCTTACGGGTGTCGTAACGGAGTGGGTCCGCAGGGTGCCCTGTTCGTGCTTACTCCCCTGGAGTTCGTATAGCACTTCAGGCTGGATAGAAAGGAACTGGGCAATGCGGGTCTGGATAAAAAATCCGGCGCCCCCGGCAAAGACCCCGTTGGCTTTGAAAAACTCTTCCGGGTAGTTGTGGTGACTGCCCCCGGTATTAAGCCGAACGCCTGCATGGAAAATTTTCATGCTCTTCCCCTCGCGGGCTTCTTCCAGGGATTGGTCATACGGTATCTCAGGTTCATTGGCCAGCAAAAGGGTCAGCTCAATGAGAAAATCATTGATTAGGGCCATGCCGTCATATTCCAGCAGGTCGCTGTCGTCCTCGGGCTCATGGTAGGGCGATTCGGTTCCTGTAAAGACATGGATTGAAGGAATACCCCGGGAGGCAAACGGGGCCGTATCGGTTCGATACGGTACGTTGCCATTCACCTTTGCCAGGTTAATATCCACCTGGCTCGTAGCCTTTTCAAGGAGCTGTTCGTGGGATGTGATCAATTCAAGTCCGTTCAACTCAACTCCCCCGTGGGTGTGATACATACCGACCATATCCAGGCTGAACATCGCTTTGATCGATTCCGGGGGAACCAACGAGTCTTTCATAAAATTCCGCGATCCGATCAGTCCGGTCTCCTCCCCGTCAAACGCGATCAGGATCACGCTCCGACTGAGGGCGTCGCGGTTTTCGGATAGGTACCTGCCGATCTCGATGATGGAAGCCGTTCCGGACGCATTATCATCGGCCCCGTTGTAGACGATCGTATCCCCGTTGCTGAGCTCCCACCCCACGTGGTCATAGTGGGCACCCAAAACAATGAACTCCTTCTTCAATTCCGGGTCGCTTCCCGGTATAAGACCCACCACATTGCGCCCCCTGATATTAAGGGTGGATGTGCGGTAATCGAACGGATCGAAATAGCTGTCGAGAAGGGGTTGAATACCGGCTTTTTCAAACTGAGCGGCTATATACCCGGAAGCAATCTGCCCCTGCTCGGTCCCAAAGCCTCGGCCCAGCAGGGAGTCAGAAGCCAGGTAAGTAACGTGTTTCTCCAGGGCCCCGGAATCCACGTATTGAGTATAGGCAGGAATAACAAAGAACCAGGCAAGAAACAGGATAAGCGTTTTCTTCATGTCAGGAAAAGGTTAAAATCGGGTACAGATTTTTAAAATTAATAAAACTCCCTTCAATTCAAACCCCGCTGCAGGGAAATCACCGGGAATTATTCCCCGGCGCCTGCTGTTTCACTCTTCTACCCGTCTGACTTCCTTCGATTCACCGCTTCAATTGTTGCTTGATAGCGTGAAAATGTGTAATATTGCATCCCGGTAAATTTTGACAGGGCCCATAGCTCAGCTGGTTAGAGCACCTGACTCATAATCAGGGGGTCGCTGGTTCGAGCCCAGCTGGGCCCACAGTTGATAACCAACCACTTGGAGTAAGATCCGACTGGTTGGTTTTTTGTTGGGATAAACATTTGAATAAACAAGTTATGGGTTACACACGTATAAAACATCAGCAGACGAAGTGTTCTCATCTTTCCTAATGTTAATCAGGAATGCTTAAACAACGACAGCACAGATTTAAACCATTTCCTGATTCTGCCTTGAAATCCCGTTTTTGGGACCGGCAATGAATTTCCCGCAAATCTTTGTTTTTGCGGACTTATGTTTTTTTCATTGGGTACATGATTTTCTATCTGAACCTTTTCAAGGACTGTATTTTATTCAGCCACCTGCAAAACCTCATCCCTTTCCTGAGTGTATTTTGGCAAGCTACTGTCTCCCTGACCGAGATTCACGTTGAGCATGTTCTGAACCGACTTCATGAATCCCTCAATCATTACCTTGTCCTCTCCATGTTCTTCCAGTACTCCGGCAAAAACAGTTTTTTTGAATTCAAGCAGATGAAAAATGCCGTGCTCAATGGAATATGCGGAAATGAAATTGAACACCTGGATCTTATTTTTTTGCCCAAGCCGGTATATCCTGCCGATCCGTTGTTCAAGTACTGCCGGGTTCCAGGGTAAATCGATGTTTATCAGGATGTTTGCCTTTTGTAGGTTCACCCCGACTCCTCCGGCATCAGTGGAAAGGAATACACGGAGGTTCTTATCCTCATGAAATTGCTCTATGATCTTTTTTCGCTGAATAGCGGGCACATCCCCATTCAGGTAACTGCAAATCCGTTTTTCTGAATTCCCGGATGAGAAGTTCAAACATCCTTTTCCACTGGCTAAATATGACAAGCTTAATCCCTTTGTATTCCATAAGATCCCTGACAAGGCTCATGATTTCGGGAACTTTGTTCCCGTAATTGGTTTTGGGATCGAGGATGTAGGTTGAATCGGCCACCATGCGCATACAATTGAGGCATGTCATCAGCATTTGCCTTTCCTCCTCTTCTAGGAATCCTAATCGAATCCACTTACTGGCCAGCTGGGCCACGGTATTATAATAGTCATCGTGTTCAGCAGACTGTTCCCGGGTCATTTCAACGAAAAAATTCTTATCTATTCTACCGGGAAGCTGATCCCGGATCTCTCTCTTTGTTCTTCTGATCAGGATGTCCTCAAGGGTCTTTTTGATTGTTCTAAGATTCCTGTAGCCGGTCATTTTCCCGGATTCATCCAGGACCTGGTGATTGTGCAGAAAACGAAACAGAGGTCCCAGTTTATACATTTCTAGGAATTCCACGATTGAGTGTAGTTCATCGATGCGATTTTCAAGTGGAGTCCCCGTTGTGACAATGGCATAATCAGTGCGGATTTTTTTCACCATTTGGGCGGTTTTTGTTTTCCAATTCTTGATCCGCTGGGCCTCATCAACGATTATAAGCCCGGCATTCCATTCTTCGATCAATTGCAGATCATTGCGTACCACCCCAAAGCTGATGATCTTATAGAAACCATCCTGCCTGTAAAGTTCCTTTCTTTTGTGAACCAAGCCTTCCACAATGCAGGCTTCCCTTCCGGTGAATTTCATGATCTCACTTTTCCACTGGTATTTAAGGGAAGTAGGACATATGATCAGGACCCGGGATACCCCAAAGAACCTGGCAAAAACTTCCACTGCGGCAATGGCTTGAACGGTCTTCCCGAGCCCCATATCATCGGCGAGCAATACCCTTCCAGCCCTGAGCATTTTAATCACCCCTCCTTCTGGTAGGGGTAAAGCCTGGTGCGGACGAGTTCATCGAATATTTTGCTGCTGCTTCCGTCCGGGAATATCTCATTCAACTTTTCCAGTCTTGATTTTGCCTCCTTATGACCATTGATAAATTTAAAAACACCCGGATAAATACGAAATGCCGGGTCCGCAC
Source organism: uncultured Bacteroidaceae bacterium (assembly GCA_964479445.1). GTDB lineage: Bacteria > Bacteroidota > Bacteroidia > Bacteroidales > CAYZMH01. The sequence continues at coordinate 86,002 of CAYZMH010000004.1, read as the reverse complement.
CGGTGGCATCTTTGATAAAGGAATCCAGTTCGGTGATCATCCCGGGTTGCAGAAAACCCTCATCATCAAAGAATTCTTTCTCTCGGGTATACTGGTCGATGTGGTCGGCTTTCTTAAGGCGGATCAAACGGTCCCTGCCATAGTATATACTCAGGGATGAATATGTATTCTTTTGCGATTGAGTAATGAGTTTTTAGTACTTCTTAAACCGGAGTTTGCTAAGCAGGACAAATTCCACATGCTTGCATGTTCCGAGGGTATTCACTCTGAAATCCGGACAGGAGCAGTAATTGAAGCTGCTGATGTTGTCCCTGATGGATACTTTGTATGTTTTGTTGGTTTCCGGATTATTGACTTTGTAGTCTGAAAAGAGGGGCTCGGATCCAATATTTGTGATTTTAAATTTCTGCTCAAGGGCGTACTGTTTCCTGAGGGCAGACTGCCATTCTTCAACCGTAAGATCACCGGGTTTCCTGTAATAAGGTACTCTTTTTATTTCCATATCTTATTCCACTCATCATTCTCGTCCCTGTCTTCAGTCGGACACGGTTTGAAATCTTTATCTATCTTTAATCTTCTTTGCATGGGTGAGGATTTAACTATTTGGTATTACTCTCTAGTTTTTGCTGGATGTACTCCTTAAAAAACAACACTTTCTTTGTTTCCACCGGATCAAATACCAGTTTTTCAAAGTCTCTTGATTTTACTTTAAAGTTTGTTGTTTTACAGGATTCGAGGATTCTTTCATATAACTGTTCATGATTCAGAATTCCGAATTTTGCTTCCAGGTAGCCGAAGTCTGGTTCTGTTTTTCCTGATAAGAAAATAAAGTCATAATAATCCCGGCCCTTACCTCTTTCAAGTACCGCCCCTGTTTTCATTGATAAAAGAATAGCCGGTGAAGGAGCGAAAATCTGAGTGAAGATATTGAATTTTTGTATAATAGGTTTTTTGAATTCATACTCATAATTATGTGGTTCGCATTCGATTTTGATCAGGAGTTTTTTCTCCCGGTGATCAGTAAGTCCCAAATCAAATAGTAATCCGGGAAAAACAATGTTTCTCCTGAATGCAACCAGCTTTTGATCCTTTTCCTTATCGTCGGCTTCAACTGTAATTCCTTCTTGTCTGAGTTTGTGAATAAGCTCGTTGGTTAAGCGCATGAACTCTTCCCTGGACAAATTGAAACAGTCAAAGTCGAGATCCTCACTGAATCGTTGTATCTGATGAAGTATGCGGAGATTCGTTCCCCCAATAAAACTCATTTTTGAAGCATATTCCCCGGAATAAATCTTATCCAGCATCTTATAATGGAAATACTCTTTCAGCATATATTCGGAATGAGCCGGATTCATTCGAAGACCTTCTGTGTAAAAGGTTTTTATTTCTTCAAGACTTATCATAGGTCATAGAGTTTTATCATTTTCCGTATTCTTCGATCAAGCGCTTGACTTTGATACTTTCCAAGATACTGGTAAAACTCAGGATTAATGATGTTTGCAAGTTCTTTTTCATTCAATCTGAGGTTTTCAATTTCTTTTTCCGTATCATAATAACTATTGATATAGAAGAAATCCAGGATCGCTTTCTGAGGAGTTGCCATCATTATCTTCCTGTTTGTTCTATTACCTGTGGAATCCATATTCTCTAATACATATCCATATCCAAATAATTCCGGTTTAATGCTGTGATAATCAAAAAATCCCAGTGGGGTTGAGAATCGATTTGTTTTCCGCGTAGTAACTGATGTGGTTGTAGTGATCATTTCAGGGATTATATTATACCATGAAAGTGCAGTGTGTAAACTAATATAGGAAGGTGAATAGATCAAATTGGCGGCCAGCCATTCCATGTTTTCACTGCTTTCCGCATCGTTAAATGCATACCAGCGATTACGCAGTTTCAGAATGTACCCTTTTTCCTGCCATCGTACCAGGTTCATCAGGTTCATGGAAGGAAATTGTTTTTTTACATCCTGCACTGAAAACACACGAAATGGTCGCATTTTTGCTTGAAACTCAACCCACATATATTTCTATTTATATACAAATATATATATTAATGGAAATAATACAAAGATTCTTATTCAGAATCAGGGGGGCGCTGGTTCGAGCCCAGCTGGGTCCACTATCACCCGCCAAATCCGTAAGGCGACGGTGGGTTTTTTTCTTTTACGATAATTCCCTTTCTCATCACATTGACCATTACTATGACAGGTCTCGATGGACAATGCCCCACAAAACATTAAATTCTGGTATGTCTATATACTTCGTTGCAGCGATAATTCTCTTTATACAGGATGTACAAATAATCTGATGAATAGATTAAAAAGGCATATGATTTTGAGAGATACCTGAAACAAGGTTCCGGCAGAGCTTTCTCAAAACGACATTTCTATTAATAACCTCCTTCTTATAAAAGAGATTGAGTGACTGATTACCTGGATCTTGAGTAATGTCCGGTTTTACCAGATTTATTTCGAAGATAAAAAATCAAAGAAACTATCTCGATTTACTTCATTGAATTGAGAATCCGGATAGTTTTTATGGAATAAAGCCGGGTTTTTCGAAGATTTGTTTGAATATTTCATTTCGTAAGCATAGAGCATTCCCTCTCTCTCTTCAATATAATCGATTTCTTTTTGAGTATAGGTTCTCCAGAAGAATTTATTTGCCGAAATCCTGTTGTAGGAAAGGTACTTTTGCCGTTCAGAAATACAGTAATTTTCCCAGAGCTGACCAACATCATTTCTGATATTAACAGGATTAAGATTGGCAATCAGCGTATTTCGAATACCGTTATCCCAAAAGTAGTAGCGGGGTGTTTTTGTGTATTCACTTCTCATGTTCCTGCTAAGGCCTGGAAGGGAGAAAATAATGAACATATTTTCCAGTATACTCAGGTAACGCTGAACAGTTCTGACATTGACCTGAAGTCTGCCGGCCATTTCAGAGTATGAAATATCCTGCCCTATCTGAAAAGCAATGAGTCGCAAAAGATTCAATACAAAAACAGAATCTTTCTGAAGATCAAATTCTAAAATGTCTTTAAGCAGATAGCCGTTTTTGATTCCATTCAGGATTTCCTCCTTTTGGTCATTCCCCGGCTCCATATATACCTGGGGATACAAACCGTAAATAAGCTTATTATCCAGTAATTTTCTTGCTTCGAGAAAATCTTCATTCAGTTCTTCCTGTGAGAACCCAAATAAATTCAGAAATATGCTTCTGCCTGTTAACGGTTCCCCAATCTGGTTGTAGAGTTCGAATGAAGAGGACCCTGTAAAAAAGATGCTGATGCCGGGGATGTTGTCAATAATCAGCTTAAGATTGATTCCTATGTTTGGGATTTTCTGTGCTTCATCAATGAACAGGTGCGTATAAGTAGAGGTAGCCGATTTCAACAGACTTAGTTTTTGGCTTGAGAATATTTCCTGAACTTCAAAGTCTTCACCGGAAATAACAAGAGACTTACCTGGTGCTGTTTCTGCAACCTGGTTCATCAGGACAGTCTTTCCGGTTCTCCTGGCACCGAAAAGTCCGACAGCAAATCCGGGCTTTAAAATGTTCGTTATATAGGGGAAAAGCTTGCGGTTTATCATGATATTTTAACACAACTATGCTAATATACATAAAAAATACATGAATTCATGTGCCAGAACACATGTATTTAATACAATTCATGTAATTAGTTGGTTAATACTCTTTATACAGGATGCACAAATAAACTTATGAATAGATTACAAAGGCATAATGCAGGCCAGGTTCAGTCATCGCGATAAGCTTTTCCTGTAAAATTGATAAACTATATCGTGTTCCAAGACAAGTAAAAGGCATATGATTTTGAGAGATACCTGAAACAAGGTTCAGGCAGATCTTTCTCCAAAAGGCATCTTTATTAATTCAAAACAATTTCTGGTTTTTCTTTTACCACCTGAAGTTTTTACACAGGCTGGTTCACTCTGCGCCACCGCTAAAGCTAAATCGACACGCGGTCACTCTCAAACTCACACTTGTCTTATTAGTTGTTTTTTTCTTTGACGCCAGGATTTGATTTGAAAGATTGGTATGAATTCAACTTACCATGTTTCTATTCCTATTAATGAAAAGAGATGCAGCAAGGATTCCTCTTCATTGTTATGCAACACCGAATAAACAGATCATAGAAGTAAGTTTGCCGGCGTTTAAGGTAAAACTGAATCAATCTTGCTATGTAAATAATTGTTGTTTCTTATCACTTTTCCAGAACTGCCAACACGGTTTTTTTATAGGTGCGTGAAATTGGTAGTTCTTTGTTTTCAAGGAAAACGGATTCTGCATCGAAAGATTTGATTTTATCAGTGGCTACCAAATAGGAGTTGTGAATTCTTATAAAACCAAATTCATTTAAATGAGCTTCCAAATTTGATAAAGAATCATGAGTAACTATTGATTCGTCTGAACAAACAATTTTAACGTAATCTTTCAGGCTTTCGATGTATTGGATTTTTAAAACATCTACTTTGTAAGTTTTACGATTGGCTTTGACATTCAGGTAATTTGCGGTTTCTTTTTCCACTTTTGTCTTAACGCTAAGGGATTTATTGGTCCGTTCGTAATACTTATTAATGGCTGTAACAAATCGGTCAAACGAAATGGGTTTTAATAAATAGTCTATTACGTCCAAATCAAAAGCATCCACAGCATAATTCCGGTAGGCAGTAGTAAAAATTATACCAGGAATATTTTTTAATATCTTTGAAAATGAGATCCCATCAATCTCAGGCATTTCAATATCGAGAAAGATTAAATCTACTTGATTCTTGCGTAAACTGGCAATGGCTTGAAGGGCATTTTCACATTCATCCACAATTTCAAGCTCATGCATTTTTTCGATATATACCCTAATAGCTTCACGTGCCAAAGGCTCATCATCTACAACAAGACATTTAATCATTTTCAGTTTGTTGATTTATTGGAATAGACAAAAAAACTTCATAAGTGTTGATCTTCTCTGAAATATCTAAAATGTAATTATCGTGAAAAAGTATTTCCAGGCGTTTCTTAACATTTGCCAGTCCAATTCCACCTATTTCACTCTTTGTCGGGTTCTGTCCTTTACTATTTGAAACCGCGATATTCATCATTTGACCAGTTTCTTGGATGGAAATATTAATCCATGATTTTTCCAACGATTTTGCAACACCATGTTTAAAGGCGTTCTCAATGAAAGGAATAATTAACATAGGTGGAATTTGAATGTCTTTTGATTTATAACCAGGGTTAAAACTAAGATTTACCCTATTTGAAAATCTGATTTTTTCAAGTTCAATGTAGTTTTCTATTATTTTAATTTCCGTTGAGACAGGGATTCTGTGGGCATCAATTTTATATAAAATGTAATCCAACATATTTGAAAGCCTCATAACCATAGTTGCAGTTTGGTCAGAATTCTTCATTGCCAATACATAGATGCTGTTCAATGTATTAAAGAGGAAATGTGGGTTGATTTGGGTTTTAAGCATTTGCAGTTCTGCTTCAACTATTTCTTTCTTTACTTTTTGTTCACGGAAATCCTTTTCACTCCATCGTTTGTAGAACTTAATGGCGATCGCAATAAATACAATAAAGAACATATTAAAAAACAGCATCGCTACATCTACCATTTCTGGGAACAAGCTGTACCCGTCATATAGCAGTTTCACCACTAGTATCAAAGTTAGCAGCAGCTCAATGTAGAAAAACAAGACTATTGCCACAAAAGCAAAGGCAATGAATTTTTTCCATTTGTTTTTTAAAAGAATCTTTGGTATCAGATAATAATTAAAAGTATAAACCGTGGCAATTGCAACAACTAAATTAATGAATGATGCAAGTAGTGTATAGCTATTTACCTCGCTATATCTTTTATAATAAAAGAAGAAAAAGAACCATGCACAAAACCAGAAGAAAACATGCAAAGCTATTCTTGCTGTTTTATGGAGAGGTATATTCATTTTTTTATGTCAAATATCCGCATTATCACAATTTATTCAAGCATTTTTAGCTAAAGTACATCGTTATCTCTATAAATTGCGAATATAGTATTACAGTTTCCGGTTATCTGGATTGATAGGTTAATTGTTAGTAAGAAATGGATAACCAGATAAATTAAAAAAGTTGATTTCATATTCGATGTAAGTTTGAATCAAAATTTTATGTCTAACTAAAAATTATCAATTATGTCAATGTTTGAATATTTATTTTCAACTTTTGAAGGATTCACCTTTCTATTAATCGGATTATCACTTTTATGTTTATTCATTTATGGTCCATATTTGAGTGTTCAACTTTATCGATTTAAAAAGAAAACCATTAAGAAAACAAACATCGATGCCATGCTTGTATTAGGTGTAATCGTTATGGTTTTAGGAATTCTAAACCAGATTGCCGGAATGATTGAGGCACTTGAATCAATGATTCAGAAAACCGACGTTTCACCCCACATTGTTATGAGTGGAATTATTAAGTCATTCAAAGTACCAGTACTTTGTGGTTTTGTACTAATCATTTCATTAATATTCTGGTATTTTAATAAGAAAAAATGGGAATCGCTTAACAGTTAAATTTGATAACACGAAAACAATAACCCTCACTCACGTTCTATTATAATATAGTTCATGCCAGCCAACACTCATTGAGTTAATCTGAAACGTGCCAGTTTTTTCGCCAGTATTTCCACAAATGCATGTAAAACAGTGGAATATTTTACATAAAATGAACAGTTAATTATACTGGTGCAAAAATATAATTCCGTGTATATGTGGGGTATACATCAAATATTCAAAGTTAATTGGACCGGAATAACATGTAGAATAAAGGTGACTCATAATCAGGGGGGCGTCCCGATATGCATCGGGACGCCCAGCCAGGTTCTACAAGGGATACAGAGATGTGTCCCTTTTTTAGTATAAGAAAATACGTTCCCCACATTTACCCCATATAGGATCTGAAACTATGTATCTGGCCATCCGGGAAAAAGGGAGGGGGAAATCGGCAATGCGTAACTGAGATTATGATAAGTTTAAATCGTATCTAGCTGCACCTTTACTGCGTTTAAACCTTTTTCACCTTCCTCAACATCATAGACAACTTTATCCCCATCTTTAATCCTGTCGATTAAATCGTTCTTATGGACAAAGACATCTTTACTATTGTCATCAGGAGTTATGAATCCAAATCCCTTAGCATTATTGAAGAACTTTACTGTTCCGTGTTCCATTGTTACAAGTTTAAAATTATAATATACTTAAAGATAGAGTATTTTATTCAATTATCCTCCCCCAATTAATTCAGATTTATAAAACGGCATGAAAATCCCGTTCCATCTCCCATGAAAATCAGCAGTAAAAAAGGGATGTTTATTGTAAAATGAATCAAATAGTTCTTTCCAAACCAGCACTGGTAAGGCCGGATTTCAGAACTTGCTGACTTGTGTAGATCCCATACAACCCTTGGTTTCTTTTTTCAACCTTCGCCCGTCATGGTTTTAGCGACAGTGACGCTTTAGAATGGATAACCGATCGCCACATTCAATACCGTGTTCTCCCAAAGCCATTTCATTCAATACAAGGGAGATCGCAAAGCTGTCATCACCCGTAGCAAGGCTCACCAGCATGGAAATCCCGGTAAATTAAAAAAAGGCTGTACACCATGGGTATACAGCCTTTTGTTTAAAGTATTGGATTCTTACTGAACTCGTAATTTCTTACTGAGAACACTATCTCCTTTCATAAGATTGATAATATACATCCCCGCATCCAGATCGGAGATTTCAAGATCAATTACCTGGTAGCCTTCTGGGCGTACATCGTAATTTACAGATTTCACCTTCTTTCCGGCCAGGTCAATAACCTCAATCTGAATCCCTGACTTTTCGGAAAGCTCAAAAGATACCGATGTTCTGTTCTGTGCAGGATTCGGATAAATATTGGTGTTTCCGAAGACCGCCATTTGATCAGTTGCGCTCAGCGCATCGGAACCGCCCTGTTCCGTTATTACTTTATCCACCATATGGATAACGCCATTGGGTGCGATTAAATCAGACTGAATAATCTTCGCGTCATTCAGATGAACTCCGTTCTCATTAACGGTTACATGTAACGGAAATCCTGCCATGGACTCCATCACGTTGCCGTCTGTCATATCGCTTAAATAGGTTTCAAAATTCAGGGTATGATTTTCCAGCAATTCGCTGTAGTTCACCGTTGATTTTTCATCCGATTCACTTAAGATTTCTAAGAACTCTTCCCATGCCTCATCCGTCGGAGCGAAGATGGTATAGTACTGCACGGAGGAGAAGAAATCTTCCAGTCCTGCAGCATAAATGGCATCCAGCAGGCGAGTGAGCCTGGGGTTAATAGCAATCAGATCCAGTACAGATTCGGGCTGGGTGAGCACGGCATCAATGACATGCACCACCCCGTTGTCGGCTTCAATATCTGTTACCGTGATCTCCGCCTGGTTGATGTAGGCCATCTCGTTGAAGAGTGATATGAAGGCATCAGTCCCCTCCAGCATCTCAACGATCTGACCATCGCTCAGGTCTCCTGCCATTACCTCTCCGCTTACAACATGGTACTGGAGGATGCTGGCAAGATCCCCGGTGGGATCGGCAAACAAGGCATCAATGGTCTCCGACCCAAGCGCCGCAAAGGCATCGTCGGTGGGTGCGAATACCGTAAAGGGACCTTCACCGGACAACGCCCCGTCAAGCTCCGCGGCGATAACGGCTGCTTCCAGACTCTCGTGTACCTCTGAGTTAACAATCACATCAACCACCGTATTGCTCGGTACAGGCGGGGTAAGCACGGCATCAATGACATGGACCACCCCGTTCGGTGCCTGGTAATCTGCAAAAACAACCTTCGCGTCGTTAATGAAAATACCTTCTTCGTTGATGGTTACCTCGATGTCTGATCCTTCCAGGGTGGTGAACATATCACCATCCGAAAGATCACCCGATAAGGCCCTGGCACCCACTGCATGATACTTCAGTATGCTGGCCAGGTCTCCGGTAGGATCGCCGAACAACGCGTCAATGGTCTCCGAACCAAGCGCCGCAAAGGCATCGTCGGTGGGTGCAAACAGCGTAAAGTCTCCTTCGGCTGAAAGCGCCCCGGCCAACTCAGCAGCAACAACCGCTGCCTCAAGGCTCTCGTGGCGCGGACTGTTTACCACAATGTCTACTATCGACTTCGGCTGGGTAAGCACGGCATCAATGACATG
>CAYZMH010000004.1:55045-76657 GCA_964479445.1 uncultured Bacteroidaceae bacterium | reverse complement strand
TTACCACAATGTCTACTATCGACTTCGGCTGGGTAAGCACGGCATCAATGACATGCACCACCCCGTTGTCGGCTTCAATATCTGTTACCGTGATCTCCGCCTGGTTGATGTAGGCCATCTCGTTGAAGAGTGATATGAAGGCATCAGTCCCCTCCAGCATCTCAACGATCTGACCATCGCTCAGGTCTCCTGCCATTACCTCTCCGCTTACAACATGGTACTGGAGGATGCTGGCAAGATCCCCGGTGGGATCGGCAAACAAGGCATCAATGGTCTCCGACCCAAGCGCCGCAAAGGCATCGTCGGTGGGTGCGAATACCGTAAAGGGACCTTCACCGGACAACGCCCCGTCAAGCTCCGCGGCGATAACGGCTGCTTCCAGACTCTCGTGTACCTCTGAGTTAACAATCACATCAACCACCGTATTGCTCGGTACAGGCGGGGTAAGCACGGCATCAATGACATGGACCACCCCGTTCGGTGCCTGGTAATCTGCAAAAACAACCTTCGCGTCGTTAATGAAAATACCTTCTTCGTTGATGGTTACCTCGATGTCTGATCCTTCCAGGGTGGTGAACATATCACCATCCGAAAGATCACCCGATAAGGCCCTGGCACCCACTGCATGATACTTCAGTATGCTGGCCAGGTCTCCGGTAGGATCGCCGAACAACGCGTCAATGGTCTCCGAACCAAGCGCCGCAAAGGCATCGTCGGTGGGTGCAAACAGCGTAAAGTCTCCTTCGGCTGAAAGCGCCCCGGCCAACTCAGCAGCAACAACCGCTGCCTCAAGGCTCTCGTGGCGCGGACTGTTTACCACAATGTCTACTATCGACTTCGGCTGGGTAAGCACGGCATCAATGACATGTATTACACCGTAATAGGTTTCAATATCTGTTTTGATGATTTCAGCCTGGTTAATATATGCCTTGCTATCAAACAAGGAGATAAAGGCATCCGTACCTTCTCTCATATGAATGATCTGGCCATCGGTGAGGTCAGCTGCATAAATTTTGGAATCTACAAAATGATACCTCAGAATGTTAGCGAATTCCTTCGGATTAGCGTAGAGATATTTCAATTTTTCCTCACCAAGTGCTCTGAATGCGTCATTGGTGGGAGCAAAAAAAGTATATCCGCTTGTGCGGACAGATTTTTTATCGGAATCCTGGCCATCAAGAACTTCCTTTAAGATAGAAAATTCGGGCTGTTCGAGAAATTCCTGGTAGGATTTGTCCTGGGAGTTTGCAACCTGCGTTGCAAAGAAAAGCAAACCAAACATTACCATAACCCTGGTCATGCTTTTGGTTGCGATCACCTTAACGTGCGTGGTAAATTTTTTCATGATTTTTAAAGTATAGGTTTGATTAAAAGACATACTTATCATGAAAAAGTTTAAGAATTAACATTAATGTTTAAACAAAAATGACTCAAAACCCCTTTATTGCTCGTTTTTTTGTTAATGTTTATGGATGTTTGTTAATGTTTTTAACATTTCAACAAAACCTGCTTCAATACTTCATCTTCCGATCGGTCGGGATGGCAGCTCCGGTTTATCCAGTGAAAAGAAGATCATTCGATTCTTGCCGGATTTGCTTCTAAATAGTAGTTGAATTGGTACGTGTTATTTACTACCATCGTCTTGAATAACCATATAGATCAATACTTTTCTTAGCTTTGCCCCCTTAAACCGTATTTATGCCCGGGAAGCACGAATTATTCGGAACAGCCAATATAAACGGATTGTTGCTCAGGTTGTCCATGCCCTCCATGCTGGCCCTGTTCGCCAATGCGTTATACAATATTATCGATACCATCTTCGTAGGTCGCGGGGTAGGTGCCGAGGGCATTGCAGGGGTTGCGATTGTGCTTCCAGTTGTGGCGATTCTCTCTTCGTTTGGCCACCTGATCGGAATAGGAACGGGTACTATGATATCCAGGCAACTGGGAAGACAGGAAATCACCAAGGTGAACGATACCGCTGGCAATGGTTTCCTGATGATCATTCTGATCAGTGCGTTTTTCAGTATCATCGGGCTGGTATTCACCGAACCGATCATGAAGGCCCTGGGGGCTACGCCTACCATTCTTCCCTATGCAAGCGATTACGGCAGGATCATATTTATAGGGATGTTATGGTTCCCCTTCTGCGTGAGCAGCAGCAATTACCTGCGCGCAGAAGGAAACGCACGTCATGCTATGAATTCCATGCTGATCGGATTGCTGGTCAATGTGATCCTTGATTATCTGTTCATCTTTCCTCTTGATATGGGTATCAGGGGTGCGGCACTTGCCACGATAACCGGCAAATTTACCACGCTGCTTTACCTGGCCTGGTATTTTACCGGCTCTCGTCATCTTATTCAGTTTAAAATAAGAAATCTGCATATTGATAAAAAGATCGTGAAACCAACCATTTCAGTGGGATTATCGGGTTTCGGCATGCGTTCCTCGAGCAGCGTGGCCAATATCATCCTGAACCACACCCTTGGAGCACTGGGGGGTGACATTGCCATTGCAACCTTTGGAATTATCTATAAGATCACGCTATTTTTCGGCATGCCTCTGTTTGGTCTGAACCAGGGAATGCAGCCCATTGTTGGTTTTAATTATGGTGCCGATAAAAAAGCGCGCATTAAGAAAACCATGAAACTGGGGTACGTGTATGGTGTTGCTTATGGTCTTATCGCCGTAGTCATTTTCCAGGTATTCGCCAGACCTATATTCAGTTTGTTTACCACCAATGAAGAACTACTGGAAATCGGTCCGCGTGCACTTCGCATTGTAATTGCCATGATGTGGCTCATGGGCATTTCACAAGCCACCATGGGGGCCCACCAGGCCATGGGAAAAGCAAAATCGGCATTTATACTGGCCATTCAGCGATGGATTTTGCTCATTACCCCTATGATCCTGATTTTACCATATGTTTTTAATCTCGGACTGGATGGAGTCTGGCTGGCATTTCCCCTGGCAGACTTATTGGGAGCCATCATTGCCCTGATCTTTCTTTATGTTACGTTCAGGAAGCAAAAGGTAATTTAAGTCCGATAAGCCCGGAACTATCTCGTCCATCTCGTCCAGGTAGTGATTCTCTGATTGAGCAGGCCATGTATGGTTCCGGTAGACCTCTGCAAACTCCTTCCCCTTAACTTGATACACCTCATTAACCCATTGCAGGAAAACCAACTGGTACCAGGTTGGGTGTTTCTGTTTAATTAATTCCCCATTTCCTGTTCGGAATGCTGTCCAGGGTTAATTCCAATGTCCCGCCTTTAATAAATTCAGCATGTGGAAATTGAAAACTATTCCACTCTCTTTTATTCAATTTGGCCGATTGGATATATACATTGCTTGCAGAATTATTGTTAGCTCTGATAGTAAATGTGTTACCCGGGTAATAAGCATCGTTCAGGTGGATTTTAATTTCATCGAATATCGGGGAGGTAATGTCATACCAGGAATCAACGGAGCAACCGCCATCCATCTGAAACAACCCGATGGCCATTAATACACCGAGAGCTCCCATTTGTCCCTGGTCTTCGTCCCCGTTGTAACCCCCATATGGCGATGTATCTCCGAAGGTTACCTCTTTCACTTTGCGTACCCATTTTTGTGATAACCAGGGAGCCCCGCTATGATTAAAAAGATGGGCCATCTGGCAAGATGGTTGATTTTCATAATCCACCCAGCTTTCAGCATGTTTTCCATGATCGGTAATAAACCGGTTTGCTTCTGCCCTGATAAAACTGGAATCCAAAAACCGTGTGTATTTCTCTGTACCACCGAATAGTTTAATCAACCCTGAAAGGTCATGAGGAACGAAGTTGGTGTAAATTGCAGAATTACTCTCGCAAAAACCGGTTGTATTAAATCCCTCTCCAATGGGCTCAAAATCCTTAATCCAGGTGCCGTCCTTCATCCTGGGGTGAATGAACTCTGTTTCCGGATTCCAAAGCTTCCTGTAATTTTTAGAGCGTTTCTCAAAATACAGATGATCCTCTTCATATCCCATGGCTTTTGCAAGCTGACTTATACACCAGTCCTGGTATGCATACTCCAGGGTCATCGATGCTCCGTCCCTGTGATAACCTGGTCCTTTTATATATTCCGGCACATAGCCTCTGTCAACATAATATTGCATGCCCCCGCCCTGCGGATTATCGCGGTGTTCATACCCTGCCCTGTCGCGGATACCTCCGGGGAAAGCATTTTTTTTAAGCCCTTCGTAAGCCAGGGCCGCATCATAATTCCTGATCCCTTTGTTATAGGCTGTGGCAAAAAAAGAAGACGCGGGATCCCCGATCATTACATACGTATAGTTGCCCCCGGAAGGACCCCTTGGAATCAACCCGCCATGTTTGTACATCTCAACCATGCTGTTACAGAATTCATCCATCAACTCAGGATACACCATCGACCATAGCACATTGAGCGTCCAGTGACTCCCCCACCAGGCATCAAAGTTATACTGCCTGTGTTTCGGCTTTCCCTTCCCGTCGAGTGCAACCTGCCGGATGACCGGTTTATCCCCGGTCATATCGCAATATGTTCCGTCCACATCACTCACGATACGTCTTCCCAGCAACGAGTGCCAGAGATCCGTGTAAAATTTTACACGCTGTTTTTTGGTCCCTCCTTTTATCTCTATTTTACCAAGCCACCGGTTCCACACATCATCCGACTCTTCTACCACCCGGTCGAAATCCCAGTGGGAAAGCTCCGTTTCCATATTCAACCGGGCCTGATCAATACCGGTATAGGAAATCGCCACTTTCATCAATACCGGTTCATGACTCTGCTTTTCAAACTCTACATACGCTCCCCCGTTTTTTCCCGTAATACGATCAATATCGTTATCGATCAAACTGCTGTCGATCCACCCCCCGAATGTTGAAACAGGCTGATTGAAACGGGCAGTAAAATAGATGCGGGTTGGCTTCGGACGGCGAACGGTGGAGCCCATGACACTGAAACCGGCTATCTCCCTGTCACTTACCTTCACCACTTCAAACGAATCGGTTTCTGCATGAGCGAGGTATGCCCCCAGGTCAAAAATGATATGCCGCTTCCCTTCTGCAGGGAAGTGGTATCTGTGAAACCCTACCCGTGTGGTAGAGGTAAGTTCCGCCTTAATCCCATAATCAGAGAGAAACACCTTGTGATAACCCGGTTTCGCAATTTCTGAATCGTGGGAGAAGGAGGATTTGTAATGATCCATACCAAGATGACCCTTAAATATCCCGGTCGTCGGCATAACTGGTATTCCCGATAATTGCCAGGCGTGAACATGACTAAAACACCTGACCACAAGGGAATCGTATAGATACCCTGAACTCCAGCTTCCTTTTGTATGGGTGTCCGGACTCAGGTTAACCATTCCAAAGGGCCTGGATGCAGAGGAAAAGTAAAACCAGCGCGAGTTATGCGTATCAATAAACGGGTTGACAAGGGAGGTCGGATCTTGCGATTTATTAGCCTGCGAGCAGGCAGGGATTAGCAAAAGGATCGACAATGCTGCCATTACCCGGGTAAACCTTACTCTTTTCATTTCGCAGAGGGGAATAAATGATTTCTATATTATGAACTGTGATGTACGCCTCAGGGTACCGATCAGGATTTCTTCATTGAAGACAGGGAAAAGGGCGCTTCTTCGGAATTCTTCAGCCACTCTTTATTGGGTTTGCTTCCCATATCAAATTCAAGGACCCCTCCTGCCATGATTTCTTCATGGGTAATAAAACAACGCTTTAACTCCTTTCCATTCAATGTTGCCGACTGAATATAAGGTGTCTCTTCGTTGTTGTTATTGGCAAGAACGGTGAATGTATTGCCGTTCTCCAGGGTTATCTTTGCCTCTTCAAACAGAGGGGAGCCAATGATATATTCCCCTGAACCGGGACAAACCGGGTAAAAACCCAGTGCTCCAAACACATACCAGGCTGAGGTCTGACCATTATCTTCATCTCCGCACAAACCATCGGGACCCGAATGATACAATGTGTTCATCACATGACGGATATTCTTCTGGGCTTTGTAGGGTGCCCCGGCATAATTATACAGGTAAAGGGCATGTTGTGCGGGTTGGTTGCCATGGGCATACTGACCCATTTCACACAACACCATTTCGGTCATTTCATGGATAACTTTCCGTTCATATCCAATTCTCCTGAAGGTGGGTTCCGCCTCCAGCATAGCATCCAGCTTCTCTTCCAGCTCGTTTTTGCCTCCCATGAGCTTCGCCAGCCCTTTCACATCATGAAATACAGACCAGGTATAATGCCATGAACTTCCTTCGGTAAACGCTCTCCCCCAATTATCCGGATAGAACGGCTCCAGCCAGTTACCCTCCTTATCCCTGGGTCTGACAAAATTCAGCTCCCTGTCAAATACGTTTTCATAAAAGTGTGCCCGTTTATAATACTTTTCCGTTACACTATCCGGCTTGCTCAGTTCCCTGGCAAACCTGTATATGCAGTAATCGTTATATGCATACTCCATTGTTTTTGAAACACTCTCCGACACTCCCACATCAAACGGAATGTATCCATATTCGTCATAGAAATGCACACCATCCCTTCCCAGTGCTTCAATGGGACCTTCATTATTCGCTCCTTTCTCAATGGCTTCCCAGGCCAGGTCGACATTGTAATCATCAATACCCTTTAAATAGGCATCTATAATGACAGCGGCTGAATGCTGACCGATCATGCAGTCTTTATACCCCGGACTGAACCATTCGGGGAGCCAGCCGCCTTCCTGGTAGGTGTTGAGCAGCCCTTCAATAAACTCGTTCGAAAAACCGGGTTCCAATACCGTGTACAGCGGATGAACAGCCCGGAAGGTGTCCCAGAAGCCATTGTCGGCATACAGTGGACCGTTGTGAATTTTTCCGGTAAACGGACTATAATGCACCATGTTATGATCGCTGTCAAACTCATATATTTTTCGCGGAAAAAGATAAAAATGGTACAGGGCGGAGTAGAACGTCTTTTTCTGATCGACAGTGGCTCCTTTTATTTCAATTCTCTGCAACGTTTCATTCCAGGTTTCCTGGGCAAGTTGTTTGATTTCATCAAAGCCCCTTTCGCCAATCTCCCTTTCCAGGTTAATAACAGCCTGCTCCGCAGAAATAAACGATGATGCTACTTTCACCTCTTTTTCTGTTTCTTTCGAGCAGTCAAATAAAACATAGGCTCCCACATGGTCCCCTTCTGTCTCCAGTTCACCCTCTTCAACTCCTTTATCACTCCAGCAGCCATATCCTGCCAGATCTCCCGGTAGCTGTATTACCCAGTAGTTTGCAAAATTGTCCGGTAGCTTTGCTTTGTTATTAGGGGCATAATAAGCCGAATGTCCGTAAATGCGATTATTTACGGTATCGATCGTTACGGCTGATCCCCCGGGATACCCATCAATAACCAGGTAGCTCTTCTCATTCCCGGGATAAGAAAAGCGAAAGACGGCACCACGCTCTGTGGACGTCACTTCGGCACCGGTTTTATGATCATCCAGAAAGACCTGGTAATAGTAAGGCTTTGCTGTTTCCCTCTCATGTGAAAAGAGTGATACCCTCTCTTTCTCCTTCACATTCAGGTCACCGGTAACAGGCATAATGGAAAAACAACCATAATCATTGATCCAGGGACTGGGCTGATGGGTTTGTTTGAATCCCCTGATCACCGTGTCTTTATACGTATATTGCCAACCATCACCCGTTTCACCGGTCTGTGGCGTCCAGAAATTCATCCCCCACGGCAGGGCAATTGCGGGATAGGTATTCCCATTGGATAACGCATATTCTGAATCAGTTCCCAACAAAGGATTTACCGAATCGGAAAGATGTTCCCGGGAAGAATTACAGGAAAAAGAAAACACAGCAAGAGCGGCGATGATAATCGCTGACCAATGATTCATTTTATGTTTCATATTATAACTGATTTAACTAATCTGCATGACATTATCAAGAGTTCACAGGAATAAGCTTCACGATAAATCCCGGGGTCTCCATGGCTACATAGATAAATCCGTCGGGACTCACGCGCACATTTCTGACCCGGCCGATGCCTTCCAGGAGCTTTTCCTGCTGAACAACCTCATTACCGTCCAACTCTATCCTTTCCAGGTACTTAAAACGAAGTGATCCGATGAGGATATCATTTTTCCAGCCGGGATAGCGGTCACTGTCCACGAAGGTCATTCCACAGGGAGCGATGGAGGGATCCCAATAAATTACCGGCTGCTCCATGCCCTCCTTGTGGGTGATATCGGTAAATTTCGTTCCGCTGTAATTGATCCCATAAGATATCACGGGCCAACCGTAGTTCGCCCCGGGTTCGATGATGTTGAGTTCATCGCCGCCACGCGGACCGTGTTCCGATTCCCAGATATCTCCCGTTACCGGGTGCATGGTTGTTCCCTGCGGATTCCGGTGTCCGTAAGAATAGATAGACGGAACGGCCCCGGGGGTGTTCACAAAGGGATTATCCTCCGGAATGGTCCCGTCGTCATGGATCCGGTGCATCTTCCCCGAATGATTCTCCAGGGTCTGCGGGTTCTCATCCCGCTTTCCGCGGTCACCGATCCCAAACCATAAGAATCCCTCCTTGTCAAAGACCAGTTTGCAGCCCCAGTGTTGCCCCCGGTTGGAATCCGGAATCCCATCGAAGATCACCTCCCGGTCTACCAACATGTTCCCCTCCAGGCGTGCACGCATCACTGCCGTACAGCCTTTCCTCGGGTTATCCCTCGAAGGCTGGGAATAGGAGAAATAGAGCCATCCGTTATCCTCGTACCGGGGATGCAATCGCAAATCCAATAACCCACCCTGTCCCTTGGCCATAATGGGCGGGAGACCGGTTATCACCTCCAGTCCGTCATCAGTCAACCGGTATAGGATCCCATCCCGCTCAGAGATCAGCATATCCCCGTTGGGAAGGAATTCCATTCCCCAGGGAACGTTTAATCCGGTTACCACCGTATCAATCAGGAAACGTTGCTGCCTGCTGTAAACCAACTTATCACGTGTAAGTGCAGGTTTAAGTGCCTTCTCTTCTCTGGGAACTTCCGAACGTACATACTTTGCCAGTTCACGGATCTCTTCGTCGGTAAAAGTAGCTTCAAAAGGAGGCATGCCGATATCCACCCGTCCGAATTTGATGCTTTTAAATGCAGCCTCTTCATTATCTCCATACATCCAGTCACTTTTATCAAACCGCTCAAGATTCTCACCGTGACAACCCGCACAATAGTTCAGGTAATGATCCCTGACGCCGGTTTGAAAAGCCCCGGTATCGTCTCCTCCATTGATTCCGGAAGCCCTGCTGTTATTGCAGCCTGTGAGATTGACAAGTAAAAATGAGCTCACACCAAGGAGCCCTAATTGTACAAACAACATCCTTTTTTTCATAATACTCAGCATTGAATTTACATAGTAAATATCTGCTTTTCTGTTAGCAAAGACAAATAAAACGTGACCGGGAAGAAATCCGATCACTGGTCGGTGCCAAAACGCTCCAATGCTTCAGGGAGTTCTATTACTGCCCAACCTGTCAGAAAGTATTCTGGAAAGGGGCCCACTTCGAAAGGATGGAAAAAAATGATTTTCCTCATCATAAAGCGTCACCTGTGATCCATCCGTCTTTAAAAGGTGAAAATTTATTTATTCCCTCGAAGAACGATTATTGGATAAAATCAGTCATCGGAAAACTCCCTCAACAGGTTACGATAGGAGGAGAAGATCTTGGAACGCGAGATAAAACCAAGGTATTTATTCCCGTCAGTGACCGGAAGGTTCCAGGCTTCCGTCTCTTCAAATAGCTCCAGCACCCGTTCCATATTGTCGTTGCGGGAAATAATGGCCGGTGGCACCTGCATCAGCTCCGTAACCTGTACTTTATCATATAACTCGGTATTGAAGATAATATCCCGGATGTCATGGAGTGCGATCACCCCCTGCAGCTCCTTCTCTGCACTGAGAACCGGGAAGATGTTCCGCTTCGACCGGGAGACCGCTTTTACAAGGTCCCCCAGGGTACCGTCCACGTGGACGCTCCTGAAATCCTTCTCCAGTACATCGTCCAGCTGGATCATCTTGAGAACGTTCTTATCCTTGTGATGGGTAAGCAGCTCTCCCCGCTCCGCCAGTCGCATGGTGTAGATCGACTGCTTTTCAAATCCCAGGATCGTCACGTAGGCTATGGTAGCGGTAATGATCAGCGGAATAAACAGCGCATACCCACCGGTAATCTCTGCAATAAGGAAGATAGCCGTGAGCGGTGCGTGCATAACGCCCGACATCACCCCGGCCATGCCAACCAGTGCAAAATTGTTCTCGGAGAGTCCCACCGGTGAAATCGTGTTCACAATACGGGCCATGGTAACACCGCTCACACCACCCACGAATAGCGCCGGAGCGAAGATCCCTCCTATACCGCCGCTTCCGGTGGTTACCGCCATGGCTATTACCTTGAATGCAAGCAGCAAGAGGAAGAACAGGATAATGACAAAGGCCTGATCCCCGATCAGCTGTTCGAACAGGGTGCCATTGAATAGCTGGGAAGATTGCCCCGTAAGAATGGTTTTCAGGGTGGAATACCCCTCACCGTATAGCTGGGGCATGAAGAAGATAAACACGCTTAACATGGCACCCCCGAGCAGCATCCGGAGGGAATTGTTGCGGATCCGCCCCATCCGGTGTTCGGTCCACATGTTCATTCGCGTGAAATAGAGCGCCACCAGTCCGGTAAAGAGTCCGAGCAATATATAAAAAGGAATGTTATTGAATACAAACGGCTCACTAATGGTGAAGGAAAATACCACCTGCTCCCCCAAAAAGAAATAAGAGACCGTCGCGGCTGTCACGGAAGAGATGAGCAGGGGGACCATCGACCAGGTGGTAAGGTCAAGCATGAGCACCTCGAATGAGAAGATCAGTGCAGCGATAGGGGCTTTGAAAATCCCGGCAATGGCTCCGGCGGCTCCACAACCTACCAGCAGCACGATGGTTTTATAATTGAAACGCAACAGGTGTCCCAGATTGGAACCGATTGAGGCACCCGTCAGTACAATCGGCGCCTCCAGTCCGACCGATCCGCCCAGCCCCACGGTAAAGGAACTGGCCACCATGGACGACCAGGTATTGTGAGGTTTCAAATGTCCTTTCCGCTTGGAAATGGAGAAAAGAATCTTACTGATTCCGTGTCCTATATCCTGTTTCAGAAGGTAACGGACAAATACCACGGTAATGGTAATCCCGACCAGGGGCAGTACAAAACTCCAGTTGGTACCGGAATGAGATCCCAGCAGTTCACCGGATTTATGGGTCACAAAATGAGTCAGGTTTTTCAGAAGGATCGCTGCCACCCCCGATAATGCACCAATGACAAGGCTCAGGATAAGGATCATCCTGCGCTGTTGCATGCCACGCATGGCATTCAATATCTTCCGGTGAATCTGCAGCAACTTCATGGTGGAAAAACGCGCTGCAAAAGTAAAACAAATACCGGTAAAACTACAACGATCCGGTCAGTTGTTTATTCTTGATGGCAAAGCTTGCAGGTGAACAATAAAAAATCTACAACAGGTTTTTGTTATTACTCACACTTTCACCCTGGAACGGTGAAAAGCTCTGACAAATTCCTGTGAAGCCGGCACAAGAAATTCCCGTCCCCGGTGGTATACATAACAATGGTTCCTTTCCCGGTCAATTTTGTAGATCAATGTGCTGTTCATGAGTACAGATTCGCTGATCCGCACAAATTTGGTGCAGTTCATATAGTCCTGCAGGGTATCCAGGGACTTTTTCGAAGTATATTCTTCCCCTGCCAGGGTAAAGATGGTGGTCCCCTCTTTTCCGGCCTCCAGGTAAAACAGGTCGGCAGGATCCGTAAAGAGGTGTCCGTCCTCAACCGGGATGGCCAGATGCCCGTTCTTGTGATGGGGATGTTCCAGTCGCATTTTCCTGCGAATTACCGTGTCAAGGACTTCTGACAATTCTTGGCGGCTGATCGGTTTGGGAAGGTAAAGAAAAGCATTAATCCGCTCCTCGTTTTCCAGTTTTTCATAAGGAAGGATCATGACTACCTGGAGGCAATGATTCACATCTTTGAAATGCGCAAACACATTGCCGGCATTCACCTCGGGCATTTCCCAATCAAGGAACAACACATCGGGCTGATGCCAGCTCATGGTGGGAGCCAACTGTGAGGCATCGAATACCTGGTGTACCTGCTTAATTTTATCGGAACTACGTAAAAATTGCGTAACCTGACAGGTTGATTCATCCGCTTGATCGGCTACTACGACGGTAAGTTTCTCCATTCTAAGGGGTTTTATATCTTCAAATGTAAAAATGTTACATTCATGTGAAATGATTTTTGTCAAGTTTTTTATTAACTATTTACCTATTCTTTTAACAAGGTGTTTTTTTACAGGGAATTGTACGTGTTTTACATGTATTTCTTTTAATTATACATGCATGATTCCGCAAATAATATGCATAATTACCCCTGTTCGATTCTCTTTATTATATACCGGGGGGGTGTTGTTTTTCATTATACCTGAAAAGTATCCGGTTACCCCCTCAATTTATATTCATTTTAGACGCTCCTTTTTGTAATTTGGCTTATACTATACATTATTAAGCCGAAATGAAGAAGCTCATCCGCTATTCTGTGTTAGGAATTTGCTTCCTGGTACTTGTCTCCTTTTCATTCCACAGCTACCAGGTGCAGAAGTATGATTATGATGATTTTGAAACCCCGGGGTATTGTAACCAGTGCCACGATTTGTTCTACCAGCAGTGGGACCAGGCGCTGATGTCGGATGCCTACAACCACCACTGGGATGAGATCGAGTACTTCGAGCTGGCCGTAGCTCACTCCGAGAATGATCCGGATATGGCCGGGGTCCATGAAGGATGCAACGGCTGTCACACCCCGATGGCCTACCTTGCCGGCGACATGCCTCCCCCGGACCCCAAAACCGGTCCGAGAGCCAACGAATCGGTATCCTGTGATGTATGCCACAGCATCAAAGGTTTTACGGGGGATGTTCCCTTTAACCATAACTACATCATCGAACCCGGAAAGACCAAGTTCAGTTCGCGCAAAGGAAAAACCTCCTCACCCAACCACGAGATTGACACCACTGCTTTTTATACGCAGGCTGAGTTTTGCGGCATATGCCACAATGAAAAGAGTCCGTTCGGTGTGTGGGTCAAATCCACCCATCTTGAGCTGAAGGAAGGACCTTATTACGAAGAGGGTGTGGTATGCCAGGATTGCCACATGCCAGAGGCGCCGGCCAAAACCGCCAAGATGGGCGCCCGGTATAATGATGCCAAAATGCACCTTTTCAACGGGGCGCATGATCCCGGCAAAATCCGCGGCACCGTGGAGATCCGCATGACACCCGACCGCCAGGAGCTGGTGCCCGGTGAACCGGTGGTGCTGACCGTAACATTGTACAACCAGAAAACCGGCCATAAGTTTCCCACGGGTTCCGTAGAGGACCGTATTGTATGGCTTCACGTGGAAGCCACTGATGAGAAAGGAAATGTATACCACATTCCCGTTGACCCGAAAGGATTCGAAGGGGAGGAGTATACCATAGCCGGAGAAGAACTGGCTTACCAGGACATGGGCGTTCCGCTGGGCATCGAGAACTTCGAAGGTCTTCGCCGGGAGATGGTTCCTTTGGGCGACCGTATTTTCCGGATGCCCTACTTCGATCCGCAGGGCCGAATGACGATGATGCAGTGGAATACCGACTCCCTGGGAGTCGACTACCGCATTGGCCCGCGCGAAACCAAAGTGGAAACCTACACCTTCGAACTACCTTACGAGATCGCACCGGGCACACTCACATTCCGTGCCGTGATGAAATACCGACTCCTGCTTAAATCGGTAGGCCAGTACCTGGAAGTTCCCGAAGAGGAGTACCAGGCCATGCTGGTCAATGAGCAGGAAACAACCGTGACCGTATACCCATAAAACTGAATACTATGAAATTATTGCGTTTCCTATTACCCGCCTTCGCCCTGTTGATGCTCTGCGAACAAGCTGATGCCATCCCTGCCTTCGCGCGGAAATACGGGATCAGTTGCATGACCTGCCACGCCCCTGCCGCTCCCAAGCTGAAAGACTACGGAGACACTTTCGCCGGTGACGGATTCAAACTCACCGACTACCAGGCACCGCGATATTTCCAAGATGCCGGCGATGAAAAACTTTCGCTCATTCGCAATTTCCCCATTGCCCTGCGAATGGATGGATACGTGCAGGCTGAGATCTCCGGGGATGGGAAAACCGACCTTTCGGCACCCTACTTGCTAAAGCTGCTCTCGGGTGGTGAGATTACCGATCACCTTGCCTATTACTTCTACTTTTATATGGACGAGCATGGTGAAGTGGCCGGTGTGGAAGATGCTTACCTGATGTACGATAACCTGTTAAACACCGGACTGGATATCTACCTGGGACAGTTCCAGGTCTCCGATCCCCTTTTCAAACGGGAACTGCGTCTCACTTTCGAAGATTACGAGGTATACACCTCTCAGATCGGTCTCTCCGATTTTAACATGAAATACGATAAGGGGGTGATGCTCACCTATAGCCTCCCCAGTTCCACCGACTTTATGGTGGAGGTGGTCAACGGGAACGGACTCAGCGAAGCCAATTTTATGAATTTCTTCGACAAAGATCCCTATAAGAACTACCTCGGCCGAATCTCCCAGGGAATTGGGAACTTCCTGCGCGTTGGTGCCGTTGGCTATTACGGAAAAGAAGACATTGTCAACGAAGCCCGGTCGATCACTAACGAAGCCTTCTTCCTGGGGGGCGATGCCACACTCAGCTTTTCCGACAAGCTGGAGATCAACATGCAGTACCTCCTCCGCGAGGACTCCCGGGTGCTGGCCACTCCAACGAGTTCGGATCCCCTCACCGGGGTACGCACCCACGGCTTCCTGGGAGAGGTAATCTACAGCCCGCAGGGCGATCAAAGCGACTGGTATGCAGTCGGACTCTACAACAATGTACGTTCCGATTACAATCCGGCCGACTACCATACCGCCACCCTGCACCTGGGCTACCTACTACAAAGGAATATAAGGCTCGGTCTCGAATATACACAGGTGCTTACCGACCCGGATAATCCCTATGGCCGTCTTTCATTCGGATTCGTGGCCGGTATATAACAATTTTTATCTGAACCGCCGACACCCGAAAGCCATGACTGACCGGGTCGGCGGCGGTACGGATCAGAAGGGATACCCAATGGCAAGATTATAGACGATATTTTGCTGCCGCCAGTTATTGTTTCCTACATCAATCTCATCAAACACCCACCGGTTGCCAGGGGATTTGTAAGGTTTTCTGAAAGGGACGGCCACATCCAGGCGGAGAACAAAAAAAGAGATGTCCAGGCGTAACCCGGCGCCTGCACCTACAGCAAGCTCTCCGGTGAAATCTTTCCACTCAAAAACCCCGCCGGGTAATTGCTCATCGGAATGATATAACCAGATGTTACCTGCATCTATAAAAAAGGCTGTTTTCAGGTAACGGGTCAGGTCCACCCGGTATTCCAGGTTTCCTTCCAGTTTCAGGTCTCCTGTCTGACCCAGTAACCGGCCCGTGGAGAGAGAATCGGGCCGTGCGTATGTACCCGGACCTACCGAGCGTGAGGGAAATGATCTCAGGCTGTTGGTTCCCCCCGCGTAGAACTGTTTTTTATAAGGAAGGCTGGATGAATTTCCGTACGGAATGCCCACCCCGGCAATAAAACGTGCCACCAGGTTACTTCCTGCAGAAATATTGAAATAGGTACGATAATCTGCGTAAAACCTGGTATACTGTGCAAACGGAATGCCGAAGATTTCTGAAATAAGGTTTTTATTCTCATTTCCTCCGGCCATCAGGCCGGTCAAACCCGGCAGGCTCCCGGCTGGCTCCACCGACATACTCAGGTAATCCCTGAAATAGTCGTCACCGGCCAGGTTGTTCAGGGTGTAGGTATACCTGAAAGAGGTAATAAACTGTTGCGGATAGGTCCTGGATAGATATTGCTCCACTTCGGATTCTTCAGAAAGACTTTTTAATCGCTGGAAATCCACTGAAGCCAGCCGTATTTCATGGGACTTGATCGCTGTTTCTTTCCAGTAATAGGCGAAAGAGAGGTTCAGTGCATTGACCGTAAAAAGACCACCCCGGTTATAATAGTCAGCTCCTGTCCGGATACGGGTACGAGGATTGAAGTACCGGTTTTCAAAATAATTTGAAAGGAATTTCGGGGCCACCAGTACCGGATAATCCCATTCTGCACCGGCTCCCAGTTCAATATTGTTCAATCCATCTCCCCGGGTCAGCAATTGCGTTTCAAACCCTGCATTCAGCATGAAACTGAATGTGGCTGCACGGCGGTTGAAATTACGGTCATGATAACTGATATCCAGCCCCGGTCCGGTAAAATCATTTGATTTGGATACAGCCTCTATTTCAGCACGTAAAGATTTTGGCAAATTTCTTGTCAGGTAGATATGCGCATCCAACAAAGGTCGGGAATCACTTCTTGCTTCTCTGAATTTGATCTGAACATATTTATAAATTCCCAGGCCGGTCAGCTTATTCAGAGTTCCTATATAATCCTGTTGATTATATTTTCTTCCGGTTCTTAGTTGAACGGCCCTTCTTAGCAATCCGGGTTCCACTGCCATAACAGTTCTCGCCAAATGATACAGTCCCTCATGAAGGATGGTATCAGGTTTCCTGGCATCAGGCATGCGTGAAGAGTCATGATGGACATAGATCCGCCCGATCCTGTATATCCTGGTCGCCTCTTCAGGTATTCCTGATTTCAGAGCCAGTTCCATATTCACCTCTCTCTTTTCGCGCAGGGTATCCAGTTCGAAATAGAGGTAATCATCAAGGAAATAATAAAAGCCCTCCTTTTTAAGTCCGGCATCAATTCGTTCACGCTCTTTTTTCAGGATCGCCAGGCTGAATTGATCGCTCTTCCTGACCATGGTGCTGCTCTCAAGTCTTTTTATATGTGTTGTCAGGGAGTCCTCTGGTTCGGGATACCGTAGGATGTTAATAGAATAAGGCTTTCCCAGGTTCACCTGATGCAGCAATGTCATTTTTTTTCCATCCGCCATCTTCTCTGTCCGGATCTCCGGGTGGAAAAACCCATTGTTTCGTAGCGTGTATTCTATTTCGGTCTCTTTTGCTTCTACCGAATAATTTCTGAATAAAACCGGTGGCTCTCCCAGCTTGTATTTCATCCAGTGCCTTAATCCTTTTTCGGGTACTGAATCACCTGCAAGGTTATACAACCAGAGCTTTATTGGGATGAACCCGAAGAATTCTTTATTCGTTTCAGAAGTCACCGCCTTTTCCAGCTTTTTTTCCAGTTTTTTCTCGCGGATTTTTACCGTTGAATCTGCTTTCACCTCCACTGTTGATCCCTGAAATAGATATTCGCCTTCATTGATTAACCGTGTCGTGCTGCATGCACTTACCAGGAACAGCATCAATCCTATGGGGACACTTCTATTCATCAGTTTTCTCCTCTTCTCTCCTGTTTTCGAACAGATCCCTGAAGGTGACAAAATCCCTCTGGAAAATAAATGACATGCCGGTCTTTGTTACCTCTCCGTCCAGTTCACCTTCATAATCGGTCTCGTTAAAAATATTGAGCAAATAGCGACCATCGGGGGTGAGTTTATAGGAGGCTCGAAAATCCCCGGCCAACTCCCCTGCTTCCAGGCTTTCCTTCTGGCTGCCGGTCTCTTTAACGTTCATCGCCCCTCCGACTTCCAGGGTAAGGCGATCATTGAACAGATCTGTTGAAACATCCATATTCAGATCTGTTCGCGCTGCAACGTCCGCGTTCATTTCCGTTTCGTATGATTGAATATTTACATCCAGATCTACCCCCTTGATATACCGGTCTGCAAACCTGTCAATCTGTTTGGATAACAGGGCGCTCACACCCTGTCTTGATTGATTGCTGATAGTGTAAGCCATGGGGTCTCCGGAGGCAGCCTGTCCTGACATAAAGCGATTGAAAAGCAAGAGCGAAAAGACCTGCTTGTTCAGTTCTGATTCATCGCGATTCAGCCCTGAAAGAACCGACTCAACCTCGCTCCCGGAATAGGTTTCATCGGCTCGCAGGTCAAAATCGATCTCCGGGGTTAATAACGGACCGTTAAGATTCATAACCACCTCTATAGGAACCGGTACAGCAGAGGAGGCTTCATCGGGCTCAAAGCGTTCATATTGCATTATCTCTTCCACGGAGGTATTTACCCTGTAGACTGCAGATATATTTGCCATGGCCTCCAGCATCTCCCCCGACCAGGAAAGCGTGCTTCCCTCTTCAATCTGAAAGTTCCTTTTCATTATATCAAACAGGATCAACTGGTACTGCCCTTCAGAAATAGTATATCGTCCGGTCAGACCCATAGTACCTCCCCGGTTCAATTGAAACCCCAGGTCTCCGTTTCCCCTGATCTCCAGGGTTTCCCCTGATAGCGGATTGGTAATGACAGAGAGCGTAAACCGGTCTGTAAGTTCAGCGCTTGCATCAATCTCCATGTTCATGGAATTGGCTCTCATCCTTTGTTCAACAGAGACAGAGTCTTCGGAGTTTTTATCTGCACTGGCTGTATCATTTACAAACCTGAAGACCCCTTCACCGGTAGGAGTTACCGATTTGGGCACAATGAAAGTAAAATCGGATTCCTGGTCGAAGGTTGTCCTCATGTTTATGACCGGTTCCTCAAATGTTCCCGTTACGTTGCCCTGCATGTCCAGGAGAACATTTCCATAATAAAGATCCCCCTGAGATTCCGGCTTGTCCACCATCTGAAAACGCTCTGCGTTCAGGGAAAGGTCATAATTGGAAGTCGCTGTCTTCTCCAGGTTCACCATTCCTTTCAGAATGGCTTTGTTTCCTCGCTTGTCTTCCAGGGTCAGCTCCTCTAATTCCAGTTGACGACCCCGTATTCTGCCCGTTTCATTTTGCATCAGGAATGGGGTTTGCAGAGCAGTGGGATTAAAAACGGTGTTGTGAAATGTAACGAAACCCTCCAGATGAGGATCATCTAAGGATCCGGATGCCGATAGTTTCCCGGATAACCGTCCTTCCAGTCTGACAAGGTGTTGTTTAAGCACAGGCTCAAACAGATGAAGATCCAATGAATCAAGGGAAATCGATCCTTCAATGCTTTTTCCGGAGACATCCCCGTATAAACGTGCATCAGCCTCTATGTTCATTTTATTCCCTGTAAAACGGAATGCATATTGCTCACCGGTCTCTTTTTGCTGTGCACGTGACAGGTATACCTTGTACCTGCTTTCACCGGCAGTATCATTTACAAAAAGGTCCCCTTCAGCCATCAGTAATCCACTGTCGGAACGCACATATCCATCAACCGACACGGGAATGAACTGTTTTGCTAAACCGGGCAGGTTTCTAACCACAGCATTACCGGAAAAGACGGTCCGTTCACTTTCCACTCTTGCCATTATCTCCACATCCCTGGTAACCAGCGAATCATTATTCCAAAGGTTTTCAAGATGCATATGGTATAGCGGTTGCGCCGTATCCCCCTCCATATCCCAGCGTATACTCTCTGTACGAAAAGACTGTTCAGGCTGGATATAAGATGCATCACTGAGAAGTAAATACCCCTTGATATTCCGAAGTCCGCTGCCTGACAGAGAAGCTTGCAGTGATCCGCCCAGCCGGGTGATCTCATCCGAAAGCCCCAGCGCAGCCAGCTCGGCTTTGTTTAATTCAGCTTCCAGGGCAATACCTTCCATACGACCCGGGATATAGGCATAACCTTTGATCATAAATGACAGGTTCTGGTCCTTCATGCTGGCGTGTAATTGTAAGGTGTCCCTGGAATAACTGCCCACAGCTATAAGATCACTATAGGTGTATCCCATGTATTGAAACCCGGCCAGGGTAATATCATAGTTTAGATGCGCAGCGCGAAAGTCCCGGGTCGATCCGGCTATATTAACATTAAATGCCAGGTTCCCCAGTGTATCCTCTTTTTGCAACAAGGAATCAAGGGCAAACCCCTCCGAATACAGTTGCATATTGATATTTTCCCGTCCGGTTACTGTGTCACGATGTATTTCAGCCTCTGCCCGGACCGACCCGTAACCGGTTCCCAGGACAAGGTTTCCCAGGAGGCTGTCTTTTTCAGCCATTATTACTCCCTGTAAATCTGCTGTACCTGGAAGATTCAGTCCTTCAGGAAACAAGGTGTCAGGCAGGTATTTCCGTAATTCATCCTCATTTACAAATAGCGTGTGAATCTTAAGATTCCCTCCCGGCGGAGAAACCGTATCCGTCAACCCGAAAAAGTGTCCTGACAGTTTTGTCGACAGAGCCTGACCCAGGTCCAGGACAAGCGAATCAACGATTAACTCTTTCAGTGATCCCCTGAGGCTGGTGTTGAGCCTGACCGGTGGATAGGCCCTTAGAGGCAGAGTACCTGGGAAATAATGCGATAGTGATGCTGAATCGGATGATGCCTCAACATCCAGGTCAATGCGGGTATCCGCCGGGGAAGCGGTCAGACCGGAAAGCGCAGGATATTGTACCCAGGCATTCATCCCAATGCGGGCGCCCAATGTGTGAAGCTGCAGGTCTTTCAGGGAAGCTGACTGACCCGTGAGTTCCGCCAGCGTGGATAATTCATCAATCCTGTAGGTCTGATCAATCAATGCCTGAAAACCGGCAATATCAGCACGTGCCTCACCTTCTGAAACATTCAAGTCATTGATCGCAACTGACAAATCCGTTAAAGAGAACGCTTCCCCCCCGGGGGGATTATTCTGATCACCCGTCATACCGGCAAATACCAGCTGGTTCTTTTCCAGTTCCAACTCTTTGATGCCAATGTCCCATGGAAATGCATCCGGAAAACTATTCTCCCCCTGCTTGTTATTATCCTCCTGCTTCGTACGCTGCATATTGCCTGCTGCTATCCGGCCGGTCTCCAGCGCCAGTCCGCGCACACCTATGTAGTTAAACAACAAATTCCTTTCCTGAAAATTGACCGTGTCAGGTACTACATTGAATCCATCCAGTAAAACAGATATAGTACTTCCCTCCACCTGGTCTGTGTACCTGAAATCAAGCCTGTTTATGGTCAGATCTTCAAAGTGAAATGAGACGGGAGACTGATTCCCTGTGGGTTCAGGTTTTTCGGGTGAATCCTGTTGTAAAACCGATACGATATTCAGGAGGCTGTCCTTGCGTTGTTTTACCAGGTTGATAAAAGGGTCATTCAACCGGATGCGACCCACCTGCACCTCATCTCTAAAAAGTGGAATAAGACGTACACTTGCATCAAAGCGGGAAAAAGCAATCAGCGTATCCTCTCCAGCGCCTGTAACTACTGCGTTTCGAAGACTTACCCGGTTAAACGAGGCAAGCCTGAATCGATCCACCTTTAGCGTGATATCAAACTGTTCCGAGATCATCCCTGCTGCTTTCCGGGCCAACAAGTTTTGTATCCAGGGAAGCTGCAGAAGTAAAAGAACAGATAACACCATACCGGCCAACACCAGGGCCAACCGTATAATAATC
>CAYZMH010000004.1:0-54945 GCA_964479445.1 uncultured Bacteroidaceae bacterium | reverse complement strand
TAAAAGAACAGATAACACCATACCGGCCAACACCAGGGCCAACCGTATAATAATCTTTCTTAATGTTTCTAAAATATTCAAAATATTTATCCTCTATATTGCAATCCACAATGCAGGTCCTGCTCCACATCCTGTTGCCACACTACACACTTTGATCAGCGGTAAAGATATTTTTCCATCTGTTCGCTAAATCCAATCAACTTATTATAAGACTATTGAACCGGCAATTCTTTCAATATCCCTTAATTAAACATCTTTGTAACCAATCAAGTTCAAAGTACATGCCGTAATGTACCGAACTAAGAACCCTCCGCGCCCTCAATCGTCCCGCAGATAACCTGCGTCTCCGCGCCTCCGCGTGAACCACCCTGCGTCTCTGCATGAACCAACTCTCTGCGTGAACTGTTAGAAAAAAAAAGAACCCCCATGCACCACCCACCCCGCACATACGTTATCGGTGACATCCACGGCGCGCGTAAAGCGCTCAACCAATGCCTGGACAAAGCAGCGTTCTCCTTTGAAACCGACACCCTGATATGCCTGGGCGATGTATGCGACGGCTGGCCTGAAGTAAAGGAGAGTGTCGACACGCTTCTCAGCGTGAAAAACCTGGTCTATGTCATGGGCAACCACGACTATTGGGCCCTTGAATGGATGCTTCGAGGAGATGCCCCCGACATATGGAGTTCCCAGGGAGGATTTGCCACGATGCATAGTTACCGCGAAGGGATTCCCGAAGAGCACCTGAACCTTTTCAACCATGCACGGTACTACCACGAAGACTCCCTTAACAACCTGTATGTCCACGGTGGTTACGAACCCTCCCTGCCTATCCGGGACCAATCGGAACACGACATGATCTGGGACCGGTCCCTGGTACATCGCGCCCTGCAGGCCGATGGCTCCCATGTGAACCTTACACCCTACAACACCGTCTTTGTAGGACACACTCCCACCATCAACATGGGC
Source organism: uncultured Bacteroidaceae bacterium (assembly GCA_964479445.1). Classification (GTDB taxonomy): domain Bacteria; phylum Bacteroidota; class Bacteroidia; order Bacteroidales; genus CAYZMH01. The sequence goes on along the minus strand of CAYZMH010000004.1, from coordinate 53,976 downwards.
AGCATCCATCCCGTGAGAGCAGCCGGTATCTGCATGCTGGACACCGGCGCCGGCTGGCCCGGCGGTGTACTTACCATCATGGAGGTGGAAACCGGTGCCTTTTACCAGAGCGAACCGGTGGAGAACCTCTATCCCGGTGCCCCCTCCAGGTAACCGGAACATTAAATGTTCGACAATTTTTTGAGAGATATGCAGCCAGGTTCTAAAGAAATCTGCTGATCGATCAGGGTCGTTCAGCAACCCTGTTTTAATTATAAAATTTTTCCTACTTTTGTAACCCGACGGGGCATTAGCTCAGCAGGTTTAGAGCGCTTGCTTGACAGGCAAGAGGTCACTGGTTCGACTCCAGTATGTCCCACAATCCATGTAATACCCGTTTTGTGAAATACAAAACGGGTGATTTTATTTTCTGTAACCGGATAAAAGCCTGCGATCTCGACGGTGAGGAAAATAAAATCGCCCTTGCGAGTACAGGAGCAGGGGTGTTGCATGAATTGAATCTATCCCCGCTTGATCAGCCCGTAAAAGATGACACGGATCAGGTCGTCCAGGAGTTTCTCTTTTTCTGAGCGCTTGTATTTATTTAGAAACAGCGGCAGCTCCAGCCCTTTCAGCATCGTGGAGATGGCAATTGCACCGATCTCGGGATTATTGATCTTAAAGGCACCTTCGCGGATGCCAGTCTCCAGGATTCCGCGGACCACGCTCAACTCTTCTTCGTCAAAGCGCTGTCGGATCTCTTCGATAAATTCCATCTGCTCCAGGAACTCATCCTTCAAGGCAGCATAGAAATTGGAAACTGTCTTAATGTTGTACAGCCGGAACATCACGTAAGCCTTCAACCGCTCTATGGGATCCTTCTTGCTGTTGATAGCCCTGTACAACTCGGTCCGCAACTCCGCTGCTTCATGCTCCACCACAGCTCTGAAAATATCCTCCTTGCTTTTGAAGTAATAATATATCGAACTCTTGCCCTTCCGCGAAGCAGCAGCAATCTCCTCCATGGTTGTCTTCCGAAATCCGTAACGGGTAAATATCTTCCTGGCTACCCCGACGATTTCGGCACGTACCTGGTCTTTCTCAACTACCATGACAATCAGTGATTATCCTGTAAAATTAGAACATCCTGCCCCACCATGCAAGAAAAAGATCGACATTTTCAGACTGATGGTCGAAAAACAATTCTTTTTTTATAAAAATCTGATCATTAGTTTATTAGAAACATCCGGTTTTCGAACGGAATCGCTAAATAGTCGGTGCACCGGTGATCATTCGAATTCTTCCACCCTGTTTCAAATGAAACCGACCTCTGAAACGAACATCCGTAATCAACCATTGGAGTCAACCGGTAGCCGGCAGGGTAACTCCCTGGTATTTATTCCAGGGAGGCGCTATCCTCCACCAGTTTGAAGTCCAGCTGACGGCGCGACAGGTTGGCGTTGGTTACCTCGATCTTCAACGGATCTCCCAGCTCAAAGGATCTGCCGGTATGCCGTCCGATGATCTTGTAATCATCCTCGTCAAACTCATAAAAATCGTCCATTAATCCGCGTACCGAGATCATTCCCTCACACTTGTTCTCAACGATTTCCACGTAGATTCCCCAGTCGGTCAGACCCGATACAACCCCGTTAAATTCCTGTCCGACCTTATCCTGCATGAATTCGACCTGCTTGTATTTGATGGAAGCGCGCTCGGCATCAATGGCTTTCCGTTCCATCTCCGAGGCATGCTCGCACCTTTTTTCATACCGCTTGGCATTCTTGGAATCACCGCCATCAAGGTAGTGTGCCAGCAAGCGATGCACCATCAGGTCGGGATACCGCCTGATAGGCGAAGTGAAATGCGTATAGTGCTTAAAGGCCAATCCGTAATGTCCCACATTTTTGGTGGAGTATCGTGCCTTGGCCATAGCCCGCAGTGCCATGCTTTCGACTACATGTTGCTCCTTCTTTCCCTGTATCTCATCCAGCAACCGGTTCATGGATACTGCAATCTGATGTCCGGAAGATAGATCCAGTGCGTACCCGAACTTCCTGATGAACAGGGTAAAGGATTCAAGCTTTTCGCTATCGGGCAGATCATGGATCCGGTAGACAAATGTCTTGGCCTTCTTTTTCTCCTGCCGGGATGAATTTTCCTGTGAAACCCTCTCCTGCCGGGTTGATCTGTCCTGACGGTATTGTCCGCCCCTGCTGATGAACCCGGCAACACTCCGGTTAGCCAGCAGCATGAACTCCTCGATCAGCTGATTGGATTCCTTCTGGATTTTAAAATAGACCCCCAGGGGGCGCCCCTCCTCATCCAGATTGAACTTCACCTCTTCCCGGTCGAAATTGATCGATCCTTCGCTGAACCGTCGCTTTCGTAATTTTTGCGCAAGGTTATGGAGTGTTAGAACCTCCTCCTTCATCTCCCCCTTTCCAATCTCGATGATCTTCTGTGCTTCGTCGTAATCAAACCGCTGGTCGGAATTGATGATCGTGCGCCCAAACCACTCCTGCTTCACTTCTGCTTCCGTGGTGATCTCAAAAATAGCGGAAAAACAGAGTTTATCCTCGTTAGGGCGAAGGGAGCATACGTTGTTGGATAATTTCTCGGGCAACATGGGTACCACCCGGTCCACCAGGTAGATCGACGTTGCGCGGTCAAAGGCTTCCTGATCGATCACCGATTCCTTCTCCACGTAATGCGATACGTCGGCAATATGAATCCCCACTTCAACGTTCCCGTTCCCGAGCTTCTTCATCGAAAGGGCATCATCGTAATCCTTGGCATCAGCCGGATCAATGGTGAACGTGGGCACTTTGCGCATATCACGCCGTGCCCTGATCTCTTCCCTGGTGATTTTTACCGGGATCTGTTCCGCTACTTTTTCCAGCTCATCGGGAAACTGAATAGGCAGATCAAACTCCGCCAGGATAGAGTGCATCTCGGTTTCGTTCTCCCCGGGAAATCCCAGCAAATCGGTGATCTCCCCGAACGGATTCTTCACCTTTTTGGGCCAGTCTACGATCTTCGCAATGGCTTTCTGACCATGCTCTACCCCATTCAGCTTGTCAAGCGGAATAAAAATATCGTACGGCATCTTCCGGCTGTCGGGTAACAGGAACGCATAATTTCTGGATATCTCCACGATCCCCACGAACGATTCGCGGGCCCGTTCCAGGATCTCGGTCACCTCTCCCTCCATGCGGTTACTCTTCTTGTGCTTTGGGTAGACATGTACCTTGACCAGGTCTCCGTCCAATGCGGTATGAAGGTTGTTTCTGGATATAAATACATCATCCTCAACATCCTCCGAAACCAGGAAGGCATACCCATGCTGGGTCATATCGATAACCCCGGTAATATAACCGGCCCTGGATTTCAACCTGAATTTTCCACGTTCCACCTGCTCCAGCACATTGGTTTCAGCAAGGTGATGCAACACATTATTGATCATTTCTTTATCTGCCTGCTCCTTCACGAGCAGCAGCTTTGCCAGCTGCTTATAGTTGTATACTTTTTGGGGAGCACGCCCGAATTCAGCCATCACCATGGTGGTGGCCTGCTCTTTGGTTAACCTGCGCGATCCCTTTTTTGTCTTTTTCTTGTTTGTCATAACTAAGTGTTTCTTCTTTTTCTTGTTTACCGGAACCTCCCACTATACCACCTCTGCTCCTGCCATCAGGCAGTCCGATAGGATTATCTTAACAAACTTACCGGTGGAATCAGCCTGCTTTCTGCAGTAAGGAGGGATCCTTCAACCCTGCAGAGCGATATCTCGCGGAAGCAACTTTTATCCTGTTTGCCTCCTCCTACAGACCTGCGCGTAGCAATCATTTGGTTCAACGGTCGTTCTGCTTTGCGCTCAATGAATTTTTGCAAAGATAAATGAAATATCCCGGTTACCTGCATTTTCCACCACAATAATAAAATTACTACTTTTGCAGGACAATCCACTAAATGCCCCGAACCGATATGGATCATCCACTCACCATATACAACACGATGTCTCGCAGGAAAGAGCGGTTCGAACCGCTGAATCCTCCTTTCGTGGGGCTGTATGCATGCGGACCCACCGTGTATGGAGATGCACACCTGGGTCATGCCCGCCAGGCTGTTACATTTGATATTCTTTATCGCTACCTGGAGCACCTGGGATATCGCGTTCGCTACGTCCGGAATATAACCGATGTAGGACACCTGGAAAATGACGCAGACGAAGGAGAGGACAAGATTGCCAAAAAAGCCCGGTTAACCAACACCGAACCCATGGAAGTTGTTCAGCATTACATGAATGCATACCATCGCAACATGGATCAGCTGAACGTCCGGCGACCCAGTATCGAACCCCGGGCCAGCGGTCATATCATTGAACAGACGCAGTTGGTGCAGCAGATTGTGGAGGCCGGACTCGCCTACGAGGTGAACGGATCGGTATATTTTGACGTGGAGAAATACAGTCACGCGCATCACTACGGTAAATTATCGGGGCGCCGGATCGAAGACCTGATCAGCAACACCCGCGAACTGGAAGGACAGAGTGAAAAGCGAAATCCCCTCGACTTTGCCCTCTGGAAGAAGGCCGAACCCAGCCATATTATGCGGTGGCCCTCCCCCTGGGGGGAAGGATTTCCCGGCTGGCATCTGGAGTGCTCGGTGATGAGTACCCGGTATCTCGGGGAGAAGTTCGACATTCACGGGGGCGGACTCGACCTGCTTTTTCCCCACCATGAATGTGAAATTGCCCAGAATGTGGCCAGCCATGGGGAAGAATCAGTTCGCTACTGGATGCACAACAACATGATCACTATTACCGGCAAGAAGATGGGACGTTCCCTGGGCAATTTCATCACCCTTGACCAGGTATTCTCGGGCGATCATGACCTGCTGGAACATGCCTATGATCCCATGGCCATACGTTTTTTTATCCTGCAGGCACACTACCGGAGCACGCTCGATTTTTCCAACGAGGCACTCCGGGCTTCTGAAAAAGGTTTAAAGAAATTGTTCGCCGCCATGGATCAGCTCAACACCCTGAAGCCCTCCGGTAACGGGTCTGTCAGCGTGCAACCCCTTAAAGATACCTGCGCGGAGATTATGAATGACGATCTCAACACCCCCGTGCTTATTGCGCACCTGTTTGATATTGCTAAAACCGTGCAGCAGATCAAACTGGGAAATGAGTCAATTGACGCTCCCAACCTGGCAGTGCTCAAAGAGATCTTTGCCGGCTACGTGGTGGATGTACTGGGACTGGAACCTCCCCGGGAACAACAGGGAGATCTGGAGCTTACTTCCAACCTGCTGGATACGATCCTGCAAATAAGAGTGGAGGCTAAAAAACGGAAAGACTTTGAAACAGCAGACCGAATCCGGGATGCCCTGAATGCACTGGGAATAGAAGTAAAAGACCGGAAAGACGGATTTGACTGGGAAATCAGGTAATTTACCCCTCCCCCATGCTTACCCAACATCCTTACATCGTTCCATTCGCCAGGGAGGTGACCATCGGGAACCTCACCATGGGAAACAACCGGCCATTGGTAATCCAGTCCATGGCCAATACCGACACAAACCTGGTTGATACTTCGGTGATGCAGGCTAAAAACATTGTGGATGCCGGCGGTGAGATGGTCCGCTTCACCACCCAGGGTAAGCGCGAAGTGGCCAGCCTGGCGTCCATCGGGAAAGCACTCCGCGAAAGAGGAATCACGGTTCCGCTGGTAGCCGATGTTCATTTCAATCCTTTGGTGGCTGAAGAAGCAGCCGCGGTATGCGATAAGGTCCGGATCAATCCGGGCAATTTCACCGAGCGGATAACCCAACACTTTGATCCGGCAGATACCCGCGTGCTATCGGAAGCCAGGGAGAAAAACCGCAAGCGATTTGCTGCGTTCCTGGCTCAGTGCCGTGCTCATCAAACAGCGATCCGTATTGGTGTAAACCATGGTTCCCTGTCGCGCCGGATCATGGCCACCCATGGAGACACCCCCGCGGGCATGGCGGAGTCGGCCATGGAGTTTCTCCGGATCTGCCGGGAAGAGGATTTTCACAACGTGGTGGTCTCTCTCAAATCGAGCAATACCCGGGTAATGATCCAGGCTGTACGCCTGCTCACCTGGCAGATGATCAACGAGGACCTGCACTTCCCCATTCACCTGGGGGTCACAGAAGCGGGTGACGGTCCGACCGGACGCATCCGCTCTGCAGCCGGCCTGGCGCCCCTTCTGATGGAAGGCATGGGTGATACCCTCCGGGTAAGCCTTACCGAATCCCCCGAAAGGGAGATCCCGGTAGCGAATAAGATCCGGGAACTGTTTCCGCGTCCCGGGGCGCTTCCCTACCACCCGTACAAAAGCCTGCCCTGGGATCCCTTTCACTATGATAAACCTGCCACACGCCGGATCAACGGGATTGGCGGAAACCACTCCGTAAGGGTGTTCTCAACCATCCGGGGCAGCACCCCTGACGGACTGAAAGCAGACTTCCTGGTATTAGAGAAAAATGCCGGGATCTTCATTTCAGGCAAGGATGGCAAAATTCCTGTCCATCCTTTTGAGGCAGGCACCCAACCCGGTGGGGTTCGTTCCGGGTACACCCTGGTTACAAAACAACAGGACCCCGAGCTTCTGGACAGGCTGGAGCAGGACGTGGTGATCTATCGTGCCGGCACCGAATCGTTCCGGGATATCAAGAGCTGGCTGATCCGGTATTACCGGCATGGTCTTACTCACCCCGTTGTGGTGGCCAGGAATTACGACGAGAGGGACCCGGGGACGTTCGATCTGCTTGCCGCCGGTGAATTCGGATTGCTTCTGGCCGACGGTCTGATCGACGGGGTATGGATCGAAAATCCGCATCTGCCCGAGGCCAGGGTGCTGGAGACGGTTTTCCAGGTTCTGCAAGCATCGCGGGCACGAATCACCCAGACCGAATACATTGCCTGTCCCTCCTGTGGCCGCACTCTTTTTCATATAGAGGAGGTGCTGAACCGGGTTCGTCTGGCCACCCGGCATCTGAAAGGACTCAAGATCGCGGTCATGGGCTGCATCGTCAATGGTCCGGGCGAGATGGCCGATGCCGATTACGGATACGTTGGGTCTGCACGCGGAAAAGTCTCGCTTTACAGGGGGAAAGAGGTGCAACGTAAAAACATCCCGGAAGAAGAAGCTGTGGATCAACTGGTAGAGCTGATCAGGGAGCATGGCGACTGGGTGGATCCTTAAGCTTTCTCCAGGGAGAAGATGAAGGAGGTGCCCTTCCCGGGTTTACTCCGCACGTTGATGGTCTGGTTATGCGCCTGGATGATGTGCTTTACAATGGACAAGCCCAGGCCGGTACCGCCGGAATCCCGTGACCGGCTTTTATCCACCCGGTAAAACCGTTCAAAGATCCGGGGCAGATCCTCTTCGGCTATTCCGATACCGTTGTCGCTTACATCCACCAGGATGCTGTCGCCGGTGTCCACGAAACTCACCGTAGTCTTCCCGTTTTTCTTCCCGTACTTGATGGAGTTGCCGATGAGATTTCCCAGCACTTCGGTGATCCGTCTTCTGTCGGCATTCACCCGGATAGGCTTGGAGTAGTTGCTGTCGAAACCCAGCTTGATCCCGTATTTTTTTTGCTGCATGTCCTGCGCTTCGAAAATATCCTCTACCAGCTTGATGATGTTGAATTTCTCGATATGGAGTTTGAATTCCCCCGATTCCAGGCGTGATATGGATTCCAGGTCATCCACAATGGAGATGAGCCGATTGATGCTTCGTTCGGTCCGTTCCAGGTATAGCTTATTAATCTGGGGATCGTCCATTCCCCCGTCCAGCAGGGTGAGCACATAGCCCTGCAGGTTGAAGATCGGGGTCTTCATCTCATGGGATACATTGCCCAGGAAATCCTTCCTGTATTTTTCCATCTGTTTCAACTTCTTGATCTCTTCGGTCTGGTTGCGTGCCCATACCTTCACCTCCCTGTCAAGGTCGGTGGCGATATCTTCCGAATCGATCTTTCGCCTCAGCTCCTTCTGCGAAAGGGTGATATCATGGATGGTTTTAAATATGGGGTTGATCTTCTTTTCCACGAATCGGCTGAAAAAGTAGCGTACCGCGAAAAATGTAACAAGGAAAAGGAATCCTCCGACGATCAGATCCTTCGGATAGAGGTTGGTTACCCCTGTGAGGTGAAAGATGAAAATCCCTGCCCCGTACACAGCAGTGATGATAAAAGCAATCAGCAACGATTGATCCCTGGGCGTCTTTGCTAAAGCCATAGATTCATTTTATTACCACCTGTAAAACGGGGTTTCCAGGTGAAAAAACAGTCCGTGCAACCCATACCGGTTGATGGAATACTCCATACGCAACACCTGGTCGTAATAGGTAACCAGGTCCAGTCCCAACCCCACGCTGAATTGCCATTCATTGACCATGGTATTCTTGGGATCCGGGTATTCGTTGTACACAAATCCTGCATCTGCAAAGATATTAAAGTATACCGCATAATGGATCTTATTGAACTGCTTCATCTTCAGAAAGGGGATGGTATAGGTGCGCGGTTTCAGCAACTCGGTCTTAAAGAGATATTTGGTTATGAAGTAATCGGAACCGTCTATCACGTAATATTCATACCCGCTCATAAATTCATTATACCCCAATGCTTTCATCTGGCTGTAGGGGAGTGCTTTATTCAGTGAATATCTTCCTTTTGTGGCGTTGGCAAAATAGATCCGGTTGTTGATCCGGTGGTGGAAAAAGATGGTGCCATATAACAATGCGTTTTCATAGGGATAATTTTTCAGCAGCCCAAGACCGTATTTCTCTGCACGCACTTTCAGCGCGAAACCTTCCAGCGGGTAGACTTTCGAGTCGCGCACATCGTACATGTACTCATAACTGAACTTGAGGTACTGCATGCTGTCGCGTCCCTCCCCGAAAAAGTTGGGGTTCAGCATCCGAACTGTATCCCTCACCCATTCATTCACATAGCTCAGGATAAACTTGTTATACGTATATAGTTTATGGCGGTAGGTATAGGACAGATAAGCATTCCCGCGCGTATTCGCATATTCGGGGTACTCCTTGTAATGGAGGGGTTGGTTATCAAAGGTCTTGTAGTTCACCTCATGCTGCCGGTCAAAATTAAAGCCTCCCGTAAACCAGTGGTTTTGCCTTTTTCCCATGTTGGGTATGGTATATTCCAGGGCATACTGCTCCTTGTACCCCAGGCGCATCTTTCCGGTAAGCATCTCATTGCGTCCCCTGAAATTATTCCACTTTAGCCACAGGCCATAGTTGATCCGGCTCCAGTCGCGGCTCTCCAGGAAAGAGCTCAGGTTGCGATCGGCATACTCCACGATCGGAACAGGCCAGATGTACCATCGCTCCTGCACCGTGATGATCACATCAATTTCGTTGCCGGGGTAATGTCTTGCATCCAGGTACACAAAATTGAAAAGGGAGAGGTTCATGATATTCTGGCGGCTGCGCTGAAAGGCGGGCAACAACTCCATCTTTTCGATGGTGTCACCCCGTGCAAACACCAGCTCCCTGAGGATGATCCGCTCCCGGGTCACCTCATTGCCCTCTATAACAATGTCCCTGACCCGGAGTTGTGTCTCCTGCAGTCCCACCCGGGTCTGTCCATTTAACCCCGGGAGGAAACACCCTGAAGAAACCAGCAACAAGATGGTGATCAATCGCCTCATAATATCTATACCGACCTTGCCGCAAGGTAATAAAGAAATCGACAATTTGAAGGAGATCATTTCTATAACTGGAGAAGTTATCATAGGTCATGCTTGCCTGGACCCGGCAGAGACTTCAGGATAGATTTCATCTAAAAAAAACCCGGAACAAATCATTACCATGTTCCGGGTTTAACGCTGTGCATTCCCTCATTAATCGTTCCCGTTGATCTCCCTGAGGTGAATCAGCTGTGTATTGATAATTTTGCTGATATTCACCGTGATCTTGTACATCACCGGAACAATTACCAGCGTAAGGAATGTGGAAAAGGTGAGTCCGAAAATCACCGTCCAGGAGATCGGTCCCCAGAAGATCACCATATCACCGCCAAAATAGATATCGGGCTGAAACGACCTGAGCAGGCCGGGAAAATCAATATTGAATCCCACAGCCAGCGGCAACAGGCCAAGTACCGTGGTGATGGCGGTCAACAACACCGGCCTGAGCCTGGTACGTCCTCCTTCCACCACGCATTCAGTAGCTGCCCAAACCGGCAAAAACTGGTGGTCTTTCAATCCGAGCTCTTTCCTCTTATTTCTCTTTAATAGTTCAATGTAGTCGATCAGCACAATGGCATTGTTCACCACGATGCCGGCCAGGGAAACAATCCCGATCCCGGTCATCACCACAACAAAATTCATCTTGAAGGTGGCAATTCCCCCGAACACGCCGATCGTACTGAAAACCACACTGGCAATGATGATCAGCGGTTTTATGATCGAGTTGAACTGGGACACCAGGATAAGCAGGATGATCGACACCGCGATGAGCATGGCTCGCTGCAGGAAGGCCATGGATTCCTGTTGCTCCTGCTGTTCCCCGGAGAATTCATATTCATACCCCTCGGGAAAATTATAGTCGTCCAGTATTGCCGCCAGTTGCTCGTTGATGCGGGTGGCATTGTATCCTTCGATCACATTGGATGTGAGCGTAATGACCCTGTCCAGGTCTTTTCGCTTCACCGATCCATACGTGGTGCGGTACTCCACATCGGCAATTGCCGATAGAGGGATCTGCACCGTTTGTCCGTTTTCCACAAAGGGAATATCCAGGTTCAGCAGGGCCGATGAATTGTACCGGTACTCCTCTTTCAGGCGCATGTTGATCGGGTATTCTTCTTCACCCACTTTGAAATCCGACACTTCGCGCCCGAATAACGCCGTACGCAACGTGTTGGCCACCTGCATTGTGGAGAGTCCGTACCTGCGAAGCTTATCCCTGTCGAGCCGGATCAGCATTTCCGGTTTACCCAGCTCGAGGTCCATCGACAGTCCTTCCATTCCTTCCACTCCCGACTCTTCAATCCGGTTCAACACCGAGTCGGTGAGTATAATCAACTCGTCAAAATCTTCACCGCTTATCTCAATACTTACCGGGTCTCCTGCCGGCGGTCCCATCTGGTCCTTTTCGACAGAGAGCTGAACCCCCGGGTATCTCCCAAGCAATTCGTCTGAAATTTCACGCATTACATTTGAAGTGTTGATCCCGCCACGGTCCTCATAATCCACGAAGGAGATGGTAGTAAGTGCCTCGTTGGCTTTATTACCTGCCTCGAACTGGTCATTGCCCACTCCCACGGTGGTAAGAACCGATTTGACAATGGGCCGATAGGGTTCTATGATCTCGTTGATATCCTCTTCCAGTTCCATCATAAAAGCATTGGTGGCCGTTACATCGGTACCAACAGGCAGTTCCGCAATGACGTTTACGTAGGAAGGTTCGTTCTCCGGGAAGAAGTTCACATTGATATCCCGGGCGGAAAATAACCCGATTGTAAATACCAGCAGGAGGAAGGTTCCCACGAAGAAAAAAACCGGGTTCCAGCGGCGAAGACTGAATTTGAGCACCTTGAGGTATATTTTCTCCAGCCATACCAGGAATACATTCTGGAACCAGTTTTCGGCCTTATGGAAGAAAAGGGCATTTAATAATCCCACCACACCGAAGATAAGGAACAGGGAAGCAGGGACGTTCCATCCCGGAATATACATCAGACCCCCCAGTCCGATCATGATCAGAGCCGCGATCAATCCCCTGCGCACATTGGGCATGTTGTCTTTCCTGTCGGGCCCCGTTTTTATAAAAGTGGCCGAAAAAACAGGGATGATCACCAATGCAACAAAGAGGGATGAACTAAGTACAATGATCAGTGTGATGGGAAGGTTCTTCATAAACTCACCCGTCACACCGCCCCAGAAAAGAAGTGGAAAGAATGCCGCCAGGGTGGTTGAGGTGGAGGTGATAATGGGCAGGGCAATCTCTCCCACAGCACGACGGGCTGCATCAAAAGGATTGTATCCCCGGTCGACATACCGGTAAATATTTTCCACCACCACGATGGCATTGTCCACAAGCAATCCCAGGGCCAGGATCAGGGAGAAGAGGACAATGAGATTTACTTTGAATCCCAGCACATTCAGAATGATAAACGAGAGGAACATGGACATGGGAATAGCCAGTCCCACAAAGAGGGCGTTCCGGGTACCCAGGAAATAGAAGAGCACCAGGATCACAAAGATCACCCCCATGATCATGCTGTTCTCCAGGTTACTGAGTTGCATCCTGATCATCTCCGACTGGTCGTTGGTAAGGGTAAGGGTCATTTCGGCAGGGATAGCCCCGGTTCTTTCCGCTTCATCGAGGATAGCAAAGATCTGGTCGGTGGCCGACAGCAGGTTCTCCCCGCTTTTCTTGATCACCTGCACACTCACCACCGGCTTGTCGTCCAGCCTGGTGAAGGTTTCCGGTTCCTCATACCCATCCACCACCTCGGCCACATCTTTCAGGTAGACCACCTTTTCGTTTTCCCGTTTCACGATAATGTCACGGAGTTCATCAACATCCTTGAATTCTCCCACAACACGTACCGAACGACGGGTATCGCCCAGTTTGATCTCGCCCCCAGAGATGGATACATTCTCCTGGGAGATGGCAAACTCGATATCATCGAACGAGAGTTCATAAGATTCCATCTTCAGAAGATCCACGTTAACCTTGATCTCCCGGTCATCGACCCCGCGGATCTCCACTTTTGAGATTTCCGGGACCGTTTCAATCTCTTCTTCCAGGTACTCGCCGTAATTTTTCAGCTCTTCAATGCTATAATCCCCGGAAAGATTGACATTGAGGATCGGGAACTCCGAAAAGTCAATGTCCTGTACCAACGGATCGGTAAGAAGATCGTTGGGAAGCTCGCTCTTTGCTTTATCCACCGCATCTTTCACGTCCTGGAGACCGACCTTGATATCCACGTCGGTATTGAACTCCACGAAGATCATGGAGGCATCCTGCGCAGAAATGGACCTTATCTCTTTCACATCCTGCAGGGTTTCGACCTCCTTTTCAATGGGCCTGGTAATCAGGTTTTCAATATCAAGGGGCGGATTCCCCGGGTAGGTCGTCTGCACCAGCACGGTGGGCAGCACGATATCTGGGAAAAGTTCCTTTGGCAGACTGCGGTAGGACAGAATCCCGAAGAGTATGATCACCAGGGTCAGCAGGAAAATCGAGTTCCTGTTTTTCAGCGCCAACGTGGTGAGTTTGAATTCTCGCTTTATTTTGTTATCCATCTCGGTCTCTCCTCTAATTTACAATGTTCACAGGCGTTCCATCACTCACCAGGTTATAGCCTTTGATAATGACACGGTCTCCTGATTCAATCCCTTTCTCGATCATGGTTTTGTCCTGAACAGTGCGTCCCGGGATCACATATTGCTTGACGGCACGGGGGCCGGAACCCTGGTCTTCAGCGGTAAAGAGGAACACTCCTTCAAAATCCTCCTTCAGGGAGATGGAAGGCACCACCAGGGCGCTGTCGTTCCGGTAATCCTCAATCCGCACCGAAGTGAGCATATTGGGTTTCAGTTTCTCTCGCGGGTTGTCCAGGGTGACCTCCACGGTGAAGGTCCGGGTCTGAGGATCGATGACCTTGCCCAGGCGAGTGATCGGCTCAGAGAGCACCATCTCGGGATAGGCCGAAAAACGGAGTTCTACCTGTTGTCCTTCACTTACACTTGTCAGATATGCTTCCGACAAATGGGCAGAAACACGCATCCGGTCCAGGTTTACCAGTCTTATAAGGAGCATCCCCGGGGAGGCTATTTCTCCCTCTTTCACCGGGATGTCGTCCACGATCCCGCTGAACGGAGCTTCAATGGTGGCCATATCCAACTGTGCCTGCAGGGTACCCAGTCGTGCCTCCAGCGACTCCTTGTTATTTTTTGCTTCCAGGTATTGCATCTCGCTGCCTATCTTCTTTTGCCAGAGATCCCGCTGCTTCTCAAATACACGGGTAGCCAGTTCCAGGCTGGTCTGTACCTCGGCAATATTTTTCCGGGTTACCTCAGTGTTGAGGGCGAGCAGGATCTGACCGGATTTCACCCGTTCGCCGCGTTCCACATGGATCGTTTTGATCTGACCGTTAGTTTCCGGACTGATAAAAGCATCCCTGACAGCCTCCATCATACCGGTCACCTTCACATAGTGGACAAAGGTATCCGGAACGACCTCTTTTACCTCCACGGCAAAGCTCTTACGTTCCTCTTCAGCCGTGGCAGAGGGATCCTTTCCGGTCTCGGTATCACCACCACCCTGTGGAGAACAGGAGGCCATTATCAGCATAATTGCAAGGAATATTGAATTTTTCATTGGTTCTGTTTTAAATAGTGTTCAACAAGATGTCCATTGTGATTTTTGCGTTCAGCACCTCCACCATGGCGGAAGTATAACTGCTCAGCGTCTGCAGGTACTGGTCATTGACCTGGGTAAGTTCAAGGCTGGAGGCGACGCCTTCCCGGTATTTTTCACGGGTTTTGTCCACCACTTTACCGGCAACTTCCAGGTTCTTCTTTTCGCTGCGGTAGGTTTCCAGGGCATTGGCAAGATCGTACCGCGCCTGCATAAACTCCACTCTCAGTCCTTCCGCTGCAAACTGTTTATTGTTTTTTGCTTTCTCGTATTCTATACGTTTCTGGGAGAGTCCCATAATACGTGCCCCGCTGCTGAGGATGGGCACATTGAGGGAGAGCCCCAGCATCGATGCCTGGTACCACTCCTTATCCTGGTCGAAGAACGAGAACTCATCCCGCTGTGCCGTGAAATCCAGCGAATAGAATGCCGAAAGGTTGGGCATAAACTCGGTGCGTTTCAACTTGAGGTCCATATAGGCCAACTCTTCCTGCCTGCTCAGAAGCTGGTAATCCACATTCTGAGAAACATTGAATTCCCGTGTGAGAACAGATTCGAAATCCACCATGGAAATCATCTCCTGCAACTCATCGGTCAGGACAATGGTTTTATTCCGGTCGAGCCCCATCTGGTATTTAAGCAGATTTCTTGTTGCCTCCACCTGCCGCTCCATGGAGCGAACCGAGTTTTGCAGTGTCGTTACCGTCACCGCCAGCTGATCCACATCAATCTCATCGGTAAATCCCGTTTGGTAGAGTTCCCGGGTATCCGAGTAGATCTTCCGGGTATTTTCCAGGTTTCCCCTCAATGCCTCCAGGGTACGCTGACTGAGCAGTACCAGGTAATAGTTTTGAATAACGGTCTCCTGGATATCCTGTTCGGTCTTTTCCAGGTTCCTTTTAGAAAAATCTTTATAGATCCGGGATGTCTGCAATCCCACGAAGTACGATCCGCTAAAGATCATTTGGTTGGCCGTAATGCCGGCCGTTGCATAATGCTTGGTCCCGAACTGCACTTCGATCTTCTCCTGGGGATTGTTAAGAAAATCGGGGATCAACGTGGTGGCCAAATTGATGTTATAGTTATAGCTCATGCTGGCATCCACCTGGGGCAACCCCCCGGCAGCTGTCTCCCACACCCGTTTATCAGCGATCTCCACATCCATACGAGAGTTCTCTGCATTAAGGTTGTTGGCAACGGCATAGTCGCGGGCCTCCTCCAACGAAAAATAGAGGGTGTCGCCCTCCTGGGCAGATAATCCGGCTGCAATACCGGCTAACAGTAAGAGTATCGCGAATTTTTTCATCATAATTTCTCCTTGTGTGCTTTTAAAAATTCCAGTCCTTTATCGTTGCAGATCCCATGGAGGTGATAGAGGAACACTTCCCTGATAAACCGGATAGAAGCCGATTCGCTCTCGTTAATGATCTCATTGCTGCTCAGCATTTCGATCCGTGCCACATAGAGCATGGCTATCACGTGCTCGTCCATATCCTCCCGGTAAAGTCCCTCCTTTTTACCCTTTATCAGGTTACGCATCACCATTTCGTACATACGTTTCCGCTTGTAGTCCATGAGCCGGGTGAACGTGGCGGGGTAATATTTTTTCAGGTCGTAGTAGAAAGTCGGACTATGAATTCCCCTAAGGGCATTGATGCGCTTATTCACATGGATCAGCTCCTCGATGGCATTCAGTTTTGCCAGTATCATCTCCTCCATAAATTGCCGGTTGGTCTCAATCTCATAATCGATCACCCGGTCAACCAGGTCATTCTTATCATGAACATGCTGGTAAAGGGTTTTTTTCGACATACCCAGTTCCCTCGCAATGTCATCCATCGTGATACTGCGTATACCGTACTTGCTATATAGGGCAAGCACACTGTTAAAGACCCGTTCTTTCTCCCTGGTAATTTCCATCCTTGGGAAACTTTTATTGACTATTTCGTTTCTCCGGTTTACAACACCTGTTCAAACACGTTAATAAATGGATTGTTCGAATTGTTTTGTTAATATTCTGTTAAGACATATTAAACAAAAAGAGTTGAAAAGTAAGGGCTTAACAAAAGAGGAGTTATTTTTTATACCTTAATCGTCGCTTACAGCGAAAAGCACTATTTTTGCAAAAAATCAGCAGTATGAAAGCACGTACGATAGCAATCACCTCCCTGATATTCTTCCTGGCGGGTTTTTTCCCGCTATTTTCCCAGCAGCGGATCACGGTCGGACTGGACGATTTTAATAAGCTCAATGTATGGGGACGGATGGATGTGGAACTGATCCCTTCGCAGGGGAACGAGATGGAGATCGTCTCTCCTGACGGCGATCCGGAAGAGGTCTCCATTGAGTTCGGGGAGGGAGAGCTCAAGCTCAACCTCAAACCGGGCTTTGGCGATAAAGCGACGTACAAAATTCGCCTTCCGTATACCCGGTTATCCTCCATTGAATCGGCCGGGGGAGCCGTGATTAATTCCGCCAAACCACTGGAGAGTAAGGAGTTGGAGCTGGATGCCAACACGGGAGGCAAGATCGAGTTAACGGTGCAGGTACAGCATATTCATGCCCGCACAGCCCAGGGATCCGATATCATTCTTTACGGATCCACCCAGACGCAACGGATCACTGCCAATACCGGGGGCAACTACCTGGCCTATGACCTGGAATGCAAAGATTCTTATGTAAAAGCGGGATCGGGAAGCCAGGTGAAAGTGGTGGCGCACAACACCATTGACGCTACCTCCAACACCAAAGCATTTGTCGGATATATCGGGGATCCCTCCACCAGGGTGACCAAAACCATGCTGGGGGGAACCATTGCCAATTACAGGGAGGATCCCGATGATACGGTAATCTGACCGGGTTCGTTCAGCGCGGGTCCCGGATGAAATACCCTGAAGTATTTGTTCCGTGTAAAGCCGGAAAGGAATACCGTGCGAAGTCACAAGTCTGACTATTCACTTTTGAGCAGGGCGGCAGCCATTTTCATATCGGCCGGATAGGTGATCTTGATGTTTTCGGGATTGCCCTCTACCAGGTTGATATTGCCGAAATAGGATTCATACACGGAGGCATCGTCGGTGTAATTCTTCTCCAGGGAGTTTTCATAGGCCTCGATAAGCTTGGATGCTTTAAAAACCTGCGGCGTTTGCACCCGTTTGAGCTGTCGCCGATCGATCACCACGCTGCCTTTCCCTTCAAGCCTTCGGAGAGAGTCCTCCATGTCGACCACGGGAACAGCGCTTCCGCGGATCATCGCCTGTTCATAGCAATTTCTGATCGAATCCATAGAGACCAGCGGCCGTACGGCATCATGGATTCCAACGATGTCGCGGGAGGAGACGTGTTTGAGACCGTTTTGCACAGAATGGAACCGGGTGGCACCTCCCGTGGTTACCTGGATATTTTTTAACCGGGGAAATTTCGATTCGATGTTCTGCCACACGATCAGGTGATTTTCGGGCAACACCAGGACAATCTTCATAGAGGGATCAAACTCCAGGAACTTCTCCATGGTCCACACGATCACAGGTTTTTTGTGAATTTCCATGAACTGCTTGGGTATCTGTGAATTCATCCTCGATCCGGAGCCGCCGGCAACTATAACTACTGATCTCATTAAGCTATAATAATTTTTCCTGTTTTATCCAACTGATCATTCATTCTCCGCGGCACCTTCTCTTTACCGCGCCCTGCGTCTTATCCGAGTGTGCTGAAGCCGGAGGGTATGTGCTTCTCCCTGGGAGTGATCCCCAGCAACGGCACTCTTGAACGGTTCAGCATCTGCTGTGCATAGCTTCCAAGGAACACATTCCATTTGTCGATAGAAGAGCTCATCATCACTACCAGGTCGGCATTCACCGCCTCGGCATAATTGCTGGTAAGGGTTGGCAAACTCTCCCCGACCAGTGTTTTAGTAATGGTTCTCAGTTTCCTTTTCTTCAGGTATGACACCACCTGCTGGTTATAGGACTCGAGCCTGCTGAGATCCCTTTTGTTGTTGCGTGTGGAGATAGATACCACGTGCACTTCCGCGCCGAACAGCTCGGCGATCTCGGCGGCCACGGGAACCTTCTGACGCGTATCAACGTGCATCTTGATGGGGAGTACGATCCGGTTAAAGGTGGACGGGACCGGACTACTCCTCACAGTGAATACAGGTTTGTCGGTGGCCGACATGATCTTCAGTGCGTTGCTTCCCACAAACAACTCCTCGAAACCGGAAGCCCCGTGGGTGGAAGCAGACACAACGGCGTCTTTGTAGGAGTTGACCTGGTTGACGATCTCACGGTAGATCTTCCCCTTCTTGATGATGTAACGAATTTTGGAATCATTTCCCAGCTTTGGCTCATACTTCTTCATGATCTCCTCGAACTGCTCCTCTGCATATTCGTGCTCCTCCTTCACTGTGCTTGGTTTATAATCGGTGCTGGTTGTCAGCACATAAACCATCTGTATATTGATCTGTCTCATCTTTGAAAAAAGGACGGCCAGGTCCAGTCCGTTGTATGATTCCATGGAGAAATCCATGGGAACAATGAAGTTTTTCATAGGTATACCCTTATTAATGTACAGCTAATTTAACCAAATTGATAGTAATCCACAATATTTTTCCTGTTCCGGTTACCCGGAACGGCGCATGGCGGCGAACCCGTACGATTTTCTTTGAGGAACCCTATTAATTCGCTATTTTTGCCATGCTTTAAAACATATCTGATAATTCCCTGCCACATGAATAAAGAAGTTGTAATAGGAATAGATATAGGAGGTACTTTCACGAAATATGGCATTGCTGATAAAGAGGGAACACTTTTCGTGGAGGATACCATTCGTACGGATACATATGATTCGATCGATGATTTTGTTGCTGCACTGAAGGAGCACCTCTACCTCAACGTGGAGAAAGAGGGAAATAATTTCGATATCAAAGGAATCGGCGTCGGGGCTCCCAACGGGAACTATTACACCGGCAGCATTGAATATGCCCCCAACCTTCCGTGGAAGGGGGTGATCCATTTTACCGAAATCCTCGAAAAGCATTTTCAATCGCCCTCGGTACTTACCAATGACGCCAATGCTGCGGCACTGGGTGAGATGATCTTTGGTGATGCAAAGGATATGCGCAATTTTTTAATGATCACCCTGGGAACCGGACTGGGAAGCGGATTGGTGGTAAATGGTAACCTGGTATATGGTCATGACGGGTTTGCAGGTGAGCTGGGACATGTAAATATAGTGGAAAACGGCAGGAAATGTGGGTGCGGTAAGCGGGGTTGCCTGGAAACCTACGTCTCTGCTTCCGGGATCAAGCGTACCATCTATGAGCTGCTTGCCACCGAGAACGACGAGTCCTCTTTCCGCAGAATCTGTTTCAACGAGCTGGAATCGATCGATATTACAAAAGCTGCCGAAAATGGAGACCCCATTGCCATAAAGGCCTTCGATATGACAGGTGACCTGCTGGGTAAAAGCCTGGCCGATACCGTTGCCCATATAAGTCCGGAAGCCATCTTCCTCTTTGGTGGCCTGGCCAGGGCGGGAAAGTGGATTTTCGAACCTTCCCGGCGATCCATGGAGGAAAATCTCCTGGAGGTATTCCGGAACAAGATCGAGATTCTTCCTTCTGCACTGCTGGACAAAAACATTGCCGTGCTGGGTGCAGCAGCCCTTATGTGGAAAGAACTGGATTAAGTCTTTTCATCGCTCCCGCTCCTGTTCCTCTTCCTCCCCGCTGTGTGGGGTTCCCGCATGAGAACCGATCCTATAATCCACATCGTGGTCCCAGTTAGCCCGAACCTCTATCTCCACGGGAAGGTATTCCACCCGCTCCGGCTGTCTTCCCTCCAGGTAATCCCCGGTATCCCATTTGCCGTTGAGATTGCGGTCGTGTATGAACTTCACCCGGTACGTGGCCGGTTCTATAAATTCAAATTCGTAGCTGCCGTCTGAAACTGCCTGCTGTTTGCGCTTAACCTGCTCATTCTGTATCAACTGGACCAACAGGGTGTCTCCCACGCCGCTCAGGTTTACAATCACCTTTCCATAATCAGACATTTCCCGGGTGGTAAACCGTACATCCAGTGTATCATGGGTGAACCCATAGATATCCCGGAACGTACCGGGGAGGGCCACCATCCGGTATTCCATTCCTTCTTCCCAGTCGACATTGAGAACGGCCCTGCGAAGATGATCCTCCGGGGCTTCCGGTTCACGGGGCAGCGGGAGATCCGTGGTATCGGGTCTTGTATACAATTGAAACGTTGATGTATCCACCGAGGCCAGGGGGCGGTTAAAGGTGAAATAGACCGGTTTATGAAGATGCTGTTTGCCCCTGTTCCGTGTAGTGGATACCTTGAGAAGATTTTCCTCCTCTTTTTCCTCCTTATCCGATCTTTTCTTTTTTGGTTCGCGGAAAATAAAATCAGCGGTATCTGTTGCGGTCACAAACCGGTTCATAGAGTCTTTCATGGTGTAATTGAGCAGGAGCTGAATTGTATCCCGGGAGGCCACCACGGTATCCCGGGCCCATAACCGTAGAGAATCCCTGTTCATACCATATTCCGGGATAAAGTCCCCCGGTGTAAGCCCGGGTGGATAAATCGGCCGGAACCGGAAGGAATCGGTAACCGGCAGATTGAACTGCATATCAAGAAATTCCCGTTCCTCCCTGTTATAATCACCCAGGTACTGGCTCTCCGACTCTTCGGTGAACATAAAGAGATCAATGAAGATGGAATTGGGATCGGGTTTCAGGCTTTCCAGGGAGTCGATCACGTGTTGAAGTGAATCCATATCCACCCCGGTGGTATCGGTGATCACCGGGATGGTATCAGGTTCGAAGTCGGAGGAGTCATAGGCCCCCGATTCCAGCAGGATGCTTTTAAAATAACCGGCATCCACCCTCAGGCTGCTGTCCAGGTAAGCTATCGATTCGTTGGGCAGGTCAAACAGGAAATTGCTGTTGGCATCATTAAGGGCAAATACCTTGTATACCCCGGGGCGCAGATTATTGACGGCAAAGTTGCCCTCGGTATCGGTACGTCCGATGTAAAGAGGGATCTGTTTGATGGGAATGGAGTCTGACAGGTTTTCGTAGAGCATAACGGATACCTGCTCCCCGGGGATGGTCAGATCAAATGCATTCCGCAGGGTGCCTTTAACCGAGAGAGAGTCCAGGTAGTTCCCGGTAGAAAAGACATATTCAAAATTGAGCAACACATTCTGTTCGTTCAGGTCTTTGATCCCTGTTCCGAAATTAAAGGTATAGGTGGTATTGTCCCTGAGTTCCTCCTCAAATTCAATGATCAGGGTCCTTTTTCTAAGGCTGATAACCGGTTTCTCCTCCATGGGCGGGGATACCACAAGCTCCTGTGCAAAATTACCCATATCCAGGAACTCATCAAAGGTAATTTCAATGAGGTTATCATCGAATTGGATGGAGTAGTTGGCCGGATCTGCTTCTACCACATCGGGAGGTTCTTCATCCCTGGGACCTCCCGTGGGACTTCCCTGCTGGGCACATCCGGCCAGGAAAAGAACTAAAAGCGTAAAAAATATTCCTTGTAAAGTGCGTACCATCATTTTGTTAAAACCACAAAGATAGTGATTCCGTATTGTTGCTTTACATTTTAAACGAACATTGAAGCTGATTTGTATTTAATTTGTAGCTTTATTGCCCTGAAAACAGATTCAAATTTTATCGACCTATGATACTTCAGTATATCACCTGGGATATTGACCCGGAGATCTTTCACATCGGCAGTCTTTCCATCCGCTGGTACGGACTCATGTTTGCCATGGCGTTTCTTTCGGGTTACGTTGTTTTCACACGTTTTATGAAGATCGACCGGCTGACCACCGAGATGACCGATCAACTTCTGATTTACATTGCCGTTGGAACCATCATCGGCGCCCGGTTGGGCCATTGCCTGTTTTATGAGCCGGAATATTACCTCAGCAATCCGGTTGAAATCCTGAAGATATGGAAAGGCGGCCTTGCCAGTCATGGTGCAGCCATAGGAATTGTAATCGCACTGTGGCTATACATCCGGAAGTACAAGCTGTCTTTTTTATGGCTTATGGACCGCCTGGTGATTGTGGTGCCCCTCGGGGGGGCATTTATCCGCACAGGCAACCTGTTTAATTCCGAGATATACGGACTCCCCGCCGATCTTCCCTGGGCCTTCCTGTTCGTTAACGATGTGGTGCGTGATCCCAACACGGGCGCTATCATGGAGAATGTACCCAGTCATCCCACCCAGATCTACGAGGCCCTCAGTTACCTGTTGATATTTGCGGGCCTCTTTATCTTCTACCGGAAACGGAAAGACCAGGTTCGCGATGGATTTATTTTCGGTGTTTTCCTTATCGCATTATTTACCGCACGATTCTTTATCGAATTTGTGAAAAACGACCAGGTAGCCTTTGAGGCCGGTATGACCTTCAATATGGGCCAATTGCTCAGTCTCCCGTTTATCCTGGCCGGCTTCCTGTTGATTGCCTACACCAAACAACGTCCAAAATATTTCTCCAAAACCCCAATTCCCAAACAGCAGGATAAAAAGAAAAAGAAAGGGAAAAAGTAAATATACATATTTAAATACGTATTTAAATATGTATATCCTGGAAATCAATTAATGGGCTGCCTGATCGAGCGATACCTCACCCCATCAGTTATAAAGAGTCGGGCAATTTTAGTATATTTAATAATATATTCGGGAAGATGGATACACAGAATTTCTGGTTTGCGTTCGGGTTAACCCTTTTCGCGGGTCTTTCCACCGGTATCGGTAGTGCCCTGGCGTTTTTCACCAGGCGCACCAATACCCGGATCCTGTCAGTAAGCCTTGGCTTCTCCGCCGGGGTGATGATCTATGTATCCTTCATGGAGATCATGTCCAAGGCCAGGGAGTCGCTTGCCCTGGTTTACGGAGACAGGGGGGGGACCTGGTTCGCTGTACTCGCCTTTTTTTCGGGCATTTTACTGATCGCCATTATTGACAAATTGATCCCCTCCTATGAAAACCCCCACGAGGTCAGGCGCGTGGAGGAGATTAAAAAAGAGCCCGGCGAGAAAAATCCGCACCTGGTAAGGATGGGCTTACTAACAGCGCTTGCCATTGCCATTCACAACTTTCCGGAGGGCATTGCCACCTTTGCTGCAGGATTGAGCGATCCTGAACTGGCGGTGCCGGTGGCCATTGCCATTGCCATTCACAATATACCGGAAGGCATTGCTGTATCGGTACCCATCTCCTATGGTACGGGCAGCCGTAAGAAAGGCTTCCTGCTCTCGTTTTTATCGGGGCTTGCCGAACCCGTTGGCGCGTTAATGGCCTTTGCCATTCTGATGCCCTTTTTAAGCGATGCCCTGTTTGGTTTCCTGTTCGGGGGAGTGGCCGGTATCATGGTATTCATCTCCATCGATGAACTCCTGCCCACCTCCGAGGAGTATGGACATCATCACCACTCGATCTACGGATTCCTGGCCGGAATGGCCGTAATGGCGCTGAGCCTGCTATTGTTCATCTGATTATGGAAGGCAAAACACATACTAAAAAGAAACACCATCGTTCCCGTCCCGTGAGCACGCGGAACCTGTTGGTTGCCACGCTATTGAACTTCGTAATTACCATTGCAGAGATTGCAGGAGGTATTATCTCCAACAGCCTGGCACTGCTCTCCGATGCGCTCCATAACCTGAGCGACACCTTCGCCACGTTTATTGCTTACATGGCCACCATTATCGGTAAAAAGGGAGCCGATCCGAAGAAAACGTTCGGATATAAACGTATTGAGATCCTGGCTGCTCTTCTGAATGCCTTGATTCTCATTATTATCTGCCTGTACCTCTTCAAGGCAGCCTACGAGCGTTTCAACGACCCTCAACCCATCAACTCCCTGGTAATGATTGTGGTAGCCATGGTGGGTCTGATCGCCAATGTCCTGGCCGTTGCTATCCTCCACCATGATTCCCGCAAGAGCATCAATGTGAAAGCAGCTTATGTGCATCTCATCGGGGACAGCCTCTCTTCGGTGGTGGTCATAATTGGTGCCGCCATTATGCAGATCTGGGAGATCTACTGGATCGATCCGGTCATTACCGTCCTGATAGGAATATACATTATCAAAGAGGCCCTGGTGATCCTCAAAGAATCGGTCCACATCCTGATGCAATCTACCCCTGAAAACCTCAATATCGGTAAATTGAAATCGAAAGTGGAGGATTTTCCTGAAGTGAAGAACATCCATCACCTTCACGCCTGGAATCTGGATGACAGGCAGATCCACCTGGAGGCGCATATTGAATTGCGTGAAGACCTGAAATTAAGCCAGGTAAAACCGGTCCGCCAGAAGATCGAGAAGATGATGAAAAGCAAGTTCCGGATCAATCATATCACCCTTCAATTCGAATTCCACACCAACCATAACGTGGAGCTGATCCAGGACCATCATCACTGAACGGATTGCTCATTCAAACCAGAACCTGTACCTTTGCTTCATGGATCGGAAAGGCAGAGAGATCATCACGGCATCCTGGGTTTCCATTGCTGGAAACTCCCTGCTGGCAATCATGAAGCTGGTTGTTGGCTTTATTGCAGGAAGTTTTGCGGTCATTGCCGATGGGATAGACTCGGCCAGCGATATCGTCAGTGCCATTGTCACCCTTATCGCTGCCCGCGTGATCTCAAAGCCCCCCAATGCAAAATTTGCCTACGGGTATGTAAAAGCCGACACCCTTGCCTCCAAGATACTCTCCATGTTCATCTTCCTGGCGGGTGCCCAACTGGCCATCACTACCATCAGTAAAATCATCAGTGGTACGCCAGCCCCCGTACCCCGGATGCTGGCAATCTATTTCATGGCTATCTCGGTCATTGGTAAGATTGCCCTCAACCTGTATCTGAACCGTGTGGGGTCGCGGCATCACAGTAATATGCTGATAACACTCGGAAAAAACATGCGGAATGATATCGTGATCTCTGTGGGGGTTATTGTAGGGCTGGTTCTTGCACAAATGCTGGATAGTTCTATGATCGATAAAGTCATTGCGTTGTTAATCAGCACATTTATCATGGTGGAAGCCATTCGCATCTTCATGAAAACCAATACCGAATTGATGGATGGCATCGATGATCCCGAGTTATATGAACGGTTGTTCCAGGCTATCCAAAAAGTGGATGGTGCATATAATCCCCATCGTACCCGTGCGCGAAAAATCGGCTCCAAATATATGATCAATCTTGATGTGGAAGTTGATCCCAACCTCTCTGTGAAAGAGGCCCATCACATCGCGCAAAACGTGGAACACATGATTAAGAAAGAGATCGAAAACGTATATGATGTGATGGTCCATATTGAACCTTATGGCAACGAGGAGCGAGGTGAAAAATTCGGTCTTGCTGCCTCTGATTTTACAACCAACCAAAAAAAGTCATGATCATCCAGCGAGATATGTCCATGGCCCAGGCCATCCTTGAGAATAACCGCTTGATACCCCTGCTTCCGCGCTTCAAGATAGAACTCGGTTTCGGGGAAAAGACCGTCCGGGAAGTGTGCCGGCTGTACGAGGTGAATGTGGATTTCTTTTTAGAGATTGTGAATTCATATGTAAATGAAGAGTATACCCCGCAAAATGACCTGACATTCTTTTCACTTTCCAGCATCGTTGATTACCTGAAAAATACGCATGCCATTTACCTGGAGGAGGAATTACCCCATGTAGAAGCGGAAATCCATGAGTGGATTTGTAAATCAGAGCTTTCCCGTGACAAGAAAGACCTGGTCGTGACGTTTTTCAATGACTATAAGCAGGAATTCATCGAGCATATTATGAAGGAGGAGGATGAAGTGCTGCCATACATCCTGGAAGTAGAGAAGCAATATGAAGCCGAAAAGCCCGACCCAGAATTCCTGGAGAAATTACGACACTACTCTATCCATGAATTTGCCCGGGAGCACGACCGGCTGGAAGACTCGCTCTCCAACCTGGCAAAATTGATTATCAAATACCTCCCCCCTCTCAGGAACCGTCAATTGTGCAACCAGATACTGACTGATCTTTTCGCACTGGTGAATGACCTGATCGACCATGCGGCTATGGAAGATAAAATACTGGTCCCGAAAGTGGCAGAAATCGAGCAGTGTATCAAGCAACAATCATCATGAAGCGGTTAACATTCCTTATCGCCATTGATGCCTACCTGTTGCGCAAGGGGATCATCGCCCTGTTAAATAAAATACCGGGGATCTCCGTGATAAGCGAAACCGGGAGCGCTGATAATCTTAAAAACCTGGTGAGTCAGCACCAGCCCGATTTCCTGGTTCTCTCTACCGCCATCTTTCAAAATGCCTCTCCGTTCTATGATTCAGACTATCGATTATACCAGAAAACGATTCTTATCCTTTTAACCAATCAAGAGCCCGGAGCTCCCGTGCGGGAGGTGCTGCATGTGGATGATACCAGGGAGAAACTACTTGAAACCCTGAATAACCTGGTGAATCCCTATTTCAGAAATCACGGGGAATCCGGTGATTCTGTGCTTAGCAAGCGGGAAGAGACGATTTTGAGGCTCATTGCACGGGGAAATACCAACAGAGAGATCGCCGGCCAGTTGTTTCTTTCACTTCACACCGTTACAACCCACCGCAAAAACATTGTTGCCAAACTGGGAATAAAATCTGTTTCCGGTCTGACCGTCTACGCCATCGTCAACAACATCATTTCGCTGGAAGAAATATCATCCGGAAAAGAAAAATAGACTTTACCTGTATACTATTAATCGCTTTGATCAGTTTATATTTAAAGTTTTTACATGCAATCCATGAAAGAGGATTGTGTATATTTGTTTTTAATTGAATGATTCTTAACCATGACAGAAAAGAAACCAAACCTTGGTGTACTTTACGGAATACTGGGATTACTGGTGGTGGTCCTTGCGGTGGCAGTGTATATGCTGCTGGACCTGAAAAAAGACTACCGCATTACTACCCGGGAGCTGGAGCAACGCAACGAGTTCATCCAGGCCGAGAAAGATTCCCTGGAGCAGGAGTTGCATGAGATTTACATCGGCTATGATTCCCTGGAAACTGATAATCAAAGGCTCCAGGAAGAGATGGGACTGCAACAGGAGAAGATCGACCGGCTGCTGACCATCCAGGCCGACGATGCTTACAAGATCAAGATGTATAAACGGGAGATGGAAACGCTGCGCTCTGTACTTCGCAGTTATATCGTACAGATTGATTCGCTCAATATGAAGAACCAGGAGTTGATGGCTGAAAATATCCAGTTAAAAAACAGCGAGCAGGAACTGCAATCACAGAAAGAACAACTGGAGACAGAAAAAGCAGAACTGGAGGAGGTTAAAGATATCGCTTCCACACTGCGGGCCTCCAATATATTTGTCGAACCCATTAACGACCGGAACCGTCCCCGGCAGCGAATACGATGGATTGACAAGATCCGGACCGATTTTGTTATTCGTGCCAATTCCGTGGTGGAACCCGGTGAAAAAACCATCTATCTGCGACTTATCAGACCCGACGGAATAGCCCTGGGTTCGCCCGAACTGGAGGTGATTAACCATAACGGGGAAGACCTGCCGGTTTCTGCCTCCCGAACCGTCACCTATGAAAACGAAGACCTGCCGGTTTCCATTTTCTGGACCAATAACGGGGAGATCGTACCCGGAGAGTATGTGGTAGAATTGTATCATAAAGGCAAACTGATTGGTACCGGTAATTTCGTTCTGAAATAACGGGTGTTACCCCCCGGATACCCCTGCATATACAAATATTTAAGCCATGAGAATAGGTATTATTATCGGTCGAATTGGCGGTGTTGACGGGGTAGCCCTGGAGACAGAGAAGTGGATTGAAGTGCTCAGAAAAATGGGGCATTCGATCTATATCCTCTCCGGTCAGTTCCAAGACCGGAAAATAGATCCTGAAACCGAAACTCTTGTACCGGAGATGTCCTTTTTCTCACCCGAGAGTTACTGGAGCCAGAAGAAAGCCTTCTTCTATCCTGAAACCGATCCGGAGGAACTGATCGAACACCTGAACCTCTACTCCAAGGTAATCTACAAAAAGATCATTGAATGGACCCGTTTCAGGAAACTTGACCTGGTAATTTCCGAAAATGCCTCAGCACTTCCCTCCCACCTGGAGATGGGACTGGCCATCAATAAAGCCATTACGAAACTGGGCATTCCCACCATTACGCACGACCACGATTTCGCCTGGGAACGCGGAGACCGCTATCATTCTCCACATGATGAGATCAATACGTTCGTGGAAGAAGTTTTTCCCCTGCGTGCCCCGAACTCTGTACATGCAGTGATCAATACTCCCGCACAGGAAACACTCAAAGAGAAATTTGACCGGGATTCCCTGGTGGTACCCAATGTCATGGATTTCAGTAAACCGTTCGGAGTCCCCAATGAACACAATGCCAGGCTGCCCGACTACCTTGGGTATTCTCATGATGATCTTTTTTTATATCAAATCACCCGTATTGTCCGGCGAAAAGGTATTGAAGTAGCCATCAAACTGGCAGATCAACTAAATGATCCGAGAATTCGCCTGGTCATTACCGGGAACTATGCCGATGACGCCGGCTCTGCTTACTATAACGAACTTATGGAACTGATTCATGAACTGAAACTCAGTGACCAGGTGCGTTTTGCCTACCACCTCTTTCACAATAAGGGACTATCGGGTGCCAACGGCGAAATCAAATTCTCCCTCTCCGATGCGTATGCCCATGCCCACGCATGTACCTACTTCAGCACCTACGAGGGCTTCGGGAACGCTTTTGTGGAAGCAGTGCTGGCCCGCCGGCCTATCTTTGTGAATAACTACAAACCAGTATACATGCCCGATATCGGCAGCAAAGGTTTCCGCACCGTCATGCTGGAAGACAACCAGCTCACCGATAAAGCGGTAGAAGAGATGGCATCAATCCTTTATAACCCTGAGCTCGCAAAAGAGATAGCCGATCACAATTTTGAACTCGGCAAAAAGCACTTCAGTTACGACACCCTCACGCAGAAATTGGAAGAGTTGATTGAACGCGCGTTCTCCCTGTAAGATATCCAAATTAATCAAGCATCAGGGAGGCGATGACATGGTCGGAGATGAACCAGCTCTCTTCGTTTATCTTTATAAAACCCTTCTCCCTGCGCAGCGATCCCGAATCGATAAACCGGGTAGCCTGGATCATCATATACCGGTAGATCGGTTCACCAAACTCCCGGCGAACTTTACGGGTGTCAATTCCCCTGGCCATCCGCAGGGAAGTGATCAGGTAATCATGAAACCGTTCATGGCTGCCCAGCTCCTCATGATCGTAATACCCGAATCCCCGATCCAGTCCTTCCAGGTATTTTTTAAGCGACGAGACATTCCATTGACGGGATCGCTGATCAAATGAGTGAGCAGCCGGACCCAGTCCAAGGTAACTTCCTCCTTCCCAGTATATCTGGTTGTGACCGGAACGAAGGCCGGGCCTTGCAAAATTGGAGATTTCGTAATGTTCTAATTGAGCAAAACGCGCTATCCGGCACAGAAGATGGTATTGGGCCACGCTCTCCTCTTCCGGTAACGGACTGATCCTCCCTTTTTTTCTCCAGTGATCAAACACTGTTCCGGGTTCGAATGTCAGATGATATGCCGAAAGGTGCGGGATATTCCTTTCCATCACATAACCAAGGTTCTCCTCCCACTGCGAAAGTGTGAGACCCGGGATCCCATAGATAAGATCCAGGTTCAGATTATCGAACCCCGCTTCCCGGGCATCCGACAGACATTTAAACGCCTGTTCGGCTGAATGGGATCTGTTCATCAGTTTCAGATGTTCTGCCCGGAATGACTGAATTCCCACGCTCAACCGGTTAAATCCCAACCTTTTCAATCCTGCCAGGAAAGATGGGGAAAGATCATCCGGGTTCGCCTCCAGGGTGATTTCAGGGTGTTCATCTACTTTGAAATTGCTGTATATCCGGTTCATAATCTCCTCCAGCTGTTCAATTTCCAGCACCGACGGGGTACCCCCTCCAAAATAGATTGTATTCACCGGCTCCCCTACCAGGTACTCTTTGCGCAGGTTCATCTCCCTGCAAACACCCTCCACATAGCGATCCACATATTTCATACTCACCGTAAAGTAGAAATCGCAATACCGGCAGGCCTGCCGGCAGAATGGTACATGTATGTATATTCCATTCAATTAAACCCCCTCTTTAACATAGCCGATTACCGCATTGGATACAGCCCGCGGTTGTGGCGGCAACGCATATACATTGTTCTCAAAGCAGCTATTGTAAGGTGAAATATTCAATGTCTCTCCGTTTACAACCAGGGTGCTGCTGCCTCCGGGATCAAATCCCATGGCCTGCTTCATCCCGTATTGCTGCAGGATCAACGCCATGTTGTGATGGGTTGCCCCAACCGATTCCCTGATACGCCCGTTAATCGTAAGAACCGAAAGATTGCCCTGCTCACTGATCCCTGCCGCTATCTTTGGTCCGCGCATATCCGTATAATCCAGCCGGGCAGCCTGTGTGCGGATGGAATGTTGCGTTTTCCACCCCTCCTTCTCCATATCAAGGTTAACCTTCCCGTCCTGAAGAAGCATGGGACCCGCTTCTATGGCGTGTTTCACATTTTCAAATCCCATTACCTTCAAATCCACCCGGTCGTTCACCTGTAACCGGGGAGGCATGCTATCGGGATGAATAGAGAGGGTAAGTCCTACCGGCAATACCTCCACCTGTTCTCCCGGACGGGTGTATATAATCTCTTTTACCATGTTCCCCGCCAGCCGCACCAGTATTCTTCCGTTCCCGGTTATCCCGGTACCCGGGTACATCAGATCGTAATAAGCATATGCTGAACCGGGGATTTCAGGATTATAATCCTCTTCCCCGATCTGAATGCTTCCGGTTCCCGGTAACGTGATCTCCAATCCCTGCCGGCAATTCACCCGGTTGATGGCAATGGACCCGTCCCGGTATATTAGCAATGCTGCCTTATTGAACAATGGTACAGAATACCATTCTCCGTCCGATACCAGCATACCCAGGGGTGAACCTATATACGACTCGGGCAGCCCCAGTTTACCTACCAGTTCGGGATTAAGAATATATCCCCCGTTCCATGCAATTTTGGCCTCCTTTCCCGCTTGCTGGTTGAATTCCTCCACAAAATGCAACACGGATTTTGGTTGAGTCCCGGAGGTAAGAGCCGTAAATTCCCACGCTGCGCGATTCAGGTTCATCGTGGCAATCACCCCGTTATAGGGCTGACCGTCCTCATAGATCCCGTTCACATATTCGTATGAAACCACGGGGTCCTGCTTAACCTCACCGGCCATCTCTTTTAATGCATGCATAATGGGCGATCCCTTTTCTTCCGCATCTTTCCGGAGGTATTCCAATACCTTCTCCTCCCCGAATTGATCCCTTAGCACACCGAACAGACTCCCTTTCAACGCTTCATTAAAATCCTTTGCCGTCTGAACGGGTACCGGGTAAGCAAGAGAATAACGAACACCTGCAGGCACATATTGAATATAACCACTATCAACCGGGATTCCCATGATATTGGCGGTCCATTCGTTCATCACTCTCCCGATATGAAAACGGTCCATGTCGAACATGTCTGTCATCAGCGCTGCATTGCGTCTGTTAGTCAGGAGGTATCCCCCCTGATCCCTGATCATACGAAGGGTCTTTATAGCTTTGTTACCCAGTTGTGGAAAATGGATCCCCACACAGAGCTGACGGGTTCTGATTATCTGAATAATACCAAACTCATAAAGTAACCTCAACTCTTCCGATTTACCCTCCACAATATACCGGCGTATCTCATCTTTATCCAGTTGCTTGCCAAGGCTCTTATCCTGGGCAAAGATGTATACCGTAGCTAACTGTCCGGCATTCTTTTCCAGCAACTCCCGGGTAAGGCTCACCTCGATGGGCAGCCGGAGGCGGGAACGAACCGACTGCAGGGCAAATAATTCCAGTTCATACATGATGAATTCGCCGGGAAAATAGGCAATTGGGATGTTTGTCTTTAATTTCCTGATCAGTAACTGCCGGTCATCGATAGCAAGGTATGTACTGGACGAGAGTTGAAGAAGTGCCAGGTTCCAATCGGTGAAAAACTGGGGGCTCAGATCCACTTTAAGGGCGGGCATCGGTTGTACAATGCGCAGGTAGAGCAGGTTGATTAACCCGGTAATTTCCTGGAAGGTAAACGCCTGGTAGGGATAGTAATATTTATTCCGGTGCCGGTAGGACATGGAGTGATCGTGTCGGACCGATACTTCTCCCTCCCGGTACTTAAAAACCAGGTCAACCGCATTGTAAAATGCCACCACCTTTTCATCCGGTATATTGTGGGTATCCGGATCATTGCGAATAATCTCCCTGGCGAAATGAAATACCATACCCCTTACTTTCTGCTGCTCCATTCTAAAATAACTGGGATCGATCAGGGATTTCAACATCAGCATAAAAGATAATCTTCCATATCCCGGCAAATAATGCCGGTTCTTCGAGGGAAGAAGCGTCTCCAGGTCATCATCTCGGTAACGGACTGTTTCGGTGTAATCGTCCACCGACTCTTTCACGGTTTGCTTGAGTGCCTCGTCCATTGTTAGTTGCTGGTGGAGCCGATACAGGATTGCCCCTACATTTTCATTGAGCCTGTTCAGGCTATACCGTTTTTCAACAACCCGCTTGTTATGCCGTACTTCGTGAGAATAATTGTGCGGGAAGAAGACCCGGTCGATAATCTCATGCACGATCTTTTGGGTGATCTTTTTGCCCTTGAATTCCAATACCTTCAGTCGATCTTTCTCCTCAAGATTCTCCCCGATCACCTCCGAGTAGACCGTCTCCGGAAAATAGCGCCTGCAGAAGATGGGGGTTCCGCAAGCCGCCGCTTCAACAATCGGCAGTCCGCGCCCCTCGGTTTTACTGGGTAACATAATCAACGAAGCTATGTTGTAAAGTTCAGGTATTTCAATCGGGTTTATGAATTGTTTTCGGAACGACTCTCTATCGAGTTCCCCCAGCAACAATGCCAGGTATACCCGTTCACGGAATTCGGGGGTAATCCTCTGAAGCAGTTTTCGAAACCGTTTGATCAGTTTTTTATAATACTCATAGTGGCCGGCTGCAATGGGACCGGTGACCAGAAACGTGATTTTGAGTTGTGGCGTACTCAAAAACCGGTTGATGATCTGCTCATTTTCAAAAATCTTCAATAAAAGATTAAATCCCAGCTCGATACGCTTTCTGGAAATTATACGCGTGGGTTGAAGAAAAATGATGTTTTCACTTATGAAATCACCCAGGGGCCGCGTTTTTTCACCAATAAGAATAGGACGTGGATTTTTTTCGGATACCAGCCGGCTTTTCAGAACATCACCTACAGAATAACAGATTAACTGATCGCGATACCTGGATAGCATTCTTTCAAATTGGAGATAGGCATTGATGTTTCTTCGTTTATCAATGTTGGTATACAACTGGGTATCTACGGCTGTTCCTATCTCCATCACGGATGAGGGATTGTGGCCTTTCTCCCGGATCAAAAAATCAGTTTGATCCTGGTTAATATTAACATTGATCCAGTTTCTGGATTCCCACGGGAAGAGCATTTCAATAATGGAAAAAAACTCCCCCAGGTGGGCATTGGTAAAAAAGAAGTCCCTGGGTCCCGCCTTTATTTTTTTATTTTTCCGGGTGGCCAGGCTGTTTCCTCCTTCCCAATAGAAATCATGGTTGTTATTAATAACCGGAATTTCCAGGTATTCGGATAACAGCACCAGGGCGAGGCTGGCCGCGACATTTCCGGGATTGGAGCACAAATTAATGCTGTATATAAGGTTAATACCTTCTCTTTCCAGGTAATTTCCCAGCTCTTCCACGATATCCAGGGTTTGATTCCACAGTTTCCTGATCAATGCATTATAGGTTTTGCTTCCCCGTTCCATCCTCTTAAAATAGAAGTCCTCGTAGAGATCCCATTCATTAAACCCTGCCAGGCTGGGTATTTCTTTCTTATAATAGCGCTCATCGATCAGGGCATCTGCTTTCTCCCTGAAGTTTCCGGCAATGTAATGTACCGGTATCGCGGGTATGTTCCGGCTAACGAGCTCTGCGTATTTCTCTACCTCTACGGTGATACCGTCCACCATATAGTGGAATGTCAGGAAGGCGATCCCTCCTTCCCTGAGCGTTTCCTTAAAATCCTCGTAAGATGACCCCTCAAAGGCGGGGGAACTCCAGCCCTTTACCTCCTTAAAACGATCGATAAACAGTCCCAGGTCAAACCAGGTGTTGATTTGCTCATTTCGAAGCGTATCTAGAAGCCATGTTACTGTTCTCTTCCTCATTGCTGTGAAAATTGGGGGGAGTTAGTGAAATCACCTCCTGGAAAAGGGACATGGAATTTAAGAAATTTTACCTTTACAATCAATTTTTACGGCTATGATCGTTTCGATTTTAAAACACTATATACGTAGTATCGCTGTTGGCCTGCTTATTCTGCTGGTTAGTCTGATACCTCTTGGCGTCTCCGGGGAACGACCATGGTTTTATTTTACCGGTCTGGATAAGGTGGTTCACGGTCTCATGTATGCTTTATTCATTGTCGCTTTCCTGAGTGATTATCTTCGACGTGGAACCTGGAAACGAAGTGTCAATATCTGGCTGGTGTTGATTACTTTTT
This sequence comes from uncultured Bacteroidaceae bacterium, assembly GCA_964479445.1. Taxonomy (GTDB): domain Bacteria; phylum Bacteroidota; class Bacteroidia; order Bacteroidales; genus CAYZMH01. The sequence goes on along the minus strand of CAYZMH010000004.1, from coordinate 18,820 downwards.
CAATGAGTGCTCTGATTGAATTAATCCAGCACTACCTGATGGAATCACGCTCGGGTGAAGCGTTGGATCTCCTGGCGAATTTTGGTGGATTGGTAGTGGGATGGCTGTTTGTGTGCGGGGTTCGTAAAATCAGATCCGGATCCTGTCGTGATCATGCCTGAACTCGGAAGCCAGGTCTGCAATTGTTTGACTCTCAAACATCTTTTTAAGGTCGTTCCGGATACCTGACACCTTGTCGTGCAATGCACATGGAGCTTCATCGCTGCACCGGGTGGTACGTATGAGGCATGTGTCAAAGATAGCTTTCCCGTCGATCACTTCGATAATATCAATAAGGGGAATGCTGTTCGGGTCCCGGGCAAGTCCGAATCCGCCATTCGGACCTTTTGTAGAAACCAGTATTTCATGCTTTGCCAGAACCTGGAGGATCTTACCCAGGAAAGGAGTTGGAATATCCAGCTCTTTTGAAATGCGCTTAATACCTACCTTTTTTGTCTCTGTTGAAAACAGGGATAGAAAAATGACCGAACGAATCGCATATTTACAGGTATTGGATAGCATTGCTTATAGGGGTATTTTTTTTATTCTGCGCTCGTGCCTGCCTCCGTCAAACCCGGTGGAAAGAAAGGTCTCCACTATATGTTTGCCCGTTTCGATATCAATATACCGGGCCGGCAGCGAACAGACATTCGCATCGTTATGTTTCCGGGAAATTTCTGCTATCTTTTCTGTCCAGCAAATAGCTGCCCTTACCGAAGGATGTTTATTTATCGCCATATTGATGCCGTTTCCGCTTCCGCAAAGGGTAATGCCAACCTGGTATTTTCCTTCGTCCATCCCCCTGCCCAGTGCATGGGCAAACTCTGGATAATCGGTGGCTTCGGGCGAATCTGTACCCAGATCGATCACTTTATATCCCTTTCTTTCAAGATGTTCTCTCACCGCTTCTTTCATCTCATATCCGGCGTGATCACTTGCAAGTACAACGTGGGGGGTTTTCATGGTATAATCTGATTAATTTTAGGTTCAGGAATTGCTGAATGGTTCGTAAGGTTTTAACAAAAATAGTGTTAATTTGTTGTTAATCGGTTTTGAAATCATGTATAAAAAAGTGCTTGATTTTTTAAGTCCGTTTACTACTTATAAATTTATCTTACGTCTGCAAGTAACTTTTCTGTGTTTTTTTGCGAAAGATAAACAACATTTTAACAGTTTATTTGGGTAATAGAGAAGGTTTTTTATAAAATAGAATGATATTCACAGATTGTTGAAAATTATTATAACCTTCGAAGTATCAAAACCCAATCCTTTTGTGATTTGTTTACAATATGTCAATTGGTGATGAATATCGGTTTGACGAAAAACCGCAGCTTTTTTTTAAACAATATGAACAGCCTATCATCATCATCATATATAGATTTAAATAATTAATTAATAATAATATATATAATGGGAATTGTTGATAACGTTAAAGTAGAGAATGGTTTTGTAAAAGCAACCATTGATCCCTCGATTGATATCATGGAAGAGATTGATAAAATGAGTAGAGATAAGAATGCTGTAATCCTCGCACACTTTTACCAGGAAAATGATATCCAGGATATGGCGGATTTTGTAGGAGACAGCCTGGATCTTTCCAGGAAGGCAGCAAGCACCGATGCAGACATTATTGTATTTGCCGGAGTTCATTTTATGGCTGAGACCGCAAAAATACTTTCTCCGGATAAAAAGGTTCTGATACCTGATCTTTTAGCCGGTTGTTCCCTTGCAGATTCGTGTCCGCCCGCTGCCTTTGCTGATTTCAAAAAAAGATATCCTGATCATACGGTCGTTTCCTATGTGAATACCACTGCAGAGATAAAAGCACTTACTGATATTGTATGTACCTCGACCAATGCACATCACATTATCAGTGATCTGCCAGAAGATGAAAAAATTATTTTTGCTCCCGATAGAAATCTGGGAAACTATATTAATAAAATAACAGGAAGGAATATGGTGGTTTGGGATGGTGCATGTCATGTTCATGAGGAATTTAGTCTTGAACGTATACTGGAACTCAAAAACCAATATCCTGACGCGCAAATTATAGCTCACCCGGAATGTGAAGAACCGGTAAGAATTGTAGCGGATCACATCGGTTCAACTTCCTCGCTTTTAAACTATTCCGGGGAGAGTAATGCCAGTACTTTTATAGTGGCAACAGAATCAGGAATTCTGCATCAAATGCGAAAGAAAAGTCCGGATAAAAAATTCATAGCAGCTCCCCCCAATGACTCCACATGTGCATGCAATGATTGTAAATTTATGAAATTGATTACCCCTGGCAAGATTTACAATACTTTGAAATACGAAATACCTGAGATTACAATGAATGAAGAACTTAGAAAGAAAGCTGAAAAACCAATCAGAAAAATGCTGGAGATATCCGATAGGTTAGGATTATGAGCAGAGCTAATACCGGTAATATATTTTTTAGAACTATGGATTGCAAAATAATGATTTTGCTGATCGTGTCTATATCCTTCTCCTTTTCTCTGAAAGGGCAGGTTGACAAGGAGGACGGACCGGTAAAAATATACTATCCGAACGGACAGGTATCCAGCGAGGGGATTATAAGAGATGGTAAACCCGATGGGTATTGGATAACCTATTATGTAACAGGAATTAAGAAATCGGAAGGGAAACGTAACAATTTTCTTCTGGATAGTACCTGGCGATTTTATAATCAGGGAGGGGAGCTCACACAGGTGATCAATTATAAATTAGGGGAACGAAGCGGATATTCTATCACTTATCAGTATAAAAACCCTGATCGTCCGGGAAAAAGGACAATTGCATCGAAAGAACTGTATGTGAATGACAAAAAAGAGGGGGAATCCTACTATTACTATAATACCGGGGAGTTACAGCGTATTGTGCCTTATGAACAGGGTGACAGACAGGGAATCGGGAAGGAGTTCGATAAGGATAGTACCATTATAACCCTGGTACAATATAACGATGACTTCGTTGTGAGCAGGGAAAGGATTAACCGTACGGATGCATATGGAAGAAAACAGGGAACATATAAAACTTTTTATGAAAACGGTCAGTTAAAAAAGGAAGAAAATTACCTGGATGGACAATTAAACGGGTATTACAGGGAATATGACAGGGAGGGGGAATTGATACAGGCTATGCGGTACGAAGGAGGCGCTATTGTGGAAGAGATTGATGAGGAGGCTAGAGAAATAGTAGATTTTAAAAGAACATTTGATGAGGAGGGACGATTGGTTTTCTCAGGAGCTTACAGGGAAGAAATTCCAATAGGGATCCATAGGTTTTATGATACCACGGGTGCTGTGATTAATGCTTACATTTACAATGAGAAAGGAGTTAAAGTAGCAGAAGGAATCGTTGATGAGCAGGGTAATAGAAAAGGAAAATGGATTGATTACTATCTGACAGGTGAAATAAGAGCGGAAGGAAATTACAGGAATAATCGCAAAAATGGAAGCTGGACTTACTATTTTAGGGATGGTGACGTGGAACAAAAAGGCAGATTCACCAATGGAAGGTATGAGGGGAAATGGATTTGGTATTACCAGAATGGTGACGTTTGGAGGGAGGAACACTATTTCAATGGTCAGCAAGATGGGTATTTTACAGAATATGATGAAAAGGGCAGGGTGATTACAGAAGGCAATTATGTGAATGGAGAAAAAGATGGTGTATGGAAATACCAGGTAGGTGATCACCAGGAAATAGGTAAATTTGTTTTTGGTTTACGGGAAGGGGAATGGAACTATTTTTACAATGATGGAACATTGAAATATGAAGGTTCTTACATCCAGGGTAATCCGGATGGAAGACATAAATATTACTATCCCAATGGAAATTTGAAAGAGGAACAGTTTTACGAAATGGGAATTAGGGAGAGGAATTGGAAAAAGTTCGATAAAGAGGGGAATCTGGAAATGACAATTACATACAAGAAAAATAAAGAGGTACGAATAAACGGTGTAAAGGTTCGTTTGCCCGAAAGAGATATTAAACTGATACGGTAAATGGCAGAAGAAAATTTTGAAATAAGAAGTAATCAGATCAGTGAAGCGGAAAAAGAATTTGAGAAAAAACTCAGACCACTCTGTTTTGATGATTTTGCCGGTCAGAAAAAAAATGTTGAAAACCTGAAGATATTTGTAGAAGCAGCGCGAATGCGGGAGGAAGCATTGGATCATGTGCTTTTACATGGACCGCCCGGATTGGGAAAAACCACCCTGGCATATATTATAGCACAGGAGATGCGTGTCAATATAAAAATCACTTCGGGTCCGGTACTGGATAAACCGGGAGATCTGGCCGGATTGCTTACAGGATTGGAGGTGGGTGATGTACTTTTTATCGATGAGATCCATCGTTTGTCGCCCATCGTGGAAGAGTATCTCTATTCTGCCATGGAGGATTACAGGATCGATATAATGATTGATAAAGGACCCGCAGCAAGATCTGTGCAGATTACCTTGAATCCTTTTACACTGATCGGAGCAACCACCAGATCAGGCTTGCTTACAGGTCCGCTCAGGGCACGTTTTGGGATAACTTCATTATTGGAATATTACGATAAACAGGTATTACAGGGTATTATAAAGCGATCTGCCTCGATTCTGGAGATTAAGATCCAGGAAGACGCGGCTGAAGAGATTGCTTCAAGAAGCAGGGGAACACCAAGGATTGCCAATGCAATATTGAGAAGAATCCGTGATTTCGCTCAGGTAAAAGGATCGGGTACCATCGACAGGAGAATTACAAATATAGGTCTGGAAGCACTGAATATCGATAAATCAGGTCTGGATGAAATGGATAATAAAATATTATCAACGATTATTGATAAATTCAGAGGCGGACCTGTGGGGTTAAGTACCATTGCCACGGCAGTCGGAGAGGAAGCAGGTACTATTGAAGAGGTGTATGAACCTTTTCTAATTAAGGAGGGGTATATCAAGAGGACACCCAGGGGAAGGGAAGTTACAGAGTTATCCTACAAACATTTGGGTAAATATCGAGATGATCAACATCTCTTGTTTTGATATTTTATGTATATTTGGTGCGCATTAAAAAAAGAAAGCCAACATGAAGCAACTAGTAAGAAATTTGGGTCTTCTGCTGATTCTAATTGGAGTTATTTTTCTCAGTCTCGTAGTGTTTAATCAAACACAAACGAATACAAAACTCGGGATAAGTCTTGCTCTTATCGTAGTGGGTTTTATCGGGCATATCCTGCTAAACAGGTATGTGGAATAGCTTTACAGGTTGGATATTCGATGCAATCCTTGTTCATCCAGGATTTTTATTTTTCTTCCATTGACAGCAATCAATTGATCCTGCTTAAATTCAGAAAGCAGACGTATAACAGACTCTGTAGCAGTACCGACAATGTTGGCAAGTTCTTCGCGGGTTAATAAAATGTTTAAATATCCTGCACTATCGATTTTAAATTCATCTTTCAGATGAAGCAAAACTTCTGCTAGACGCTCACGGACAGTTTTTTGTGCAATATCTGTTATGTAAGAATTGGCTTCACCCAGTTCCACGCAGGTTAGTTGCATCAGCTCCAGCGCAAAATTCCCGTTGTTTTTAACAAGATTAAACAATGTATTTGATGAAATATGGCAAACCACGCAATCAGCTATAACTTCACTGGTAGTACAGGCAGGCTCATTGTTAAGTACGGAACGGTAGCCGATGATATCTCCTGTTTTGGCGAATCGGATGATTTGCTCTTTACCATCAAAACCGGTTTTATAGATTTTAATAATGCCTGAGTGGACACAGAAAAAGCCCTTCATCCGATTACCTTCCTGGTAAATGATTGAACCTCTTTTGTAGCTTTCTGTTATCTTGTTGAGGGATATGTGTTGAAATTCTTCATCGGTTAAATGACGAAAAAGGGAGTGTGAGCGAATAAAACAGGAATCGCAGGTTATTTGATCATCGTGAATAGGCATATGTATACATAAATATATAAGAAAAAAATGTAACAACCGTAAATATAAGAAATTATGAGTGACCGGATAAATTTACAATGGCTCAATGGTATGTCGTTTGAAACAGAGGTAAACGGACATAAGCTATACCTGGATGCAAATGAAGAAAAAGGCGGAAAGGATATGGGTCCAAGGCCCAAACCACTGATGATGGTGGCACTGGCAGGGTGTACAGGAATGGATGTTGTGTCGATTTTACGAAAAATGAGGGTTGAATATGATTCTTTCAATGTAGAAGTAGAAGCAGAACAGACTGAAGAACACCCGGTTCAATACAAGTCAATGAAGGTGATCTATCGGTTCAGCGGTAAAGATTTACCGAAAGCGAAGATTGAAAAAGCAGTCAGTTTGTCCCGGGAAAGATATTGCGGAGTGTCGGCCAATTATTCCAAAGCATTTCCCCTGGACCATGAGATTGTTTACGATGAGAATCAGGATACCTAAAAGGCTGATGAAAACTGCCTGAGAAAACGGACGTCGTTTTCAAAATAGAGGCGAAGATCCTTTACCTGGTATTTAAGCATGGCGATCCGTTCAATTCCCATGCCGAAAGCAAAACCGGTATATTTTTTACTGTCTATATTGCAGAAATCTAGTACATTGGGATCCACCATACCACAGCCAAGAATCTCAAGCCATCCGGTGTATTTACACACGTTACACCCTTTACCCCCACATATTTCACAACTGATATCCATTTCAGCAGATGGTTCTGTAAAAGGAAAGTAGGAGGGTCTGAACCGTATCCGGGTATCGTGACCAAACATCTCTTTTGCAAAATACATCAGAGTTTGTTTAAGATCTGCAAAAGAGACATCTTCATCGATATAGAGACCTTCTACCTGGTGAAATATACAATGCGCACGAGCAGAAATAGCCTCGTTTCTGAAAACGCGGCCGGGTGAAATAGTGCGAATAGGAGGCTGGTTTTTTTCCATAACTCTTACCTGCACAGAAGAAGTATGTGTACGAAGAAGCACATCCGGATCCTTCTCAATGAAGAAGGTATCCTGCATGTCTCTGGCAGGATGCTCGGGTGGAAAATTTAAAGCGGAGAAAACATGCCAGTCATCCTCTATTTCAGGACCTTCTGAAATCGTATAACCTTGACGGTTAAAAATGTCAATAATATGGTTGCGAATAACGGATAGCGGATGACGTGCCCCAAGGGGGATTGATTTACCCGGAACCGTCAAATCAGGAACAGTGTTGTTCAAGGACTCTTCTTCAAACTCTGCCTGTAAACGGACAACTTTATCATTGACAAACTGTTTAAGCTCATTGATCTGTTTTCCAATCTCTTTTTTTTGATGATTTGGGATTGACCTGAATGAGGAGAACAAAGAATTCAGATGTCCTTTTTTACCGAGAAACGCTATGCGAAACTCTTCTACAGAAGCCTTATCACCTGGAACGAATTCTTTAGCCTCACGAAACAGTGATGATATTTTCTCTTGCATTTTGTTCAGGTTTTGAGGCGGTAAAAATAGTAAAATGCTATCTATTCTAACAGGCGGATAGAATATTTTATATCTTTCAAGGGCCTGTCGTAGTCATCGGTTTCAACAGAGGCAATCCGATCAACTACATCCAGCCCCTCAATCACTTCGCCGAATACAGTATAATCACCGTCCAGGTGGGGTGTTCCGCCCAGCGTTGTATACATTTTAATCTGTGTGGGTGTGAAAGGTTCGTGCAGTCCTTTGTGCTCCATGACCTCCAATTCCTCAACAGTAAAGGTACGACCCTGAACAATATAGAACTGAGATCCGGAGGAATGTTTTTCCGGGTTTGCCTTATCACCTCGCCTGGCAGCTGCCAGTGCTCCCTTTTTATGAAATAGTTCCGGATGAAATTCAGCAGGAAGTGTATATCCTGGTCCGGCAGAACCGAGGCGCTGTCCACGAGCTGCATTGACAGAGTGTGGGTCTCCTCCCTGTACCATAAAGTTTTTAATGACACGGTGGAACAACTGATTGTCAAAATAGCGCTGCTTTATTAACTTTATAAAATTATCTCGGTGAACAGGAGTTTTATTATAAAGTTGTACCGTAATGGAACCTTTATCGGTGTCAATAACTGCAAGCTGATAATTACCCGGTGATTCCTGGCATAGAGTTGAGGAAGCGGCGAGCAGCGAAAATATGAGAAGAGAAATTACTTTAAACATAACGCTTAAATTTATAGGATAAATAATTAATAAAGGTATTAAGATTTTAATAAATGTACGGGAAGAGATTTTTCATTTTTATAGCTCTTGTACTGGTTTCTTTACCTGTGTTTGGTCAGACGGTCGGACTCGTTCTCAGCGGTGGCGGCTCTAAAGGTTTGGCACATATTGGTGTTATAAAAGCACTGGAAGAGAACCGGGTTCCGATTGATTATATTGGCGGTACTTCTATGGGAGCAATCATAGGTAGTTTATATGCCATGGGATATACGACCAATGAGATGATTGATATTATTCAATCCGACGATTTTAATAACTGGTATACCGGTACGATTACAGAACAATACCGGTATTATTTTAAGCAGGAGACTCCCCTGCCCGATTTGATCAATGTAGGATTTAATGTAGAGGATACTATTCCAAAGACAAAACTGCCATTGAGTATTGTTCCAAATCATTTGATGGATTTTGCGGTTATGTCCATCTATGCCCCTGCAGCGGCAGCTGCAGGATATGATTTTGATAATTTGTTTGTGCCGTTTCTGTGCATCGGATCCGACATCAGCAATAATAAAGAAATTGTTTTCAGAAAAGGTGATCTGGGTCAGGCTGTCAGAGCTTCTATGACCTTCCCGGTATATTTCCGGCCCATAACGATCGATGGAAATATTATGTATGATGGTGGTATCTATAACAATTTTCCTTATGACCGGGTGGTGGAGGCCTTTCGGCCGGATGTAGTTATCGGAAGTAAAACTGCAGAGGAGAATAAGGCTCCGGAAGAGGACGATCTGCTTGAACAACTGGAAAATATGGTCATGAAACCCGCGGGATACAGTATTCCTGAAGAGAAAGGGGTACTTATAGAGATGGATTTTCAAGATGCGAACCTTCTGGGATTCTCGAAATTAGAGGAATATGTCCGGAAAGGATATCAGAATACACTGGATAGTATGAACAGGATCAAGGAATTGATACCGAGGAAAGCCGAAAATTCAATTACTTTGGAGACGAAACGAAGCGCATTTAAAGAAAAATGGCCCAGGTTAAGGTTTAAAGAGATTGAAATTGAAGGAATCAATGAATTTCAAAAAAGTTATATCGAAAAAAGTATAAGAAGGGATGAGGATACGATTGATCTGAAAAACCTGAAGCAAGAGTATCTCAAACTTGTGCATGACAACAATATATCCTATTTGTATCCGCGGGCAATTTATAATGAAAATGGCGAACTTTTCACCCTGAATTTAAAGGTGAAACCCAAAACTCCGCTGGAGACCGATTTTGGGTTATATTTCTCAACTGGTGGAAAAACGCAAACTTTTCTGGGGGTGAGCTACAGGGAGTTATCTGAAATATCTACTCATGCCAAAGGGAACATTCAATTCGGACAATTATATGATGGAGTTAACCTGGGTATACGCTTTGATTATCCTACTGCCATTCCGGTGTTCTTTGAAGGTAACTTTAATTATAACCGGTGGGATTATAATCAGCAGGCAGCTGATTTTTTCTTTGACGACAGCCGCCAGACATATGTTATAAAGAATGAAACAAATTTCAGGGCAGACGCAGGTATTCCATACGCTGTGAATGGTATTTTGGTTGGTGGTATTGGGGTTGGCAGAACAAATAATACCTATTATCAAACCAATAATTTTACCACGGAAGATACTGCAGATGTTTCATCGATTAATAAAGTAAGTCTTTATGCGGCGATAAAGCGTAATACCTTAGATAATAAACAGTTTCCTAAGGACGGCAAGATGAGAAATTTTTCTGTGAGAGTGGGTTATGGCACCGAACAATATTTACCTGGCAATACCTCCGTAAGTGGCACATTTGCCAGCAACAATTATTGGTGGGGATCGCTGGCTTTTGAGGATCATTCATACTACAGGTTGAATAAAAAATGGAAGATGGGTTATTATTTCAAAGCTGAATACAGTTACAAACCTCTGTTGAATAATTATATTGCCACAATCATAGAGGCACCGGCTTTTAATCCCACAATAATTACTAACTCCATTTTTATGGAGAGTTATCATGCTTATGAGTATATGGCAGCTGGAGTTATGCCGGTATACGAGATACGGAACAATCTATTTTTCAAAATGGAAGGGTATTTATATATACCAATGAGAGAGATTATGAAGGATGAAGAGAACCGGGCATATTTTGGAGATTATTTTCGAAGGATGTACCCGCTGTTCAATGGATCTTTAAATATGATTACACCGGTAGGACCAATTACGTTGAATATTTCATATTTAACTGCTGAGGATAGGCCATGGAATATACAACTTAGTTTTGGTTATCTATTGTTTAATAAGAAATCAACATCATTATGAAAATTGGGATTGCCGGTTACAGGGGGTTTATTGGAGATGCTGTCATAAAACACTTTGCTGATGCTGAATTTATCCTAATCGACAGACAAGAAGTTTACAGGAGGGATGATACATTAATAAATCGTTTGGAGGATGTGGATGTGATCATGAATTTTGCAGGTTCACCTGTTCTGAAGAGATGGAGCAAGAGAAACCGGCGAAATATAGAGGCAAGCAGAATAAAATTTACGCATTGTCTTATTGAAATTGTGAATGCGCTTAAGAAAAAGCCACATCTGTTCATAAATGCATCAGCAATAGGAGTTTATGAATATGGTAATTATCATGATGAGCTGCATTTCACGGAGGGAAATGGTTATTTGCCAAAGCTGGTCAGGAATTGGGAAGGGGCCCTGGAGCATATTGACGGGTCGGTAGAGCTGGTAATAGTTAGATTGGGCTTGGTATGTGGTAATAGCGGGGGTGCTCTCCCCACGCTGACAAGGATGACGAAAATAGGCCTGGGTGCTGTGATAGGAAGTGGAAAGCAGGTATATTCGTTTATTCATATAGAAGATGTTTGTGGAGCAATAAGGTATATTGTGAAAGAGAGAAAAAATGGGATATTTAATTTAACTGCCCCTGAACCCGTTACAAACAAGAAGTTTGTCAAAGAGTTGGGAAAATCCATGAACCGCCAGGTTTTATTCAGAATACCCGCTTTTATATTCAGGATGATCTATGGAGAAGCTGCAGATATATTGATTAAGGGCCATACCGTAACACCTCGAAGATTAATGGAAGAGGGATTTACTTTCAGATTTAAAAAAATTGAGCAGGTATTCAGAGATTTGATGCGTGAGAAGCAGTAATCCCATAAAGCAATTATTTGGTCAGACAGCCGTGTACGGCCTTGGAATTGTCTTACCGAGGGTGCTGAATTATCTTTTATTAACGCCCTTTTATACCCGAATTTTTCCACGAGAGGAATATGGGATTATAACTGAGTTATATGCCTATGTAGTATTCTTATTGGTTATTTTAACCTATGGGATGGAGACGGGTTTTTTTCGTTTTGCGAACGAAAAAAGCGACAGGAATGCTGTATATAGCAGTGCACTAACTTCATTGTTTACAACTTCGGTATTATTTATTACGGCTGTTTTGATGTTTATCAAGCCGGTTAGTGCTATTGTGGGGTATGTGAACCATGAAGAATATATTCGATGGTTGGCCCTTATTGTTGCCATTGATGCGTTTACAGCAATTCCCTTTGCACGAATCAGGTTATTGAATAAACCTGCTAAATATGCTATTATCAGGATTATAGAAGTTCTTGTCAACATCGGGCTTAACGGGTTCTTTCTCTATTATTGTCCGAATAGGATGGATAGCACAGAGTGGTTGAATACGATTTACAATCCGAATATTGGAGTAGGGTATGTACTGATTTCAAATTTGGTTGCCTCTATCATAAAATTGATTTTGCTCTCAGGTGAAATTATTGAAGCGTTTAAGGGAAAAGTTGATATGGGTTTGTTGCGTAAGATGCTAAAATATGCATATCCATTATTAATTGCAGGATTGGCCGGTACAGTAAATGAAGCGCTGGACCGAATTTTGTTAAAACATCTGTTACCAATTGAAGTTGGGCCCATGGCGCAACTGGGGATCTACGGTGCAAATTTCAAGCTTGCTGTATTGATGACGTTGTATGTGCAGATGTTTAAGTATGCAGCTGAACCATTTTTTTTCTCTAAATCAGGGCATAAAAAAGCAAGGAATCTATATGCGGATGTTTTGCGGTTTTTTATGATACCCGGACTTATGGTATTTTTGGTTGTAACGCTTTATATTGACTATTTTAAGCTTTTTATCGGTCCTGATTTCCGTGATGGTTTGGACATAGTTCCTGTCGTATTAATGGCAAATCTGATTATGGGAATTTTTTTCAATATGTCGGTTTGGTACAAGCTTACAAACAAAACATGGATAGGTGCCATATTGGTATTTACAGGAGCATTGGTTACCATACTTGTCAATGTATTGTTTATTCCATCATTTGGATACAGAGCTTCTGCATGGGGACATCTGCTATGTTATTCAATCATGGTTGTATTATCGTATCTTTGGTCCAGAAGAATTTATAAAATACCGTATAATGTATTGCGAATACTGCTGTACATAGCAATAGCAGTTATGATATTTGGAGCAGACCTGAGTTTTCAGCAATATATTCCTGAGGTGGCATTTTATTTTAAACCAATATGGATATTACTTGCAGCAAGTTTTTATGTGTATATGGAAAGAGAAAAATGGAAAATATACAGAAGCAATTAAATATGGAAATAAGAATAATCAATCGGTCAGACTTTTCGTTACCAAAATATGAAACAATATTTTCTGCAGGAGTTGACCTGAGGGCCAATAATGAGGAGGAAATTGTACTTCAACCTCTAGGACGGGCGCTTATACCCACGGGACTTTTTATGGAGTTACCGGTTGGATTTGAAGCGCAGATAAGGCCACGAAGTGGTCTTGCCATTAAACATGGTATTAGCGTTTTAAACAGTCCGGGAACCATTGATTCTGATTACAGGGGAGAAATTGGTGTAATCCTTGTTAATTTGTCTGATTCTCCATATCAGATAGAAAAAGGGGAGAGAATTTGCCAGATGGTAATCTCGAAAGTGGAACAGGTTGCTTTTATTGAGGCAGAGACGCTGAAGGGAACAAAACGAGGTTCCGGAGGGTTTGGTCATACAGGTAAGAAATAGAGGATTATGAGAAAAAACATCTGTCTGCTTATAGGATTTTTGATAACAGTTCATACGGCTCTCTATGGGCAGGAAGCCGAAGGTGATAACGAGTATCAATATGCATTGATAGAGGCTGTTAAACAAAAAAATCTCGGAAATATACCCGGGGCTATTAAACTATATAAATTGGTGCTTAAAGAGAATAATAATGTACCAGTAGCAAATTTTGAGTTAGGGTCTCTTTACCTTATGAAAGAGGAACCCGCAAAGGCAAAGAATAATTTTCAGAAAGCCTATGAAGAGGAGCCACAAAATTACTGGTATATAAAGGGATACGTAGAAATATTGATTATTCAGGAGGAATACAAACAGGCAGAAAAGGTACTGGTTAGTGCTATTGAATCAAATATCAAGAAGACAGAAATGACCTTTAAGTATGCTAATGTATTAGCAATGAGAGGAAAAGAGCGAAAAGCATTACGGGTTTTACGAGATATTGAAAAAAATAAAGGCATTTCAGAAAAGGTTACCTTGTTGAGAGCTAATATCTACGAGCAAGAGAAAAAATTCCTGGAAGCCAGGAAAGAGATGAAAAAATTGATAGAAGTGTTTCCGGAGGCCGTACAATTTCATGTGATGGCTGCGGAATTGTCATTAAAAGGCGGAAAAAATGATGAGGCTGCAGCATATTATGAAGAGGTAATTGCGTTGGATAGCAACAACGTATTTGCGCTTACGAATCTGGCTGATTATTACCGGAAAAAAGGGGATATGAAAAAGAGTTTAAACTACCTGGCAAAATCCTTTAATGATAAAGATATTAGACTGGAGAGAAAGATATCTATATTCCGATATTATGCAGGAAATGAAAGTTATATAGAGAAGTATTATCCTGAAATGAATCAATTAATCAAATCACTAATGGATACATATCCTCAGAATAGGGAAGTAAATTTTGTGGCTTTTGATTTTTATATAGAAGGAGAGAATTATGAAAATGCACTGCAGATTATTAAACCCATGCTGGGAGAAAGCCTTAAACGATATGAGAGCTGGCGACAAGGTATGTTACTAGCCAATATAACAGGTAATTACAGTGATCTGATAAACATTAGCCAACAAGCTTTAAATAACTTTCCGGATAGTACGGAAGCAAAATTTTTTATGGCGTTGGGATATTATGAAGAGGAGATATACGATACCGCGTTTATGGTATTGGATGAATTGGAAATAGGTGAACTGGACGAACGTAACGCGACACAGGTTGAAATGTTGAAAGCAGAGTCTCTTCATCAGTTAAAACGTTATGAAGAAGCTGATAACATGTTTCGGAGGATTATAAAAGAGAATCCGGAAAATTATATGGTATTGAATAATTATAGCTATTATCTGGCAAACAGGGAAGTTAATTTAAATGATGCACGGAAATGGAGTAAAAAGGTTATCAGTAAAAACCCGGAGAATTATACTTTTCTTGATACACATGCGTGGGTCTTATATAAAATAGGGGAATTAGAGTCTGCTGAAAAATATATCAATAGAGCGATTGAATCAGGAGGAGAAAATGATCCGGAGATTAATGAGCATGCAGGGGATATACAAAAAGCGTTGGGAAGTTATGAAATAGCTGTTTCATTTTACAATAAGGCTATTATTTTAGGGGGCGATAAAGAACGAATTGAAAAAAAAATAGGTGAAATCAGAGAAGAGAAGAATAAGTAAAGCAGTTAGAATTATTTTACTTATCTGCGTTTTAATGACGGTCAGTGGGTGTGCTGTGCTGAATATAAATTCAGATAAGATTGACAGAAATATTGTAGACTTAGATAGCTTTTGCAGGGAGGAGAAAAGTAATAATACATTATTGATAGATAATGTAAAAGCAGAGATTGAGTGGCAGGAAGAAAAATACAGAGCTGAGATTAATTTATATTATATTAAGGATTCAGCATTGTATTTTAATGCTCAAAAGGCAGGATTTGAGTTGATTAGGGGTTTGATCACTGCTGATAGTATGATGTTTATTAATAGGCTGGATAAACTGGTTTATACATATAATATACCAAAGGGTGATAAAATGCTACCTGTAGATTTTCAGGAAGTTAAATTATTGGTTGATAAGTATGAACTATGTGGAGAATCTAATATTTTTAAAGACAAAGACCATGGTATACGAATAGATCATTCTGATAAGGGAATCAGAAGCTATATAAATTACCAAACACCGGGACTGATTCTTCAGCGGTTTGAATTTTATAACATCAGGACAGATGAGTATGTTGTAGGTGAAAGAACCGGTGATTTTTCATTTACGGTTTACGCAAATTATATAGTAAAAGATATGGTAATTCACACAGAAGGAGGAAGAGTTAGACCGGGTGAGAAAGTGTTTTTTAATATGGACTATAATAGATCAAAATACCATACGATTACACTTTGATGAAGAAGATCTTGTTCATAATAGTGAGTTTGATAGGAGCTTATGTCTGTTACGGACAGGAGAAGAAGGAGTTGGAGCAACAGAAACAAAAAATGTTGCAGGAGATTGAGCAGACCAGGACTTTATTGGCAAAGACTGCAACTCAACGGAAAACCAGTTTAGATCGCCTTCAGTTGGTACAGAAAGGGATCAATTACAGGGAGTCTTTGATACATAATATTGAGGATGAATTAGAAATGATGAATTCCGAGATTGTGCAAAAAGAAAAGGAAATAGAGGAGTATAATCAGAAACTTAAGAAACAAAAGAAGGAGTATGAATCAATCGTCTATAGTGTTTACAAGAGGAATACGGAATATGAGATGTTAATGTATCTACTGGCTAGTGAGACTATTGGTCAGGCATACCAACGGATAAAATATGTAAAATACCTTGGTGAATACAGGAGAAATACAGTTAAGGAAATTGAGCATATTAAAAGCGAGCTGGAAAGGCAAAAAGTACTGCTTGGCAAAAAACGCGAAGAGAAGCTAAATTTATTGGAGGAGAAAGAGAGTGAATCCAGAAAACTGATCGGTGAGCAGAAAAGGAGAAAGGGAATTATCAAAGAATTGGAGAGGGAAGAAAATAGGCTAAGAAGAGAATTAAATCAAAAAGAGAAAATAAGAAATGAACTGGAAGCTGAGATCGAGCGATTAATTGAGGAGGAAGCAAGGGAAGCGAATGCAGGAAATATCTATAGCAGTTTAACACCCGAGCAACGTATGACCGGTGAAAACTTCACGGAAAACCGTGGGAGAATGCCATGGCCTGTCGAACGCGGAGTTGTGACCGGAGAATTTGGTGAGCACGCACATCCGGTTCTGAGGGGGGTAACCGTAAGAAACAACGGTATTGACATTACCAGTGAGAGTGGTACCAAAGCAAGAGCAATATTTGATGGCGAAGTGACGCGTGTAATTGCAATTCTGGGAGCGAATTATACGGTATTGATACGACATGGTGAGTACCTAACTGTCTATCAGAATCTGGTTAATGTTAGGGTAAAAAAAGGTGACAAGGTGTTGGCAAAACAGGTTGTTGGAGATATTTATAACGAGGAAGAGAGTGAAGTGGCTGTACTTCACCTGGAAATATGGAAGGAAAGAAAAAAGATGGATCCCGAGAAATGGTTGAGTAATTAATTGGAACCTTTTGAGTGGTTTTACGTATACAATAGTTCCAGAAGTGTAGATATGAAAACGGATCTAGATATAACAGCCGATCTTCAAAACCTCAGAAAAGTTGAGAAACTGATTGATGATCTATCCATGGAATTGGATCTGAGTGATGAGATTTACGGAAATGTATTAGTTGCTACTATGGAAGCAACCAACAACGCAATTATTCATGGAAGTGCATCGAATCCTAATAAAAGAGTTTTTGTACGTATTGCTAAAAAAGAAAATCAATTGGTAATACACATAGAAGATCAGGGGAAAGGTTTTGATTATGAAAAAGTACCTGACCCGACCGCACCCGAGAATCTTGAAAAGATAAATGGACGGGGAATTTTTTTAATGGACAGGTTGTCAGATGAAATGAATTTTCTTAACAAAGGAAGGGTCGTAGAGCTAAAATTTTACGTATGAAATGGCTATTTACTTTCATGTTGAACTGGAAGGTTTTGAAATAGAAAATGAGTCGCATGTAAGGAGATGGATCAAAAATTCAATTATCTCCGAAAATTACCACCCCGGGGAGATAAATTTTATATTTGTTACGAATCGACAAATCCTGGATATTAACAGGACTTACCTCAAACACAATTTCTTCACAGACGTTATAACCTTTGAATACAATGAGGGTGGTTCTATTAGTGGTGATGTTTTTATAAGCATTGATCAGGTAAAGGAAAATTCAATAAAATATAAAACTAAATTCACCGAGGAATTACGTAGAGTTATGATTCATGGTGTGCTGCATCTTACAGGATATAGCGATAAGACCCCCGTTGAGAAAGAGACAATGAGAAAGAAGGAGAATGAGAAGCTGAGAAATTATAAGGAGTAATACGTGATGGGAAAAGAATATGATGTAATTGTTGTTGGCGGAGGCCATGCCGGAAGCGAAGCTGCCTCTGCCACGGCAAGTATGGGAAGCAAGACTTTGCTGATCACCATGGACATGACCAAATTTGCGCAGATGTCATGTAATCCTGCTATGGGAGGAATTGCGAAGGGTCAGATTATCAGGGAAATTGATGCATTGGGAGGATACTCTGGAATTGTGACGGATCGATCCATGATTCAATTCAGATTATTGAATCGGTCAAAAGGTCCGGCTATGTGGAGTCCTCGGGCACAATGCGACAGAAGTATGTTTACCCTGGAGTGGAGAAAAGTGCTTGAGGCAAATTCTAATCTGCATTTCTGGCAGGACACCGTAGTACAACTGCTCATTGAAAGAGACACTGTTCAGGGCGTGGTAACTGCCATGGGAATAACATTTCGGGCAAAGGCAGTTATTCTTACTGCCGGGACATTTATTAATGGGTTGATGCATGTTGGAAAAGTAAAAATGGAGGGGGGAAGGATAGGAGAAGCAGCTTCGCTGGGGATAAGTGAACAGCTTGAAGAGCACGGATTCAACGTGGGAAGGATGAAAACCGGGACACCTGCAAGACTGGATGGAAGGACCATTGATTTTAGTAAGCTGGAGGAACAGAAAGGGGACAAAGAAGGAAGAAAATTTAGTTTTCTGGATTATACGGTGGATTACACCAATCATAAAAGCTGTTATATTGCCTATACTAATAGCGCTGTTCACCAGGAGTTAGAAAAAGGATTTAACGAAAGTCCCATGTTCAATGGTACAATCAATAGTATTGGACCGAGGTATTGTCCGAGTATAGAGGACAAGATTGTAACTTTTGCAGAGAAAGAGCGGCATCAGCTATTCCTGGAACCGGAAGGTTGGCATACTGTAGAATACTACATTAATGGTTTTTCATCATCCTTGCCCTGGGAAGTTCAGTATAACGCTATAAAAAAGATAGACGGACTTAAGGATGTGGAGGTTTTCAGACCGGGATATGCAATTGAATATGATTA
>CAYZMH010000003.1:43275-122071 GCA_964479445.1 uncultured Bacteroidaceae bacterium | reverse complement strand
AAGGAGATGGAATATGCTTCGCAGTTTGACCGGATCCTGGTTAACGACCAACTGGATGAAGCCAGGAGAGAAGCCGTGTCCCTGGTCAGGAGATTCACAACCCTCCATCCTTAATGGCTGATTTTCCCGGTGCTTATCCAAAAAAGGGATCCCTCCTTTGAACGCGGGAATGCGATAATCGACGTGAGCACGTTTGATTCTTTTAGGATGGAAATTGTAACTGCAAACGGTTCCGAACTCAGGGAAAAGCTGCACCGGAAAAGAGCGAGGGATTCGAGATTCTCTGGGCAAATTTGATATCTTTAACCCCATGATGAAAACCGGACTCTTCTTTGGCTCTTTCAATCCGATCCATATCGGGCATATGGCTATTGCCAATTACATGTTGGAGTTTTCCGACATAGAAGAACTCTGGTTTGTGGTTACCCCGCATAATCCGCTCAAAGAGAAAAAGTCGCTTTTACCCGACTACCACCGGTTGGAACTGGTATACCGTGCCATTGACAACGATGAGCGATTCCGGGTAACCGACATTGAATTCAGAATGCCCAAACCTTCCTACACAATTGATACACTGGCCTACCTTGAAGAGCGCCATCCCTATAACAATTTTTACCTGATCATGGGGGCAGACGGACTGAAGACCTTCCGCCGCTGGAAAAATTTTGAACTGATTGAGGAGAAGTATCACCGGCTGGTCTACCCGAGGCCAGGCATTTCATGTGATGAGATTTACTCCCATCCGAATATCACCCTGATGGAAGCGCCTTTGATGGAGATCTCATCCAGTTTTATCAGGCATGCGATCAGGGATGGAAAAGACATGCGCTATTTTCTGCCCCGCCGGGTCTATGAATATATCCTGAAAATGCATTTCTACGAAAAGTGATACCGGTCGAACGGCAATCAGATGGTTTTTCTAATTGTTTGAATTGTCTTGTCTATTCTCAGGTTTTCCGGCCATCAGGCTTCTTTTTTTCGTTCACATTATCAGCTTTTAATGCAAGCAGCCATAGTACAAAAGCCACCCCGGAAGTGATCAGCCCGGCCAGGCCGTAGGAACCGGAATCCCGCAGGGAGAGGCTATAGAGATAGGGTCCCACCGCACTTCCTATAACCAGCCAGCTCATGGAAAATCCGGATATTGCTCCAAGGTGAAGGGTACCAAAAAAGCGGGGCCAGGTGACCGTATTCAGAACACCAAATATTCCGTTGGACATCCCCACTCCGCCAATCAGAAGGAGGATGACAGCAGGAGTATGATCCAGGTAAAAAAGGGCCATACCGGTGATCACTATGCCCAGGAGATTGACAAGGAGCAGATATTTCAATCGTATATAATCACTGAGTGTACCTGCGGTCAGATTAAAGGTCACTGCTACGACCGAAATGGGAATAAATATCGACAATGCCGTGGTTTCATCATAACCTGCTTCTACGAAAATGGAGACTACATGAAAGGTAAGTGCAGTGATAAACATAGCATTCAGGGCCATGTTAAGATTGAAAATCCAGAAACTATATGTGCGGATAGCTTCATGAAGGGTATATTGCCTGTCGGGCTTATATTTTGGCCCTTTTTCCGTGGCTCTCCGGGACAGTTTTCCATCCGGTTTGAGTCCGGATGCCTGGGGATTATCCCTGAAAAAAAGAAAAACGAAAGCAACAAACCCAATGCCCACAGCTGCAGCCAGGATCAACCAGGTCGTTCTCCAACCGGTGCGGTTCATAATTGCATTGAATACCCCCGGTGCCGCGGAGAAGCTGAAAGAGACGAAAACGCCAACGATGGCATTGGCCAGTCCCCTGCGATGTTCAAACCATTTCATCAGCATATTACGGCTCACCATGGTCATGATACCCTGGCCGAAAAAACGGATTCCGAAGAATCCGATCACCATAACCGTCAGTGCCCAGCCAATGGGCCATTCGCTTTTATTTTCACCAAAAAAAGGTATCAGAATCCGGTCGGAACGCGCCATGTATACAAGCATCAATCCAAGCATGACTCCCGCAAGCATTCCCATAACCCGGGCTCCGTATTTGTCGTAGTACTTCCCTGCCCTGGTGATCAGAAAACCACTCATCACGGTTCCCAGCATATAGGCCAGGCTGAGCTGGGACCGGGTAAGCGGGAGTGCCCCGATCAGGTGATCGGTAAATACGGAGACCCCCATGGTTTGTCCGGGAATACTCATAACAATCCCCACCATCCCGGCAAAAAGGATAAACCATCCGTAGAAGATGGGGAATTTCTCAGGTGGAAAAGGAATTCCTGGATTCTCTTTGAATTTCATGGCGCAAAGAAACAACCAAATTTAGGAATATGCTCACAGTTTGAATAATTCCTGCAACCGGTTATGCCCGGACGGTCTTAATTCGCTGGAAGTAAACAAACTGTACAACCGCGTAGATGATAGCTGAGGCCGCGATACCGAATGCAATGGGATCGAGTCCGTATGGCAACGACCGGTCCAGGAATGTAAGGCCCAGGGTAACCGAGCCACCTGTGATCATGGAGATTATCGCTGCATGAACCGAACGGTTCTTCTTCAGGATAATGGCACCGAGCACCGGTATCAACATACCGGATACCATAAAGGCATAGGAGTGCAACATCAGCTCCAGGACACTGGGCATTTTTAATGCAAGTAACAGGGCAAGGGCTCCGACTGTGAGGGTGAGGACCTGGGAAATCCGCAGGTTATGTTTGGACTGATGCAAGCCCAGCAGATCGGTAATTATGTTGCCCGATGCCGCCATCATACAACTATCTGCTGTGGACATGATTGCTGAGAAATAGGCCGCCATCACGATACCCATGAATCCTACCGGGAGAACGGTTCTGAGGAACAACGGCAAACCCATCTCCTTATCGATGGCAGTACCGGCACCGAATCCCAATTCCTGGAACATATCCAGGTCAAAAGCGATCCTGGAAAACATCCCGAGTATCACCCCGGTGAATGCCATAATCGGGTACTCAAACAATCCGGCCGTAAACCACGCTCTTTTTGCTGTCCTTTCATCGCCAGCCGCATAAATGCGCTGGTATAGTGTCATCCCAATAAACCAGATAGGCACGATGGTGAGAAACCAGTTCACCAATTGCTGCCAGGTAACATTGGTGAGGGTAAGAAAAGCCGGATCATGCAGGTTCTCCCTGATACCACTGAACCCTCCCAGGCTGAAATATCCCACGGGAATGGCAATGAATATGAGTCCGGATAACAGAATAATCCACTGAACCGTATCGGTATAAATCACAGCCTTGAGTCCGCCCATAACCGTATAAACCACTGCAATCACACCCATGATTAACAGGGCGGAATTCATGGAGAGATCTATGAAGGTGGCAGATGCAAGTTTGGCTCCTGCCAGGATCTGTGAACTTGTAAAACCAATGTATCCGATGGAAGAGATCACCCCTGCCAGGATTGCGACATTGCGGCTGTAGGAGTGTTTTAAAAACTGGGGGAAAGAAAGGAAATTGTGCTTCTGCGATAACCTTGCCACTGTGGGGATTAAAAGGACAGCACTCAGCCAGGCGCCGATAAGACCGGTAAACAATAACCAACTTCCTGAAAGTCCCATTGCAAAACCCAGTCCCCCCAGGCCAATGGAAAAACCTCCACCCACATCGGTAGCGACCACCGACAATCCGATGTGAAAGCTACTCATTTTCCGTCCGCCTACATAGTAATCGTCTGTATCCTTGTTCCGACGCAGGAAAAAAGCTCCCACTCCAAGCATGGCAATTAAATAGAGAGCAATAATGACCAGGTCAATCCAGTGCATGTTAAATGGTTTTTATGATTGCGGGGGAAGATCCTCGGGTACTTCCTCTCCCTTTTCATAGAGCCTGTAACGCTGGCAGTTCTCCCATCCCCTGATACCCCGGTTGCAGAATACATTTTTAACAATATGAATGGGCGTACTGAAATCTGTATAACTTTCCTGGTAGACCGAACAACGGTCTGCATATTTGCATAATTTCCCCAGGTAGCGTTCGCCTCTTTTTTTCATAGGTACTTATAGTATATATTCATACTTTCTATGGATCCTGCAATATGCGTATTGTTAATCAGGGTCCCTCCAAAAGTATAGTTCTGGTTTAAAAAAGTTTTATTCATAGGGATCGACTGCAACCTGGCAATGGTAAACACCGTTTGGATATTCAACTCTTTGACAGCCTTCTCCATTTTTTTCAACAAAAAAACAGACAACTTGTTTCCCCGGTATTCAGGCAGGGTCGCAAAATCTGTCATCTCCGCATGGTTTCCTTTCCGGTCTGTCTCTGCCGAGGAGAGTGCCACCAATCTGTTTTCTGTCTTTTCAAACACACCGAAAAACAGCGCCTCTCCTGTGTTAATCAGCTTCTCCAGGTAGGAGGGGTCATGGATGGGAAACGGGTAAGACCGGAATACTTCCCGGTAGACGCTGATCATTTCTTCGATATCACTTTCATTTAAAGGACGATATGTAAAGCGGTCAGATAATGCAATATTCCCTTTATGTACAGGGTTTTCCATGAGAAGTGCACCCAGTTCGTGCAACTTTTTATCCGGCAGGAAATGTACGCGATCTGAATCCAGAAATTTTGACATAAAATATCCGTCCTCCTCGCCTCTGAAAAGGTTCGGGATTACTGCCTCAATGATATACCCATCGGCTTTAAACCAGGGAGAGGATCGAACAGGAATTTTAACAAATATCTTTGCGTACCTTTCGTTACGTGCTATATCTGAAAGATCCTCTATGATACCCGGCAAGTCAGCCGGGTCCAGTTTCATTAGATAAATACGATTGTTATGTTTACCATGCTGGATGACAGATCGCCCCAGCTTTTCTACGCGATCATGCATTATCCCCCCTCCTTGAAATCCGTTCATTATCCTCAGGTATCAGGGAAATCGAATCATCCGCATCGGAGAGCAATTTCTCTATACCGAGTGACTGGAATTCACTTCCCTCCTCCAGGTTCAGCTCCAGATCACAGTTAGCGCAATCCCTGTCACACAGCCTGGCTTCGTAGGAATCCGGTTCTTTATACGTGGTAATAACTCCTTCATAATTCCTGAGTACCACCTTGTTGGTTGACCAGGATATAATATAATTTGGCATCAACGGGATCTTTCCTCCTCCACCCGGTGCATCTATAACATAAGTGGGCACCGCCATTCCGGTGGTATGACCGATAAGTCCTTCCATGATCTCTATGCCTTTACCCACCGGTGTCCGGAAATGCGATAATCCCTCTGAAAGATCACACTGATACAGGTAATAAGGTCTGACCCTGTTTTGCAGTAACTTATGAACCAAACTTTTCATGATCCTCGGACAATCATTGACATCGGCCAGTAAAACCGATTGGTTGCCCAGGGGAAAACCTGCATCAGCAAGCATAGCCAGCGCCTCCTTGGAAGAACTTGTAATTTCCCTGGGGTGATTAAAATGCGTATTGATCCAGAGTGGATGATGTTTTTTCAGGACATTGACCAGGTCACTGGTAATTCTATAGGGAAGCACAACAGGCATCCGGGTTCCCAGCCTGACAATCTCCACATGCGGAATAGCTTGTATTTCAGTCAATAACCAATCAATATATTCATCGGGCATCATCAGGGGATCCCCGCCTGAGAGCAGTACATCCCTCACCTGGGGGGTTTTACGAATATATTCAATCCCTTTCATCAACTGCTCCCTGGAAGGGATATAATCCACATCCCCCACTTTTCTCTTTCGGGTACAATGCCTGCAATACATGGAACAGACATTACTGACATGAAACAACACCCTGTCGGGATACCGGTGTGTAATCCCCTCCACGGGACTGTCCCGGTCTTCCGCCAGGGGATCTTTGGATTCTGTGTTCTGAACAATCAGTTCATGAGCATTGGCAAAAGCCTGTTTATAGACCGGGTCATTCCGGAAATTCTTTACGTCAATAAGGGAGAGATAATAAGGAGTGATGGAAAGGGGAAACTTTGATATAGTTTCCTCCAGTTGTTTTCGTTCTTCACTGGAAAACGCAATGCCGGTCAGGTGTTCAAACTTGTCCAGGGTCTTTATGGAGTGTTTCAGCTGCCATTTCCAGTCTTTCCAGTTTGAAATACCCGTTCCTTCTTTAATCTTCTTCGCCAGGTCTTGCTGCTGGGCATTAAAAATCTCTTTCATATCTCGTGTGATTGTGACAGGGCAAAAGTACAGCTTTTAAAGTGGTAAACAAAGGAATCAGAATGCAGGACGCTTCAGGCCCGTGTCTTTTGACCGATTTCAGTATGTTTGAGTATGCTTTCTATCTCGCCTATATGCAGCATGAAGTGGGCGAGGTAATTCATCATGATATCTTTAAGAGAAACCGGACCCTCACTGCCGTTGGTCCACTCGGTATGCAGTTTGGTTTTATCAGCATGTGTCATGATATGGGCAATGTGTAAGTTGTAGAACTTCCAGAGCTGAACCATGTCCTCCCAGTTCTCCTCTGTATAAGCCTGCAGATCGATCCACAGGTTATTGTCGGGTGTATAATCGGGAAACATCAATCGGGGTGTATATTGAAGTCTTACGATACGCTGATGGTTATTGCATGCCGAATCGATCATATGCCCCAGGATCTGCTTGATATTGCGCCCCTGGCGATTTTTCTTATCCTGAATAATATCCTCACTTAATAGATTTAGTTTTTTTTCCCAATCCTCAACCAATCGCCGTAATTCATTGATCGTATGGGAAAGAGAGTTTACCTGGTCTTTGGTTTTCATGGGTGCTTACAGAATTTTGGGAGCTAGCTGTTTTCGTGTACTCAAGTTATTGTATAACCAGACTTCTACCAATTTTTTTCACCCAAAATCATTCGAAGGACCTGATTACTTTATTACCGGCCTTTTCAGGAGGATCAATGGATGATTTTCATTGGTATAAGGAGATATAAATAACTGCGGCCAGAATGATATCACAAAAAATTACCGCCCTTCAAAGGCGGCAATCTCTGATTCGGAAATACCGGCTAACAAAAATGGTGATTGCTGAGTTACACTTCCTGTACAATCTCCATTCCCCGCTTAATAGCTTCCTCGTTGGCAGGTATCAGGTGATGGTGTCGTTCAGGTAATGAATTCTTTAATCCCTTGATTACGTTATCCAGCTCCACTACTGGATTTACTTTGAGGTATGCACCCAGCACCACCATATTAAATGTTTTTTTCGAGGACATACGTGCGGCTTCATTAACTGCATCCACTTTAAAAATCCGTATATCTTTCCTTTTGGGATGACTTGTAATACCATTTGGATCATATAGCAATAACCCTCCGGGTTTGACCATAGACTCGAATTTATCGAGTGATTGCTGGTTCAGGATAATGGCGGTATCATATGAGTGGAGTACAGGCGAACTAACCCTTTCATCACTGATGATCACCGTTACATTGGCAGTACCGCCGCGCATTTCCGGACCATAGGATGGCATCCAGCTTACTTCCTGTTCCTGCATAATACCGGAATAGGCCAGGATCTTCCCCATAGATAGTACGCCCTGTCCGCCAAAACCTGCAATGATAATTTCTTCGGTCATAATAGTTAATTTAATCCGCGTTTTTACATAAGCTCTTTAGTGACATCTTTTGTCAACTTCCCATCGACCTTAATATCACCAAGGGGATAGAAAGGAAACATATGCTCCTCCATCCACTCATTGGCTTCATTGGGAGTCATCTTCCACCCTGAATTGCAATTCGAAACAATTTCGATAAATGCCAGACCCTTCTTCTCTTTCTGGACCTCGAACGCTTTTTTTACAGCCTTCTTGGTTCTCCGCGCACTGACTGCTTTGTGAACCGACTGGCGGGTTACGTAATAGGTCCCGGGTAATTGGGCTACCAGCTCGGTGATCTTAAGAGGATGTCCCATTTGATCAGTATTCCGGCCATACGGAGTGGTCGATGATTTCATCCCCTCCAGGGTAGTTGGTGCCATCTGTCCCCCAGTCATCCCATAGATACCGTTATTGATAAAAAATATGCAGATATTCTCTCCCCTGTTACTGGCGTGAATCGTCTCTGCTGTGCCTATAGCAGCCAGATCACCATCTCCCTGGTAGGTAAACACATATTTATCGGGCCAGAGTCTTTTAATACCTGTTGCTACTGCAGGTGCTCTTCCATGAGCTGCCTGGGACATATCCACATCCATAAAGTCATAGGCCAACACCGAACAACCAACCGGGGCAATACCAATTGTATCAGATTGAATCCCCAATTCCTCAACCACTTCCATAATAATATGGTGAGCAGTACCATGTCCGCAGCCCGGACAATAGGAAAGCGGTGCGTTGGTCATAAGCGGTGTACGTTTATGGACCAGGTTCTCTTCGCGAATGATCTCTTTTATATCCATAATTATAGTCCTCCTACAAATTTTTCATTGATGGCTTCAAGTACATCCTCGGGAGAAAAGATCTTACCGCCGAAAGTACCATAATGATGAACGGGAATACGCCCGTTCACAGCCAGTTTTACATCTTCTACCATCTGTCCTGCACTCATCTCCACGCTAAGGATTCCTTTAACCTGGCGGGCAAGTTTTGTAATCACCTCTTTTGGGAAGGGGAACAGCGTTATAGGTCGCAGAAGTCCCAATTTCTTACCCTGGCTCCTGGCAATATCCACTGATTTCTGACAAATACGGGAACTGGAGCCATAAGCCACAAGCAGGAAATCAGCATCTTCACAATGGAATGTTTCGAATTGTACATCCTGCGACATGGATGCATACTTCTCCTGGAGATGAATGTTGTGTCTGTATTGTTCCTCGGGATCCAGGTTCAGGGAGGTAATGATATTACGTTCACGGCCGTTGCTCTTGCCGGTAATCACCCAATCCTGGTCGAATTCGGTCAGTCGCTCTTTCTGATCTGGCATCTCCACCTTTTCCATCATCTGCCCGATAAGTCCGTCGGACAGAATCATGGCAGGATTTCGGTACTTAAACGCCAGTTCAAATGCCAGGTCAACAAAATCAGCCATCTCCTGAACCGAGGCAGGTGCCAGCACGATCAACCGGTAATCCCCATGGCCGCCCCCTTTGGTTGCCTGGAAATAATCGGCCTGTGAAGGCTGGATGGTGCCAAGACCCGGTCCTCCCCGCACTACGTTCAATACTACACATGGTAACTCTGCTCCTGCTATATAACTTATTCCCTCCATTTTCAGACTGATCCCGGGACTCGAGGAGGAGGTCATTACCTTCTTTCCGGTTCCGGCAGCCCCATATACCATATTAATTGCAGCAATTTCACTTTCTGCCTGCAGTACAATCATCCCTGTTCGCTCCTCCGGCCGTTCCTGGGTAAGGTATTCCAGTACCTCAGACTGGGGTGTGATAGGATACCCGAAATAAGCATCCACACCAGCTCTGATCGCTGCTTCGGCAACCGCCTCATTGCCTTTCATTAATCGTAGTTCCTTCATGGATTATATCTTAAGATTTATTTTTTACACGATAAACTGTTATGGCGCCATCGGGACATACAATTGCACAGTTAGTGCACCCGGTACACCGATCAGGTTGCACCATATAGGCATAATGATACCCTTTTCCATTGACCTCCCTGGCGAGATCAATCACTTCCGTGGGACAATTCACCACGCAAACACCACATCCTTTGCATCGCTCAATGTCAACCACGATTGCTCCTTGCATTTTAGCCATATTTCTCGATATTAAATCTGACGTACTAAATTACGATTTCTAAAAATCCGTTATTCACCGCAATGTATGATAAGCGACAGGTTCAAGACCTGTTAAATAACAGGCCTATTTTCATTGCCGGGAATAAAAGGGAAAATTAACCATTCCTCCGCTAGTTAAAAAAAAAGTCATACCCCTATTCCAAATTTTATCCCTCTCTGCCCTTTTTATAAATGATATAAATAGATACCTACACGGGATGATCCTTTCTGAAGCCCTGCAACCGCTTTTCCAGGTCCCGGAACTGATCCCTTCCAACCATGGAGACACAGGCTCTCAGCCCCTCGGGATGGGCACTGCCGGTTATATCCAATGATATAGAACTGATCCCGTAGAAGAGTAGCTCTTCCACCAGGGCATCACCGCTGAATCCGGGATAAGATATGGTGAAGTAAAATCCATCGGCTATAGGTTGATCCAGGTCTTTTTCATACACGAGTTGAAAACCGTATTTCAAAAAGAGTGATTTCATGATTCGGGCTTTTTCTCCGTACTCTTTCACCACATCGAGGAAATTATACGCTCCGTCGTTCACCGCTTTCAACATGGCAGCAAGTGCAAATTGAGGAGAATGGGCTGCGCCGGCAGAAAGAGCATAAAGAGCTCCGTAAATCATGGCATGACCAAATTTCTCAGAAGAGTAGTATCGCGTGAGATCCGGAAATCTCCTGTTATAAAGAGTTGGTGAGACAACCATCATACCTACCCTCTGCCCGGCATAGCTGAATGCTTTAGAACTGGATATCAGCAACACCCAGTTATCCATATATTTAGCCACTGTTGGCTGGTAGGGTGGTTCTCCGGGCCTGGAAAAATCTTTTCTGAAATCCATACCAAAATAAGCGAGATCCTCAATTACGGTAACATCATACTTTGACGCAACCCGGGCGATAATTTCCAACTCCTCTTCAGTTAAACAGATCCAGGCCGGATTATTGGGATTGGAATAGAGGATAGAAGAGTAATGGCCTTTACTGATCTCACTCTCCAGTTTGGCTTCCAGCTTATCCCCGCGATAATCATAGAAATCAAACGATCCAAAGGCATGTCCGAGGACAAGACATTGCTGTTTCTGAACAGGAAACCCCGGATCCAGGAAAAGTGTTCCGGTCCGGTTACGGTCCGACCGGTTAACCACCATGAACGAAGCCATCCCTCCCATCATAGATCCAACGGTTGGAATACAACATTCCGGGGGTACATCGATATCCATAAAGAGTCTGACAAAACGGGATATCTCTTTCTTCAGCGATGGAATCCCTTCAATATTCGGATAGACAGATGCTATACCACTTTTAAGTGCTTCAATCTCAGCTTCTACACCTACAGATGCCGGATCAAGTCCGGGCACCCCCATCTCCATGCGAATGAAACGCTCCCCTGTCTCAGCCTCAATGTCGTTTACAATCTTAACAATCTCCCTGATGGAAGCTCTGCCAACGGGATGCACACCGAAGGCATCAATCATTTCATGAACAACGTTTTCATTAATAGGTGTTGATCTCATAATTTTGACTTATCATGTTAATACTCCGGTCTGGAAGAAGGCACCGGGAACCTGGCAACTGAAACCTGTCAGGCCTTCTCAATCCGTATCCGGGAATCCACTACCATAATCTCTTCACCTCTTGCCATGAGCGGATTCAAGTCAAGCTCGCGAATCTCGGTGGAATAGCGCAGGAACGAAGAAAGCCGAACCAGTATATCCGCGAAAGCTTCAATATTAATCCCCTTTTCACCTCTCACTCCCTCCAGTAAGCTATAGCTTCTTAAGGATCTGATCATAGAACATGCCTCCGCCCTGGAAAGAGGTGCCAGTCCGGTCGATACATCCTTCAGAGCTTCAATGTATATGCCTCCCAGCCCACACATTATCACATGCCCGTAACCCGGTTCATATGTTGCCCCTGCAAACAATTCCAGTCCGGTTAACATGGGCTGAACCAATACCCCTTCGCATCCTTCAATGGCTTTCATCCCCTCAAAACTCTTTAACAGACTCTCCTCGTCCCCGATATCCAGGACAACTCCGCCAACATCTGTTTTATGTACCGGTCCGACCACCTTCATTACAATGGGATACCCGATCTGCTCCGCTGCCTCTGTTAAAAAAGAATTTTCGGTAACCACTTTTTCGGTAACCGTGGGAATACCGGCATGATCCAACATCTTTTGAACTGTTTCCGGGGGCAGGTATCCTCCGGGAGAAGTACTTATAAGATTCCGGATCTCCTGGATATTAATGCCCTCCAGGTATACAGACTCATTTGCCGGAAAAGGAGTGCCGGATACTTTTGTGAGGGCCTTTCCAAGAAGTACTTCATCGGGAAAATTCATATTTCCGGCTGCCAGGAATGATTCAACCTCCTTCTTAGCTGTTGTCACCGACGGCAGGACCGGAAATACAGGCTTTTTACTCCTCTTCATGTGCTCATGCATGGTATCATACACATCAAATACAGGAGCAAGCCCGGGTGTTCCAAAAATCACCACAACGGCATCAATCTCCGAAAACCTGTTTTCGCAATACTCAAGGCATATACCAACCTGTTCGGCTGTTCCTGTGGCAAGAATGTCAATTGGATTGGCCGTGGAAGATCCCGGGAAGAGCGATTCTTTTAATTCGTTGGCCGCAGTACCTTCCAGGTGTGGAACCCGGATACCTCCCTCTGCAAGAGCATCGGTCAGCATAACCGCCGGTCCGCCTGCATGGGTGATAATCGCCACCTTATGAATGGACTTTTCCGGATACTGGAGCACCGATGCCACTGTTGTAAGCTCATCCCTGCCATAACAGCGGATAATACCTGCTTTCCTGAACAACGCATCCACAGCCTGATCTGAACTGGCCAGTGCCCCAGTATGCGAAGAGGCCGCCCGGCTTCCGGCTTCAGAAGTACCTGCTTTGATAGCTGCGATTCTGCACCCTTTCCTTCTCAGACTCGAAGCGTGCCGTAACAATTTGTCAGGATTCTTTATGGATTCAAAGTAGAGGATTTTTGTCAGCGAACTCTCCCCCGGACGAAAGGTTTGATCCATATACTCCAGGACATCCTCCACCCCGTTCTGTGCCGAATTACCTACTGAAAATACGCTGTTAAACTTCAATCCTTTTTGCAAACCTGCTTCCATGATAAAAACGGCAGTGGCCCCGCTTCCCGATATAAAATCACAGCCGGCGGGATCAAGTTTCGGAATGGGAAGGGTAAACACACCCTGGTAAGAGGGGGTCATTACACCAATGCAATTGGGCCCGATCAGGGCAGCTTCGTAGCGATTGCAGATCTCTGTAATCCGTTTTTCAATAGCAGCACCTTTATCGTGCTCTTCGCTGAAACCTGCTGAAATAATTATGAATGCACGGGTTCTCTTTTCCCGCGCCATAATTTCAACTGCCTCCTCACAAAATTTTGAAGGTATTGCCAGTATGGCCAATTCAGTCTCCGGAAGATCCATCAGATCGCGGAAAGCAGGATTGCCCTGAATTTTTTCTTCCTTCGGATTCATTGCATAAAGCTCTCCGGAAAAAGAGCCATGCCGGATATTATAAAAAATCTTGCCACCGGGTTTTCCTGTATTATTGGAGGCCCCGATTACTGCTATACTGTGAGGATCAATAAGTTCTGTTGTAATCATTAAGCTTTCAATTTGCAGCTTAAAGATAGAAAAGCCGAACGTAGCACAGGAATTTCAACGCGTGTCTTAGAACATAAAAGAGTCAACCAGCCATCCACCGGGTTCTCTGAATAAATGGTATTAAACCTCAGGGAAGAACCCTGGACCCTTGTTTTCGGAGTAAAACTCCGAGGAATTAAACCAACCTCCTCGTCCGCCGAAGCAAATGCGAAGGAGGAAACTCGTCCGCCGAAGCGAACGCGAAGGAGGAATAAACCGACAGGAATTTCCAAAAGATGTAACAGAGGTGTAAGAATCAATTGATTATCAATAGAAGAGAACGATATTGGTCATTTGCAGAGACCTTTTCGTTGGTAAAGTGGTGAGATAATTCTTGAAATAAAATAAGGCAGACTGCTACACTCCCTAAAACCCTCAAAAAGATTCGCAGCCTGCCTTGCACCCCAACAATTACTTTTCAATGGTTATAACCGTTAAATGCCGGATTTGTTGGATCAAATACCAATTTTAACAAAACCACGGGATTTTTTAACATTTCTTATGTGGCAAGCACCGATTTAATCCGGATACCCGGTATACGACCGATCTTGCCTGTAAGAGCACCAATCTCATCCGTGGATCCCTCCACGACCAGTGAAATGATATTCAGTCCGCGTTCACGCATGGGGATCCCCTGCCTTCCCAGTACCATGCCTGAATGTTCGGTTACAATCTGGTTAAGTCGTTCTATGCGGCTTGTGTCTTCAATCACAACAATAGCAGCTCCGATGCGTTTTTCCATAATATGTGGTTATCAGTAGCCTAGCCCTGAAACAGTAGTTCACAGGTGAAAGATACAAAACAGGATGCACATGGTTCAATAGATCAACTCTTCAATATCACGGAGACCTGTCTCCAGTATCTTACTCTCCCTGATTGTATTTCGTGATCTGACAGGTGAGCCAATCCTTTTATGAAAACAGATCGTACCCTTTACCCGATCCAACCCGCCTGTCTGTTCAAGAGGCACTGTCTTCATTTTTAGCGTGGAAGCAAGCATATTGTTTTCAACACCCCCGTCCTCCACAAGAAAGAGCGCTTTGTGCATTTTATTACGGACATGAACAGATACTGCATAAATGCCATCTGCAGGTATTAGCTTAATGCGCTCATTGATATTCACATCATACACCTCTTTACCTGTCTGATCATGATCGTCATCATTAGCAAACAAAACGGCAATGATCCTGTAATGATGCTCCAGATATGCATTGGCGCGCTGGATGTTTCCCTCCGTCAGCGCACTGCGGATCTTGGTGGAACTGACTGTTTCATTTTGAATATCATGATGCGGAATCTCCTCCACCCTGAATGAGTACTTCTCCTGGAGACGGTAAAGGTATTCAAAATCACCCCGTTTATTCTTTCCAAAATAGTGGTTAAAACCAACCACAATGATTTTCGAATGCAAGCGTCCCACCAGGTATTGTTCCACAAATTCGGAGCACGAGGTGGCAGAAAAATCACGCGTAAATTCCAGGATGATCAGATGGTCCAGCCCCGTTTTTGAAAGCAACTCCTTTTTCTCTTCCTGGGAATTGATCAACAACAGGTTTTTACCCTGGGCTTCCGGATAAAGAACCCTGCGCGGATGCGGATGAAAGGTGATCAGAACCGACTCTCCTCTAATTTCACGAGCCCTCTGGATCAAGCGGTTGATAATCACATGATGTCCTGCATGCACCCCGTCAAACGTTCCGGTTGTGACCACTGGATTGATAATCTTCCCCAGGTCATCCATGGAATAATGAGTTTTCATGGGAAATCAGGAATTTTGCTGTACAGGCTGATCCTCCTGTTTCTTGACAAAATAAGCGACCTTCTCCAGGGAGGTTATCATATCATACTCATCCAGGTATACATCCGGCGATACATTCAACGGTATGGTCGTGAAATTAAGTATACCCCGTATACCTGCAACCACCAGCTCCTCTGCAACCACATGCGCCTGATCCGACGGGACCGTTACTATAGCAATGGAAATATTTTTCTCCCGGATGATCTCTTTTAAGCGATTGACCGAATAACACTTCACCCCGGCAACAACCCGGTCTATCTTATTTGGATCCACATCAAATGCAGCGGTAATATTAAGCTTCGAACGCTTACCCATAAAGTATGCCGTAATGGCACGACCCAGGTTACCTATACCCACTACCGCCACATTCAGAACCTCCTCCGAATCAAGAATGCCTCCAATTACATCAATGAGTTCACGCACATCATACCCCTTTCGCTGCATACTGCTATACCCGATAAACATAATGTCCCTTCGCACCTGCACCGCCGTGTTATGATGCAACTGGGCAAGTTCATGGGAATAGATATGAGTCTTTCCGTTGGATAAACAATTCAGCAACGTGCGCCTGTAAGCACTCAGGCGCTCCACCGTTCGTTCAGGTAGTTTCATTTTTAACATTCATTTTCACGAGACAATAGTACAAATTCTCCCCTTCACATCTTTGTTATTTAACAAACAATATTATTCATATCACGAGAAAAAAACAAAATTTTTCGTTCAATGCTCCCCTCAACACGCCAACCAACAAGCTGTACCATACCCGGTTCGGCTGTAGCCGGAACCGTACACTGTGGATATCTCCCTAAAGGTAACCCAGGGGAAGGGTCACTGTGAACGTACTACCCCTGTCGGGTAGACTCTCCACGTCAATGTGTCCCTTGTAAAGCTCGATCAGTTTACGGACAATGGCAAGTCCCAACCCGGAACCTGTGATGTCTTTGGTCTTGACGTTTTTTATCCTGACAAACTCCTTGAACAGTTGGGATACCTCTTCCGGATTCATTCCAATTCCTGTATCCATGATCACTATTTTTGCCACGCTATCCTGCTGCTCCAGGCGGATCGTTACCTTTCCACCCTCCGTATTGTATTTTACTGCATTGGATATCAAATTATTCAGGATAATATCAATATCTGAAGGATCTGCCTCCACTATGACCGGGACCGGGGCTTCCACTTCAAAGGATATATTGCGTTGTATGGCCATGGGGTTGACCGTTGAGATCGCCATACTGATGCGCTCATTGAGCTCCACACGCTCCACTTTTTCATCCTTTTTCTCCAACCTGATTTTAGTGAAATCCAGCAGGTCCATGATCAATCCCCGCATCCCTCCAATTCTCTGAAGGCAGCGATCAATCACCTGGTCATACGAAGTGAGTTCCTCCCCCATCTTCCGTTCCTGCATAACCTGCAGGTACCCCTCCACGGCATTTAATGGCGCTTTCAGCTCATGGCTGAGCACCGAAAGAAACTGGTACCGGATCCGCTTGCCCTCCTTGTTCATTTCCCGGGTGATCCGTTTGAGGTAGAGTTGCTTTACAATGTTGTCCATGGACGACTTTAACTCCTGGGGAGTAAAAGGCTTCGGGATAAAATCATACGCTCCGTCATTGGTTGCCTTCACTGCGATCTCCAGGGAGGCATAGGAGGTGATCATGGCAACAACGGTATCAAGCTTCTTCTGCCGGATGATCTCCAGAACCTCCATTCCCTTTATGCCGGGCAACTTGTTATCGAGCAGCACAATATCCGGTGTATCCCTGTTGACCATCTCCAGGGCCTCTTCCCCGGTAGAAGCCTCGCTGCAATCGAAGTTGAAATCTTCATCCATAAAGGGATAACTTACCCGGTGATTCCGCAGGATTCGTATTACACCCGAACGAATACCCGGTTCATCATCCACCACCATGAGCTTCAATGTCTCCATAGCTAATCGATCAGCTTTTCAATTTCCAACTTCAGTTGCTCGGGTCGAACTCCCTTTTCCAGGTAAAGATCTGCTTTGATCCAGCTGCGATCCTCTTCGCTGTTGATGCCGAAATTCAAACCTGTTTCCGCAGTAACTGCCGTGGAGATAACAAGCGGGGTGTCGGGATACTTTGTTTTAAGCCTGTGCGCTAAAATAAACCCGCTATCCTCGTTCTCCATCATCAGATCGAAAATGGCCAGATCGGGTTTGAGGGATTCCAGAATTTGCTCCGCTTCTTGCTGACTCTCTGCAGAGATCACATCATATCCCCACCCCTCCAGGTGCAATTTCAATTGAAACAGGTAATCAACATCATCATCTGCGAGGAGAATTCGCTTTTTTTGTTGTACCATAGGGCTCACACATTAGATATTTTGGGGTGCCTTGGCACCTGTATAATAAATGAAGTTCCTGTATCGCCTTTCAGGGGATCGGCATTGGACTGAACTTCGATTTGTCCCTTGTGCATTTTCACTATCCCGTAAGCAGTCGCCAGTCCGAGTCCTGTCCCCATTCCAATGCCTTTGGTGGTATAAAAAGGTTCAAATATCTTATCCAACTCCTCCTCATTGATCCCTTTACCGGTATCACTCACCGTAATGGTAACCTGGTCATCGGTATCCTCGGCAATTACCCGGATGTCTCCCTGTTCCATCGCCTCAACAGCATTCTTAACCAGGTTGGATATCACCTGGATCATCTGTTCCTGGTCCAGTTCTGCCCAGCTATTGTTGAGCCGATCATCTATCTCCAGGTGGATCCCCCCGGGAACGATGATCGAAGAGATACTTAATTCCAGCATCTTTTTTAAATCAATCTCCTGGTGGCGTACCTGATTCTTCCTTGCAAAATTAAGCAATCCGCCCACAATATTCTTACATCGCTCGGCCTGTTTTACGATCAGATCCAAATCTTCTTTCAGGGGTGATTCCCCCTCAACCTCATCCAGTAATATATTGGAATACATAATCACAACTCCCAGCGGATTGTTAAGCTCGTGTGCAATACCGGCCGAAAGCTGTCCCATGTGAGCCAGTTTCTCGGTCTGTTTCAACGCCTGCTGAACCGATAATAATTTATCGTTGGAAACAGCCAGTTTATTGACCGTGTTGTGCAGTTTGTCGATAGAGTAAGGCAGACACATCTCTATCTCCGCCAATCCCTTGATGATGGCAATCGCGTGATTGCGGCATGTATCATATCCACAGGCACCGCAGTCAAGATGATCCTGTGGCGTATATTTCCCCATTGATTGAAGAACTTTACGAATCTCGTTGTTCGAAGGATCCTTCTTCCGTTGGTCATCCATCTTGAATGACTGCCGCAAATTAATCGCTTTGGCCTCATCCATTGATTCCTGCCAGAATTCATGGTCTTCGCTGTTCAACTTATTATTCAGATAGCGGATAACGGATGCCCTCCGAACAAATTTTTTACCGTCACGAGTGGTTCCCGGTCCCATGGTGCAGCCTTCACAGCAGAGCAATTCCAGGTGCATGTTTTCAATATCATGACTCCGGTACTCTTTGATTGCATCCTGGAAATTAATCCGTCCCTCTGCCACAATCACCTCCCGTTCCAGCTGATCACCATCCATATTCAGGGTTTGGAGCATGCCCCTGCTTATAGGGAAAGCTGTTCCTTTCATCCCCCTGGGAGCATTGAACTCCCCCTGGGTGGTATTGGTCGGACGAATACGTTGTATCCGCAACATGTTCCTTAATTCAGCAAAGGTGATCACCGCATCGACCTCGTTCGATTCCTCTTTTTTTGCAATGCAGGGACCAATAAAAACAAGCCTGAATTCATTGCCATACCTGTGTCTCAGAAAACGCGCGGTAGCTACCATAGGTGACACAATGGGTGAAAGATCACCAATCAGCTTGGGGTAGTATTTTTCCACATAGGATACAATGGCAGGACAATCAGAAGAGATATATCCCCTTTTTGGCCGCTCCTTATAGAGCTTTTCATATTCCCGGGCCACCATGTCCGCACCAAATGCCACTTCATATACCTCATCAAATCCCAGGGCCCTTACCATTCCCACAAATACCCGTGGATCCGTTAACTCCTCGAATTCAGCGATGAAGCTGGGAGCTACCAGGGCAATCACCCGGGCATTAGACTCCAGTAAAAGATTGACCTCATCGACAGATTCCATATAAGCTTTGGCTCCCTGGCGACAAACCCTTGTACAATTTCCACAGGCAATACACCGCTCCTGGATGACAATAGCCTGTCCATCTTTAATCTGGATTGCCTTTACCGGGCATTCCCTGACACAGGTATAACAGACCCTGCAGCGATCCTTTATGGAATATACCAGCTTCCGTTCTTCTCCCTGTTTCATCACAATAATGCCTCTTTTTCGCTATACCGGGCATGCAAAAGCCTGCAACTCTCCTTACTCAGGGGCGCTGTCAGATACTCTTCATAAAGTCTTTGAATGGCACTACTTCGGTGAGCAACTTTGATCGTCTCTTTGTTATCAATGTCATATATAGTGCGCATACGGTTTTTTAAAATTGTTTCTCCTGCCGGGATAGGTTGTCCGCCTCCGTTGATGCATCCTTCCGGACAAGCCATTACCTCTATAAAATCAACCTGCTTTTTGCCGGCCTTTACCTCGTCCAGCAGCCTGAGTGCATTCTTTAGTCCGTTTACAGCCACCAGGTGAATATCACCACCGGATGTCTGAATCTGTGTCTCTTTAAGATCTTTGGCGCCGCGGAATTTATTAAGACGTAAAACCGGCATCTCCTTCCTGTTGAATTTTTTAAATACCGTCCTTGCGAATACCTCTGCCTCACCTCCTGCAACCGCAAACATTTTACCTGCAGAACTTTGTGCATGGAAGGGTCCATCTGAAGTCTCAGGATCAAGATGTTCCATGTCAATCCCGTTAAGTCGGATCAGACGTGCCAGTTCACGAGTGGTTAGTACGGCATCAATATCATTGACTCCTTTCCGCGACAATTCGACACGCTGAGACTCCTGTTTTGCCGCTGTGCAGGAGGTGATCACTACCGAAAAGATCTGCGAGGGATCCAGGTGGTTCAGCCGGGCAAACCAGGTCTTGATAAGCCCTCCCATAATTTGCTGGGGAGAACGTACCTCCGACAGGTGGGGGATCAATTCAGGACGATACTGCTCAACATAGGTGATCCAGCCCGGACAGGTAGAAGATAGCATGGGAAGAAGACCTCCTTTCTTTACCCGTTCTTTAAAGGCCTCTGCCTGCTCCATAATGGTGACTTCACCTCCGAATGATCCGTCAAATACATAATTAAATCCCGATTTTCGAAGGGCTGAATTGATCAACCCCTTCACGTCCAAACCCTTTTTGAGATTAAACTCCTCTGCAAGTGAGGCTGCTACAGCAGGCGTATACTGGGCGACAACAATTTTTTCGGGATGATGAAGGGATGCCTCCAGCTCCGGGAATTGCATATGTTCGGTAAGTGCTCCTGTAGGACAGGTGATAACACATTGTCCGCATTGAATGCAATTGGAAAAATTTAACGGCTTGGACATGGTAGTAGCGATCTGCAAATCACTGCCACGCCTGACAAAATCCAGGGTGGCAACACCTACAATCTCTTCGCAAATCCTCACACATCGTCCGCATAGTATACATTTGGCAGGATCCCGGATGATTCCCGGACTGGATTTATCGATCTTGTAGCTGCTCTTCCTCCCAGGAATACGCCTCTCCCGCACATGCAGATCCTCGGCCAGCTTCTGTAATTCGCAATTCCCGTTCCGTTCACAATAAAGACAGTCATCAGGGTGGTCAGATAACAATAGCTCGACATTTGTCTTTCGCGCCCTGAGAACCCTCGGTGAATGGGTTTTGATCTTCATCCACTCTTCTACCGGATAGGAACAGGCCGGTACCAGGTGCTCATTCCCCTCCACCTCAACTACACACATACGGCAAGCACCGCTGGGTGTCAATTCTTTCATGCTGCAGATGGTAGGAACCTGTATTCCATTGCGGCTCAGGGCAGAAAGGATTGTCTCCCCTTTTTGAGCCTGTATGGTTTTGTTATTTACTTCAATCTGTATGACCATTTCCCTTCAATTAAACTACTTGTAATAAACAGCGTTGAATTTACATACCTCATGACAGATCCCACAACCCGTACACTTCTCCGATACAATAAAATAGGGATGCCTTTCTGTACCTATTATTGCATCTTCAGGACATTTTTTCGCGCACAGGGAACAACCCGTACACAAATCAACATCAATGTAATAGGTTCGAAGTTCCGTGCATACATTGGCCGGGCAATTCCTGTCAAAAATATGCTCCTCGAACTCTTTCCTGAAGTGTTTGAGGGCAGTCAGAACAGGATTCGCTGCCGATTGTCCCAATCCGCATAAAGAGGTGTCCTTCATCACCTCTGCCAGACTACCAAGTTGCATAACCCCTTTGAATCGCTCCAGGGTTGTATGACCTTCCTCATCCTGGGGCTTTTTACTGATGCCATCCAGTATTTCAGACATCCGCTTTGTGCCCTCACGGCAGGGAATGCATTTCCCGCAACTTTGATGCTGCATGAAATCCATGAAATACTTGACAAGATCCACCAGGCATACCCACTGATCCAGCACCAGGATCCCTCCGGCACCCATTACCACACCAGCCTCTTTCAGGGATTCAAAACTGATCGGAATATCCAGTTGATCCCCGGGCAGTAAGCAGCCGGATGGCCCCCCGATATGAATTGCCTTCAAATCAGACCCTTCCCGGGGTCCACCGGCAATATCCAGAACCAGGCTATTGAGGGAAGTCCCCATAGGTACTTCTATAAGTCCGGCCTTCCTGACTTTACCCGAAAGGGCGAATATTTTGGTACCCGGAGACTCCGGTGTACCGGTTTCCCTGTACCAGGCAGGACCTTTTCTGATAATATGAGGAACATTGGAAAGAGTCTCAACATTGTTAATCACAGTGGGCTTCCCATGAAAACCGCGTACTGCAGGGAAAGGCGGTTTTGACTGGGGCATGCCCCGTTTGCCTTCCAGACTGGCAATCAGTGCTGTTTCTTCCCCGCAAACAAAGGCACCCGGACCTTTTCTTATGGCGATGTCCAGGTTAAATCCGCTATTGAAAATATTATCACCGAGCAATCCGTAATCCCGCGCAGCCGAGATAGCTCTCTCTAACTTTTTGATGGATTCATGGTACTCCGAACGAATATAAATGATCGCCTTGGTTGCCCCTATAGCATAGGAGGCTATAGCCATCCCCTCGATCAGCTGATGCGGGTTTCCTTCCATGAGCGCCCGGTCCATAAAAGCGCCCGGATCACTCTCCTCTGCATTGCATACCAGGTATTTCTGATCTGCCGGGGTATGATAGGCAACTTTCCATTTCGTACCGGTCTTAAATCCGCTCCCTGATCTTCCGCGCAATCCACTCTCTTCCACAAGCAGACAGATCTCTTCAAACGTGTAGTGCCTGATGGTCTTCAAAAAAGCCTTGTAACCATCACCGGCAATATATGCTTCAACGGATAATGGATCTATAATTCCGCAGTCCCTGAGAAGCAGTCTTTTCTGACTGGCAAAAAAGGGTGTCTCATCCATGAAGGGCACGTCAATCCAGGCATCCAGTTTAGGACTCCTGAGCTGGCAAATCACCTTATCATCGGGTACGGAGTTGTGAAAAACGTCATCCAGAATAAAAGCCACATCCTCCTCCTCCACCGGTCCGAACATCAACCGGGTTCTTCCCGGCAATTGTATGCTCAAAACCGGCTCAACCGTAAGCAATCCCAATGAACCTGTCGCACGTAGCTCGCCATCCATCCCCCGGTCAGATAAATACCGGTTTACTGCATCCATCACCGCATCACCCCCGGCAACCCTGCCCCCGGTATCGTTGCTTACCATGATCAATGGTAACTCTACATATTCACGCATATAGTAGGCCCTGACTGCCTGCAACCTTGCATCATACTCCGAACGGTCCCTCTGAACCATCTCCAGGATCGACGAGACGACACCCTCACTGACCTCGGTTGTTACCATATCAACCTGTTCTATTTTTATAATCTTCCAGGATTTCCCTCATCCCCGGTGGAGTGACCCTGGGATAATAGTCCCCATTTACTACCATCACCGGCGCCTGACCGCATGCACCGATACACGCTAAAACCTCCAGGCTGAACATTCCGTCCCGGGTGGTTTGCCCGTTTCGAATACCCAGCTGCTTGAACAACTCTTTGAGCAAATCCCCGTTTTTTTCTAAATGACACGAACTACCATCGCAAACCTGAATGTGAAATTTACCCCTGGCCGAAAAGGTAAACTGGTTGTAAAAGGTTGCCAATCCATATATCTTACTGGTGGGGAGTCCCAGGTGTTCCCCAATCATTCTTACTGAATCCTCCGACAGGTATCCATACTCATCCTGAACCGCCTGGAGTACAGGAATAAGCACATCGCGATTTACCTGTGGGAAACGTTGTAAAATATGTTCTATATCCTTCATGATTACCCTGTTATGAGCCATTGACCCCACCTGCTCCCTAACAAATATATAGAAAGGACTGTTATTTGAAAAACAATGTTATTACAATAACAAATAAAGTGTCGAACAACATCCCGGGTTTTCATATTCCTTTTATGTATATGCCTGCAAATCGGGGATTTAAAATGACAGAGCGGGTAATTTTTACCCAATTTAAATTACTGCCGGGAACGGTTTTATCAGGATAAGAGACCTCTATTGTGAATTTATTAACTTTGCTTTGTTATTTCAACATATCTGTGATGAAAGACCGTATCGTTATCGAGATATGCATGGGAAGTTCCTGCTTCAGCCGCGGCAACCGGAAGACACTTCCGGTCATTCAGAACTATCTCAGGGAACATGATCGGGAGCAGGACATTGTACTGAAGGGCAATCACTGTTTCAGCGATTGCAGCAAGGGCCCCGTTGTGAAGATCAATGGAGAGATCCATGAGAAGGTCACCCCGCAAAATATTATTGATATCCTGGAAAAAACCTTTGCCTAAGCTGTGTGACCCATGGAACCATTGCTGAAAATAAACGATGATAAATGCATAGTATGTTATGCCTGTGTGAGGGCATGTCCGGTAAAAGCCATCCGGGTTCGTTCTGAGTATGCCAAACCGGAAATACTTCCGGGCCGGTGCATAGGATGTGGAAACTGCCTTGCAGCCTGTAGTCCGGATGCCATTGAAATGCGCGACTCCAAAGAGAGGGTAAAAACGATCCTTAAGGAAAGTAACAGGGTAGCCGCCCTCGTGGATCCTTCCATAGCCGGGGAATTTCCGGATATTACCGATTACCGGAAATTTGTCAGCATGGTACGCGAACTGGGATTTCATATTGTCCAGGAGGTCTCTTTCGGAGCTGACCTGGTAGCCAGAAAATACAAGGAATTGGTTCAATCTGCCCGCGGTAAGTATTACCTCTTTTCCAACTGTCCGGTCACTGTAATGTATATCGAAAAGTACAAACCTGAATTGATCCCGAACCTTGCTCCGGTTCTTGCTCCGGGACTGACCACCGGGAAAATTGTTCGTGCTCTTCACGGGGAAAACACCCAGCTGGTTTATATAAGTCCCCTCATTTCCTCAAAAGAGGAGATCCGGAGACTGCCGGGGGAAAAGATAATTGATGAAGTTATCACCTTCAGGGAGTTAAGAGATCTTTTTGATGAGAAAAAACTGGATGAGAAAAAACTTGAATACAGCGATTTTGATGACCCGATGGGTTACAAAGGATCATTATTTCCCCTCTCCAGCGGAATCATGGA
Organism: uncultured Bacteroidaceae bacterium; assembly: GCA_964479445.1. Lineage (GTDB taxonomy): Bacteria > Bacteroidota > Bacteroidia > Bacteroidales > CAYZMH01. Next base: position 97,074 of record CAYZMH010000003.1, on the reverse strand, counting down.
AGCTGCTGATCTGGACGAGAAAATTATGAGCTCCAGGGTTGTAACCTCAGAGGGTGAACAAATACTCCGGGCAATCGATGAATTCGAAGAGAATATTACCCGGATTAAATCCCATTTCAATCTGTTCTTCAAGGAGTTTATCATGGGTCGCGGAACTTCTCCGGGCGGTAAAAAATACCTGCGAAGAAGCCAGCTCATCAAATATGTATCAAAGCGCACAAAAAGCCTGAACATCAAACAGTGGGTGAAAAGCCTGGAAGAGCTCTCCGACCTTTCCCTGGAAAGAACGTTCATGAATGATAACCAGCGACTTGAGATCCCCTCAGAAAAGAAAGTGGATACCATTCTCGATGAGCTCGACCAATCAGGAAGTAATGATAAAGGATGCGGAGCCTGTGGCTATAGCTCGTGCAAGGATTTTGCCATAGCCATTGCCCAGGGACTCGCAATCCCCGAAATGTGCAACACCTATGCCACACGCAATCGCATGGATCACATAAAGTCCATGAAAATCACCAATGAGAAGCTGGCACAGGCACAGGCTGCCCTGAAGGAATCGGAAAAGAAAGCGAAGAAAGAGAAGGAGAGTGCCAGTGAAGCCTCGGAAATTATGAGAGCCATGCTGCAGAAGTTGCCTTCCGGACTGGTGATCCTGGATGAAAAGCTCAAGATCATTCAGGCAAACCAAACCTTCATTGACCTGCTGGGAACCGATGCCAAAGAAATAAATGAGGTGGTGCCCGGACTTAAGGGTGCAGATATGAAAACCCTGCTACCCTACAATTTCTACAACCTCTTTACCTATGTGCTTGCCAATAATGAAAACATCACGAACCGTGACATCAACTATGCCGAGCGCCTTCTCAGTGTCTCGGTATTTGTAATTCGCAAGAACAAGATAGTCGGAGCGATTATCCGGGACCTTTCTGACCCTGAAGTGCAGAAGGAAGAGATCGTGAAGCGATTGGGCGAAGTGGTGGATAAGAATCTTAATTTGGTCCAGCAAATAGGGTTTATCCTGGGCGAAGGAGCTGCAGAAACCGAACGAATGCTGAACTCCATTATTGAATCCTACCAGACACGAAAAGGGAAATAGCAGGATCGATGGATATACCCTTCTACATAGAAGTTGCCAGCGAACAACGAAACTACGGGAATGAGAGAATTTGCGGTGATGTATTCCTTAGTCGCAAGATCAGGGAAGAGAACCGTACCATTGCTGTACTCTCTGATGGTATGGGCCATGGAGTGAAAGCAAACGTCCTGGCTACCCTTACCTCAACCATGGCATTGAATTTCACGATCGAACATAAAAATCCCGAAACGATCGCTGAAATAATTATGAACACCCTGCCAGTCTGCAGTGAGCGACATATGAACTATGCCACCTTTACTATCGTGGAAATTGAAGCAGATGGAACCACCACCATCCTGGAGTACGACAACCCGCAGACCATAATTCTCAGAAATAACCAGCCATTTTTACCCGGATGGCAGTGCATTATCCTTAAAAGTGAACGAAATGCGGGAAAGGAGATCCGAACATGTCAGTTTAAAGCCCGGAAAGAAGACCGCATCCTTTTCTGCTCCGATGGTATTACACAGTCGGGCCTTGGAAGCGAAAAATACCCCCTTGGCTGGGGCAGGGATAACCTGTTGGATTACTGTGCACGGTACCTGAAAAATAACCAGGATATCTCTGCCTCTAAACTGGCTGCCAAGCTGGTAAATGTAGCCTACAGGAATGACTCCTACCAGTCAAAAGATGATACAAGTTGTGCCAGTATCTATTTGCGCGAACCCAGGAAGCTCTTGTTGGTAACCGGACCACCCTATGAAAAGAAAAATGATGAGAAATTTGCCAGGGCCGTCAGGGAGTTTCCCGGTAAAAAGATCGTATGCGGGGCTACAACTGCTGATATTGTGGCAAGGGAACTGGACCTCTCCATAGAGGATAGCCTGGAATTTGAAGACCCGGAACTGCCACCCATGTCATTTATGGAAGGAATTGACCTTGTAACCGAAGGAATCCTGACCATTACTAAAGTAACCCGCCTGCTGAAAGAATTCAGTCCTGCCACATCGCTGAGTAACGGTCCTGCAGACAGGATTGTTAAACTCATGAAAGAGAGCGATGAGATTGAGTTTATAATAGGGACACGTATTAATGTAGCCCACCAGGACCCCAATCTTCCCGTTGAACTGGAAATACGACGGACCGTTGTAAAGAGAATGGCCCGCCTGTTGGAAGAGAAATTTCTAAAAGAGATATCGATTCGCTACATATAAACAAAATTTCAGTTCATTCGTATTAACTTTTGGCACACTTATTGACAAATCCACAAGACTACCTAAGTAATATGAGCAGACTGCCAAATTGTCTGCAGCGAAAGGAGATGATGTATGAATAGCGATTTTGAGAAGAAGTTAGAGGATCTTTTACTCCCAATGGATGACGAGGCTGAATATATACCTCTTATGTCGGAGGAGGAGGAAGAAGACCTGAGCAATATGAACATACCGGATGTGCTGCCGGTCCTGCCCCTCCGTAATACCGTCCTCTTCCCTGGTGTGGTGATTCCTATTACAGTGGGAAGAGAAAAGTCCCTGAAACTGGTACAGGATGTATACAAGAAAAACAAAATACTGGGTGCTGTATCTCAGATCGATGCATCTACGGAGGATCCTCATATAGAAGACCTCTATAAAGTGGGCACCGTAGCCCAGATCCTGAAGATCCTGGAAATGCCGGATGGTTCCACCTCCGTGATCATACAGGGACGCAGACGGTTTCACCTTGACGACATTCTGACAGATAAACCGTATCATGTAGGACGAATCAGTCCCCTTGAAGAGTCCAAAGACGAACCGGAAAAAGATGCCAGGGCGGTGGCTGCCGCACTGAAAGATCTGGCAATAAAGATTATCAAGCTCTCTTCCAATATTCCTTCTGAAGCCTCTTTCGCGGTTAAAAATATCGAAAGTCCCTCCTTCCTGATAAATTTCCTGGCCTCCAACAGTGAATTAAAACTCCAGGAAAAACAGAATCTGTTAGAGATGGACAGCATCCCGCAGCGCGGAATGGTTCTGCTTGATCAGCTTTCTAAAGAGGTACAGATGCTGGAGCTGAAAAGCGATATCCAGTCCAAGGTGAAAAACGACCTCGACCAGCAGCAACGGGAGTATCTGTTGCACCAGCAAATGAAAACCATCCAGGATGAATTGGGCGGGAACCCCCAGGACCAGGAAGTAAAAGAATACAGGGCACGGGGCAAAAAGAAAAAATGGTCTAAAGAGGTGGCTGATACCTTTAATAAAGAACTGGATAAATTGCAGCGGCTGAATCCGGCTACAGGAGAGTATTCGGTCCAGGTCAATTATATCCAAACCATGCTTGAACTGCCCTGGAATGAGTATACAAAAGATAATTTCAACTTAAAACGCGCCGGCCGGATCCTCGACAAAGACCATTTTGGACTGGACAAGGTCAAGGAGCGTATTCTCGAACACCTTGCCGTGCTGAAGCTCAAAGGAGATATGAAATCTCCGATCCTTTGCCTGGTGGGACCGCCGGGAGTCGGTAAAACTTCCCTTGGTAAATCAATCGGCGAAGCCCTGGGACGTAAGTACGTCAGAATGTCATTGGGCGGACTCCATGATGAAGCGGAGATCCGCGGACACAGAAAGACCTATATCGGAGCCATGCCAGGCAGGATTATCCAGAACCTGAAAAAAGCCAAATCCGGTAACCCCGTCTACGTACTGGACGAGATCGACAAAGTGGGCCGGGATGTCCACGGCGATCCGGCTTCTGCCTTGCTTGAGGTGCTGGACCCGGAACAAAACACCGCGTTCCACGATAATTTCCTCGAACTGGAATACGATCTGTCGCGTGTACTGTTCATTGCTACCGCCAATACCACAGCCGGCATCCATCCTGCCCTGCTCGACCGGATGGAAATAATCCATGTGTCAGGATATATCGTGGAAGAGAAGATAGAAATTGCAAAACGGCATCTCATTCCGAAACAATTGCAAAACCACGGTATTGAGAAGGGAATGATCACATTTCCAAAAAAATCACTCGAAACCATCGTGGAAAACTACACCCGGGAATCAGGTGTGAGGCAACTGGATAAACAAATCGCAAAAATCCTGCGCGTGGTTGCCAAACAACTGGCATTGGACGAAAAGGTTGAAAAAAGACTTACCCTGAATCGTATCCAGGAAATACTGGGTCCGCCTAAATACCTGAAAGATAAATACCTGGGGAATGAATTTGCCGGTGTTGTAACCGGGCTTGCCTGGACCGCAACAGGGGGAGAGATTCTTTTCGTGGAGACCTCCCTGAGTAAAGGGGAAGGAAAACTTACCCTGACCGGTAACCTGGGCGATGTGATGAAGGAATCGGCTGTTATTGCCCTGGAATTCCTCAAATCCCATGCCCGTGAATTTGATCTCGAACCCTCCGTATTCGGAAAATGGAATGTTCATATCCACGTACCGGAAGGGGCAATTCCCAAAGATGGTCCGTCAGCAGGAGTAACCATGATCACTTCCATTGCTTCTGCCTTCACCCAGAAGAGAGTGCGTAAAAATGTTGCCATGACCGGGGAGATCACTCTCAGGGGCAAAGTATTACCCGTCGGGGGAATAAAAGAGAAGATCCTGGCTGCTAAACGAGCGGGTATAAGCACCATCCTGCTCTCTGAAGAAAATGAAAAGGATGTCAATGAAATCCAGGAGATATACAGGAAAGGATTAAACTTTATATACGTCGATAATATCACAGAAGTGATCCAATATGCCGTAACCGGGCAAAAAGTGCAAAATCCCCTCCCCATTGAATAAAAAAGAGGGTGCATCAACACCCTCTTTTCACTTGGTTTGATTTTACAGGGTTAGCAAATAAGTAACTTGGCGGTTTCAATCCCCCTGGAAGTCTTAATTTTTACAAAATAAACCCCGCACGGAAGACCTTTTGACTCAAGATCTTTTACTTCAAAGGATTGACTGCTCTCAGACCGGTATTTATATACCGGCATACCATCGAGATTGTACACTTCGATCATAAGGGTGTTGGTTTAGGTTAGGACTCTTTTCAGGTTAATGATGCTAAAATTAATGGCTCTCTCTACATAAGAAAAACATTTAGATAGTTATTGTGTAAAGTAGTTATTTGGGTGGATGAAACCCTTGGTTTGACGTATGAACAATCTGACTGATAAGAAAACCGGAGTTTTTAGTGTATGTGCCTGTATTACTGTTTTTTAACTAAAAAAACTCTTCTAATAGTCTGATCTTCTGCGGAGGAATTTTGATATAGTGAGCTTTCCCGTTGTGTTCCAACTCACAGGTGTTTGAACGCCTGTCAACTCTGGTCAGGTAATTCATGTTAATAATGTAGGTGCGGCTGATTCGCAAAAAATCACCCCCGTCCAACTGTTTTTCGATATTTCCCAGGTTCAGGGTACTGATCTCTTTCTTACCGTTCTGCAGAGTCAGATGACTGTAATTACCATCTGCTTCACAAAATATAATATCTTCCGGGTTGATAAAGAAGTATCCGGTACGTGTGTTTAATCTGATCCTGCCCGGTTTTGACTTGTGAAGCAATTCAACAAGTTCGTTCAGGCGCTGATCCTGTCCCCGGTTTTTCATTTCACGGAAACGATCAATGGCATCATATAATTCAGATTTATTGACCGGTTTTAAAAGGTAATCAAAGGCCGAATTCCGGATAGCCCGGATGGCATAATTTTCGAAAGCCGTTACGAAAATGATACCCGGGTACAAGCGCATATCACGAAGTGCATCGATTAACTGGAAACCGTCCTTTCCGGGCATCTGGATATCAAGCAAAATAAGATCGGGAACCCGGTCTTTTACCACTCTCAATGCGTCTTCAACACTGGTTGCTTCACCGATAATCTTAATATCACACCCTTTATAGGACTGGAGAAGAATGGTTAATAAATCTCTGACCTCCTCCTCATCATCAACAAGCAACAATGTAAGGGCTTCTTCCATGGTCAATGGTTTTCGTGAACAATCATTTAACCTGCCTGTGTCCCGGTAAGCTTATACCTACCCTATAGAACTCTTGCGGAGTATAGTTGTTCATTCATTGCAAAGGTAGAGGTTTTTTGAAAGTTCCGCATTCCTGTTAAAAAAAACCTTCAGAGTCAACCCCCCGGAATTAAAAAAAACCAGCAGTGTGCTGCAAGATTCTTCTTTTTTTTGTATAATGCCCCCTGCAAAGAGAATACAATGCCCCCGGGGAATTGTTAGCAGGTAACCAATATTGATGCCATGGCAAAGAAATTTACAGCTGGAAAGCAGGGATTCGGAACCATGCCTGTATTTTTCACAACGATCTCTACCATCCTGGGAGCTATACTCTTTCTCAGGTTTGGATATGCTGTCGGGCACCAGGGTTTCATCGGGGTTCTGGGAATAATATTTCTCGGCCACCTGGTCACCATTCCCACAGCCATGGCCGTGGCTGAGATAGCAACCAATCAGAAAGTCCAGGGGGGTGGTGCCTACTTCATCATAAGCAGATCCTTCGGACTCAATATAGGTGCTGCTATCGGAATTGCCCTCTATCTCTCCCAGGCCATCAGTGTAGCCTTTTATGTCATCGCCTTCTCTGAAGCATTTGATCCGCTTCTTCGCTGGATTCACTATGATTACGGCTTGCCCCTTATCGATAAGCGGTGGATCGGATTGATCAGCATGACAATCCTCGCGGTGATCATGATGGCGAAAGGAGCCAATATGGGAATGAAAGCCCTCTACTTTGTGGTAGCAATCTTGTTTACCTCCCTGCTGATGTTTTTCCTGGGTCGATCCGATTACCAACCCGAAGAAGTGAATTTCTATTCCAAAATTCCCAATGGTGACGGATTTTTCTATGTTTTTACTATCGTTTTTCCGGCTTTCACGGGGCTGATAGCCGGACTGGGTCTGTCGGGAGATTTGAGAAATCCCAGTAAATCCATCCCCCGGGGTACCATGTGGGCCACCCTGGCCGGATTCATAGTTTATATACTGGTAGGCTATAAACTGGTTACCAGCGCCTCCCTGCAAGACCTCGCTGCCGATCAGCTGATCATGGAACGTATTGCCCTCTGGGGACCGATTATTCCTATCGGTCTTGCTGCAGCTTCCATGTCATCCGCACTGGGATCTATCATGGTAGCCCCCAGGACCTTGCAGGCAATCGGACTGGATAAGGTTTTTCCATCACGGCCTCTCAACCTGTGGCTGGCGCACGGGAAAACCGAAACCAACGAGCCCATCAATGCCGGAATGATTACCATTGTTGTGGCCTATTTCTTTGTCGCCATTGGGGATATTGATTTTGTCGCACAGATTATCTCCATGTTTTTTATGCTGACATACGGTGCCATATGCCTGATCTCCCTGCTGGAGCATTTTGCGGCCGATCCTTCCTACCGGCCAACCTTCCGCTCCCGGTGGTATATTAGCCTGGTTGGAGCTGTCACATCGTTCTGGCTTATGTTCAAGATGAATGCTCCGTATGCCATCCTGTCCCTGGTGATTATGGGAATGATCTATTTCATGGTGAACTCATTCAATGCCAAAGGGAAGGGTCTTGAAAACCTCTTCCGCGGCGTCATCTTTCAGCTGAGCAGACAATTGCAGGTACTGGCCCAGCGGGCCGATAAGGAGGACCTCGACACGCATTGGCGACCCTTTACCATCTGCATCTCCCAGGATACCTTTATGCGCAGGAGTGCGTTTGATATGCTTCGCTGGATCTCATTTAAATATGGATTCGGAACATACATTCACTATATTAAGGGGTTCCTGTCCAACAAAACCAACCTGGAATCCAAAGAAGTGCTTAAAAAGCTCATCAATCTGGCAGCCGATAGCAAGAACCGCGTCTACCTCGATACGATCATCAGTCCGTCCTATACATCTGCTATTGCACAGGTGATCCAGTTATCCGGGATCTCGGGTAAAGGAAACAACATGATCCTTTTCGAATGTTCTCAAAACGAGCCGGAAGCCCTGGAAGAACCCCTGAATACCCACCATATTTTACTTGCTACCGGATTCGATATATGCGTCCTCAGTACATCATACAAAGGCTTTGGTTATAAACGGCAAATCCATATATGGATCACATCCAAAGATTATGAAAATGCTAACCTCATGATCCTTCTGGGCTACATTATCATGGGACATCCGGAGTGGAAAAACGGAACCATCAAAATATTCGCCCTCCACGAGGCCTCGGAACTGGAGCGAAAACGGGAAGAACTGAACGCCCTGATCAAAGCCGGCAGGCTGCCTATATCCTACAATAATATAAACCTGATCCCCACCGAAAATCCAGCCGACGAAAAAGAGATCATTGCTTCAACCTCTATCGATGCAGATCTTACCATTGTCGGATTCCGGAGTGAATCGATCAAGTCGAAAGGGTATAATGTCTTTACCGGGTATGAAAAGGTGGGCAATATTCTCTTTGTAAGTGCCAATAAAGAAAAGGAGATCAAATAGTACTTTCATGAAAAACCATTACTTTTGACAAAAAAAATGAAGAAAATCGCTGTTTTCCCGGGTTCCTTCGATCCATTCACCGTAGGGCATGAGTCGGTGGTACGAAGATCTGTCCACCTGTTCGATCAACTTATTGTAGCAGTAGGGATTAATACGGGGAAACGTGCATTGCTGAGCGTGGAATCCCGTGTAGCCATGATCAATGATATATTCCACGATATGGAAAAAGTAAGTGCAGATGCTTTCGAAGGACTTACGGTTGACTTCTGCAAAAAGGTGAATGCCAACTATATGGTCAGGGGAATAAGAACAGCAGCTGACTTTGAATATGAGCGGGCTATCGCCCAGGTTAATAAACGCATGCTCCCGGAGGTGGAGTCCATCTTCCTCCTTACCAGCCCCGAACACACCCCGGTGAACTCCACGATTATCCGGGATATCATCCGCAACAGGGGAGACGCATCCCAGTTCCTTCCCGAGGGTATCGATATCAAAAATTACATGTAAAATGCGCATACGATTCCTGTTCATGCTGCTTCTGACAGCTATGATCAGTTCAAAAAGTCCGGGACAAAAAGTAATAGTGGAAGGAGAAAATCCTGAATACAGCGGTGAATCGTTCCGGATATACACGATCTCCAATCCCTTTACCGGTGCCACGAAAACCCTGGATACGCTCTATTTTGACGATCAGGGAGCGTTCCGCGCCTGCTTTGAAGCAGAGCCCTTTTCCTGGATCAGCATGAATATGGGGGCTCTCCGCACTATTCTGCTGGTCGAACCAGGTAACCTCTACCGGGTATATTTACCACCACGCAGGGAGATAACAGAAACCGACAAAAGAAATCCATATTTCGAACCTCTGCGCGTACATCTGAGGGTCAAAGAACAGCGATCCCTCCCTGACAGCAATCTCATCAAGCCTCCCTCAGACCTGAATACCAGGATATTTCGCTTTGACACACTGATCTTTGCCAGGAACAAAGAACTCATGGAGGCTCGCAGAAAAAATAAGGAATACCATACCGATTCCCTGGTACAAACGGTGGAACAGAGATACAGGAATGACACTTCCGGCTATTTTGAGCGTTACCGGCACTACCGGTACGGACTGCTCCAGATCAACAGCGGGGATAAGAAATTAAAATATCTCCACGATCAATACCTCCGGAGTCCGGTTCCGGCTTTAGCCAATCCTGCCTACATGGAGCTGTTCAACAAGATGTACGACAAATTTCTTTTCTTTTTTGCACGAACTCCTGCAGGAAATAATTTGCTTCGGGTAATTAACCGGGAACACAACCTGCAGGCATTAAGAAAAAATCTCAGGAACCATCCTGCAATACCATCCGATACCATTGCAGACCTGGTGATCCTTAAAGAAGTAAAAGAGCACTTCTACGAGGATTATTTCTACAAGGAGGCGTTGTTGATCATCCTTGACTCCCTGCAGGCAAATCCCTCAATGCCTTCCTATACAAAGCTGGCCCGCGGAGTTCATGAAAAACTCACCAATCTAATGATCGGCACACCACCTCCCGGATTCAGTCTTTCCGATCGAAACGGAATTAGCAAAAGCCTTTCAGATTTCAAAGGAAAATACATCTACCTCAATTTTTGCAGCCCCGATAATTACACCTGCATGATGGAGTACCCATACCTGGAATCAATGTACCGGAAACATAAAGAGTACCTTGATATAGTGACGATTATGATAGCCGAAAGTCATGAAAAGATGGTGCAGTTTATGAAACGGAACGACTACCACTGGGAAACCCTCTACTTCGGGAATGATTACAACCTCCTGGAGTCCTATAATGTAAGAGCCTACCCAACCTCCTACCTGATCGGTCCGGATGGCAAACTCATTCAGTCACCGGCAACCCTCCCCTCGGAGGGCTTTGAAGAACAACTTTTCAGAATTATGCGTACTAGAGAAGATCTTTGATGTAGAGCACATCAAGGACACTGGGATAGGTATTTTCACGAATAAAACCTGTCTCACCGGGATTAACCCACCTGATCTCCGTAATATTCTCAGCTGTCTCCGGAACGGGATCGGCATCTCCCGTATAGGTCATTTCAAACCATTTGGTCTTTTTAAGAACCCGGTTCTCTTCCAGGTGATAGGTGTGATACGTGGACATGATCGGTTGCTTCAACTGCAATCCGTTAATTCCCACCTCTTCTTCCACCTCGCGCAGAGCCGCCATCTCAAAATCTTCGTCCTCTTCCAGTTTTCCTTTGGGCAGGTCCCAGATACCATCCCGTTTCATGATAAGAAACTGACCCGAATCGTTGAGCACCACCCCTCCGGCTGCCTCCACTATTCTGAAACAGGCCTTAAACTCCTCCACAAGGGTGAGAATATCATCGTGAAATATATATAACTGGTCTATCTTCTTCAGGACGAAGAAGACATCGATCAGTTCAGTAAGCTCCTGTATATTATTGTAACGGTAGAAAAGTCCCTTGTTTTTTCCAAATGCCTTTGAAAAATCATCCCCAAAATATACTGTTCTGTCCTTGAAAAAAACTTTATACATTTGCTGAATGATGAATAATTCCAGACGAATTGCGGAACTCCTGCTACAAAGTAAAGCAATTAAACTCGAACCTGCAACTCCATTTATATGGGCATCGGGGTGGAAATCACCGATCTACTGCGACAATCGAAAAACCCTCTCCTACCCCGTTATCCGTTCTGAGATACGAGATGCTTTCGTTGAGCTGATCCGGCAAAAATACCCCGATGCCGGATGCATCGCAGGGGTGGCAACCGGGGCCATTGCACAGGGAGCCCTGGTGGCAGAAGCATTAAACCTGCCCTTTGTGTATGTCAGAAGCAGTGCAAAAAAACATGGACTGGAAAACCTGATCGAAGGAGTGGTATCCAACGGACAGAAAGCAGTGGTGATCGAAGACCTGGTTTCCACCGGTGGAAGCAGCCTGAAAGCAGTGGCGGCCCTGCGGAAAGCTGGGTTTACGATCCTTGGAATGGCAGCCATCTTTTCCTATGGTTTTGCAGAGACACACACCCGGTTCGAGGAGGAGAACGTGCCACTGGATACCCTGAGTAATTACCACACATTGCTGGAAACAGCCCTGGAGCAAAAACAAATAAAGAAAGAGGATCTGAATATACTGCAACAATGGCGAGAAGATCCCGCCAACTGGAAAGGAGTGACCCATGAAAATTGAAAGCCGCATAGGAAAATCAACCTGCCCCGCAAGCAATATCTACCAGTTTATCACCGATTTAAACAACCTGGAAGGACTAATTCCCGGTGAGAGTGTAAAAGACTGGCAATCGGATAAGGATCAATGTCAGTTTACCGTTTCCCCGGTGGGTAAAATGGGGATGCGCATCCAGGAGAAAGAGCCCCATTCCCTGGTGAAGATAACCAGCGATAAAGACATTTCACAATACAATTTCACCCTGTGGATCCAGCTTAAGGAGGTGAGTCCGGAAGACACCCGCATAAAGATTACCGTGCAGCCCGAAGTCAGCCAATTCCTTCTCCCAATGATTAAGTCACCACTGAGGCAATTTGCGGAATCCCTGGTCGACCAGATGGAGAAATTCGAATTTCCGTCCTAGTCATGAAGCATAGCGATTTCATGCATGCCGTAGGATCGCTCTTTGCCCATGCTACGGACTAACAGCTCCCCGGTTTCACTCAAACCGGTGATCTCACCTCCTATTAATTCCCCCTCGGTCCTGAAAGAACGTAACTGACCCATTCCGTATAGACGCGACAAATAAACTTTGTCAATCTGGCGGTGATCGCCCTGCTCCAGTTCACGATACCGGTCAAGGAGCAGGCGAATTAACTCGTCCCGCAATGGTTCCATCTCCATAGTCCGACCGGTTTCCAGGTAGAGCGAGGTAGCCGGGAAAGGAAAACCGGGAAACACTTCCTGATTAACATTCAGTCCAATGCCCGTTACGGCATTCCTGATGGATGATCCCTGTACATTCACCTCGATCAGGATTCCACCGACCTTCCTGTTACCCACTAAAATATCGTTGGGCCACTTGATGGCAACAGAACCAACCCGCGGGGTAAGAAGTTCGCAAATAGCCAGCGATGCAGCCTTGGAGAGCTGAAACTGTGTAGGCACTGACAAAAATGCAGGAAAGGAGATCCAGCTCATCAACAGGTTTCTGCCCGGTTCACTATACCACTGATTACCTCCCCTGCCCTGCCCTTCCGTCTGATAATCAGCAGTTAAAAAGGTGTGAGAGCCGACCGGCACTGCCATTATTCGCTCCCGGGCTTCCCTGTTGGTTGAACCGGTGGTGCCTAAATGGCTCAATGTATACTCCATGGTACAGTTTTTGAGATTTTTTGGTCCGTGTCAAACAAAAGAGAAAGCAACATGTCTTAAAAATACCATTATTTTTGTAGATGATTATAAGATTATAGAAATCACTAAAAAACGTTACCTTTGACAGGGGATTAATAATGACGAATAACGGCGAAAAAAGCACAACTGAAAAATTAGATCTCATCCTGGAGGCGATACAGGAAAAGAAAGGGAAAGAACTGATATCCATTAATCTAGAGAATATACACAACTCCATAAGCGATTATTTTGTCATTTGCCACGGTACTTCTACGACGCAGGTTGATGCCATTGTGGATGAGGTTCAGCAAAATCTTAAGCAAAAAGCGGGGATTATTGCCCATCACGTTGAAGGGACAGACAACTGCCAGTGGGTACTGATGGATTACTTCGAAATATTGGTACACATCTTCCTTGAAGAGAAACGAAACTTCTATAATCTTGAAGAACTCTGGGCAGATGGTAAGATTGAAAAAATAGAGGATGTTACGTAAAACGAGAAGAACGATGTCAAATCAAAATACAAACAGGCCGGGAAGACCCGGTGGTACCACGCCCGGATCAAACAAAGGCGATAATAAACCAAAATTCAATTCCTATTGGATCATTGGTATTATCGTGCTCTTTCTCCTGGGACTGCAATTTGTAGGCTCTTCCGGGGGGATGGTGGAGACCGACTCCAATACCTTTTTTAAAATGTTGCGCGATGGCGATGTAGACAAGATCGTAATCGTGAACAAAGAGAAAGTGGAGATCTACATTAAACCCGAACGTCTCTCCGAACCCCGCTACCAGGAGGTGCGGGATAAACGCACGAATACTGTATTCGGACAAAGTATTCCGCAATACTATTTCAATATTGTCTTTCCCGATGTCTTCGGTCAGGACCTCAATGAGATTATGAACGAACTGCCGCCCGAAAAACGGCCGGCCTATACAACAGTTACCCGGAAGAACTACCTGGGAGAGATCCTGCTCTGGGTGTTGCCATTCCTGCTCATCCTGGGTATATGGGTCTTCATGCTCAGGCGGATGAGCGGCGGTGGTCCGGGTGGCGGTGGTGCCAACAGCATCTTCAGCGTGGGTAAGTCCAAGGCCCAGATTTTCGACAAGGATACCCACGTTAAAGTCGACTTTAAAGATGTGGCCGGACTGGAAGAGGCGAAGGTGGAAATCCGGGAAATTGTCGAATTCCTGAAAAACCCGAAAAAATATACCGAACTGGGTGGCAAAATACCCAAGGGAGCCCTGCTGGTCGGACCTCCGGGAAGTGGTAAAACCTTGCTGGCAAAAGCTGTTGCAGGAGAAGCCAACGTTCCGTTCTTCTCCATGTCAGGTTCCGATTTCGTGGAGATGTTCGTGGGCGTAGGAGCCTCCAGGGTACGTGACCTTTTCAAACAGGCAAAGGAGAAAGCACCCTGCATTGTATTTATCGATGAGATCGATGCCGTTGGACGCGCCAGGGGCCGCAATCCCAATTTCGGGGGCAACGATGAGCGGGAAAACACCCTCAACCAGCTGCTCACCGAAATGGATGGCTTCGGCTCCAACAGCGGCGTGATCATCCTGGCTGCCACCAACCGGGCAGATGTGCTGGACAAAGCCCTGCTGAGGGCAGGCCGGTTCGACCGGCAGATCCATGTTGAACTTCCCGATCTGAACGAACGGAAAGAGATCTTCAAGGTCCATATGAAACCGCTGAAGATCGCTGATTCGGTAGACGTGGACTTTCTTGCCAAACAAACCCCTGGCTTTTCGGGCGCTGATATCGCCAACATATGCAACGAGTCGGCACTTATCGCGGCCAGGAACAGCAAGGATAAAGTGGACAAGCAGGATTTCCTGGATGCCATCGACCGGATCATCGGCGGATTGGAAAAGAAGAACAAGGTGATTAAGAAAGATGAGAAACGTACCATCGCATTCCATGAAGCAGGCCACGCCACGGTAAGCTGGCTGCTTGAACATGCCAATCCGCTTGTTAAAGTCACCATTATCCCCCGCGGACGGGCACTGGGGGCAGCCTGGTACCTTCCCGAAGAGCGGCAGATCACAACCACCGAACAGCTGGCAGACGAAATGTGTGCTACCCTGGGAGGAAGGGCCTCCGAACAATTGAACTTCAGTAAAATCTCCACGGGTGCACTGAATGACCTGGAACGGGTCACCAAGCAGGCCTATGCCATGATCTCATACTTCGGTATGAGCGAAAAGCTAGGTAATAAAAGCTATTTCGACTCCTCCGGGCAATCAGAATACTCGTTTAATAAACCGTATAGTGAAAAGACTGCCGAACTGATCGATGAAGAAGTGGACAGGATCATTGAAACCCAGTACCAGCGTGCCCTTGATATCCTGAAAAAGAACAAGCAGGGACTTACCAAACTGGCTGAAAGGCTCCTGGACAAAGAGGTGATTTTCAGCGATGACCTGGAAGAGATTTTTGGAGAACGCCCCTGGAAAACCCCGGAAGAGGAAGAGAAACAGAAGGAGGTACAAAAGGCCAAGGAGAAGAAAAAGAAGCTTGACACAACTGAAAAAGGGAATGCCTCAGAAAAAAATAAGTCAGCTTCCAAATCCTCCGCCTCATCAACACAAAGAAAAGGTACGGCGAAAAAAGGTACGGGCAGAAAAACATCTTCAAAACAGGAGGAAAAGAAGAAGGCCCCGGCAGCCTCCGGAACAAAGAGTAACAGGCAGGCAAAAACATCAGGACAGAAGAATACGACTAAAAAAGAACAAGAAGAAAAACCGGATCAATGAGTGACGACCTGGTGAGAATATTCAGCACCGATCAGTTGTACGAGGCTGAAATCGTAAAGCAAATGTTAACTGACAACGAGATCACAGCCTTCATTATGAATAAGAAAGACTCTTTTTACAAGTTCGGGGATATCGAATTATACGTCCACCGTAATAACGTTATCAGGAGTAAAAAACTTATCCAGGAATACGAAAACAGATGAGAAACCTCATCCTGCGAACGATCTCCGGAATATTCCTGATCGCCCTGGTCGCAGGTTCGATCCTCTGGGGAGAGATCGCTTTCTTGCTGCTCTCCCTCCTGATCTTTACCCTGAGCTTCCTGGAGTTCAGGAATATGTTCCGAATCAGACACCAGTTGCTCTTCATCCTGCTGATGATCACCGGTCAGACCCTCCTCTTTCTTTTCTACCTGGTCATCACCGACCGTCTGCTGGCAGGCTGGCTGATCGCACTGCCCATGTTCCTGATCATTTTTTTTACCCTATATACCCTTGTCAAACGACACAGCTCGCTGCGGGAGATGACCCTGCTTACCTGGGGTATGATCTGGGTAACCGGAACCATGCTCTTCCTTTTAGCACTGGGATGGATACCTCCGGACAAACCTTATGATTCCCTTTTACCCGGTGCACTCCTGGCACTTGTCTGGACTTACGATACCGCAGCATTTGTATTTGGCAAGATGCTGGGCAGAACCCTGCTCTGGCCATCCATTTCACCTTCCAAAACCTGGGAGGGAACAGCCCTGGGACTTCTCTTTGCAGCAGGCACCGGGATACTTCTCTATTTCACTACCCGGAGCTATTCCCTGTTGCTCTGGGTCATACTGGCTATCCTTATCAGTATCGCCGCCATTATGGGTGACCTCTTTGAAAGCCGCCTGAAAAGGGAAGCCGGGGTGAAAGATTCGGGGAACCTGATTCCCGGACACGGGGGAGCACTCGACCGGTTCGACTCCCTGATGTTTGCTGCCCCGGTCATGTTCGGTATGATCTCAATCTGGTCGCTGCTCTCATGAAATTTCACAGGGAAGGACACACCATATTGTACATAAGTATACTCGCAGCTATACCGGGTGCCCTGCTCCTTTTAGCTACCCTGCCCCTTTATGCCGGCATACCCCTTGCCTTCACCCTCCTGGTTCTGCTCCTGATGATGTTCCGCTTTTTCAGGATCCCTGTCAGGCGCAGGTTCACCGCTGATGAATCCCTGGTTCTGGCCCCGGCCGACGGTAAGGTCGTAGTCATCGAAAAGACCCGGGAAGGAGAATACTTCCACGACCAGCGCATCCAGGTCTCTATCTTCATGAGTATACACGACATTCATATAAACTGGTTTCCTGTCTCCGGCACCCTTATTCACTACAGCTACCATCCCGGAAAATACCTGGTAGCAAGACACCCTAAATCATCCACCCTTAACGAGCGAAACACCATCGTCATTCAAAACAGTCAGATCACCCTGCTTGTAAGGCAAATTGCAGGCTTTGTGGCACGGAGAATCAAATTTTACCCCAAACCGGGGGATGCTGTTCTCCAATCCGGCGAAATGGGATTCATTCGGTTTGGATCCCGGCTCGATCTCTTCCTGCCTGAAAACGTGGAAATCCTTGTCAGGCAAGGCCAGCAAACAAAAGGCGGGACAACTCCTGTCGCCCGGTTAAAATAAAAGACTTTTTTGTCTGTTTTTAACACCGCGTTAACAGGAAGCGGTTTCTCTTTGCCCTATCTTAGCAAATGCGAACCCAAAAAAATTTGAAGTTATGAAAAAAGTATTAGCAATTTTAGCACTTGTAGCCTTTATGGGAGGTATCAGTGCACCTGCATTTGCAGCTACCAGTCAGGAAACTATCGCGATAACTCTTGCCGACAAAGATCCTGAGAAAAAAGAATCCAAGGATAAAAAATCCAAGGATTGCAGTACGAAAGCCGAAAGCAAAAAAGCAAAAGAAGCTAAGAAAAAGGCTCCATGCGAGAAGACTTGCGGTGGCGGTTCAGAATAACATGTAAAACCTAATTTCGCGGTTAAAGTTAATAGATAGATCCGTTACAGTCAGATTGTGAGTTTCAGGGGCTGCTCCATTAGAGCAGCTCCTTTTTTTTGTTGCTGCCTGCTACGTGACAGGCTACTTTATTATATTTGCATCAAAATCATACAGACTATGAACGAAAACAGCATTCTGAAAGTATCCGACCATGTAACATGGGCCGGGGTTCATGACAAAGACATCGTTACATTTGATATCGTCATGGAGACTGAGTTCGGAACCACCTATAACTCCTATTGCATAGATGCGGAAAAGAAAACCCTGATCGATACAGTGAAAGAGTCGTTCTGGGACGAATACAGGGAAAAGCTCGAAGCCCTTACCGATCTCTCTGAAATCGAGTATGTGATATGCACCCATACAGAACCCGACCACTCGGGTTCCCTCAAGTATATCCTGGAAAAGGCACCCAATGCCACGGTAGTGGGGAGCGGACAGGCAATCAATTACCTGTCAGAAATGATGGAAAAACCCTTTAAAAGCCAGAAGGTGAAAGACGGGGACACCATTGACCTGGGCAATATGACCCTCCGGATCATCGGTGCACCGAACCTCCACTGGCCCGATTCTATTTATGCCTACCTGGAAGAAGATAAACTGCTCTTTACCTGCGACTCATTCGGTGCCCACTTTTCCGATGAACGCATGTTCGACAACCTGGTTGCAGACTATGAAGACTCGTTTATCTACTATTTCGATGTGATCCTGAAACCCTACAGCAAATTCATGCTGAAAGCCATCGATAAAATAAAGGACCTGCCCCTGGATGCAGTCTGTCCGGGCCATGGACCCATCCTCCGCACTACCTGGCGAACCCGCGTGGAACAGAGCCGGAAGATGGCGGAAGAGTACCTGGAACAAACCCGGCAGAAAAACCGGATCCTGGTTGCCTATATCTCTGCCTACGGGTATACAAAAACCATGGCGGAACAGATTGCCGAAGGAATCAGGGAAAATAAAAACCTTGAGGTTGAACTGGCCGATATCGAAAACATGCTGCTGGGTGACATGGAACAGAAGCTGGTTGGTGCTGACGCCGTGATCATTGGTTCACCCACCATCAACCAGAACACCCTGCTGCCGATCTATAAGTTATTCAGCGTAATGAACCCGATCCGGGATAAAAACAAACCCGCTGCTGTCTTCGGGTCCTACGGCTGGAGCGGGGAGGCAGTGAAACTCATCGAGAACCATTTGTCCAACCTGAAATT
Source organism: uncultured Bacteroidaceae bacterium (assembly GCA_964479445.1). GTDB lineage: Bacteria > Bacteroidota > Bacteroidia > Bacteroidales > CAYZMH01. The sequence goes on along the minus strand of CAYZMH010000003.1, from coordinate 78,162 downwards.
CGATATACGAAACAGCATTGCGGCCAAATTTTTTCCCACCAGCGAAAAAGAGGCCGATTTCAGAGCCTTCGGAAAACATTTCGGGGAAACGCTTACCACATAACACCCCTAGCGTACCTTAATAAACGGCAGCCGGTCCAGCAGGCGATTCCCCTCTTTCCACAAAAGGAGATAAGATCCCTGTTCCAGATGAGCCGTCTGAATAATTTGTTCTTCACCCCGGATCACCTCCTGCTGCATTAAAGTACGACCGGACAGGTCTGTTATTTCAAGACGGGAAGAGGGTACGTTCCGGTCCAGGTCCACATGCATCTGCTCCCTGACAGGATTGGGATAGAGGGATATTCCCTCCCGGGCGAATTGGTGACCCGCACCCAGGGGAACTTCGGGCTCCGGGGCAGCCGACACCTGTAGCACCTTTCCGGTCCCACGCTCCTGGATAAAAGAAACCACCACCAGGTCGGAGAGGTCCTCCACATGAGCATACGGCCAGGTATGAGATATTTCCATGGATTCATCGCGTGTCCAGGCTTTCTCATAGAGGGTTCCGGCCGGACTCGGCAGCATTCCCAGCACTACGTTATTGAACTCGGTATCCCCGTTCTCCCCTTCATAGGAGGTCACCTGCTTCTCCGCCACAACGATATACTGAACCAAATTCTTTTCACCCATATCCTCCAGTGCAGTAATGTGGCTTCGAACCCGCATCCGGGTGTCATACAGCCAGAAACGCAGGTCTATATCAAACGAGGGACTCTCCAGGGTCAATTGCCTGAGCGAGGATCCATCGGGCTCACCCGGTGCAAAGTCGTACCGGTAACTATTGTCAAATCCCCCGTCCATCAGGGCAAACGGCACCTGGTTCACCCCGTAGTAAAACGAACGGGAAGCCGCCGGAGACGGATTGTTCTCATTCATGGGATCTGCTCCCGGGAAATGCATATGATATTGCAGGTTAACCACATCCAGGTTATTGTTATCCGTAAAATCATCAATTGCACCATCGGCTTCCGGTGCAGCATCGGCAGAGGAATTGGTAAAATGCTCGATCAGGGCCCGCTTGGATCGTTCTCCCAGGTAAATATTATCAAAGGCAAATCCTTCATTGTCTACCACAGAAGCACCATCGGTCCCGTAAATTACACGGAAGATCACCGTCTCTTGATCCCTGAGCATATCCAGGTCGTGAGCGGCCTGCACCCATGTGGTATCCGGATCAAACAGGGCTTCGCCCGACCAGCCAATGGAACTGCCTCCCGGCTCCTCCTTTATATCAAACGAGTTGTACCAGGAGATCCCCTCCCCGATATTTCCAACTGTGATCCAGTCAAGCCCATTGTTCAGAGTATACTGCAGTACCGCTCCATCCCGGTTAAAATCAAAACTGCGCATGATATCCATCCTTATCATGGGTCGCTCCATTCCACGGAAATCAAAGCAGGGACTCTGAATCCAGGATTGCTCCACACCCCGTTGGTCGGGATTCTCGGGGAAATCAGTGTAGAAAGCGTAGTCTCCGGCCTCGGGGGTAAAACCCGAGAAATCAGGTTCACCCCGTACCCAACTATTCTGGGTCGCGGTATCCGAACGGGTATCCCATTTCACATCGCTCCCGTCAAAACCCTCCAGGAACGATGTGTCTTTCAATGTAATATTGGGCTTGAGCACCAGGGTACTGTGCAGTGTATCGGAACACATCTTATCATTTACCGCGATCAGTGAAATATCGTAGTTGGCCATGTCGGGGAAAGTATACGCAATATCCTGCTGATCCTGTGTAATCGTGGAGTCAAATGCCACACCTCCGGCCTGTGCAAAAAGCCATTTAAATGAATCCCAGGTCCGCTCCGACGCAGATTCATTAACCAGGTCCACCCCGGCCCCCTCAACATAACAATCACTTACCCATCGAAAATCCGCGATGGGTTTGTCGGCAAAATCAATGGAACTGTCACGGCTCGCAACACACCCGTTCAGGGTAATGATCTCCAAGGAAACGGTTCGTAAACCCGGACCGGTATAATCATGTACCGGGTCGGTTTTCACCGCAAAGGTATCGGTATTCGCACTGCCACTGTTCACATCCCCGTACTCCCATCGCCACTCTGCAACCAGGTCCTCTTTGTCGGTTGTGTTTATAAATCCTACCGGACCTCCGCTCTCGGGTATGCAGATACCGGTCGGGGTGAAATCTACCCCCGGCACATCATAATTGATCACCTCGATGGAATCCTTCCTCGCGCAACCAGAAGGAGCAACAAACTGGTACAGGATCCTGTTGGTTCCGATATCTGCCAGCCCCGGGTTATACGAGTATCCCGATCCGGGTATAAACTCAACGCCGGATCCTGAGTATTGATAAGTGCCCTCGTTCTCATCCAGATTGGTCTCCAGGGATGAAGCATCCTCATTCCGGCAAACGGCATCGTCAGGACGCAACGTAAACCGGATGGGCGGTATCTCATCAAGAAAAAAGAGCTCATCAATGGTCCGCGGAATGGAATCCTGGAATTTGAAGTGATAAACAACCCGGTAGGTACCCCGTTCAAGCTCCTCGGGCAGCAGGTGCGCCCGGTCATCAGTCAGCGATGAATCCACCAATCCATCGGTGATAAAAACATCCGTATTCCCCTTGACCCTGAATAAATTAAAGGAGCCCGGACCACCGGTGCTGTTGCTCCCCTCCACGGCAACCGGCGGGGCATTAAAACAAATGGTATCCGGCACGGTGAGCGTGGCTACCTCGGAAACAACCGTAAACTGCGTAAGATCGGTTCCTGTGCAGCCATGCTCATCTTCGTAGGTATACAATATCGGGTGCGGTGAACCGTCTACCCCCGCCACTTCCGGGAAAAACCGGCTCGTTGAGGTCTCCACACCCGGACCGGTAAAGATCCCGCCCTGTGGCAGAGCTTTCAGATTGATCCCCTCCTCCGAGATGAGAAACGTGGTACGTGCATTCATGATCTGTGGCGCAGGTAACGGGTGAACCTCCACATGCGCACTACCCGAATAATTCCCCGCAATTCCCAGGTCATCCACCACCGTTTGAATGGAATAATCTCTGGTGCTTTTCGGTTTAACCCGGAAACTGAATGAACCCGGCAAATCAAGAAAGGTTGAATCGTTGCTGCCATCCGTAATCACCACATCGTAAGGAGGTGTACCGCCGTTGATATCCACCTGGATGAGCGAAGAGTCTCCCCGGCAGATCTCCCCGCCTCCGAAAAGATAAACAGTGGGACCGCTGGTCACAATGGAAATGTCATTTCCGGGAAGGGTGGTGTGGGTACGGGTGTTCCCGGAACCATCCTCCAGGATAAAGCGAGCCGCCAGGTTACCTGCGGCCACCTCGTTATCATCAGCCCCAACCACATATTCGATGAGGTAGGTATGATCCCCGTTATCGGTAAACCCGAGCTGCATCGGATCGGAAACCCCGTTGACCTTTGTTCCGGATACCGTATCCAGTCCAGTCTCTGTGGCCGTGATCCGAATCCGGATCATATTGCCGGGAACCTGGATCCCGCTGGTTAGCACTTCCACATCCGTGATCTCCGGCTTGTTGGCATCAATAACCGGGGAGGTGCCGCTTGCAGTGGTATTGGGTGCGGAATTATTACCTGCCCCGTCGGTCATCACCACCGAAACGGGAATGACGCCGGTCACATCGTCATCCCCGGCTTCAACTGTATAGCGAACCCGGTAAATCCCGGATCCGATCTCGCTCACCGATATGTTAGGTCCGGAGAAGCCAACATTGTTGATATGCGAACCGGCCATGTCAAAATCCAGTCCGGCTTCACCCGCATGCACAATGGCCTCTACCATGTCCCCGATAATATAGCTGCCTGCGTCAAATTCCACCAGGTCCACAACGGGGCGCTGTGAATCCAGCAGGTCACCCGGATTAGTGATCGAACCGGTAAAGGCGACACCCTGAATGGTGCCGTTCTGCAACGCCAGATCAGTCACCGGGATCGGCTCTGCGGCTGTGTATTGCGGATTGGAACCCTCCTGTACCGTGAAATATCCCAGGTAGGTTGTCGGATCATCGCGCACTACACTGTCCAGCAATCGTCCGGCAATGGTACCGTCATGATAGCTGAATGTGAATCCCTGGTCGTTTACCACCGTTATCTCCGCCTCCACAACAGCCCCGATACCCATGGGCTGATCGGGAATATCCACCCCGGTGATCTCCGGTTCGATCTGCGCTGTAACCGACAGCGTATTGCTGCTGGTTAACGCAGGACCGGTAGTCAGTTCAGCCGCACCAATGCGTAAACCAAAGGCCTGGTCGGTATCCATATCCCCGCTGTAGAGAAGGTTGAAGGTGATGGCATCCGCACCGACATACTGGAAGGTGCCTGCATCAATGGAAAGACCGGAAATGGACGGTGAAAAAGAGAAATTGGAAACATCAAATGTTCCGTCGTCATAGGTCTCCTCTTCCAGCGTGGCGGTGAGTACCGCCCCGTCGAGGTTATCTTCTGCCAGGGATGGAGGAGAACTGGCAATAGTGAGCGTGGCAGGAAGTGCCGAGAGGGTGGTAAAACCGTTATCTGACAGTGAACTCCCCGAGTACTGCAAAAGCTCGGGAGGTACACCCGCTGAGAGGGAGATGTCCTCGATGATGTTGAAATCAGAAACTGCCGGGACCGTTATGGTGATCACATCCCCGTTCCGGGATAGGTTGGAGAGACCGTCATCAGTTCCCAGGATTTCGCTGATCAGATCATCCCAGCCGGTCTCTGCGGGAGATGCAGTAATGTTTTCCACAAGCGTCCGGCGTTTCACCGGATCGGACATCAGGTCGGTGACCCATGCATCCTCCGATATACCCAGGGTGATTTCGTATGATTGGTTGCGGATATCACCCTCTGTGAGCCCGCCGGTTATGGTGCCTCCGGCACTGACCGATGCCGCAGCGGGGGTGATCACAATGCGTCCGCTCACCGGGTAGGTTCCGGCTCCGGTAAATTCGAGATCTCCCCCGTCCACGGTGACCGTCACGGTATCGTTCACCGCAATGTCATAACCGGCCGATGAACTCACCGTCACCGTAACCACCGAATCATTGGTCCGTGTTACACTCAAGCCGGAAGGTTGCACCTGGTTGTTCCAGGCAGTATCCCCGGTGATGCGATCTTCAAAGCTGCTGCTCAATAGATTCTCCCAGGCATCACCTTCAAGGGAAATCTCAAACTGGAACCCGGTGCTGCGAACAACCTGCTCCGAATAGGATGAGGGGACAACCGAAATAACCGGGTCCTCATTCCCGATGGTGAAATCCGTGGTTGCTGATTGGATGGTTTCCTGTACCTCCAAAAGCTGCGGGGAGCTGTTTAGATCCACCTGGACGGTTATGTCGCTGCCGATATAAAAATTAAAACGCCCCCGGAAAGTAACGGTCAATACGGTCCGGTCACCGTTCAGGGCAAGATCCCCCGATTCCATGTGGTCCAGCAGATTATCAAACGAAGAGGGGCCTGTGAAAATAGCCTTTACCGCATTCAACAGGGGGGTACTGGATCCGATATCCGGATGCCAGCGATTATGGTCAAGGGTTATAACAAGGGTCTGATCTCCGCTGCGGATGGCCGACTCATCCGGGTTGCCTGTGAAGGTCCCGGAAAAAACCGCGGATGGAAGCAGGTTGGAGATCTGGATGTTGTTGCTGGCAACCAGGCTGCTTCCCGATTTCAGTGCATTGGAAGGAATGGTCAGCCCGATCTGATCATCCGCATCAATGTAATAATCAGGATAAGGATCCACATCTATGGTCAGCACGGTATCGTCCTGTGCCAACGTAAAATCTGTGTGATCCATCTGGTCCACCACCCCATCCCATGCTGCTTCACCGGTTTTAAGGGCATCCAGGAAATCTGAGTTAACCTGTGTGTTCTGCGTCACCCCGGCCACGAACGTATCACTGGTCACTGTCACAACCACCTGGTATACGGTCCCGTTCCTTATATCCCCCTCATCACCGATGTTCTCACTCAGGGTGGCAGTCTGGCCAAACAGAGGTCCGGTCAGTACCAGGAGCAGCAAGACAAAAAGAAATGAATTTCCGGTTTTCATAACACCAAATTTTTCCACGATTTACAACGCTCCTTTCGCATCGGTTTTTACCAGGGAGATCACACTGTTTCCTTCCAGCCCATTGGTTCCGGCCATAACCAGACCGCCATCGGGCGTTTTGGCAATGCCATGCCCCGACTGATTACCCAGTTCACCGTAGGTGACACGTCCCGACTCCACGCCATCTTTCAGGAACAGGAGCATCATATCCCTGTTTTCATTCTCTTCAAAGGTGCCTGCCACGGCAATCACACCATCATCCCTTACCACACAATCCCCCCCTGTCAGGTCCCTTCCTGAGCGTGAAATAGTTGCAAGTCGCTCAAGGTCTATGATCGAATTTGAACCCACCCCGAAGGTGTATACCGATAACTCATTCACACCGCTGGTGAGGTTTTCTGTATAACCCATAAGGGCAAAAGCATCCCCGTAACGAAATACACACCGGGTGTGATCATCATAATCTGTGCCCATGGGACGGGTGTCATAAACGCCGCATTGTTCATCCAGGTAGATCAGGTAAAAATCGGTTCCATCATAAGCCCCGTCATCATAGGTAGCCCCACACAAATAGCCCTCTCCGGCAGGTAAAAGAAATCCTGCCCGGTCATCTGCATTGGTGGCATTTCCTTTGAATTCGTAACCCAGTTCATTGCCCTCTTGATCGATCATGAAAACCCAAGGAACCTGCTGATCGGGGTTGTCCCTGGCACCGGCCACTACAAATCCGCCGCTTCTTCGCTGCACAGCATGAAACGCCACATCATCTCCATCGGCCCCATAGGTCTGGCTCCATATCTCCTCACCGGTCTTACCCGCTCGAACGATATATGCGTCTGTTTTTACCTCCCCTCCCGGCAGCGTGTCTTTCAAAAAACCGGTAAGCAGGTAACCGTCATCAAGAACAAGCAGGCTGTTTCCCGATGTCTCATGATTACCGCCGTAAAATACGGGCGAAAAGTCCAGTTGATTTCCCCGGGCGTCCGTAACCAGGAGGAACATCCGGCGCACCGAATCGGGATTCATCGCCCCGGTCAGGGCATACCCGCCATCGGGTAAAACCTGTACATCGTTGCCGGCATCTGCCTGATATCCGCCATAGAATTTAACAAATCCCCGAGCAGGTTCCTCCTCCGTTTGCTCGCAGGAGACTGCAAATACCAGGATAAAGGAAAGGATCGTGATAGGTAAACGCGTTTTCATACTATTGCTCGATCTTTTTAGGCCGGTATACAGGCAGGAGAAATCCCACCGTGGCTGAAACATGGTTTAACAATAAATCATCGGGAACATAATAGACCTCCCAGAGCAACTCCGGGTTTTCATAGTTAATCCCTCCGGGTTTTGACTGGTTGAACATATTAAACCGGTACCGCAGGTTCAGGTAGAGAATTCCCGTTCCGAAATTATACTGTACACCCCCGCCGGCATAGGCCCATACATTCATGCGCCGTCTTAAACCGCCTACATTTACATTGGAAACCGTAATGGGATCATACCGGATATCGCCCGTCTGCGTATATCTTCTCTCTCCCTGTGCAGTTGCAGTTAGCAGTAATCCCGGGGCAATCCCCCCTTCCAGGTAGGGTCTGAAACCGGATAAAAAAGGATAGTACTCCACCCCCAGGGGCACTTCAAGCCAATTCTGAACCTCTTCATAGGCCAGGCGGGTAAAATCGGTGATCTCCCCGGTAAAGCCGGTAACACCCGTTTCATCGGTCAGGGTATGATGAAAAGCCACGTTGGAGAAATGGAACTCCGCACTGACACGCCATGAGGGAGTTATCTTTCTCGTGGCTACTGCTCCCAGGTGAAACCCGGCGCGACCGGGTACATACCTGCCTTTATGCTGTTCTGTGTTATGGGTGCCCAACTGCTCCAGCGGATAGGCAAATGATAAACTGCTTCCCATTCCGCCCCCTACAGCCAGGAGGGGCTCACGGTCATAGGTTTCCAGCAACAGGATAAACTCTTTGGGATCTGTGGCCACCGGTTCATACGCCGGGAATTGATCCAGGAAGCGAGCCATATATGCATCGGCCTGCTCGATATTATCATCAAACAAATAGCTTAATATGACCAGCTTATATGCCTGGAGTTCCTCCTCCCGGGTAAATCCCTTTTCCAGGCACCCCTCCAGCCGTTCCGGGATATCCTCGATCAATCCTGCATCAAACAGCTCCTGCGACTCTTCCAGGATAAAGGCGCACTCCTGCTGAGCAGCAGCAGTTGCAGTCCATAAAGAGAGCAGGATCAATACTATCGGTGTTCGTATCATCACTGGTTTTCGTTTTCATTGGTTGGACATGTCTCACGGTAAGTAATATCCGGTCCCACGTATATCTCCCACTCCTCGCGGGTGAAATTACGCCCCAGCAGCGAACAGATCTTATCCACCAGGAGATCGGCGCGAACCGGACGGGCCACCAGGCGGCTGGCTTCGCTGCTGCCACTGACCAGGTAACGGCTGTCGGGACTGAAATCCACGGTGAACACAAAACCGCGGTTATCTTCCATCACAATGGGAGAACTGTTAAGATCGGCCATCTTCCACATCAACACCCTGCCATCATATCCTGTGGAGGCCAGGTATTTTGAATCCGGACTGAATCTGACCTCCTTGACACGGGCATCATTTCCGCGCAACCGGGCCTCCTCCTCCCACGTCCCGGTGCGGTACAAACGAACATTGCCCCCCATATCCCCTGCAGCAAGATACTGTCCGTCCTCGCTGAAATCAAGACTGAAAACCGGATTGATCACATGACCCTCCAGGTGCAGGGTATCCCCGCTTCCGTTAGCGGGATAGATATGGATGGTTCCTGAACGGTCACTGGCAGCAAGATACCGGCCGTCCGGCGATACGGCAATATCGCTGTAGCGGTTCCCGGAGCGTGCAAGCACGGAGGGGGACCCCCCGCCGGTTCTCCATGCCATGATCGTTTGATCCAGGCCGATGCTGTATACTACCTCTCCTTCTGAATGAATTTCCACATCCCTAATGATGCCATTGTGTCCGTTCATAACGCGTGGCTCCTCCTGCCCGGAATCCAGGTCGAACAGGAGAATACCCTGGCCGTCTGTACCCGCGGCAAGCCACCGGTCATTCTGACCAAGAGCCAGGGCCTCTATCACCATGGAACGGTTGTAAAGTGTTTCGTAGCTTTTACCGGTATCCGACAGTGACCAGCGCAGGATCTGTCCGTCACTGCCGGCACTGTAAAACCTGTCATCCTGCGAGGCAAACCTGATAGAGCGTACCGTCTGGTTATGACCTGCGTATACGTTGTATTTCTCTCCGCGCAGGGTTTTATTTGCCTCATACAATCCTGAATAAATATCCACATCGTGCAGGGGTCCTCCGTATTCGTTATTGAAAAGAAATGCCTGGTAAGCCAGCAGTCCTTTCAGGTCGGGATCGTCATCAATCTGCTGTGACTTCACGGCCATGGATTTGGCAATGGAAAGCATGCGACGCGTGAAGGCTTCCTTTCGCGCTTCTTCAGCCTGACGGCGCTGTTCATTGGCTTCCCGCTCCCGCTCATTGGCCAGTTCAAGGTTCTCCCGTGCAATCCGCTCCTGTTCTAGAGCCATTTGCAAGTTCTCCTCCGCCTCAATACGGCGCTGCTCTGCAAGCCGGGAGGCTGCTTCCGCCTCTTTTCGTTGCTGTTCTTCCTGCCGGGATGCTTCCTCGGCAATACGCTGCTGAAGCCTTGCATTTTCCGCCGACTCTTCAGCAGCCTGCCTCTGGCGTTCAGCCTCCGCACTTTTCTGCTCAGCCAGTTCGCGCTGACGTTCCTCATCAATCCGGAGATCGCGTGTCCATAAGAAAAGCCCAAGGGCAATAATCGCAATGAAACCCAGCACCAGCGCAAAGATCCGGGTCACCCGCAACCGCCTGCGCTGTAACCTGATCTTGTTCTCCTCCTCCTTGCGGTACTCCCGGTCACTGGTCTCCAGGTACACCATCGCTCTTTCAAAGGCGGGATCGTATTGCATCGCCCAGGCAAGCGTCGGCTTCTGTTTCTCCCTCCAGTTCAGGGCCAGCTGCAGATCCGGCGGACGCCATAAACCGGTTTTACCTTCCTGGAACATACGAGCAGCCTCCGATAACCTGCGGTACATCTGTACCGAAGCAGCCTCCTCATCCACCCAGAACCGCAACCGATCCCAGATGCGCATCAACGACTCATGCGATATATCGATCACCGTTCCCGGGGTAACTTCCACAGGCTGGTAAGGCGTGATAAACGTACGTCCGGATGACCGGAATACCCCGGCCACTTCGATTACTTCCCCGGCAGAGCACTGTGCGATCTCTGCCACCCGGCTCACCAGGGTGGGCCTCCGTACGCCCCGGTTATCCCCTCCCTTGTCTGTCAGGGTTTTGAACATGCTTTCACAGATCCCCCGTTGCCTTTCATCCAACTCATCGTAAGCCTCGTTGGCATGATCCGACAGGGCCTTATCCATGCGGCCAATGGCTTCGTAATCCCCGGTGGAGATGGGCTTTTCAGGATCCTTCTGTAACAGCCAGTAATCCCATGTACGCATTAACGCATGCTGCAAGACCGGCAACTGATCTGTATTTTCTCCCACTTCATCCAGCAACTGCTCCACGAGTCCGTCTTCAATCTGAACACCCCGCAGGTGAACCGGCCCCTCAATGGCCCGACGGAAATCCTCCCGGGTCATCTGGGGTATCAGGTAGTTACTCCGGTTGATCAGAGCAGTAAGATCCTGGTAAGCCGAACACTCCCCGATAAAATCCGACCGCATGGTGAGTAATACACGCACTTTTAGATCAGAAGCTGATATGGCTTCGAAAATAAACTCTATGAAACGCACCCGTTCTGCACTGTGCTGATCATCATCATCCGAGGTAAAGCGAAAAATCTCCTCAAACTGATCGATGATGATCACTACCGGCTTCCCGGTTAATTTCTTCTCACGGAACATCGAAACAGCCCCCGATTGTCCCTCCTCCAGCCGCTCCGCATCCTGGTGGTCAAAATCTACCCGGAAAGCATGGCTCATGGCCGAGACCAGGTTGTGAAGGGGATTTGCGCCCGGTCTTATACCCACTACATGCCAGGCATCAGAACCCTCCTCCTGGAGAAGCGGTACCACACCACAGTAAATCAGGGAGGATTTACCGCTGCCACTGGCCCCTGTTACGGCCACGAAACTATTGCTCTTCAGGGACTGGAGGACCGAACGGCTTGGTTCTTCCCTGCCAAAGAAAAGGTCCGACTCTTTCTCATTAAAAGGCCGTAACCCCGGGAAAGGATTGGCATACCGATCGGGGTTGTCCCGGACGGATAAAGAGGTATCACTCATACAAACATATGTTGGTGTCGCATTGCTACAACCTGATGCCGACCACGAGTATATCATCTACCTGGGGTTCGTCCCCCATCCACTCTTTCAACTCCCGGTCAAGGCTTTCATACTGCTCCCCGAGCGACTGATCATACAGGGCCTGTAAAAACTTCACAAATTTACCGGAGCGATACTTTCCTTTCTTCGGCCCTCCGAACTGATCAGGATATCCATCGGAAAAGAGGTAGATCATATCACCCTTCTTATAAGGGATCTCATGGGTCGTAAAACGCTTATTTGTCTGAAGAATATGGCCGCCAATCGGAATGCGGTCGGCCTTGATCCGAGTAAGCTCTCCCCCGCGAACCATAACGAGCGGATTGAAGGCACCCGAATACCGGAGGATCTGTTTCTTTTGGTCGATCGTTACAAGCGCAAGATCCATACCATCCTGCACCGATTCGTCTTCTGTCTGACGCAGCGTATTGGTTACTCCCTCATCCAGTATATGCAAAATATCGGATGGATTGGTGGCATTCTTCACATTCAGTGCATAGTTGAGCTGATTATTCCCGACAATGGACATGAAAGCTCCGGGCACACCGTGCCCGGTACAATCCACCGCGGCAACGATCACCAGGTCCTCTTTGGAGGCCACCCAGTAGAAATCACCCGAAACAATGTCCCTTGGCCTGTAATAGAAAAAACCATTGGGAATCACCCTTTCCAGGTAATCCCCGGGGGGCAGGATTGCATTTTGGATCCGGCTGGCGTAGTGAATGCTGTCTTCTATCTCCGTATAGGCTCTCTGTAACGAATCGTTAAATTCCGCCAGCATGTTACGCTGCTGTTGAAGCGTGTCACGCTGAGCCTCAATCTCCTCCTTCTGGGCCACTACCTCGGCCGTACGTTCCCGCACCTTCTCTTCCAGCTCGTAGTAATAACTCTCCAGCTGGGCGATCATGGCGTTGAATTTTTCAGAAAGCGAGGTGATCTCGTTGTTGCCCACTACCTCGGCACGCTCTTTCAAATGCCCGGCGGTAATCCGGTTTACATTGGAAACCAATTTTTTAATGGGATCTGTGATCACCCGGGTTTTGCGGTATAGCAATACGACAACGATCGCAACAGTAACGCTGAATACCAGCAGGAATTTGAGCAGTTCCCGGCGCAATACCATAATCTCCTCGCTGATATCCGATACGATCCGGATCACCGATTCCCTGTAAAGGCTCGTGTTTTTCCGGTCGAGAAAAATATAATCGTACCGCCTGGGAGGATCGCTGTCACGGTCATCGAGAGTTTGACGCGTTCGCGATTGAAGCACCTCCCTGTAAATATCCATATGATCATCTGAGATCTTCCCATCCCCGTTCAGGGATATGGGACTCTCCATGCCGATGAACAGGTCCACCGACATAATATTCTTCTGCACATTGGACATGGAATTCATGCGTTCCTGAACAAAATGTAAAATACTGTCAGCACGCGCCGAATAAACACCCAGTTCAATCAGGTACCTCCCGTCCTGTGTTGGCATATAAGTGAATTTCTTCAATCGCTTCGTGGTGTGTTCCACCGTAAATTTTTCGCTGAGAAAGGTGTCCCGATTCCAGACCGATTCCAGCAATTCCTGGTGCTCGGGTCCGAATTCAAACAGGTTCAAACCCAAATCTTTCTTGAAGGTTGTATTAACCACCACTCCGTTACGATCGATCACATAAATGTCCTGCAGGCGGGGATTCATACCAATCTCCCGTCGTATGGCCTCCAGGTCGGCCTCCTCGATGCCCTCGGTCTCTTCAAACACATCCTGAACCAGGATTTCACTGTATCGCCGCATCTCCGGATCGATTTGCTGCTCCAGGATACGCATGGCCATATCCTGCAATTCGTGGATCTGGCGAATCTCCTCACTGATAATCTGGCTCTTGTTCTCACTGGCCTCCTCCAGGATGCTCCAGGTCTGCTGCACATTCAGGATACCCAGCACCAGTAAAGCCAGCAGGGCCGGAATTACAATGTTCAGAATCAACTGTTTAAATATGGTCGTTCGTTTTTGCATCTCCGTGCTACTATAGTTTAGTTTTCCTCCAGTCCGGCCATTTCAGCACCGTCTCTTTCACTACCAAACTGCCGGGCAAAACAGTTCAGCAGATCATGGTCATCAAATAATAAAATCCTTGTATCCTGCAACCCGGTTTGATAAATGGTGACCTCGTTGTTACGTTTAAAACCTTCAATGCGCTCTGCCAGACCGGAATGCGCCGGAATTACAGCGATCCACCCGTTACTTATTGCTTCACCGGTCTGCGGGACGGTGGAATAAAGATAGGTAATCCGCGTTAAATCCCGGAGATCGGTCTCACCATTCTTCCTGATCAGGCGGGCAAGCCTGAGTAAAGACTCCAGGGGCACTGCCCGAAAAAGAGGCCACTGCTTGAGTTCCAGAACCAGTTTGATTCCGGGGTGTGCAGAACGCAGGTGATGGAATCCCGATTGTTCCAAAATATCCTTAAAAGGAACTCCAACACGGGCAGAGATCTCCCCGTAGTCCTCGGGATACCGGTCGGTTAATACGGCCGCGGCAGACTCCACGATCACCGGCTCCGGATGAAAAACCTGGGCAGCCAGGTGATCACGGAGCTGCAGGTCCTCCAGCCTGCCCGCCGCCTCAATGGCACATGCCCGGATGAAAGTTCCCAAATACAATCCATCCCTTACAATGATCTGCCTCAGTACCTCCCCGTATGATAGTATCTCAACAGGCATTTCAACCTGCAGCTGCCGGATCTTATCCGGAACCGGACGGTCATCAAAATAGGGCTCCAGGTAACTCTTTACCTGGTCATCCACTACCAGATTCATCAACTCCAGTGCATAACTGCTGTCCTGGTTATCCGCCTCCCGGAGATTCTCCCGTATATGACCGATGGCATGGCGATCATAAGTTATTCCCAGGAGCTCAAACAGGAACTGATTGTTCCGGTCAATCTCCTCACGGATCGCCTGCAACAATCCGTTCTCCGGATCATTTTCCCGGATAGTATATTCTGCAGCAATGTTCCACGCCCCTGCTTCTACCGTGGAAAAAATCTCCTGTTCCAGCATCAGCCGGGATGAAGCATCTGCCTGGTAACCGGAATGAAACAATCCGTTCACCGCAGCCTCCCTGACATCCCGCTGGTGATAATTGGTCTTGGCCAGCATATACCGCTGCGCTTTCTCACCACCGATTGCAGCCATGGCCCGCACGGTCCGAACCTGTACCCGCTCATCAACCCCTGTTTTGTGAAATAGATTTTCTAGATTGTCAATGACCGCTTCACCCATTTTTACCAGGGAAGACCAGGTAACCGCATACAGACGGCGATCACCGAGGGTTTCCACGAGATAACTTCCCATCTCATCAATCCTCATCTTCCCGGCTGCCTCTATGGCAGCAGCCCTCAGGACTCTGTCCCTGGCGCGTAACAGCATGATAAGATTCGGAACCTGGCTCCGGTCGTTTCTGCGAACCGTTTCATACAGGGCAGCCAGTACCCTCTCTTCATCACTCGAATGAAAGGCTTCGTTCAGATCACCCCCGGGAAAATTTCGCACCTTTTCGTACCGCTCCATCATCCGCTCCAATTCAGGGTGGAGAGGGCTCTTTCGTACTTTCTCCGGGAGATCATCCGGACCCCCGAAAAGGGTTGTCTGAATAAATTCCCAGGCATGCAACCGGTTTGTCTCCTTTTCAGATTCAAGCAACCCGTCCATTCCCCTGTCAGCGGCAATATGGTAAAAATAGGGATGTACATGCATCATCTCATATACCATGGGGACCTTGAAGGCGGCAGGTATATCCAGGAAACGGAGGGGAGCGTCTGCCGGCTGAACCGACCGGGCTGTTGACAGGGAAGCATTCAGCGTGTGGCGGTAAGATCGATAGAGGGATATTCCCAGGATCACCCAGGCTACCAGAATAGCAATAAGAATGTAGCTGAAGTGAATGATCTTTATAAAATCCAGGACCAGCAATCCGCTCATAAGCAATCCCGCTGAGAAAGCTGTCAGCTCATTGACCACCCCGTCAATCCGTGCCTGGACATCATACCGCACAGAAGAGTCCAGCGACTGGTAGAGTATCTTCATGGAAGGACCTTCAATAGCATCTTTCAGGGATTTATTGAACAGCTTGGAGAGCGATATGACCAGAAAGAAAAAGGTGAAGCTGGCCGCCTCGGCCGCAAAGCCAAAAGCACCCCCCACGATCGCTGCAATCACCGTCATAACCAGTAACAACACCGGGGATACCAGCAGGGCCACCCGTAACCCGTAATTCTTCATCATCCAGCCATACAGGGTACTTTTTACAATGATCGTGAATACCATCATCGTACCGAAAAAAGCACCGATAAAACTGGCTCGCTCACGGCTGTCAGTATAGTTGGACTCCGTTACCCATAAAAAGCTGTAATGAATAAAAAAAGCCGTCACCACACTTAACACCACGAAAAGAGCCATCATGGTAGTATACCGGTTTTTGAACAGGTCAAGGAATCCCGTTTTACGCGTGACCGGTTTTACCATCTCTTTCCGGGCCTTGAATGCATACCGGTTTATTATGATCAGCTGAAAAAACAGCGCAAACACCAGGCTGAGAAACCCGATTAGCAGCGTATTCTCCACCCTGAAATCAAACTGAAGCAGCACGGGAACGGCATAAAATGCCAGGATCATTCCAATGACTGAACCTGTATCAATAACACCAAATAACCTTTTTCCTTCTCTCAGGGTAAAATACCGCCCGGCTGTTCCCCAGAATCCCAGCATACTCACAATAATCAGCGGACCCATCATAACAAACACCGCAAAAGCCAGCCAGTCCTGGGCGACCAATCTGAATCCGAACCATAAAATTCCCGTGATCAGGATCACCAACACCAGGTTGATCAGGACAAAAAGTTTAAACCTGATCCGCGGTTGAAAAAAGGTATAGAGCGAAGTGAATAATATGCCCACAATCCCTGACAGCATGAATGCCCTGGGGATAAGATCCGCCCTGTAGTGCTCAAGGAAAAGGGCGTTGGCCCCTACATCAAGCGCACCGGCAAAAATCCCAAGGAAAACCGACTGGGTAAGCAACAGGAAAACTATTCCCCGTTCCTCCTGCTCAATGTTCAGCATGTTGGCTATACGCAGAGCCATGAAGGAGATTTAGGCATTTTAACAAACCAAAATACAAAATTTTTCGTGCTTCTCCGGCGAGTAAAGAGTGCAGACAACGGATAAATCCGGTATCTAAAATGTAATCCTTTGATATATTGAGAATTACTTCATCATCTCTTCTTAATAAAATGTGGAAAGTTGATTTTTAAAAACATAAGCGGGTTTCGATTGTAATTAATTTTAATAAATTAGGGATTTATAATTGATCTTCAAGCATGTTCGGACCCAATGAAGTAGTGGACAAACACATTGCCCGCCGGCGAGAAGTCGTTTTCGTGATCCTCTCAGGTTTGTTTCTCGGAACACTTGCCGTTTTGAATATTCTGGGAATCTCCCGGCAGATCGATCTCTCCTTCACCCTGTGGGGACGCACCATACCCTTCGTTGTATTTGTGGGGGTCCTGCCCTACCCCATTACTTTCCTGTGTACAGACTTTATAAGTGAACTGTATGGAAAAAAACGGGCTAATATGGTGGTGTGGGTCGGACTCCTGCTAAATATCTGGGTCCTGTTTATCCTCTGGCTTGGCGGTGCCCTGCCCCCGCACCCGGTGATCGAAGCAGACGGTTTACCGGCCCTCCACGATCCGAACCGCACCTTTTTCCAGATCCGCAGGTGGACATCCATGGCCACCCTGGCTTCCATGATCGCATACCTGACCGCCCAGTTTGTCGATGTGCAGATCTTCCACCTGCTGAAGAAACTTACAAAAGGCAAAGCCCTGTGGCTGAGAAATAACGGTTCAACCCTTACCAGCCAGATGGTCGACTCCGTCGCGGTGATCCTGATCACCTATTTCTACGCAGATGCCATCCACATTACCCCCGGGGATACGGTGCTGCACGGCCTGGTCATACTGATCCTCTCCAATTATGTATTTAAAATGGCTTCCGCCCTCCTCGATACCATCCCGTTCTATATCGGCGTGAAATTCTTTTCGCGATACCTGCACCTTGATCCCAATAAAGAATACCAGGCAAAACAAACCGATTGATTCAACCCTGTTATATACCGGCCACCAGCAACATTCAGAAAATTCCCGTACATAATCTTTTGATACAAATCCAATACTCCCCTCTCTACCCCGTAATCACCCGGAATAAATCAATCATCATGAGACCGGCAAACAAACAAAAAACCCTCTGTAAACAGCGATATCCAATACCTGACATTACAAATTTGTTTAATTTTGTTTAGTCTTTTTCGGGTAAATTTTAAACAAAACTGAAAGGCAACTGTTAAAAGATTATAAAAAACGTGTAAAACAGATAGCATTGAAGACTTTATCAACGCAAATAAACACGCAATCCGACACATTCAGGAAAAACGACGCGCACTTCCGCACTATCCTGGAAGAGTTCCGAAACAGAATACGGTTCACCTACCCGGGCGGTCCTGAGAAAGTCCGGAAAAAACATGAGTCACGGAACAAATTGCTGGTCCGCGACCGCATCAACTTGCTGATGGATGCCAACACACCATTCCTCGAATTATCCACCCTGGCGGCCAACGGGCAATACGAAGACCAGTTCCCTTCGGCAGGGATCGTCACCGGACTCGGCGTCATCCACGGAAAAGAGGTCATGGTGGTTGCCAACGACGCCACGGTGAAAGGGGGTACCTATGTACACGAAACCATTAAAAAGCACCTTCGTGCCCAGGAGGTTGCATACCAGAACCACCTTCCGTGTGTCTACCTGGTCGATTCAGGCGGAGTTTTCCTGCCCAACCAGGCAGAGGTTTTCCCCGATAAAGAAGACTTTGGCCGGATATTTTACAACCAGGCACGACTCTCGGCAGCCGGTATACCGCAGATCTCTGTGGTAATGGGTTCCTGCACTGCAGGAGGAGCGTATGTACCTGCCATGAGCGATGAAACCATCATTGTGAAAAACCAGGGAACCATCTTCCTGGGAGGTCCCCCACTGGTCAAAGCCGCAACCGGCGAAGAGGTAAGCGCCGAAGAGCTCGGCGGTGGTGAAGTGCACACCCGAATTTCGGGAGTCGCCGACCACCTGGCCGAAAACGACCGGCATGCCCTGCAGATCTGCCGGAATATTTTTGAAACGATACAGGGAAAAGAACGTCAGCCCATTGAAAAAACAGAGGTGAAAGAGCCCCTCTATAACCCCGAAGAGATCTACGGGATCATTCCCCCCACCCTCCGCGAATCCTATGATGTACGTGAGATCATCGCCCGGCTGGTGGATGGAAGTGAATTCTCAGAGTTCAAGGAAAACTACGGTACTACCCTGGTTACCGGATTTGCACGAATCATGGGGTACCCGGTGGGTATCATCGCCAATAACGGGGTCCTCTTTTCCGAATCGGCCCTCAAAGGAACCCATTTCGTGGAACTATGCGATTATCGCGGACTACCCATCGTATTCCTGCAGAATATATCAGGCTTCATGGTCGGTAAAGATGCCGAGCATGGCGGAATCGCCAAAGACGGTGCCAAAATGGTACATGCCGTAGCCAATACACGTGTACCCCGTTTCACGATCATCACCGGTGGTTCCTTCGGTGCAGGGAATTATGCCATGTCGGGAAGGGCTTACGAACCGCGGCTGCTCTTCATGTGGCCCAATGCCAAGATATCGGTCATGGGCGGCGAACAGGCAGCCGAAGTACTTGCTACCATCAAGGAGGAACAGGCTAAATCCGGGGGAAAGGAACTCGACAAAGAAGAACGGGAAGCAATCCGCCGGCCAATCCTGGAAAAATACGAACATGAAGGATCCGCCTATTACAGCACATCCCGGCTCTGGGATGACGGCATCATCGATCCGGCCGATACACGCCGGATACTTGGACTCTCCATTTCCATGTCCCTCAATAAAAAGTATAACGAACCACGGTACGGTGTCTATCGCATGTAACTATGAATACCTCGCAAACGATCATATCATCCCGCAGGGGTAAAATGGGTACGCTTACGCTGAACCGGCCCGAAGTCCACAATGCCCTCCATATCGGCATGATCAGGGAGTTCAACAGGCAGTTCGACCAACTGGATAACGACCCCGGAATCACCATCATCCTTATCCGCCATAAGGGACATAACTTTTCTGCCGGCGCCGACCTGCAGTGGATGAAAGACGGTCTGACACAATCAGCCGCCCAGCTGGAACAGGAGAGTCGTGAACTCGGTGAACTTTTTCATCGCATCTACCACAGCAGCAAAGTAACAATTACCACCATCCGCGGAAAAGTGATCGGGGGCGCCAACGGAATAGTAGCTGCAAGCGATATCGCCCTGGCCGCTGAAGATTCTTCCTTTGCATTTACAGAGGTGAAACTGGGCCTTATACCCGCTACCATCGCTCCGTTTATAATCCGCAAAGCGGGTGTGACCAGGGCTCGTGAATGGATGCTTACCGGGCGTACGATCCCTGCAGATGAAGGCTTCCGGTCAGGACTGGTTCAGGAGATCATGCCCGGGGATGAACTGGAAACCCAAACCGATGCACTCATCGACAAGCTGCTGAAAAACGCACCCGGCTCGCTTACCGGGATCAAGGAACTGGTATGGTACCTGGAGAATGAAAATGACCCGGAAAAGATCCTGGATCATACCGCCGCCCTCATCGCTCAATTCCGAACCGGTACGGAGGGGCAGGAGGGCATGAACGCATTTTTTGAAAAACGAACCCCAACCTGGAGAGATGAAAACACGTAGCTTCCATAAAATACTGGTCGCCAACCGTGGCGAAATAGCGATCCGGATCATCCAGGCGATCCGTGAAACCGGAAAAGTGGCCGTGGTGATCCACTCCGATGTGGATAAGAACCTGCCGTTTGTTACCATGGCCGATGAAGCCTACTCCCTCGGGAGCGGAACCCTGTCGGATACCTACCTCAACACCGAAAAGATCATCCGCATTGCCCGGGAATCCGGGGCCGAAGCCATTCACCCGGGCTACGGATTCCTTTCAGAAAATGCTGACTTTGCCAGGGCCTGTGCTGCCAGCAATATTGTTTTTATCGGGCCCGACCACCGGGTGATCGATCTTATGGGCAATAAGATCAATGCCCGCGAAAAAGCAGTGGAGCTGGGCGTTCCGGTACTGGAAGGGGATATAAAACCCCTGGATGAGCTGATCAGACAGGCGGATACCTATACCTACCCGCAACTGGTCAAACCGGCAGCAGGCGGGGGTGGTAAAGGGATGCGCATCGTACGCAGCAGCAAAGAGCTCAAAGAAGCATTGCACACATCCGCCAGGGAAGCCGCCGCTTACTTCGGATCGGATGAACTTTTTATCGAACGGTATATCGAAGCTCCCAGGCATATCGAGGTCCAAATCATTGCCGACCACCACGGAAATGCCTTACACCTCTTTGAACGGGAGTGCTCCCTCCAGCGAAGATACCAGAAGATCATCGAGGAGGCCCCTTCCGGATTCATATCCGCCGAAACACGTAACAAAATCACCTCCGCAGCCCTGAAACTGGTTATGGGTATCGGGTACGTGAACGCGGGAACCGTGGAGTTTTTGGTTGATCCCGATCAGAACTTCTATTTCCTGGAGATGAATACACGCATCCAGGTGGAACACCCGGTAACAGAGATGATCACGGGGATCGACCTGGTCAGGGAACAGATCAGTATTGCCCAGGGCAATGCCCTCTCATTCAGACAGGAAGATCTGCACATCCGGGGCCATGCCATCGAAGCCCGGGTGTATGCCGAAGATCCGGCAAAAGAGTTTATGCCCTCCACCGGACGGATCGACGCCCTCAGTGAACCCGATTATCCCTGGACAAGGATTGACGGTGGATACCGTGAAGATAACCTCATTGAACCATACTACGATCCGATGATCGCTAAAGTGATCACCGAAGGCAAAAACCGTGAAGAGGCACGCGCCCACCTGGTGCGAACGCTTAAAGATTATCACCTGACCGGAATTACAACGAACCGCGACTTTCTGCTGGAACTCTTGCAGGGAGAGGATTTCTCCGCCAACATTATGCATACAAGGTATATCGACGAACACCTGCAGACCATCAATCAGAAAAATAGTGATCGGCGGAAAACTATTCCACACGAATTCGTGGTATCATCAGCCTCCCTGATGGCCCTGGAACACAACTATTTTCGCCACATCAATAACGGCAATACCTGGTATGCCATCGGACACTGGCGTATCCAGCCCGAACTGCTGCTTCAGTGCGAACACGAAGAACTGCGTATTCCCTATGAACTGATCGAACGAAAAAAAGCGATCAGGCTTTTCATAAAAGATGAACCCTACCAGGTGGAACTCGAACAGAAAAGGGGAAACCACTACTGGGTTCGCATCAACGATCAGCTCACCCACTTCTGGGGGTACGTTGACCGGTCGGAACTGACCATCGACCTGGATGGACACCTTTTTAAGGCCAGGAGACTGGATGTGCTGGATGAACGGTTTGTGAGCGACGGCAGCAGCGAAAGTATCTCCGGGGGTAAAAACGAGATAACCGCCCCCCTCAACGGGAAGGTGGTACAGATCAATGTACGGGAGAACGAATCGGTCGCAAAAGGTGATACCCTCCTGGTGATCGAATCCATGAAAATGGAAAATAAAATTATGGTCGGCCATGATGCCAGGATCAGTAAGATCCACGTAAAAGTGGGCGACCAGGTACAGAAGAAAAAACTAGTAATCACATTAGCTTAAACGAAAAAGAATGGACCCTTTATTGAACAAATCGCACGAAGAATTACGGGAAGAGGTGCGTACCTTTGCTGAAAAAGAGATCGCGCCGGTTGCCCGTGAGCTGGATGAAACATCCACCTTCTCGGAAAAACTCACCCACCGGATGTTTGACCTGGGTCTTCTGGGCATCAATACCCCGGAGGAGTATGGAGGCCGGGGCATGGATACCCTATCCTACATCGTGACGGTGGAGGAACTGGCCCGGGTGGATGGCTCCCAGGCAGCCACGGTGGCAGCCCATAACTCGTTGGGTATTGCCCCAATCCTGAACTACGGGACAAAAAAGCAGATCGATACATACCTGCCCAAACTCATCGGGGAACGCAAACTATGGGCCTTTGGGCTTACCGAACCCAACGCAGGTTCCGATTCCAACAATACCGAAACCGTGGCGGAACTCAAAGACGGGAACTGGCATATCAACGGCGGAAAGATCTACATTACCAACTCCGCATCAGCCATGTCCGGGGGAATCACCGTTCAGGCAGTGACGGATGACCGGGGGGACGGCAGGAAAGAACTCTCCGTGATCCTGGTCGACCGGGAAAATGATGGCTACAGCACAGAGATCATCGATTCGAAGATGATGTGGCGGGCTGCTGACACGGGCAAGATCTTTTTAAACAATGTGACTGTCCCCGAAGAGAACCTCCTGGGAGAGCGCGGAAAAGGATCCAAGATCATGCTCTCCACCCTCGACGGCGGACGGTTATCCATTGCCGCCATGGGACTGGGACTGGCCCAGGGGGCCTTTGAACAGGCCATGGAGTATGCAGGAAAACGCATTCAGTTCAGGAAACCCATCCGGAGTTTCCAGGCCAACCAGTTCAAACTGGCCGATATGGCCACCAAAATCGAACTGGCCCGTAACCTGCTCTACAAGGCTTGCTGGCTCAAAGACCACAAGCAACCTTTCGGGAAAGAGGCAGCCATGGCCAAGTTGTACACCTCGGAGATCGCGCGCGAAGTAGCCAACGATTCGCTTCAGATCCATGGGGCACACGGACTCATGAAGGAGAATGCCATCGAACGGTTCTACCGCGATCAGCGAATCCTGGAGATAGGCGAAGGTACTTCCGAGATCCTGCGGCTCGTCATTGCACGTCATCACGGAATACGCTAAATACCAACCCAATGGAACAACTGGAAACCCGTAAGAAAGATCACATCGACCTGGCATTTAAATCCCAGACCGGACGACCCGACAGGGATTTGCGGTTCCGGTATGAACCCATGCTTACAGCACACCCCTCAGGCGGACTTCAACCCTTTACATTCCTTGGAAAAGAACATAAAGTACCCATGTGGGTCAGCAGTATGACCGGGGGAACGAAAATGGCAGGGACCATTAACCGCAACCTGGCCCGCGCCTGCAACGAGTTTGGTATGGGAATGGGATTGGGCTCCTGCCGGATAATCATGGAAGATGATACCTTCTTCGAGGATTTCAACATGCGGCCCATAATCGGACCCGACCTGCCGCTGTGGGCCAACCTCGGGATTGCACAGATCGAAGAGCTCCTGGAAGAGAACAGCATCGGGAAAGCAACAAAGCTGGTGGAAAAACTGGAAGCCGACGGACTCATCATTCACGTGAATCCCATGCAGGAGTGGTTCCAACCCGAAGGTGACATCCTGAAAATATCTCCCTTTGAGGCGATTACACGATTTATGGAAAAGTTTCCCTATCCCATGATCGTCAAAGAAGTGGGCCAGGGAATCGGTCCGGAAAGCCTCCGCAAACTGCTGCAGCTGCCCCTGCAGGCTATCGAATTTGCTGCATTCGGCGGAACCAACTTTGCCCGCGTGGAACTCCTGCGGGACGAGAACGCCGAAAAAGCCCTGTTCGAACCTCTCTCTCTCATCGGGGAGGATGCCTACTCCATGCTCGAAGAGATCAACCGGATCACCGCAGGGGAAAAGCCCGCCTGCAAAGAGCTGATCATTTCAGGCGGCATCAAGGATTTCCTCGATGGCTACTACCTGGTGAAAAAATCCTCCATGCCCGCCGTGTACGGGATGGCCTCCACCTTCCTCAAATATGCACAGGAAGATTATGAACAGTTGCAGGCCTTCGTGGAGAGCCAGGTGAAAGGACTGGAAATGGCCTATTCCTATCTGACAATCAATGAATAACCTGTAAACCCGTCATGAAACCACAGCAACCGGTATCCGGATTCTCAAAGATGTCCCGCGAAGAGAAGGTGGAATGGCTTATCAACCAGTCAGCCCAACCGGGAAAACTCCGCAGGGAGATCCGTTCCCATCTTCACCCCGATCCTTCCATGCAGGAGATATACGAGGAGTTCAGTGAGAACACCGTCTCCAACTTCTTCATCCCCTATGGCATCGCCCCCAATTTCCTGATCAACGATGAGATGATTACCGTTCCGCTGGCCATCGAAGAGAGCTCCGTGGTAGCAGCAGCTTCCCATGCCGCCCGGTTCTGGTCAGCCCACGGCGGGTTTCACGCCCGGGTGATCGATACCCTGAAGATCGGCCAGGTGCACTTCAGCTGGACCGGCTCAGCCAAAAAACTGCAAGCCCTGTTTGATAAAGAGAAAAAACACCTCCTGGAAAAACTGGATCCCCTCACCGAACGCATGCGCCAGCGGGGAGGCGGGATCAGCGAAATGGAACTGGTGGACCGGACCGGAATGCTGGATACCTGCTACCAGCTCCATGTATCCTTCCACACCGCTGATGCCATGGGTGCCAACTTCATCAACTCCGTCCTGGAGGAACTGGCCCAAACCTGGAAAGCAGTGGTCGATAACGCAACCGGCAAAACCGGGGAGGGGGAACTGACCATCATCATGGCTATTCTCTCCAACTATACCCCCGAAAGCCGGGTGGAGGTCTACGTGGAAACAGCCGTAAACAACCTGCAGTCCCTGGCAAAAGAGATGCCGGCTGCAACCTTTGCCGAAAAATTTGTGCGGGCGGTGGAGATCGCCCGAAACGACACCTACCGCGCCGTCACCCACAACAAAGGTATATTCAACGGCATGGACGCCGTGGTCATTGCAACCGGGAACGACTTCCGTGCGGTGGAGGCATGCGGACACGCCTATGCGGCAAGGGATGGAATGTACCGCGGACTGTCCGAAGCAACCCTCCGGGACGGCCTCTTCCGGTTTACCCTGGAGGTGCCCCTGGCAGTGGGTACCGTGGGCGGACTAACCAGTAACCATCCCTTGGCCCGGCAGAGTATGGGGATCATGAACAACCCCGATGCCCACAAACTCATGAAGATCATCGCGGCAGCCGGACTGGCAAACAACTTCAGTGCCATACGCTCGCTGGTCACCAGCGGAATCCAGCAGGGTCACATGAAGATGCACCTGGCCAACATCCTCCGCCAGCTTGGTGCCGGCAAAAAAGAACGAGAGCAGGCCCTTCTTCACTTTAAAGACAAAACTGTCTCCCATCATGCGGTCAAGGAATTCCTGGAAACCTTAAAGAAATAACATCATGGCGAACCGATACTTTGCCCGGGGAAAATTGCTCCTTACCGCCGAATACATGATCCTGTTCGGCGCCAGGGCACTGGCAGTGCCATTAACCCACGGCCAGTGGTTGATTCCCGGTCACAAGGAGACCCGCGGAATGCTGCAATGGACCGCGCGGTATAAAAAGCAAACCTGGTTCGAAACCCGCATCCGCCTCGACACCCTCACCGTGGAATCGGCAACCGACCGGCAAACCGCCGATCACCTGGTATTCCTGCTCGGAGAAATGCTCGAACTGAAACCCGGATTCGCCGAACAACTGGAAAAGAGAGACATTACCACCCGCCTTGATTTTGATCCGAACTGGGGCTTCGGAAGCAGCTCCACCCTCACCTCCCTCCTCGCCCAGTGGGCCGGGGCCGATCCCCTGCAATTTCACTTCCGGATCTCCAGAGGTTCAGGGTACGATGTGGCATGCGCCAATGCAAACGGACCCCTACTCTATGAACTCATTGACGATATGCCGGTGGTGGAGACCATCGATTTCTACCCCTCGTTCGCCAGCCAGCTCTACTTCGTGTACCTGGGTGAAAAACAGCGATCAGACCAGAGCCTGGCCTCGTTCCTCGACCATTATATCCCCACGGCCAGGGATATCGACCACTTTTCCGGTCTGACCTACCGGCTGATCAAAGCACCCACCCTCCGCGAATTCGGTGAGATCATGCGCGAACACGAAGAGAGCCTCTCAGACATACTCCAGAAACCCGCTCTCAGGGAGGAGCGGTTCGGCGATCTCGACGGTTATGTAAAATCCCTGGGAGCCTGGGGCGGCGATTTTGCCCTGGTGGCCACCACCCTTCCGGAATCCGAACTACGCTATTACCTGGAAAACAAGGGAATATCAATCGTGTTTCCCTACAAAGAGATAGTATACTATGGAAATGAAGTATGAAAAGAGAGTCCGCGATGAAGCCTCCGTATCGTATTCGGGGGTACCCGGAACCAACCATACCAGGGTGTCCTGGGAGAGTCCTTCCAATATTGCCATTGTAAAATACTGGGGCAAACGGACTGTCCAGCTGCCCACCAACGCTTCCCTCAGCGTCACCCTCAGCCATGCACGCACACGCATGGAGGTGGAGTGTATCTATGACGATACCGCACAGGGTCCCCGACTCGATTTTCAATTTGAAAACAACGAAGCTCCGCAATTCAGTGAGCGCCTGGAAAAATACCTGGAACAGGTAACCCCGCTGCTCCCTTTCCTCGGGCATGCCCGCCTTACGGTACGATCGGCCAACACCTTCCCCCACTCCTCCGGGATCGCTTCCAGCGCCTCGGCCCTCAGTGCCCTGGCACTGGCCCTGTGTGATATCGAGCAGGAACTGTTTAACAGGCCGCATGAAGATTTCTACCGGAAGGCCAGCCTGCTGGCCCGCCTGGGTTCAGGCAGCGCATCCCGCTCCCTGTACGGGGCGATGGCCCTGTGGGGCAAAACCTCCGGGTGGTCAGACTCCAGCGATGAGTACGCCATTCCCATCGGGCAGATCCATCCCAATTTCCGGCTCCTGCACGATTCGATCCTGATCATCGAGTCGGGGAAAAAGGCTGTCTCCAGCTCCCATGGTCATGCACTCATGGAAACCAATCCGTTCGCCCCCGCAAGGTTTCGACAGGCAGAGGATAATCTCCGGCTCCTTAAACCCGTGCTGCGAAACGGCGACTGGGGCGGTTTCATCGATATCATGGAGAACGAAGCACTTACCCTGCACGCCATGATGATGACCAGTTCACCCGGGTATATCCTGATGGCTCCCCTTACCGTGGAAGCCCTGCACCGCATCCGGGAGTTCCGGCGGGATACCGGAACAAGCCTGGGATTTACACTGGATGCCGGGGCCAATGTCCATCTCCTGTTCCCCGAATCGGAGGCAAACCGAGTAACCCCCTTTGTAAATGAACAACTGAAACCATTGTGTGAAAACCAGGCCGTCATCGGAGATGTCATGGGAAATGGCCCGGAAAGGATCTCGGTGGAATGAACACAACAACCAAATACTACGCCAAGGTCATGCTGGTCGGTGAATACAGTGCAATCCTGAAAGGAGATGCACTCACCGTTCCGCTTACAAGCTTCTTTACCCGGCTGGGTACCATAAACCAGGCCCCCGATGAACAACGGGCTTTTAAATCGCTGGAATACCTGCGAAACCTTTACCAGTACATGAAATCGCTTCCCGTGAACAGCTTTCACGGTAAGGCGCAGATCGGGGAGTTCGAAAAGATGATCAGAAGCGGCTATTACCTGGAATCCGATATACCGCTGGGCTATGGAATCGGAAGCTCCGGGTCGGTGTCTGCTTTTATCTACGACCAGCTTTTTTCGGGGAAAGAGGAACTTACACTGCATCAGATGCGCAAAGACCTGTCCACGATTGAATCGTATTTCCACGGGAAAAGCTCCGGTGTGGATGCACTCTCCTGCTACCTGGGAAAACCGCTCCTCTTCTCCGGAGATCATGCGATCGAACCCATCTCATTCGATCCCTCCCGGATACCCGGGGGATATCGCTTTTTCCTGGTCGACTCCGGGATCCGGCTTGATACCGGACCGCTGGTCAGGTGGTTCATGGACGAACTAAGACGGGAAGAATTTCGAAAAGTGGTCGAAAATCAGTACCTTTCCCTGAACCGGAAACTGATCGATGTGCTCCTGGAAAGACGGGAATCTGACCCGGCGATGATTCTGCGGGCCATATCCGACCTGCAGTACAAGCATTTCCGGAAAATGATCCCGGAATCCATGACCGATGCATGGCTGAGTGGCCAGGTCACCAATACCTATTACCTCAAGCTGAATGGATCCGGCGGCGGTTACATGCTGGGCATTACCCACCATTCGGCCATCGAACAGGTGGAAGAGGCCCTGGGAAAAGAAAAACTGGTCTGGATCTGATCCCGGCCGGTTTAAGAATATAGCTTACCATGACAACAGGTACAAACAACCCGGAAGAAGTCAGGGTAAAAATGGTCTGCGGCGGCCAATCAGGCGTGGACCGGGCAGTGCTGGATTTCTGCCTGGAACAGAACATTCCCTGTGGAGGGTGGTGCCCCGACGGACGCAAAGCCGAAGACGGACGCATCGACCGGAAATACCCGCTGGAGGAACTTACCGGCGGGGATTACAAAGACCGCACCCGCTCCAACGTAATCGACAGCGATGCCACCGTGATCATCTACCATGAAAAAATGGCCGGGGGCACCTTTTACTCCCTGGATGTGGCCAGAAGACAGAACAAACCCTACCTGCTGCTTGATATGTCCCAACTATCCGTCGAAGAGGCCGCCCGGCGAATCCCCGAATTTATAGAGCGTTTTGCTCCCGGGACCCTTAATTATTCCGGCCCCAGGGCGAGTCAGTGGGACAAGGGATACTCCCTCACCCGGAAAATCCTTGAAAAAGCATTTCCCTCGTAAAAAGAAACTTCACGCAGGGAAGGCATAACAGCCAATTGCTAATACCGGCCGAGCATTCCGGCCCCATTACACTTGCCCGGAAAAAGAATATTCCAATCATTAATCCAGACAGCGTCCGAACTTACACCCCATTCCATCTGCCCGGCAAGAGCATACCGCTGCAAGAACCTGGCGCTCACTGAGCCGTTCAGCCCAAAAAAAGGCTGCCCGCGCGGGCAGCCCTCCAAAGGATCTCACATGATCGGATGAACATGATCGGGTCGGAAATCCTAATTGAATTCGATATTCAGGTCCTGCAGGGTCTGCGGATTATAGGGTGACATACCCTTGAGCCTCGCAGCCACTTCCTCAAAATCCTCTGACGGAGCCGTGCCTCCCTGTATGAATCCTCCGTCGTTGAAGAATCCGGGAGCCTCGGTATTGTGCAACCATGCTTCGAGCAACTCATCGCTCGCCTTCGGCCATACCTCTTTCACCTCGTTGGTAAGGACATTCTTAATCGACCAGGTCTCCAGCAATGCATCCCGACCGGAAGCATCCAGGGTGCTCAGTGGAAGTCCTACCTCGGCAACTGCCACATCCCGGTTCTCCTCGCCGCTTGCAACAAACGCCCAGTTATACCCGGTGACAGAGGTGAGGAATTTGCCGTTGGGGTGGTTGCTGTTTCCGTACACATCCACAAAATCCCCTTTCTTACCAACGAACATCTTCATGGCATCCATGGAGAAGGGCGCCAGCAGAGGATCAACCGTGGGAAGCTCATCGATGGAAACAAGCATGTGGGCATCGTATCCCATCTCACCAACCTCGCTGTAATCGATGCGGAACATCGCATCACTCATCTCTGAGTCATCATGACGATTGATGTTGTAGGGCTTCAGTAACGCTATACCTTCCCGCGGATTGCCGTTCCAGAAAATCTGAACCGCCTTGCCGCCATCTTCATTGCCCTCCGATTCAGCATCGGTAATGGTCAGACCATACTCCCAGATGCGACCATCATATTCGGGTCCTTCGACCACTGCCAGGTTCTTGATACGGCCATCCTCATCACCTTCATAGGTCAGCGTTTTCACGCGGTCAATGTTGTACACGTTGATCGACCAGATGATGCCCTCCAGGATCTCGGCAGCCTCCTCACCCACATGGATGAAGAATATGAGATGCCGGTAGATCTCATGGCCCTTCATGGTATCCACGGCAACACTCTTTTGTGCCGAAACATCCTGCGAAATAGCATCCGGGATGTCCACGGAGAATTTTTCGGGCAGGATGCTCTCATCACCCTGGGGTCCGAACGGTTCGCTTTCACATCCAGTGAAAAAAAATACCCCAGCTAAAAAAACTACGAAAGAAACAATACTTAACTTTTTCATGACTATCCATTTTTATTGGTTACACATTCATTTTCTTAGTCCGTTTTCATCCATAGCACACCCACTCCCGGGCTTTACCCCTATGCCGAAATGAAAAAAAATACAAAAAACCTGGCGGTCACTTTTAAAATAGCTGTTTTTCTGACTCTTAAGAGACCCGTACAACCCTGAAAAAAAAGTGCCAACTCACAAAAAAGTCACCGAAAGAAGTAATCCCAAGCGGGGATCACAAAAAAGCGGTCTTCAAGGCAAATCATTTGATTAACCGGCTCGATAACCCGGTTAAAAAGTGTTTCCCCTTACAAACATGCTTACCTTACCCCATCTGTCAGGAAACAGATTAACGATGAGAAGGAGAAAAATTCACCCGAAATCCACACCTCAACCATATAGATTCCGGGATGTTTACCGGTTTTCCGGGAAGGAAAAAATTCACCCGAAATCCGGTTCTCAGTAATGCAGAACCCCGGATTCCTAATCCATAATGACTCCCGGGAAAAATGAGAATCATCCAGATTAAATATACATATTTTAATACATATTAAAATACATATTTAAATATGTATATCATCTGAACCCGCTGTTATTATTGGTTTAAACAGTATCAATAATTTCTATGTCATAGGAAGGTGCATAACAGACAACCTTGTGTCCCTCATCCGGTTCAAAAGGTCCTGGTGTGAATAGAAGTGAATCGTTTTTTTGTAATTTTGTTATTTCCATTTCAATACTAAAAGAACAGAACTTATGAGCGACATAGAGATTGCCCACCATCACACCATGAAGCCCATAGCAGAGATCGCCTCCAGGTTAAACGTCAGGGAAGAGGATCTATATCCGTATGGAAAGCACATTGCCAAGCTGCCCCTCAAGCTGATCGACCAGGAAAAGGCAGAGGATGGAAAACTGATCCTGGTCTCAGCCATTTCCCCCACCCCGGCCGGGGAGGGTAAAACCACCATGTCCATAGGACTCACAGAGGGAATGAACCGGCTCGGGTACAAAACGACGGTAGTGCTAAGGGAACCCTCACTCGGACCTGTATTCGGGATCAAAGGGGGCGCCACGGGCGGAGGTTACTCCCAGGTGGTACCCATGGAAGATATCAACCTCCACTTCACGGGCGATTTTGCAGCCATTGAAAAAGCGCACAACCTGCTGGCTGCGCTGATTGATAACAATGTTCAGAGCCGTACCAAATCCATCGGGATCGATCCGCGGACCGTTAAATGGAAGCGGGTCATGGATATGAACGACCGGGCGTTGCGGAGGATTATCATCGGGTTGGGCGGTACTCGCTCGGGGGTACCCCGTGAGACCGGTTTCGACATCACTGCAGCCTCCGAAATCATGGCGATCCTGTGTCTTGCCGACGACCTGGAAGATCTCAAACACAGGCTGGGGAACATTTTTCTTGGTTATACCATGGACAAAAAACCGGTGTACGCCCGCGACCTGAAAGCGCAGGGAGCAATGGCGGCACTGCTGAAAGATGCTATCAAGCCCAACCTGGTCCAGACACTGGAGGGTAACCCTGCCATTATCCACGGCGGACCATTTGCCAATATAGCCCAGGGAACCAACTCTGTGATCGCCACCCGGATGGGACTTTCATTATCCGATTATGCCGTTACAGAGGCCGGATTCGGATTCGACCTGGGGGCTGAAAAATTCTTTGACATTAAGTGCCAGAGCTCCGGACTCCGGCCCAAAGCAGTGGTCCTGGTAGCCACGGTGCGCGCGTTGAAATACCATGGCGGGGTTCCCGTGGAAAAACTCAATGAGCCCAACCTCCAGGCACTTAAAAAAGGGATGGCCAACCTGGACAAGCACGTGGAAAACATCCACAAATTTGCTGAGGTGTGCGTGATCGCCATCAACCGGTTCACCAGCGATACAGATGAAGAACTTGACGCCATTATGGAACATGCCCGCGAGATCGGTGCTGAAGCCTCCATCGCAGAGGTATGGGAAAAAGGCGGAGAAGGCGCCGAGGACCTGGCAAAAAAAGTGATGAGTGCCGTGGATCGTAACGGTAAACCCTGCAAACCGCTTTACCGGTGGGAATGGGATATGGAAAAAAAGATAGAGACCATTGCCAAGGAGATCTATGGGGCGAAAGCCATCGACTATACCAGCCAGGCCAGGCAGGACCTGAAAAAGATCAGCGAATTGGGGCTTGACCACCTGGCGGTTTGCATTGCCAAGACCCAGAAATCCCTTTCCGATAACCCGGCCCTGCTGGGCCGGCCTAAAGATTTTGTGGTCACGGTACGGGAAATCGAGATTGCAGCCGGTGCCGGATTTGTGATCCCCATCACCGGGAAGATCATGCGTATGCCCGGTCTGCCTGCCCATCCCGCAGCCGAAAAGATCGACATCGACAACGATGGAAATATCTCCGGTCTTTTCTGAAAAACCAATGGGAAATTAGTGGAATATCACTGATAAGTTTTTATATTTACAGGTTACAGGATCGCACACGTACGATGTGCAATGCAGCGGGAGGATTTCGTGCACAGGTCAATGCCCGGGATGTCTGCCACAATGTGGCGATCGGGTGAAACAGGAAGTAATTAGTGAACCGTGCACAATTTAGGGACTCACAATTTTGAACGGATGACCAGCAAACGTATCGCGCATATCGGGCGTCTTACTGCTTTCGTTGCAGGGATACTGCTTTTCTCCTGCTCCAAAAATCCGCTCTGCGTGGGGGAGGATATAAACCTTGGTCTGATCAAAAAGAGTTTCTCTGCAAAAGAGATGGCCCTGATCAACGAGCCACGCAGCGACCGCAATACATTCATCATCACCAACGAAGAAGATTACCACAACCTGGTACTGGACAGCCTCGCCAACCCCGAAGAGGAACTGCCCGAGATCGATTTCAGGCATTTCACCCTCCTGGGACAATGCATCGAAGGCAACGGCTGCGATATCCACCTGGTAAGGGAGGTCACCGAAAATGCAGCCCTCGGTCGTTACGAATACAATGTCACCATGCGTGAATGCGGTGAATGCGACATTCACTTCTTCAGCATGAACTGGGTTCTCGTTCCCACCCTGCCCAAAGACTACTACGTTACCTTCCGCTCCGCCTTCAAATAATCCTCAACGGAAGCAACCCCTTTCATTATGGAGTATCTTGCTCTTATCTGTATCAACCTGCATGATTTTGAAGTAAGATGCAGGCACTTGCTTCAACCCCAATAAACCTGCTCCAACAGGATCAACCAACCAGGGCTTCCCGTTCCGTAAAAAAGCTTTCTCATTACATGGCAGAAATCAATGATCACCTGTCGCCCCGGTTAAACGGGAAACTTTGTATGCCAGAGTATATGGTTTGAACAGCCTCCAGGTCGATTATTCCATGAGATTGGGCAGGTTGTATTACTGCATCATCCCCGGCTGAAAAATCATGGTATCCCGCACGACCGTACAAACTGCAAAATACCCTACCGCATCGTTAGTCAGGTTGGACAACGGATTGCCGGCTTTCACATCAAACGTACCCCCGTTCCAGGTAGTCTCCGAGAGCATCCCGCGCAGGTACTCGGCGTAGCCATCCGACAGCGAATACTTGGAGACCACCACCCCGGTTCCGGGGGGAATTCGCACCCGGTCGCGGTCCGCTGAAAAGATCTCATTCACATCCACGGTTAGGGCACTGAAAAAATACTCCTTCACCACCGCGTGGGTCTCCGCTGCCGGCAAGCCCTCATAGCCCTCAACACCCGACCAATCCAGTTCCAGCTCCATGATGGCCGGACCATCGCTTCCGGGTAACCAGAACTCATACAGTTCGGGGTCATCGCTCACCCTGTAATACCTCGGGTACCGGATAGGCGTCACCGCCTCCATGCGGGCAACCCCCCAGATCTCTTCATCCGCGTACCGGATACGCAGTCCGTACTGTTTATTAACCACAGCCCGCATATCCTCACCGGTAAAGTACGTTCCGGGTTCACCCGCCGACTCGGTGAGCATCTCCACCTGCTCCCCGTCGGTGAGGATCACCTCCGCCCCGCTAACCGGCTCCGGATCCCCGTCGATGCCCGAAAACGTGGTACTCAATTTCACGGCATGCGCCTTCGCTTCATTGGTGATCAGGGCATCCACCACGAGGCGCTTCTCCCCGCTCTCCTCCGGCTCCCAATCGATCTCCTCGTAACATCCCGTGAAAACCAGCAGGAAAACAACCGGGAGCAACCACATCCACCGGTGAAAAACATCCCCGGGTGTCCCGG
>CAYZMH010000003.1:38885-43175 GCA_964479445.1 uncultured Bacteroidaceae bacterium | reverse complement strand
AAAACAACCGGGAGCAACCACATCCACCGGTGAAAAACATCCCCGGGTGTCCCGGTTCCCGGTGTTACCCATCCCGGTGTCCTGGCCCCCGGTGTCCCCCTTCCCGGTGTTACCCATCCCGGTGTCCTGGCCCCCGGTGTCCCCCTTCCCGGTAACCCGGCTCCCCGGGAAGAGTCTCTTTTCAACACGCTGTATTTTTTGTTTTTTCCCATAATCAGAATCCAAATTGATAGCTCAGCGAAGGGATCATTTTATAGAGGTAAAACTGCGTGGGCAGCAGATCGGGGCGGGAGTAATAGTTGTACGGGACCACCAGGTTCCCGTCCGAATTCTCCATCTTGTTGAAATGGATCGCCACCGGGTTCTTGCGCCCGTAGAGGTTATAAAACGAGAGGGTGAGGTTATGCCTGAACCGGGACTCGCGCTTGTTAAGCTGCCACCTCAGGGCCACATCCAGGCGGTGGTAATCAGGCAGCCGGTCGTTGTTGCGGGCATCATACACCGGCACCTGGTAGTCGTCATAGAGGTAAAAACCGGTCGGACTCGTAAACGGGGCACCGGTCATATAGGTAAAATTAGCCGATATCGAAACCCGCGGCAAAAACTGCCACGCCAGGAACAGCGATACATCATGGGGCCGGTCGGAATACGATGGATACGCCTCTCCCCCGTTGATTTCAGGGATATGGTAAACCGACCTCGACAGCGTATAAGAAAGCCAACCGGTGAGCGCTCCCCGCTTCTTTTTAATCATCGTTTCCCATCCGTACGCCCGGCCGCTCCCGAACCGCAGCTCGTACTCCACGAACGGGTTCATCAGCATGCGCGCATGATCGCGGTAATCGATCTGGTTCGTCATCCACTTGTAATACACCTCGGTTTTAAATTCGAGTCCGTTTACACGGAACGACCTGTGATACCCTAACCCAAGCTGATCGGCACGCTGGGGGCGGATCTGCGGAGCGCTGGGGAGCCATACTTCCAGGGTGGTGAACGGACTGATGGAGTTGGTGATCAGGTGCTCGAACTGGTGTGTCCGGCTGAAACTCAACGTGAGCACGTCCCGCTCGGAAGCTTTGAACACCGCACTCATTCTCGGATCCAGCCGTACATAGGTATGGTATACTTCACCCGGGTTGTAATGCGTTGAATCGAGCTGATTTTCGTCGAAGCTGTATTCCACCGCCTCCCCCACATTGCTCCAGCCGGTGAGCCGCAGCCCCATCCTCAGCGATAAGCGATCGGAGAGGATCCACTGGTCGCTGAGGTAGAGTGCCGACTCCCTTGCCCTTCGCGTGGAGATCACATAGGGCAGCGGGAGGATCTCGTGATCATCGTAGTAGTTACCAGGATTGAAAAAATGCTCCGCGAGTCGGGCCCCGAACCGCAGGGTGTTTCCCGGGGCCAGGTACCAGGTGAAATCGGTTTTCAGACTGAAATTATCGATGTGGGAATACCAGTAATCACCCTGCTGGATGTTGGTGTTCAGGTAGTAGTCGTAGCGGCTCCCGTACAATGTCGTATTGCTGAACAGCCGGTCGGAAAAGAGATGATTCCAGCGCAGTGTGGTAGTCGAATTTTGCCAGTTAATCCCTGAAGTACGTGCACGCGTATTGCCCTGTTCAAAATTATCCCGACCACTATAATGTGCAAAGAACACCCGGTTGTTCTCGTTGATCCGGTAATTCAGTTTCAGATGGAGATCGGCAAAATGCAGATCCTTCAACTCCTCTGCCACCTGGTGGATAGGTTTGTAAATATAAGAGCGGCGCCCCGATACAAAATAGGAGATATGATCCTTCCAGATGGGTCCCTCCAGGGAAAGCCGGCTGGAAAGCAATCCCACACTTCCGTTCATACCAAACTGCTGCATATTCCCGTCCTTGGTCCGGATATCCACCAGCGAAGAGAGCCTCCCCCCGTAATTGGCAGGGAAATCTCCCTTGTACACCTGGATATCCTTCACCGCATCGGGAACCACCGTCGAAAAGAATCCCAGCAGGTGGGTCGGATTGTAAATAGGTGCCTCGTCAATGGTCACCAGGTTCTGGTCGCGGCTCCCGCCCCTTACATAGAAGATGGTGGAGCCATCACCGAAAAACTTCACCCCCGGGATCGCTGCGAGCGACTTGATCACATCCTTCTCCCCGAACAGGGCCGGCATCTGCTGTACCGCCTCCGGCCGCAACCGGTCTTCCGATCCCCGCTTGGTCCGGATCTCATCCACCGATTCATCCGAGTAGACCACCACCTCCCTGATCTCCACAGACCGCTCCTCCAGTCCGAACACCACGTACTGATCCCTGCCGCTCAACGCCACCGAGCGGGGGCGGTAGCCTACAAAAGAGCAAGACAAACTATCCGCGGGCTCGTTCAGCGTAAGCGAAAAGAATCCGTACTTATTGGTAATTGCCCCGCTGCTACTGCCTCTGACCGCCACCGATGCGCCAATAAGCACCTCCCCGGTAGCACCATCCTTGACATACCCGTTGACGGTGTATGGATCCTGACCAGCTTCCTCCCGGTCAGACTGATCCCCTGCCGGATCCTTCCCCTGCCCCGGCTGCCGGTTGAGAATAATCTGCCGCTCCACCACGCGAAAATCCAGGGAACGCTCTCCAAACAACTCCTCCAGCACCTCCTCCAACGGTACATATTTAAAATTCAGGGTAACCGGTTCATCCTCATCCAGCAACCGGCTCCGGTAAGCAAAACTCAACCCCGTCTGATTCTCGATATCCGACATCACCCTCTTCAATGGCACCCCCTCCGCCACCACCGTAACCTCTTGCCTGAGCGGGTTTTCCTGCGCCAGGGTCGCAGCCGGAACGAGCATAGAAAAAACAATGAAAAATATGGTATAATCCGATGCTTTCAGCATGATTTCCGACCCTCTAAGATTGCATGTACCCTTTTAAATTCTCTCCCGGCATAATACCTTGGATGACCCCGTGAACCTCAACATTCCCGCTAATCAGGATCCACCTGGCCCCCGGTCACAGGAACCCGACCTGAACCCCGGCCCCTGTCCGCTTACAACCCCACGTACCTTCCTGTAACAACCCGGCACCCCCCCACTCATTCACTCCCCCGGCAACCCGGTCCGTCCAGGACAATCCACTCACCCCTCCTTTTCACCTCCAGGTCCAACATTCCGGTCAGCACATGAAGGATTGACTCCAGTTCCTGGCCGCGGAAAGTAACCGTGATCTCACAACGCCCCAGCGCCGGATCGGCCAGCTCCACCCTGGTATGGTACACCCGGCTGATCACCTCAGCCGCCTCCGCCAGGGTAGTACGGTCAAATACGATCTCCCGGGTTTTCCAGGCAAGCACGTTAGGATCCGCCTTTTTTACCAGCTCCAGATCACGATCCGACCGGTGATAGACCCCCGAATTACCCTTTTTCAATACGAGCTCCCCGGCATCACCACGATCAGACCGCAGCGCCACCACTCCCGATTCAACCGTAACCTCCACGGTCTCAATATCCTTGTATGCCCGCACATTAAAGCTTGTACCCAGCACTTCAACCTGCGCAGCCCCCGCCTCAATCCGAAACGGCACCGATGGGTTACGAACCACCTCGAAATAAGCCTCACCCTCCAGTTTCACCTTCCGCTCACCACGATCCGACCTGTTGAACCAGGCCAGTTCAGATCCTTCGTTCAGCGTAACCTCACTGCCATCCGGCAACTGGAAAACCTCCGTTCCACGCTCCACCGAGTAGTGATCATACCACAGCGCCTGCCTTCCGTAATACCACCCGGCCACCCCCAGGAACCCGATAACCAACGCGGCAGCAATCCGCACCAGGTAATACCGCAGCGAACGTACCGGCATACCCGTCCCTCTCTCACCTGGCATACCAATCTCTCCATTCCTGCTCTCCCCTTTCTCATCTTTCTCAATATTCTCACCTCTGCCTCCACTCCTAATTATCTCATCTATTGACCATCCAAGCTTATCCCGCAATACATTCCACTCATGATCCATGTCATACTCCTCACGAGCCTTTATCAAATCCACCCCTGTCCAGATCTTCCTGAATTCGTCCAACCGCTCCCTCATCTCCCTGTCACCTGCCAGCTCCTCCTCAAAGACACGCCGCTCCTTATCCGGCATTTCGCCCGACAAATACCGAACCGCCCGTTCGTAAAAAGCACTATGTGACAACTCTTCGCTCATGGTCTTATCTTCACTTGTACCACACTCAACTTCCCCTCTACCCCTATCTGTATCGCAAAAATCCTCCCAACACCACCAACCTCTGCGCCTCCAATCGTCCTG
>CAYZMH010000003.1:0-38785 GCA_964479445.1 uncultured Bacteroidaceae bacterium | reverse complement strand
CTGTAACCCGCTTCTCTGCGCCTCCAATCGTCCTGCTGTAACCCGCTTCTCTGCGCCTCCAATCGTCCTGCTGTAACCCGCTTCTCTGCGTCTCCAATCGTCCTGCTGTAACCTGCGTCTCTGCGCCTCTGCGTGCAACACCCTCTGCGTGCAACACCCTCTGCGTGAACCCACTAGCTGAGCCCATGCACCACCACCCACACCACAATCCCCAGGTAATCCACCAGCCGCTCCCTGAGCACCCGCAGTGCCTTCGACATCTGGTTCTCCACCGTCTTAACCGAGATCCCCAGCCTCTGCGCGATCTCCCCGTAGGAGTACCCTTTGAACCGGTTCAGCTCGAAGATCTCCCGGCACTTCTCCGGGAGCTGCGCGATCACCTCCCCGATCTTTTTCTCCAGCTCCATCGCCTCCATGTGCTGATCCAGGCTGGCACCCGAAACCACCTCCGGCACCTCGTCGGAACTGAACTTTTTCCGGTCGCGCAGCTGGTTCAGGCACCGGTTGTGTACCGAGGTAAAGAGGTATGATTTAAGCGAAGTGGAGAGGTCCATCGATTCTCGCCGTTCCCAGAGGTTGATAAACACGTTATGAACCACCTCCCTGGCATCGTCCTCATCGGACAGGAATTTTCGTGCAAACGCCATCAGGGCAGGAAAAAACTCGCGGAACATCTGTTCAAACGTCCGCTCATCCAGGGATCCGTTCGTATGCAGTGGGCGCTTGGTGGTCATACTTCCCGTAAAGATAGGTTTTTCCTGAAAAGTCATAGCCGCTAGCGGATGATCTTTATGTAAAAAGCCGGCTATTTCAGATTTTATCTCTAATTTGCACCCGGAACGACGTTCACCCATGAGAACCACCCTCCTGAAAATATATTCCCTGCTTGCATGGATTACCATGGTGTTAACCTCTGTGGTGATTACCCCCTTTTTCCTGTTGGTGTGGTTGTGCACTTTCTGGTGGGATAAACGGCGCGTAGCGGCCCATATGATGGGCACCTTCTGGGCCTGGCATTACCAGTCGCTGGTAATATTCTGGAAACTCAGGCTGGAAGGCAGGGAGAAGATCCCGTGGAACCGGCCGGTGGTGCTGGTGGCAAACCACCGCTCACTGGTCGATATCCTGGCCCTGTATAAGATCAGGCGTCCTTTCAAATGGGTCTCCAAAGCAGAGAATTTCAAATTACCTTTCGTGGGCATGGTACTTTCCCTTACCAACGCGGTTAAAATCGACCGGAGAGATGCCCGGTCGGGCCGGCAATTCATCACCCGGGCAGAAAAAGAGATGAAAAAAGGCTCCTCCGTGTTGATCTTTCCCGAGGGAACCCGTACACGGAGTGCCACCATGCGCACCTTCATGGACGGCGCCTTTCTGCTGGCAAAAAGGATGGAATGCGGCATCATACCCATTGTACACGCTGGTACCGAACAAACCTTTCCCGGAGGGAAGAAAAGCTGGGTGCTGAAAGGACGCAGCAGGATAATGATCCGCGTACTGGACGAGATCCCTGCCGAAACGGTGCGATCCCTGGATGCCGAATCCCTGAAATCTCATACCTGTGAAATCATGCAAAAAGCAATCGGAGAACTGGAACGGGAAAAACAGCGGCAGCCGGAAAAATAAAAACGCAAACGACAGCACTCCCGAAATTTAAGATATTCTTAATATTCAATTGCCTCTTTTGGCGTAACTTCGGGGAAAACTCACGCATGTTTCTGAACGGTAACAGACGGATGCTTAAAAAGATGAAGTACATCTCCGACCAGGAGGGTATCCTCAACCGCTACATGCGCGAAAAAGACCACTGGCAGAGCCATCTCAACCATACCAGGAAATTCATTGAAGAGGCATTCACCGACAGGGAGATCCAGACCATTGCAGTCCTGGGATCCGGATGGCTGCTGGACTGCCCCATTGAAAAGCTCAGTCAGCGCTTCAAAAAAATCCTGCTCGCAGACATCTACCACCCGCCGCAAATCCGGAAGAGGATGCAGCAATTCCCCAATGTCTCCCTCCAGGAGGTTGACCTTTCAGGCGGTGCCGTTGAGTTTGCCTGGAACATAAACAGACACAAAGAAGATTACCTCACCACCTATTACCTCGATTTCTTCTCCCCCGAGATTCCCGCGCTCCTCTTTGAGCCCGATGCCATGATTTCTCTGAATCTGCTCAATCAGCTGGATATTATAGTGGTAGACCATATTAAACGCCGGAGCAACTATTTCCAGAAAACCGAATACGACCGTTTTCGCAAAACCATCCAGGAGGCTCATATAGAATGGATCACCAGCAAACCCGGATGCCTGGTCACCGATGTGGAAGAGACCGGCATCTCCACCGGTGGTGAGTCGGTTCACGTCCCCCTGGTCCATACACGGCTTCCTGAAGGACGCCGGAATGACCAATGGATATGGGAATTTGACCT
Organism: uncultured Bacteroidaceae bacterium; assembly: GCA_964479445.1. Classification (GTDB taxonomy): domain Bacteria; phylum Bacteroidota; class Bacteroidia; order Bacteroidales; genus CAYZMH01. Next base: position 36,357 of record CAYZMH010000003.1, on the reverse strand, counting down.
TTCCGGCACCTATACCCCCAACCATAAGACCATCATGAATGTGAAAGCCGTTGAGTGGTAGCCTGCTTGCCTCTCCAGACACCCCGCATGTTGATTTCTTTGTTGATAAATGAATGGTGACCCAGAAATTCTTTTGGTTATATTTGTCATGCGTCGGGTGATCTGCCCGTAAAGGATCTAAAAAGCAGCTATCACCGGGATTGAACCTGACAATTAACCATTTAGCTTTAATACTTTTAGAGGCAAACTATGTCGGCGAATTATTCAGAAGAGAGCATTCGTACATTAGACTGGAAGGAACACATTCGCAAGAGACCCGGTATGTATATCGGAAAGCTGGGCGACGGGTCTTCGGCCGATGATGGTATCTATATTCTTATCAAGGAGGTGCTTGACAACTCCGTGGATGAATACATGATGGGATATGGAAAGACCATCGAGATCCATGTAAATGAAGAGGAGGTGAGCATACGCGATTTCGGCCGCGGGATTCCCCTTGGAAAGGTGATGGATGTGGCCTCAAAGATGAACACGGGGGCAAAGTATGACTCCAAGGTCTTTAAGAAATCGGTGGGCTTGAACGGCGTGGGTATCAAAGCGGTTAATGCCCTTTCTTCAAGTTTCGTGATCCAGTCGCACCGGGAAGGAAAGATCAAATCAGTTGAATTTACCCGGGGGGAACTGATCAGGGATGCCGAAGAGGCGGAAACTTCCCGGAAAAACGGGACGTTGATCCGCTTTGTGCCCGATGATACCATGTTTGGAAAGTTCCGGTTTAACGAAGAGTATATCGAAACGATGCTCCGGAACTACACCTATCTCAATACCGGTATGACCATCCTGTTTAACGGGAAAAAGTTCATATCCAAAAACGGATTGGTCGACCTGCTGGAAGAGAATATGGGCAACGAAGGTATCTACCCGATCATCCATCTGAAAAACACCGATATCGAGGTGGCCATCACCCACGGAAACCAATACGGGGAGGAGTACTATAGTTTTGTGAACGGACAACACACCACGCAGGGAGGCACCCATCTTATCGCCTTCAAAGAGGCGCTGGTCAAAACGGTACGCGAATTTTACAAAAAGGATTTCGATCCTTCCGATATCCGCACCTCAATTATTGCCGCCGTAAGCCTGAAGGTTGAAGAACCGGTATTTGAATCACAAACCAAAACCAAACTGGGCTCCAGGGAGATAGGCCCCAACGGACCCAGCGTCAGGAATTTTGTGATGAATTTCCTCACTTCCAAGCTGGATGATCACCTGCACAAACATCCGGATACAGCAAACATACTGTTGAAAAAGATCCAGGAGTCGGAGAAGGAGCGGAAAGCGATCTCCGGGATCAAGAAGCTGGCAAAGGAACGCGCAAAGAAAGCAAGCCTCCATAACAAGAAACTCAGGGATTGCAAAATCCATTACAACTCCAACCACGACGATAAAAACGAAACCACCATCTTCATCACCGAGGGTGATTCTGCATCAGGCTCTATCACCAAATCACGGAATGTGAACACCCAGGCGGTTTTCAGTCTTCGGGGCAAACCGCTGAACTCTTACGGTCTGACCAAAAAGGTGGTTTATGAAAACGAAGAGTTCAACCTGCTCCAGTCTGCCCTGGATATCGAGGAAGGCCTGGATAACCTCCGCTACAAGAAGGTTGTGATTGCCACCGATGCAGATGTGGATGGAATGCATATCAGGCTGTTATTGCTCACTTTTTTCCTGCAGTTTTTCCCCAACCTGGTGCGGAAAGGGCATCTTTTTATCCTGCAAACCCCGCTTTTCAGGGTCAGGGATAAGAGTAAGACCTTCTATTGTTACTCCGAACTGGAAAAGGAAGAAGCGAAGAAGAAACTGAGCAAGAACTTTGAAATCACCCGGTTTAAAGGACTGGGAGAGATAAGCCCCGATGAGTTCAAACATTTTATCGGTCCGGATATCCGCCTGGAACCTGTTAAACTGAAAAAGGAGGATGATCTGAAGGATATCCTGGAGTTTTACATGGGGAAAAACACCCCCGACCGGCAGGATTTCATCATAGACCGGCTGCGCGTGGAAGAGGACATTATTGCTGTTTAAAGGGGAAGAATCATTGATCTATGAGCGACGACATCACCAACAATACACCTGAAGATTACCAGAGTTTTGACCGACATTCCCATGACGGGGAGGGTCTTGATGATTCAAAGATCACCCATCTCAGCGGGATGTACGAAGACTACTTCATTGATTACGCTTCCTACGTAATCCTTGAACGGGCGGTTCCGAGCCTTGCGGACGGACTCAAACCTGTACAGCGCAGGATCCTGCATGCCATGAAGCGACTGGATGACGGACGCTACAATAAAGTAGCCAATATCATAGGCCATTCCATGCAGTTTCACCCCCATGGTGATACCTCTATCGGGGATGCGCTTGTGCAGATGGGACAGAAGAACCTGCTGATTGATACCCAGGGGAACTGGGGGAATATTTTCACAGGTGACAGCGCCGCAGCTTCCCGCTACATCGAAGCGCGGCTCTCTTCTTTTGCCGGCGATGTGATCTTTAATCCAAAGACCACTACCTGGAAACTCTCATATGACGGGCGTAATAAAGAGCCCCTTACCCTTCCGGCCAAATTTCCGCTGCTGCTGGCACAGGGTGCCGAGGGGATCGCTGTAGGATTATCGTCCAAGATCCTTTCTCACAATTTCAATGAATTGATCGATGCATCAATCCGGTACCTGGAAGGAAAGGATTTTGAGCTCTACCCCGACTTCCCCACGGGCGGGTATGCTGATTTCAGTAAGTACAACGACGGGAAACGGGGTGGTGTCATCCGCGTAAGGGCTAAAATAGAGAAACTGGATAAAAAAACTCTGGTAATCCGCGACCTGCCCTGGGGAAAAACCACCGTATCTCTGATCGAATCGATCTTAAAAGCCAATGAAAAAGGGAAGATCAAGATTAAGAAGATCGATGATAACACGGCTGAAAACGTGGAGATCCATGTGCACCTGGCTCCCAGTATATCTTCGGATAAAACCATAGATGCCCTATACGCCTTTACCGATTGCGAAGTATCCATTTCACCCAACTGCTGCGTGATCGACGAGGAGAGACCCCGGTTCATGGGAGTTAGTGAAGTATTACGAATCAATACCGATAACACCAAGTCACTCCTGAAACAGGAGCTGGAGATCCGCCTGCATGAACTGGAAGAGGAGTGGCATATGTCCTCCCTGGAGAAGATCTTCATAGAAAAAAGGATCTACCGCGATATCGAAGAGTGCGAAACCTGGGAAGAGGTGCTGGAGGCGATCGATAAGGGACTGGATCCTTATAAAAAACTGCTTATAAGGGAGGTAACCCGTGAAGATATCATCAAACTCACCGAGATCCGGATCAAACGGATTTCAAAATACGATGTAAAAAAGGCGGATGAGCATATCAAAGGCCTGGAGGACGAAATGAAAGAGGTGAAAAATCACCTGAAAAACCTGGTCGCCTTCACCATCAACTATTTCAAACAGATAAAGAAAAAACACGGAAAAGGAAGAGAGCGAAAAACCGAAATCCGCAGTTTCGAAAACATAGAGGCTTCTAAAGTCGTAGTTGCCAACCAGAAGCTCTATGTAAACCGCAAGGACGGATTTGTAGGAACCGGGCTCAGGAAAGATGAATATGTAGGGGATTGTTCCGATATTGACGATATCATCGTTTTCCTGAAAGATGGAACTTACGTGGTCAACAGAGTATCGGAAAAATTTTTCGTGGGAAAAGATATTGTTCACGTAGGTGTTTTCAAACGGAACGATAAGCGCACCATATACAACGTGATTTACTACGACGGGAACAGCGGAAAAACAATGATGAAGCGCTGCTCCATTACCGGTGTTACCAGGGAGAAACCCTACAATATCGGCAAAGCCCATAAAAACACCCGCATCCTTTATATGACGGCCAATCCCAACGGGGAGGCAGAAACCATCAAGGTCTACCTGAAACCCCGACCCCGCCTGAAAAAGACCATTTTTGAAATGGATTTTAGTGAACTGACTATCAAAGGCCGCAATGCCATGGGGAATATACTTACCAGGTATTCCGTTCACAAGATCGTCATGAAGGAAAAGGGAGTATCCACCCTGGGAGGGCGCAAAATCTGGTTTGACGAGGATGTTCTGCGGCTCAACGCCGACGGCAGGGGTAAGTTCCTCGGGGAATTCCAGGGAGATGAGCGGATCCTGGTGATCACCAAATCGGGAACGTTCCGGACTACCAACTTTGATCTGACTAACCATTTCGAAGACGACAGCTTACTGGTGGAGAAGTTTAAACCGAAAAAAATCTGGTCTGCTGCCTATTACGATGCCGAACAGGATTATTACTATGTAAAACGATTCCGCATGGAGGACCAGGACAAAGCTACCAGCTTTATTGGTGACCACCCCGACTCCCGGCTGATCCGGATCACGGAAGTGGAATACCCCAGGCTGGAGCTGAAGTTCGGAGGTAAGAACAAGGAGCGGGACCCGGAAATCATTGAAGTGGCTGAATTCATAGGGATCAAGAGTCACCGTGCACGGGGAAAACGACTCTCCAACTATGAAGTCAAAGTGATCCAGGAACTGGAGCCTCTCAGGAATGAGGAAGAAGACGGGGGCGGGCCTGGTTCGGATCCCACGGATGAACACGGCAATGATGAGGACAGGGATGCCTCCTCCAACGGTCAGATGTCACTGGAACTGTGATGAACCATAGACGTATCTTCCTCATTGGCTTTATGGGTTCGGGAAAGACAACCCATGGAAAGGTCCTGGCAAAAAAGCTGGGATACCGTTTTATGGATATGGACCGTTACATTGAGCAGGAGAACGGGATGAGCATCCCGCGGATCTTTGAATCAAAAGGGGAAGAGGCATTCCGGGAAATGGAAAAAGCGGCCCTGACATTCATGTGCCGGGAGGATCAACTGGTGATCGCCACCGGTGGCGGAGCCCCCTGCCACCTCGATAACATGACCCGGATGAACCGGTGCGGACTCACCATTTACCTCTATCTCCCCCCGGCTGCCCTGTTTCAGCGCCTCCGGGATGCAAAAACGAAAAGACCCCTGATCAGGGGCAAAAGCCGGGAAGAATTACTGGATTATATCGGGAAAACCCTCCGGGGAAGGGAACCATTTTACCGGGAAGCCCACATCGTGGTGGACGGAATGAATCTGACCACCGAGCGTCTGATCCGAAGTATAGAAACCTGATTGCCGGCCGGGGTTTCAGAACATACCGCCGATCAACTCCTCTTTCTTCACATGGAGCAGGTAGGTTGAAACATCGACCCCGTTCAGTTTATCAGAGATCCGTTGCGGATCATGTTCCACACCCGTCAGCATCTGTTCCAGATCGGATACATCTTTTTTATTAAAGAAATCGCCCTGCAGGCGTATCTCCGTGATCAGTCCCTTGTGCACATTCATCCGTACCTCCACCGTACCCCCTTCTGTGCGAATTCCCTTCTCAAACTGGTAATTGGGTGAATACCCGAAGTTCCACTCCCAGGTGGAAAACTTCTCATCCCGCGCCTTTTCGATAACCTGCACATCCTCTTCGCTGTAGCTGTGAATTTGGCTATTCTCCCTGCTCGCCTGGATATGCTCCATAATCCGGTCCCTGAACGTCAGTACATCCATATCCTCCTGCAGGTGCTCTTTGATGTTGGTCACCCTGGAGCGTACCGATTTAACCGCCTTATCTTTGAATTTAAGCGGATTCACTTTAAGTGCCCTGGAGAGATCTCCCATCAGGGAGGAGTACAGGATCGTGCCGTGATGCAGCACCCGGTTTTTATAGACATGACTGGCATTACCTGAAAATTTCTTCCCATCGATCAGCAGGTCGTTCCGTCCCCCGAACTCGGCATTCACTCCCATCGACTGCAATACTTCGATGATGGGACGGGTAAACCTTTTGAAATCGATCAGGTTGCCGTCGTCTCCATTGGTGATAAAGGTGAAGTTCAGGTTGCCAAGATCATGAAACACCGCCCCGCCCCCGGAGATACGCCGGGCCACCTTGATCTGGTTTTCACGAACATAGTCAAGGTTGATCTCCGCAAGGGAATTCTGGTGCTTCCCTACAATGATGGATGGTTCATTCCTCCAGAGCAGGAAATATTCCTCTTCAAAATTCTTCAGCAGGTACTCTTCGGCGGCCAGGTTGAAATAGGGATTGGTCCGCTCATCTTTAATACATATCATCGTTCAGGAAAAATAGTTCAACAGTCCTATAACCGCTCAATGTGCATTTTGTTCCGGCTCCATCCGCCATGAAAGGGGAAGCCTGCTGCTCACATACCTGAAGGCCAGGTAGACCAGCCATCCGCACAGGGCACCCAGTATCGCTCCGCCCAGGATATCCCCCGGGTAGTGCACTCCAAGGTAAACCCTGCTGTAACTCACCAGGGCAGCCCAGAAGATCATCAGGGCCGTGAACCAGCCGCGGCGGATCACCAGCAACACCAGTACCGCCACTCCAAAGGTGTTGGCAGCGTGGGATGAGACAAATCCGTACTGTCCGCCACACTTGTTATTCACGATATGAACCAATCCTTCCAGTGCCGGTTCGTGGCAGGGCCTCAGCCTCATGAAAACATTTTTAAAGAGGTGAACGGAGGTCTGGTCGGTAAGGGTCACCGACAGGGCGATAAAGATCACCAGCGGGACCATGTTCCAGCGCTGTTTCCATGTCAGGTAACCCAGCAGGGCCAGGTAAAAGGGCCACCAGGTAGTCTTACCGCTTACCCACCACATGATGGAATCAAAGGCCTGATTGTGCAGTCCGTTAAAGAAAAGGAACAATTCCCGGTCGAGCTGAATTAACGTATCCACCATAATGGTCCAAATATAGAGAGAAATTCCACGGGAACAGTAACCCGTTAACGGGTTCATTCATTTAACATGTACCAGATCCTGTCATTCAAAGCCACCAGTCCGCTATGCGCCACCGATGAAATAAACACCACCGGGAGTTGAGGCAGCTCCTGTTTCATCTCCTCCATCAGTTCCTCATCCAGTAGGTCTGATTTGGTGATCGCCAGCAGGCGCTTTTTATCCAGCAATTCGGGGTTATATTTCTTCAGCTCCTGTAGCAAGACCTGGTACTCTTCCCGGATATCCTTGCTGTCGGCAGGAATCATGAAGAGCAGCATGGAATTACGCTCAATATGGCGAAGGAAACGATGCCCCAGTCCCTTCCCTTCGCTGGCTCCCTCGATGATTCCCGGGATATCTGCCATCACGAACGAACGATCATCGCGGTATTTGACAATTCCCAGGTTGGGCACCAGGGTGGTGAACGGGTAATCGGCAATCTTTGGTTTGGCAGCGGAAAGCACCGAGAGAAGTGTGGATTTGCCGGCATTGGGAAAACCCACCAGTCCTACATCCGCAAGCAATTTCAGTTCGAGGACCACCCATCCCTCGGTTCCGGGTTCACCCGGTTGCGCATGACGAGGGGTCTGATTCGTGGACGACTTGAAATGATCATTCCCCAATCCTCCCCGGCCACCGGACATGAGAACTTTTTCCTCCCCGTGTTCGGTAACCTCGAAAAGCTGCTCGCCGGTCTCCCCGTCCCTTGCAACTGTTCCCAGCGGCACCTCGATCAGGGCATCTTTGCCGCCGGCCCCGGTCTTCAGTGAAGAACCTCCGCTCTCCCCATGGGTGGCAAAAATGTGCTTCTGGTACTTCAGGTGCAGCAGCGTCCACAACTGTTCGTTCCCCCTGACGATCACATGACCGCCCCGGCCGCCGTCTCCACCATCGGGTCCCCCCTTGCGGGTGAATTTATCACGGTGCAGATGTGCAGAACCGCTTCCGCCGTTCCCCGAACGGCAGAAGATCTTCACATAATCGACAAAATTGGAATTGCTCATAGTGTAAAAATACGAACTTCTGGAAATTGAGGTCAAAAAAAATCCCTGCAGATTGCAGGGATAGTAACTTTTTCTCTCCGTTGTGCTCCAGGCTATAACTGAATGCAACGATCAAGTAAGATTTAGTCGCCGTTGGGCATGTGGAATTTTTCGAAAGTCTCCACTTCATGCACAATGCGTTTGAAGATTTGATTGACAGTCCCGACCCCATTGATCGGCACGTGCTTATGCATCTTCTCGTAATAATAGGTAACCGGAACAGTCTGCCGATCATACACGTCAATCCGGTTGTTGATCGTCTCTTCATTGTCATCGGAACGACCGCTCTCCTCGCCTCTTTTCAGCAAACGTTTGACCAGCTCCTCCCGGGGAACCTGCAGGGATATCACCATGGTGACCCTTTCGTCATAATCGGTAAGTGCTTTGCGCAGCTCCCGGGCCTGCTCAACCGTGCGGGGGAATCCGTCAAAAATAAAACCCGGTCCCTCTTTGTGCTCCTCCAGCTTCTTCTGGATCATGCCAATAACAATCTTATCCGGCACCAGGTCTCCCTTGTCCATGATCGATTTTGCTTCTTTGCCCAGGTCGGTCTCTGCGGATACCTCGCTGCGAAGGAGATCACCCGTCGAGATGTGTACCAGGTTATACTTATCGATCAGCTTTTCTGCCTGCGTTCCTTTTCCGGACCCCGGAGGTCCGAACAATACAATGTTTAGCATATTTTCTCTTTGATTGATGTAACAGATTCAAAAACGGGCGTAAAAGTAATAAAGATTTGGGTCAATCATTAACCAGGACGTAGATTTCCGGCAGATTTCTGCCATACCCGTCGTAATCAAGTCCGTATCCCAGCACGAATTCATTCCTGATCTCAAGACCCACGTAGTCCAGTTTGACCTCTTTCAGAGTGGCTTCCGGCTTATGGAACATGGTCGCCACCAGTACCTCCTCGGGCTCGAACCCGCTTAACTGGCGAATGATGGTATCCAGGGTAATCCCCGTATCTACGATATCCTCCAGGACCACCACCACGCGGTCTTTCAGATCCTGGTTCAGTCCGATTAGCTGCTTAACCTTGCCGGTACTGCTCACCCCATCGTAAGAGGCCAGGCGGAGGAACGTGATCTGGGAAGGAAACCGGATCAGTTTGAAAAGGTCGCTGGCAAACATGAACGCCCCGTTCAGGATTCCCAGGAAGACCGGGTTGCGATCTGACAGGTCACGGTTCATCTTATCAGCAATACGCTCCACTTCCCGGCGTATTTGTTCCTCCCGGATATATGGTTCGAAGGTCTTATCCTTGACGGTAATGTTCTTTTTGCCCATACAGGATCTGCTTTATGCGAAGGTACGCAAAGTTGCGGAAAGTTTCCCCCGGAAACAATAAATTCAGCATCCACAGCTATGCACATACTTTAAAAATAGGTGCTCTTTTCATGCAGTTCACCATATCTTTAACTATTTTTCGGAAAAATAGCAAAAGGACCAACGATAATCCGGCCCCTGAACACATTAACATGTAAAAGCGTTAACTGATTAACAATGTATTATTCATCAACAAACACATAACCCTATGACACCAAAAGTTAGCATCATCATGGGAAGCACCTCCGATCTTCCCGTTATGGAACAGGCCGCGAAGATCCTGGATGAATTTGAAATCCCCTTTGAGATCAATGCCCTGTCGGCTCACAGGACCCCGCAGCAAGCTATGGACTTTGCACGAAACGCCTACGGCAGGGGCATCAGGGTGATCATCGCCGGAGCAGGGGGTGCCGCCCACTTACCCGGAGTGGTCGCTGCTCTTTCACCGGTTCCGGTGATCGGAGTTCCTATCAAAGCCTCCATCTCACTGGACGGATGGGATTCATTGCTCTCGATCGTTCAGATGCCTCCGGGTATACCGGTTGCAACGGTCGGACTTGACGGGGCACGGAATGCAGGGATCCTGGCTGCACAGATCCTGGCTGCAGGGGATGAAAAGATCCTGGAGAAAGTAAAAAGTTTCAAGAGCGGACTGGAATCTAAAATTGTAAAAGCCAATGAAGAGCTGAAGAAAGTCACCTACAAGCATAAAACCAATTAGGAACAAACCGATGAAATACCCCTTTTTCACAGGGGCGTGGAAAAGACCGGGAAAATGGATCCCGGTCTTTTTTTTATCCATATGCCCCATCCTTCACGGACAGGAGATCCAGACAGGTGCACGCACCCTGGGCCTGGGGAAATGTGCCGCTGTTTCGGGACACGCCCGTTATGTCTCCTGTAACGAGGCGAACCTGGGATGGAGCCGGCAAACCATCCTTTCAGCCGGTCATTACCGTCCGTTTGCCATCAAAAACCTCGGCGTCTCCTGCCTGGAAACCGCATTTCCCCTATTCCCGGGCAGGATAAGCTTTCGTACCGGGAATTACGGCATCCCGGGCTACCAGGTATTCTTTTCATCGATTGCCTTTGGCATGCCACTGGGCGAGTCCCTGGCAGCCGGCACGGCTTTCCGCCTCTACAATGCAGCCACCGGGGATTCATGGTCCTACCTCTGGTGCGTGGGCGTATCGGCCGGAATCAGCTGGATGGTCACGCCGGAAACCCGGCTGGGTGTTCACATAAAAAATCCCGTTACGGTCAACAACTATCCCGACCACCGGGAGCTCTTTCCTTCCTCAGCGCGTATAGGGATTCGGCGAAAGATCTATTCCGCCACCCATCTCTTCGGGGAAGTCAGCTACCATTCCCACTCCGGTATCTGCCTGCATATCGCCACAGAAATCGACCTTTATGAACGCCTTTCGCTTCGTTCGGGTTACACCAGCAATCCGTTTACCATCGCCTTCGGGGCAGGTTTTACAACCGGAACCTGGATCATCGATATCGCCTGCCCTTACTCTCCGATAACAGGTCCCGGTCCGGCCATCCAACTAACCTGCCTTCTATGATGACCAGAACCATACCATGCCTGCTGCTCCTTCTGATTCCATGGTTCGTTTGCCGGGCCCAGGAAGAGCTGATCATGGAGGAGATCACGGGAAACCTTGTGGAATCAGACCAGGAGCAGGACAGCTGGTACCTGCGGGAGACGGTAAACCGACTGCTGGATGATCCCTTGGATATCAACAATGCAGGGGAAGGGGAGCTGCATGAATGCGGACTCTTCACTCCCTACCAGGTGTATGGGATCATTACCTACCGGGAGAAATACGGGGCCCTGCTCACCCTCTATGAACTGGTGACCATTCCCGGTTTCTCCGCGGACTATTTACGGCAGATCGAACCGCTCCTCACCCTGGATGAGGTGCAGGATCAACCACCTGACGGGTGGCGGGGCGAGGTGCTGAACGACCTTTCCCGGAAGTTCCCGGAATCTGCAGCATATCTCTCATCCGATTCAGTTTCCCCCGATTACAAAGGTCCGCCGGGCCGCATTAAGACCCGTGTGAAAATTGAACGGGACGGGCGGTGGTCGGGCGGACTGGCCTATGAAAAGGATCCGGGTGAAGAGTGTTTCGACGGTTTCCGCCCGGAACATGTCACCGGCTATATCCGGTATCGCGGGGAAGGGGTCCTGAAACAACTTGCCGCGGGGTGCTATAAAGTGCAACACGGACTCGGACTGGTGCATGGAATGGGAATGAACCAATCAGCATCAGCTCTTGAACTGAAGGGATACCGCACGGCCATGATCAGACCCTATGCCTCCACGGCTGAAAACACTCACCAGACAGGATTGGCAGCACAGGTTAACCTGAGGCCCTGGTTGCTGCAATCATTTGTTTCAACCCAATTGCAGGACCTCTCCTTTCACGGCCTTCATCCCTCTGGTGAGCGGTTCGATCTGCTCGATGCGATAAGGGAGACCGGACTGCACCGAACCGACGGCGAACGATCGGGCCGCAGGTTAGCCCGGGACCACAGGGCAGGCTTCAGCCTGAACCGGCAGGGAACCCGGTTCAATGCAGGGATGGCCATAAGCGCCACTGCAATCTCCCTGACACAAAAAGCAAAGGATTCTCTACATCATGCTGATCCGCGCCGGCAGTGGGGCTGGAATGCCACCGGTTACCTGGTCGGCTTTACCGAACGCATGGATTACTTTGCCGAGGCGGCCGTTGACCGGGAAGGTGATCCGGCCTTCCTGGCCGGACTGAAATACCGGTTCAATGCAGCGCTGTCGACCGGCTTATCATTCCGTCATTATGCTCCAGGCTATCATGCACCGCAGGCCAACAGCCATTCGGCGGGAAGCGAAGTATCCAATGAAACGGGTCTGACAGCAAGCTGGGTGGTTCATCCGCTCCATCATCTTACCCTGGTCCTTTTTACAGATCTCACCTATCGCCCGGGGGCATCATGGGATCAACCCTGGCCCTCCCTGAGCCGGCGCACTGGTCTGAAGGCAGCATATCGTTTTGGCAGCGATGCATTGTTGCATGCCAGGATCAGGATAAAGGAACGTGAAGAGTCAGTGGAGCGGGGTATGCCCGGAGCCGAAGCCTCCCGGAGAACCGGTAAGCGGTCATTCCGGGTACACCTGGATTATCCGGTAACCGAACAGTTGAAAATTTCTTCCCGTGTGGCAGCGTCACTGTTGCAGGGGAAAGCGTTGAATGAAGCCGGCTGGCTGGTTTACCAGCAGGTGGCCCTGGCGATTGGTGAGAACCGGGTGATCCAGTACCGGTTTCTGCTGTTTGAAATTGCCGACTGGGATAACAGGATTTACTGCTATGAACCCGGGGTGCGATACAGCTTCTATTTTCCCTCCTATTACGGGAAAGGCATGAAGAGTAACCTGAGATTCAGCTGGAAAGCATGTCACCGGCTCACCGTGCGGGGAAGCCTTGCTGCTACCCGGTGGGCGCATAAAAGGGAGACCGGTTCGGGGTATGATATCCGTCCCGGAAACCGGGTCATCGATGCGGTTATCCAGGTACAGGTGAAATGGTGAAATACACGGATTTTATAACTTGTCTAACCTAGCTGCCCGGACTCTGACGGGTACGCCATAATAAAGAAGTGCACCCATCAGAACCACAAAAAAGGGCGTGAAAACAGATGTGCATCCGGGAAATATAGTCTCAGTGGTTCAGTCGAACTTGATATCCCTGATGTTCAATTGCACGGTGACATTTCCGCGGTATTCGTTCTCCTCGATGGCATAGCAGATATCGAACCCCATTCCCTGGCTGATACGGGGCAGATGTTTTCCCTGGTGAAAGGCGATAGCAGGAAACACTTTGAAGGGATTGTCCTCCTGGACCAGGTTGAGCTTGAGATGATCCTTGCCATTGCCGACCGATTTGCCGAATCCGTTGTCCACCACATTTTCTGTGAGAAATACGGGGGCTGAGTTTTCCGGACCGAAGGGTTGGAACTGGCTGATAATGCGGACAAATTTCTCTTCGATGTCATGGAGGGCTATCTCCGTATCGATCTCCACCACGGGGATCAGCTGTTCGGGCTGGATATTCTCCCTGACCGCCTCTTCGAACCGGTTCCGGAATTTCTCGATGTTCTGCTCTTTCAGGGTAAGTCCGGCCGCATATTTGTGACCCCCGAAATTCTCCAGCAGGTCACTGCAGGATTCGATGGCCTGGTACAGGTCAAATCCGTTCACCGACCGTGCAGATCCCGTGGCCATTCCGTTGGAGTGCGTCAGGATCACGGTGGGCCGGTAGAAATGTTCCATAAGCCGGGAAGCCACAATGCCGATGACCCCTTTATGCCAGTCGGGATTATAGAGTACCGTGGTGATTCGCTCTGATTGACCGGGATCGCCGTTGATCATGTCCAGGGCCTGCCTGGTGATATGGGTGTCAATGTCGCGGCGCTCAATATTGATGGTATTGATGGTTTTACTGATCACCGTCGCTGACTCCTTATCGTCGCTGATAAGCAGATCCACCGCTTTTTTTCCCGACTCCATTCGTCCGGCCGCATTGATACGCGGACCAATTTTAAAGACAATGTCATCCACGGTGATGTGCTTATCCCGCAAACCAGACACCGAAATGATAGCGTTCAGTCCGGTGGAGGGATCTTCATTCAGCTGTTTCAACCCATAATAGGCCATCACCCGGTTCTCCCCGGTAATGGGTACTATGTCTGAAGCAATGCTTACCACTGTCAGATCGAGGAAACGGACAATAGACTGGAATGATATTTCCAGCTCCTGTGCCAGTGCCTGGACAAGTTTAAAACCAACCCCGCAGCCCGAGAGTTCCTTAAACGGGTACGTACAATCACTCCGCTTGGCATCCAGGACCGCTACAGCGGCAGGAAGCTCTTCACCGGGAGTATGATGGTCACAGACAATGAAATCCACTCCTTTTAACCGGGCATATTCGATCTTATCGACCGCTTTTATACCGCAATCCAGTGCGATGATAAGACTGAATCCGTGTGTAGCGGCATAATCGATTCCTTTTGGAGAAATACCATACCCCTCGGAATACCTGTCGGGGATGTAGTAATCAATGACATCAAAATAATCCTTGAGGAAAGAGTAAATAAGGGCCACAGAGGTCGTTCCGTCTACATCATAATCGCCGTAAACCAGGATCTTCTCCCGCTTTTCCATGGCCACCATGATCCTTCGCACCGCCACGTCCATGTCTTTCATCAGGTAGGGATCGTGGAGGTGATCCAGGGAGGGACGAAAAAACGCTTTGGCCTGGTCGAAGGTTCGGATGTCTCGCTGGACCAACAAATTGGCAATCACTTTGCTTACACCGAGTGCCCTGCTGAGTGCGTTCACTTCAGCGTCGTTCCCCTGCTCCTTGATGATCCAATTTTTTTCCATAACACAATCGCGGTATCAATCTCCCCCATCCCCACAAAAGTAACAAATATCCGTTGGTAAACAGCGGACTGATTCACATATATTTCTCGTTTCAAAGCATCCTGTAGAGCAACAGAATGTTACCATGATTAAGAAGTGAGAGGATATGCAAAGGGATGAAAGCAAACATTTTCTATCTTTGTCGCCAAATCAAATGGCCAATCTATCCATGAGTCACAGAGAGCTTAGCGAACAGGAGCAGATACGCAGGAATTCCCTGGAAGAGATCCGGCAACTGGGGATCGATCCGTACCCTGCTGCGATGTACGAAGTTACCCATACAGCCAGGGAGATCGCCGAACGGTTTGATAAGAATGAAAAGGATGCCGGGTTGAAGGATGTTTCGCTGGCGGGCAGGATCATGACCCGCAGGATCATGGGAAAGGCCTCGTTTGCAGAACTGCAGGATGAGTCGGATCGTATCCAGATCTACCTCCAGCGTGATGATATTTGTCCGGGCGAAGATAAAACCCTGTATAACACCGTCTTTAAGAAACTGCTCGATATCGGTGACTTCATCGGGGTACGGGGCTTTGTGTTCCGCACCCGCATGGGGGAGATCTCCGTACATGTCAGGGAGCTGGTTATCCTGAGCAAGTCCATCCGTCCCCTTCCCATAGTAAAGGAGAAGGACGGAAAGACATTTGATAATGTCAGCGACCCCGATTTCCGGTACCGCCAACGCTACGTAGACCTGGTGGTGAACCCGGAAGTACGGGAGGTATTTCGCAAAAGAACGGAGATCTACCGGTCGCTGAGGGAATTATACAACAGCAAAGGCTACCTCGAGGTGGAGACCCCCATCCTGCAACCGATACCCGGCGGAGCTGCCGCACGGCCCTTTGTCACCCATCACAATACCCTGGATATACCGCTCTACCTGCGAATTGCCAATGAGCTCTACCTGAAACGGCTCATTGTGGGAGGGTATAACGGGGTGTACGAGTTTTCCAAGGACTTCCGCAACGAAGGGATGGACCGTTCCCATAACCCGGAGTTTACGGTGATGGAGATCTACGTGGCCTACAAAGACTACAACTGGATGATGGATTTCACCGAGGAGATGCTGGAGAAAGTAACGCTGGACCTGCATGGTAAAACAAAAGTTCCGGTTGGAGACCAGACCATTGATTTCAAACGGCCCTACAAGCGGATCACCATGGTGGATGCCATAAAGGAACACACCGGCTATGACATCAGGGGAAAAAACGAGGAAGAGCTGCGCTCGATCTGCGATCAGCTGGGAATCGAAACCGATCCGTCCATGGGAAAAGGGAAACTGATCGACGAGATCTTCGGCGAAAAGTGCGAACCCCACTATGTTCAGCCCACCTTCATCAAGGATTACCCGGTGGAGATGTCCCCCCTGTGCAAGAAGCACCGGGAGGATCCCGACTTTACAGAGCGCTTTGAACTGATTGTCAACGGCAGCGAGCTCTGCAATGCATATTCCGAACTGAACGATCCCATCGATCAGTACGAGCGGTTTAAAGAGCAACTGGAACTATCCAAAAAAGGAGACGACGAAGCCATGTTCATCGATATGGACTTTGTCCGTGCCCTCGAATACGGCATGCCCCCCACCTCCGGGATGGGAATGGGAATGGACCGCCTGACCATGATCATGACCAACAGCTCAAGCATCCAGGATGTGCTCTTCTTCCCGCAGATGAAACCGGAGGGTGGCAGTCCTCAGTCTTCAGCCGTTAGTGAGCCCAACTCCGCTGAAGAAAAACCCGAATCGACAGCCCAGGAAGTACCTTCTGACATTGATCTTTCCGATGAGGAAGCGTTTGTGCTAAAACTCCTGAAAGAAAAATCTCCCGTTGACCTGAACGAGTTAAAAGGAAAAACCGGGCTTAGCAATAAGAAGTGGGACAAAGCCATCAAAGGTCTTCGCGCGAAGGAAATTGCGAAGGTAGAGAAGAATGATGACCCGCCGTCGCTTTTGGTTCGGCTGCTGTAAAAGCATGCCTATGTGAAAGCTACGGCGGACGCAAAGGGTTGTGGGTTAATTTAGAGTAATTTATTTTGAAGGTTTTTTATTGGTTGCGAAACTGATAGATTAAGCTCTATTATACCAGATATTTATCCTGGTTATTAAACAACCAGGATTTTTTGTGCGCTGTTTGTCCTTAATTTTATGAATTATACTTAATCTTAAATAATATTCATAACGTATATTATATTATACATTTTTAGCTATATTTGTATATTATATTACACGTTATGAAAAGAAAACCTTTATTACTGCCAAAACAGAGAAGAATACTCAGAAAGGTTGGAGAGAATATTAAGTATGCTCGATTGAGGAGAAAACTGAGTACTGAACAAGTAGCTGAAAGGGCTAATATATCAAGAAAAACACTTTATGAAATTGAAAAAGGTTCAGAAACGGTTAGTATCGGATCGTATCTTCAGGTTCTATTGGTTCTTGGTTTAGAAAATGATCTTACATCGGTGGCCAAAGATGATGAGCTCGGCAGGAAAATTCAGGATTCTGATTTGATAGTAAAAAAGAGGGCGCCAAAAAAGAACAAGTAATAACCAGGTCATGAAAGATCAACAAGGTCAGAAACATATATATGTATATGCAGATTGGAAAAGCTTAGGAGGTCCTAAACTATTGGGGATACTAAATGTAAGTATTACAAGGGGAAAGGAGGTATATTATTTTGAATATGATGCGGATTGGTTGAGGTCGGCTCCAGCACAAGTTTTAGATCCGGATCTGATGCTATATAGCGGACCGCAGTATTTAAGTGAAAGCAAATCAAATTTCGGACTATTCTTGGATTCATCTCCTGATCGCTGGGGTAGATTGTTAATGAAAAAAAGAGAAGCTGTACAAGCAAGAAAAGAAGGACGCTCTGCAAAGACTCTATACGAATCTGACTTCTTGTTGGGTGTATTTGATGGACACAGAATGGGTGCACTGCGGTTTAAACTTGATCCAGGTAGCGACTTCCTTGACAATAATAGCATAAATGCCTCTCCTCCCTGGACTAAACTTAGAGATTTAGAATTTGCCAGTATGCAAGTTGAAGAGGAAGGAGACTTTGAGGATCCTGACTACCAAAAGTGGTTAAAGCTATTAATTACACCTGGATCAAGCTTAGGAGGCGCTCGGCCAAAATCAAGTGTAACAGATACACGGGAAAATTTATGGATAGCAAAATTTCCAAGTAAATCGGACCAATTTAATGTGGGAGCCTGGGAAATGGTGGTCCACAAATTAGCGCAACAAGCTGGAATTAATGTGCCTGAATCAAGAATTTACAAGTATTCAAGTAGATTTCATACCTTTTTAAGCAAGAGATTTGACAGAAATAATTCAGGTCAGAGAATACATTTTGCATCGGCACTAACATTACTGGGCTATACTGATAGGGCAAGTTATTCAGAGGGTGCAAGTTACTTAGAGTTGGCTGAATATATTATCCAACATGGAGCAAAAGTTAAGGAAGACCTTAAAGAGCTCTGGAAAAGAATAGTCTTTTACATCTGTGTCTCAAATACAGACGATCACCTGAGAAATCATGGATTTATTTTAAAAGATGATGGATGGATGCTATCCCCTGCTTACGACATGAACCCAGTTGAATCTGGAACAGGGCTAAGCCTTAATATATCAGAGGATGATAATTCGCTTGATCTTACATTAGCAAAAGAAGTATCAGAATATTTCCGCATCAATAAAAAAGAATCTGACGACCTTATTGATTCAATATCATCTGCAGTTAGATGTTGGCGCTCTATCGCCACTTCTATAGGAATTTCAAAATCTGAACAAGATTTAATGTCATCTGCATTTAAAATAGTAGAAAATTGATAATCAATTCCTCTGGTGTATTCCCGTTTTCCCTTTAATTGAAAACAAATATTCTCTTTCAGTGTATTTACCTGTACTATAGTAATTGCCCTTGCCAGGAGAGCATACCCAACATATCATGAAACGATGTACAGGTCAATGCATAATTATTGACCGCATAATGGAGAATTACAGGAAAAAAAGTAACTTGTCAGAAGGTATGTTCTGACTGAATGAATGAATAACCAGCGATTAGTTAATCATTAAACCAGTAAACCCATGAAGAAATCTATTATACAGGCAACACTTACATCATTTCTTGTTTTTTACGCTGCATTTGCACTCTACGGCCAGGAAAAAACGATTGAGGGAATGGTTACAACGTTTGACAGCATCCCCGTCATTGGTGCCAGTGTCGAAGTGAGAAGTTCCGATACGGTGGTGTATACCGACTCACTGGGGATGTTTTCAGTATCATGTTTACCAAAAGACAAACTAAAGGTAAGAGCCCACGGATTTGCCAGGTCAAACGTGAGGATTAAGGAAAAAGTGAAATTTGTTATGGTGAACTTAAAATTATTGTCCGGACCCGATAATCGTGAGTTAGCTGTTGGTTACGGCCATGTCAGGGATGAAGAGAAGCTCTATGCAATCTCCAACGTAAACGAAACCGACATGGATTTTTCAAAATATTCAGATATTTACGATATCATAACCATACAATTCTCATCATCAGTTCGCGTCCGAAATGACGGAGAGCTGGTTATTCGGGGAACAACCACCATGGACAGCAGCAATGCTGCTCTGTTGATCCTGGATGGAAGGCAGATTGATGCCATTGACTTTGGAAACATAAATACCGCAGATATTGCAAGCATCAATGTGCTAAAGGATGCATCTGCCTCGGTATACGGATCCCGCGGAGCAAACGGGGTGGTCATCGTTGAAACAAAACGTGGAGGAAAGTAAGAAAGCATTAACGAATTTCCACAGCCCCGCTTTTAAGGTTCGGTTAACATATCAAGGGCTGCTTCGATAATGGTGTCTATCCCGTCAGCTTCATCTTCGGGATCCATCTCCACGGGAATGTCCACCGGAACACCCCCTTCGATGTGGGTCCCCCCCGGTGTCACCGTCTGCGTAGCCGAAAATCGGTAGATCCACCCATTGGGCAACTCACCGTAAGCCGGAATGCCTCCCCCTCCGCCGGTTTGATCTCCCATGAGCGTAGCGTGTTCCAGGGTGCGCATCATCTGGGCAAAAAAGGTGGAAGCGCTGTAGGAGTGGCGATTGCAAAGCAGGATAATCGGACCGGTATAGCTGGTTCCGTCCCTCGGATCCACGGTCAGTTCTTTCCAGGGGGAGTAATCATCCACACCCGGACCGGTTTTAATGCGGCTGCGGGCATAGGTAAAGGATTCCCGGGTTAATGCAGATGCCAGGTTAATACCATTTTGCAGCGATCCTCCTCCATTGCTCCGTACATCTATGATCAGCCCCTTTAATCCTTTTACCCGCTCTACGATCGCATCCACATGAACCGGTTCAATCGTGCTGGCAAAGGAACCGTAGTATACATACAACACAGAATCAATCACCTGGTTATGAAGGGGACCGGTTCTCCGGTGATCCTTGCCCAGGTAGTTCCGGTAAACAATATTCTGATCGTAGTTAGCAGGATAATCCAGGTACCAGCTCCAGTTCCTGCTGCGGTCAAATGGGCTCTTTAAATTGACATGACCGTCTTTGAGTTGAAAAAGCATTTCAGCCAGCACATCAAACAGCTCCTGGTCACTCATACCAGCACGGATCATGGGTCGAACCGTATCATAGACCCGGTCCCAATCAACTCCTTTGTATTCAAAATAGGTGTACTTGTTATTGGCCTCCTGCCACAAATACTCAAAATTGGTGACGGGATCATCAGTACGGTCTTCTCCCAACCACTGCTTTTCACAGGAAGTGCACAGTATCTGCAGAATAATTACCGACCATGACAGAATTAAAATCTTCCTCATAGTATCATGATTAAACGAAACAACCAATTACCCATACTCTCTGAAACCGGCTCCGGCTCATTGATCCGTTTATATTCAAAACAGTACCCCAGGGAGAGTGCGCTCCCCGTAGGAAAGCGGTATATGAGTGCGGGTTGCACACCCAGATTCCAGGCTTTACCGGGAACAAAAAGATCGACAGAACGAACAAGAGCCTCCAGGTGCGAGTTGGAAGGGTCTAAAAAGCCATCCGGACTCCCGGAAACATACGAAGGGCGGAGAAACAATCCGGCAAGCTGGATATCTCCCAGCAACCTGACTTCCAGCTCCTGTCCGAATAATTCAAAGGGATAGCGGTAAGCAGCCGCAGGTCCGAATGAAGTAAAATATGATGACCTGCTTCCAAAATTTCCAAAGGAAGCGTGTTCATAATAAGCCAGCACATTGTTGTTGGACCATCCCCAGAGCATCCGTTTCTCCCTGGCCCCGCTTTTATGGTACAGCGTGTAGTTTTTGAAGGCAAAACCCAGGTAATCAACACTGTTTCCGGGCGTACTCTGTATCGCAGCACGGTCGTGCTTTAATTGAAAAAACAACGTTTGATGCTCCTTCACCCGTTTATATGAGAAACTTCCCGAGAAACCTGTTCCGGAATAGGTCAACGGTGACATGCTTTTATCCCTCAGGTGAGTAAAGGTTACCCCAATGCCTGTTCCCAGGGAATGATCGGCATTCTGACTGTAGACAGTGCCTGTTCCGGTTAAAAATAAGCAGGCTGAAATAAAAAAATAGAAAGTTCTCTTCATAAGGTTGAAGGTTCCGGTTCTCATACAGCGAATTTAGAAAAATTGACCCTGCCTCCACCCCGATTATCGATACATTTCATCAATTTTCTGTTCAGTTCATAACAAAAACCTGTCCCGATACACCCATAAACCCTTCTCACGGGCGATGATTGCTCATGGTGATCATCACTGCAGCGCGATCCTGCCGTTCTCCCGTTTAAAAGCAACCCTGGTGATTCTCCTGCAACCTGCTTTTTTTCAGTTATTTATTGACAACCTGCCAAAACATCAGTAACTTACCTGTCTGAACCTAAAAACTACCGTCATGAAAAAAGCGGCACTTATCCTGGGAACGATCGGTGTGATCATCTTTTTAGTCTCCGGTCTGTTCAAATTATTACACTGGCCCGCTGCAGGCCTGATCCTCGGTTATGGCTCCCTTTTCAACCTGGTGATCGTCATGCCCGTGATTGCCATCTTTACCCTCTCCAAAGATTCGCCCAATAAACCTTTGTACTTTTTCGGGGCTCTCTCTGCCTTCATTTGGATTGCAGGCGCCGTCTTCAAATTCAACCACCTGCCCGGGCAGACTATCCTGCTGAGCGTGGGAACAGGCCTGCTGATCCTTTTTATCATCTTAACGGGGATCAGTATCTTCCGGATGCATAAGAAAGCCCAACACCACTAATAAGAAATACCACTGCAATCTCAAACCGGTTACCGCTCCTTTTATGCAGCAATCCATTATATAAGAGGTTAAAGGAGCTACTAACCCTGACCCTGCTCAATTAAAGGTCACTCAATTTTTCGTACCTTGCGCCCAAATTTGAAGGAAGAAATGCGAAGAAGATTGATCATGCTGGGTGCCATACTCCCTTTTGTCAATACCCTCCTGTTCAGCCAGATTACCGTCACCCCTGCCAATCCGACCGTGAACGATACCGTGACGATCGTTTACGATGCCACACAGGGCAATGGGGAGCTTGCCGGTATCTCACCGGTCTATGCCCACACGGGGGTTCTTACCCTGGAGAGCCAGCATCCATCCGACTGGAACTATGTAAAAACAGACTGGGGGGAGAACACCGAGGAGGTGCGCATGACCGACCTGGGAAATAACAAGCACCGGCTCCGCTATCACATCAAGTCCTATTACGGGATCCCCGATGACGAGATTGTTACAGACCTTGCGTTTGTCTTCCGGGATGCCACGACATCCCATGTGGGTCGCAGTGCCGACAACGGGGATATTTTCTACCCCGTGCAGGTATCCTCCTCCACCGAACGCTACCAGTCCCACACCGTTGACGGCAACCTCCTGACCCTGGAAACCCCGGATCACACCTATACGATCCGCGCCTATACCGAAGATATCGTTCGAATCGGATTCTATCCCGGTAACAACCCCGTCCCCGATCCAACCGATGTGGTCATCCTCTCTCCCGGAAACACAGGAACGGTAACCGAACGGTCTGAACAATTAAGCTACCTGACATCGACCACGGAAATCCTTATAAATAAAGATCCTGTAGGATTCACTTTCATACGCAACAACGACACCCTGCTCCACCAGGAAAATGGATTCCAGGCACTGGGGAGGCACACCCGTGTTCCCTTCACAACGCCCGGTGAAAGCGCCTTCCATGGAACCGGATTTCGCGCAATCGATCTCAACCTTGACGGCCACGAGCTGGTGATGTACAACCAGCCACAATATGGTTATGGCCCCGATACGAAAAACCTCAATATCGCCATTCCTTTTCTCGTATCCACCGAACCCTACGGCCTCTATTTTGATCACCGCTACCCCTCCGAACTGGACCTCGCATCGTCCGATACAGGTTTCACATACACCCTGGAAAATGGTAACCTTGCCCTCTACTACATAGGAGCAGACAATATGGGATCCCTTCTCGAACGGTACACCGGTTTAACCGGAACGGCCCCTCTTCCTCCGAGATGGGCCCTGGGCTATATCCAGTCAAGGTACGGATATGAGACCGAATCCCAGGCCCGTGAGGTGGTAAGCCGGATGCAGGAAGAGAATTTTCCTATTGATGCCCTGGTGCTGGATCTTTACTGGTTCGGCTCTCCCTCTGCCATGGGAAACCTGGCCTGGGATTACAGCCGCTTTCCGGAACCGGGAGAGATGATCGATGACTTTAGCAACAAAGGGATAAAAACTATCCTCATCACCGAGCCCTATGTGACCACCAACTCTTCCAACTACCAGGCGGTGGTTGACAATGAATTGGTTGGAACCACGGAGCAAAATGAACCCTATATTCTCAACGGATTCTGGGCAGGCTCATCCGTACTCCTGGATCTGTTCAGGGAAGATACCCGCTCCTGGATGTGGGATTTCTACCAGGCCCGGATCAACGAGGGAGTGGCAGGTTGGTGGTGTGACCTGGGCGAACCCGAGGATCACCCCTCCGACATGATGCACGGGGAATTTCCTGCCCGGGAGCTCCACAATCACTTCTCCTGGCGATGGGCAAAAATGCTCCATGATCGATACCACACCAATTACCCCGACCAACGGCTGTTTAACCTCATCCG
The DNA here is from genome assembly GCA_964479445.1 of uncultured Bacteroidaceae bacterium. Classification (GTDB taxonomy): domain Bacteria; phylum Bacteroidota; class Bacteroidia; order Bacteroidales; genus CAYZMH01. The sequence continues at coordinate 12,444 of CAYZMH010000003.1, read as the reverse complement.
TTCGGGATACGCCGGCATGCAACGCTGGGGAGCCCTTCCCTGGTCAGGGGATATCCAGCGCAGCTGGGGCGGCATGCAGATACAGGTGCCCATCATGCTGAACATGGGATACAGCGGGGTGGGATACATGCACTCCGACCTGGGGGGATTTACAGGTGGATCACAGGATAACGAACTCTATACCCGCTGGCTTCAGCTTGGCGCTTTCAGTCCGGTTATGCGCGCCCACGGAACCGGGATCCCCACCGAACCTATCTATTACCCCGATCCGTATAAAAGCATTGTTCGTTCCTTCATCGAACTTCGCTACCGGCTGCTGCCCTATAACTACACCCTGGCCTTTGAAAACGCTGCTACCGGGATCCCCCTTGCCCGGGCCATGAATTTCTATGATCCCGGAAATTCCACCCTGCATGCGATCAACGATCAATTCTACTGGGGAAAAGATATGCTGATTGCCCCTGTGCTTCAACAGGGCGCTACCTCCCGGCAGGTGCACTTTCCGGAAGGTAACTGGATCCACTATTTCAGCGGGAAGAGGTATTCGGGAAACAACACCGCAACGGTCGATGCCCCCCTGAGCAGCATGCCGGTATTTGTCAGGGCAGGCAGCCTGATCCCTCACACCGACCTGTTCTCCTCCACCGATGAATATAACGGGAATCCGCTCTCCGTCTACTATTACCCCGATGACTCCAACCCGGAAACCTCCTTCACCCTTTTCAACGACGATGGGAGTGATCCGGAAAGCCTGGATAATAATGCGTTCGAAGAGATTATTTTTTCGGCTTCTTACGATCCGGATTCCACGGTAATCACGGTACATCATTCAGGCAGTTTTCCGGCGATGCCGCAATACAGGAACCTTGAATTCCGTGTAAAACGGATCACCGCCCAACCGGAAGCGATCACGATCAACAACAACCCGGTTTCAATGGAGTTCTCTCATGAAGACTACGAGATGAAAACCCGGGCCACCTGGTATGATGATAATAAGAATGAACTTTATGTACAAACAACCTGGAACAATGAACCGCTGGAGGTGGTGATCAAATCACTGGTCACCGGGAACGAACCACCTCCGGTATCATCCCCCGAACTCAGCCTGGATGTCTTTCCCACCATAGCAGGAGGGACTGTAAATCTGTCCTGCACCATACCATCAGAAGGAGCTTACCGTCTTGATGTCATTCAGGCGACAGGGAGTTCCCGGGAACACCTGTTTACAAGAAACCTCACCCCCGGGGTACATACAAAAACGTGGGATCCTGGAGAATTGCTTCCTCCGGGGATCTACCTGCTTCGCCTGACGGGAAGGCAGCAGCAGGCCGTCACAAAGCTGGTCATTCCCCGGTAAAGCAGGTTAACCGGTAGACCGAAGCACCTCTTTTAACAGGTCGTTCATGCTGAAGTCACCCAGACCGTATCCCATCCTCACCACTACCAGTTTTTCTGAGGGAATGATATAGACTCGCTGACCAAGGAACCCGTCGGCAAAAAACACATCATCGGGGACATCGGTCAGGCTATTCTCCGGGTTAGGCTCTTCAAGCCAGAAGGTACCTGCATACATTCCATCCGATGCCGGGGCCGGGGTCTTCATAATATCCACCCAGGATCCGGATAGAATGGTATCCCCCGCCATTACCCCTTCATTCAGAAACAACAGTCCGAACCGCGCCCAGTCCCGTACGGTCCCGTAACTGTATGAAGATGCAACAAACAATCCGCGGGCATCTGTCTCCACCACGGTGTTCAGCATTCCTGCAGGATAGAACAACTCCTCGTAAAGGAAGGAATGGTAGTCCTTATCCCCGGGCAGGATCTCGCGGATGATGCCGGAAAGCAGGTTGGCATCCCCCGAGGAGTAATTCCAATGGGTACCGGGATCATGGGCCAGGGGATTATCCAGGACCGAGGCCAGCATGTCATCGCTCTGCATTAACATGACGGTGGCATCCGATATGGTGAAATAGTTCTCATACCAATCCAGGCCGGTGCTCATCCTGACTACATTCTCCACCGTGATCGATCCCCGTTCATCTCCTTCCCAGGCTTCAAACGGCACCGGATCGGAAAGCTCCAGAAGTCCGTCATCCGCCAGTATTCCTGCAAGCGCACCCGTGATGCTCTTGGTCATGGACCACCCGTGAAATTTCGTTGTGGCATCATAGTTTCCCAGGTACTGTTCCGCGATAAGATGACCGTCGTACACTACGGCAATACCCAGGGTTTTCTTGAAAGGATCCTCCCCGGGCCGGTCAAAACAGGTATCCAGCACCGCCTGCAGGTAATCATAATCGACCTCCGGCAAAAGGGTGTCGGGCATCATATTTCCCCTGGGCCACTGCAGGGTATCGGGATCAAAACCGGGATCGGGGATAGAAAATCGCCGGGCTTTCAACTCCTTTTCAGGAGTGTCCAACACCAGGACCGCCCCGAATCCTTCACGATATACCGCCTTTCGCCTGGCCAGACCAAAAACGGTGGAGGTGACGGTCTGCTCCTCGTAATTGACCCGGCACCTGGCCAGGCTGATAGGAAAGAAGGAGAGGTCTTCGGCCATTACCTGACCGGGCTCCTTTTCAGCAAGAAACACACTCGAGCACATGCCTTTTGCGGCAAATGCAGTAATGATGGGCAGACGGGGCCATACGAACCAGGTTATGGCAGCCAGCAGCAATACCACCAGCGGCCAGACAATGAAGCGAACGGTACGTTTTTTCATAGGATAAGGGGTTTAGCGAAGTATAAAAATAGTCAATTGATACTATTTCAGGAGTACATGGTACCTTTCCTTTCTCTTTTTTCTATCTTTGCAGGCGCCAATCACCATGAACATGCCTCTTTAGCTCAGCTGGCAGAGCGGTTCATTCGTAATGAACAGGTCGCGGGTTCGAGTCCCGTGAGAGGCTCTACTTCTTTTATCCACCATGGCTGCATGCCCCTTTTTTTGTATCTTGATCCCTGCATTTTTAACAACGATATGAAATACCTGGATAACAAATTACCGGTCACACTGCATAAACTAATCGGCAATGCATCCGGTATTGTATCCCGGCCTGTTTCAATCAATCCTAACGAAACCCGTTCGTCATGAAAAAATGTTGTTTGGTCCTCAGTATGTTACTCACCGCAGGTATCCTGCATGCCCAGCGTCCCGGTCATGTCCCCGGCGATTTTGCACCCCTGTTTAACGGCTCCGACTTCACCAACTGGGTCGTTCCGGAAGGAGATAATGGCCACTGGAAAGTAATGGATGGTGTTATTGACTATGACGCTGAAAGCGAAGCTAAAAAAGACAAAAACCTCTGGAGTGAACACTCTTTTAAAGATTTTATACTTTATGTAGACTGGCGGATCAAGGAAACCCCCTGGAAAAATCCCCGGGTCCCCATAGTGCTTCCCAGCGGGCTGCATAAGCTGGATGAAAACGGGAAGGTAATTCGCATGGTGGTACCCGACTCCGATTCAGGTATCTTTTTACGCGGTAACTCCAAATCCCAGGTGAATATCTGGTGCTGGCCCATCGGATCGGGAGAAGTTTACGGCTATCGGATGGACGAATCCATGCCCACCAGTGTACGAACAGGCGTTACACCAACGACTAACGCCGATAACCACATCGGAGAGTGGAATACATTCCGCATCCAGGTCATCGGGAACCGGCTCACTGTTGATCTCAACGGCAAAAGGGTCCTTGATGACGCGGAATTACCCGGACTCCCGGAGGAAGGGCCCATCGCACTTCAGCACCACGGCAATAAAGTGAACGGAGCGTGGCAAAGCCCTCCCAGCCTGGTTCAGTTCCGAAACATTTACATTAAGGAATTATAAAAATATATCCATCCTATGCTTCAGGTCCTTGAACACCCACTGATCACTCATAAATTAACCCGTTTACGGAAAAAAGAGACCAACACCAAAACCTTCAGGGAAATACTGGATGAGATAGCCGGATTGATGGCTTATGAAATCACAAGGGACATTCCCCTGGATCCTGTCCGTATAGAAACTCCGGTCGGACCGTGTGAAAGCGGGGAGTTATCCAGGGAAATCGTACTGGTGCCTGTGCTCAGGGCCGGACTCGGAATGGTAGATGGCATCCGTTCACTGGTTCCCTCGGCCAAGGTGGGACATATCGGGATCTACCGCGACCACGAAACCCTGGAACCACAAACCTACTACTCCAAGTTTCCTGAACACCTGGAGAAAGCGGAATGCATGGTCCTGGACCCGATGCTGGCCACAGGAGGGAGCGCTGCGGCAGCGATCACCGCGATTAAAAAGAAGGGGGCAACAAACATCCGGCTGGTCTGTATCGTAGGAGCCCCCGAGGGGGTGGATATTATCAGGGAACGGCATCCCGATGTGCGCATCTACCTGGCAGCGCTGGATGAAAGGCTTAATGAGCAGGGGTATATTGTACCCGGACTCGGGGATGCCGGAGACAGGTTATTTGGAACAAAATAATGGTCATTCCACCACAAGGACAATCTTACCCACCGCCCGAAGGGTTTCACTATAGCGGTGTGCCTCGGCCGCATCTTCCAGCGGGAAAGTGCGATCAACCACCACCCGCATGGCACCCGAAGCGACATGATCGCGGATCCATTCCAGGTCGGCAGGTTCGTTATGGAGCACGATCATCTTTACCTTCTTATCGGAAAAAAGGCGTGTCCATGCACCGGTCAGAATGGTCCGAACCGAATAGTTCAGTTTGATAAGCACCCCGTTCTTCCGCAGGGATGAACGAACCTCTTTAAAAACCGCGTTTGAGGCAGCATCAAGAATAATATCCCAGGTCTCATGCCGGTCACGGAAATCCTCCTTCCGGTAATCAATCACTTCATCGGCTCCCAAACCCTTCACCAACTCCATGTTCTTTTCACTGCATACGCCTGTCACAGTGCCTCCCAGCAGTTTAGCAATCTGAACTGCGTAGGTTCCCACACCCCCTGATGCCCCGTTGACCAGTACCCGGGTACCCTTTTTTACACCGGTGTGCTTTCGAAAACCCTGTAGCGGTGTGATACCGGCCACCGCAAAAGTACATGCTTCCGTGAAACCGATCTCCGGCGGGATCAGTATGGCACGGTCGCCCCGGGTAACAGCCTTCTCTGCATATCCTCCCCCCTTATAGCTCATCCCGGCAAAAACCCGGTCGCCGGGTTTGAATCCCTTCACCTCGGATCCAACCTCCTCCACAAATCCGGCTACCTCGGTTCCTAAAAAAAGGGGGAAGGTACGACCCGTGATAAATTTCAAACGCCCCTCCCTGATCTTCCAGTCCACAGGATTGACCGATGCGGCTTTCACCCGCACCAGGATCTCATCCGGACCGGGATGGGGATCCGGGAACTCTCTCCATTCCAGTTTCTCAGGACCGCCATATTCATTGATCACAATTGCATTCATAATAACTCCGTACTTTTTTTCAAATGTACCAAAATTGAAGCTTCTGACCCCGAGGATCCGGTTAAGTTTTTACAGGACAACCATGCAGATCATTCCCGGTTGGCATATTGTATTCCTTGCACCTATTTCTTAGATTTATGGAGAAATAAACATCCAATGAAAACCATTCAACGCACCGCGCTCCTGGCACTGATCTTCATGATCTGCGCAGCCCCCACGATCTCATTCGATGCGATGGCACCGGCCCGGGTTGATATCCCTTCCCATATTCAGTCGATCGCCCTGTTTGACCGAAGCCACTCCACGAGCAACGTAGTGAACTTCCTTGAAAAAGGTCTGATCGCTGCCATTGAGGGAGAACCGGCTCCTCTCCCGCGCATCTGTCTCACAGGTATCTATGATCAACTCAACCAGGGTTCCATGGTGACTGCCGTGAAAACAAATCTCTCCGGCAAGCGACCCGGGAGCGGACTGGATTTTCCTCCGCCTATGGATTGGCAGGAGGTGAATGACCTTTGCAGACAGTTCAACACCGATGCCCTTATTGTCCTGGAAATCTTTCATATGCAATTGCTAAGCGACCGTGCCGAAGTAAAAACCGGGCTCAGGCTTTACGATCCTGGCACGCAAACCATCATCGACGAGGTCCAGTATTTCCATGACGCCGGCTGGCGAAAACCCACCACGCTGGAAGGGGTGATCGTTCGTCTTGCCAATAAAGATGAAGCCATGCATGAAGCCAGCTACAGTGCCGGAAGAATCTACGCCAACCGCATCACCCCGAGCTGGTACCGGGTGGAACGAAAATATTATAAGCGATCCAGGAGAAATCCCGATATGGCCGAAGGGGCCCGTATGATGGAGGTCAATAACTGGGACGCTGCCATTGAAGCACTCACCCGTGCTTACGATACCGGGCGCAGGAAAACCAAAGGCCGGGCAGCTCATAACCTGGCCGTGATCCATGAAATTTTGGGTCAGAACGAAAAAGCCCTGGAGTGGGCTCAAACCGCCTGGGGAAAACACAGGAACAGGAAATCCCGGGATTATGCGGAAATCCTCCGTCAGCGCATCAACGAAGTTGCGCTCATCAAAGCACAGGAAAGCAATTGAGACAGGACACCTTCCCATTCTCAACCGAAAAAACTAAGGTGTTGATATTTAATTTTTTATTGTGTATTTTGCATTTGTCAGAGGCCGGCAACCACCGGCCTTTTATACGGAGGGGTCATGGAGGCACTATTCAGAAACATACGGCAAAAAATAGGGAGGGGTACCCAGAACAAACCCTCCCGGAGAGAAGAAGAACTGCTGCAACAAAAAAAACGCCTGAAAGAGAAGGAGTCCGAATTCCGTGATCTGTTTGAAAACCTCTCCAGCGGGGTCGTCGTCCTGGAACCCCTGCCCGACCGGTCAGATTTCATTATAAAAAGGGTGAACCACGCGGCCGAAAGCATGGAAGGACTGCGCCGTGAACAGGTAATCGGGAAACCGTTGCTCGAGGTATTTCCCATTGCCGAGGAGTTGGGATTTATCAGCGCATTGCAGCGGGTGGATAATACGGGGCACCCGGAGTACTACCCCTATACCATTGAACGGGACGGACAGCTCCGCGAATACCGCACCAACTATATCTACATGCTGCAGAACGGAAACCTGGTAACCATCTTTAACGATGAGACCAAAAACCGGTTGTTGCAGGAAGAGCTGGAGGATACCAAAGAACGGCTGGAACTGGCGATCGCGGGATCCTCCGATGGTATCTGGGACTGGCATATTGATTCCAACGACCTCTACCTCTCCCCACAGTGGAAGGCACAGCTGGGGTATGAAGATCATGAACTTCCCAACTCATTCGAAACATTTGAAAACCAGTTACACCCGGAAGACAAAGAACGCACATTCAAAATCCTGAATGACTATCTTGCCGACAGGCGCGATTCGTTCCAGACCGAATTCCGGATGCGTCATAAGGATGGCTCCTATCGATGGATCCTTACCCGGGCCATCGCGGTATGGGATAAAGATGGTAAACACCGGCGCATGGCCGGATCGCATACGGATATCACCCGGATGAAGGAGTACCAGCGGATGCTTGAAAAGGCCCGCCGGGAAGCTATCGAGGCAAATCGTTCAAAAAGTGTATTCCTGGCCAACATGAGCCATGAAATCCGAACCCCGATGAATGCCATCCTGGGATTTACAGAGATCCTGGAGAGTAAAATTGAAGATCTCCTGCTGAAAAATTACCTGGATTCCATTAAAAGCAGCGGAAAGACCTTGCTGCAGCTCATAAACGATATCCTGGACCTCTCGAAAATCGAAGCCGGGAAAATGGATATCCGGGAAAAACCGGTCGATTTGAAAAACGTCATACATGAAATACGGGACCTGTTCCGGTTCAGGGCTCAGCAAAAGGAACTGGACCTGACCGTGGAGATGGATCCCGAAATGCCGGAGTTGCTTATGATGGATGAACTTCGAATAAAACAGATCCTGCTCAATCTCCTGGGAAATGCGGTTAAGTTTACCAATCATGGATTCATACGCATAGTTGCCCTCAGCAAAGAGAATACCAGCAAGAAAAACTGCATCAACCTGGAACTGGAAGTGTCCGACTCCGGTATAGGGATTGAAGAGCAACACCTGGATACCATTTTTAAATCCTTTCATCAAACCGATGCCGCTACCATCAACGGTTCAGGTGGAACCGGACTGGGTTTGGCCATTACCAGCAGGCTTACAGGAATGATGAACGGGGAGGTCACCGTCTCATCCAACACCGAAAAAGAGGATCCTGACCATCATGGTACGACCTTTACCGTATACCTTCCCTGTATTGAAATTGCACGCGGGGAAAAGAGGACCAGCCGGGACCCGGCCGCCCGGGAAAAGATCCGCTTTAAAAAAGCCCACCTGCTTATCGTGGACGATGTCCCGATGAACCGTAAAATGATGAACAGTTTCCTGGACGAACTGAACCTGGAGGCTTCCGAGTGCACAAACGGTGAAGAAGCACTCCGGTTCTGCCGGGATACACCTCCCGACCTGGTGATCATGGACCTGAAAATGCCGGTCATGGATGGCTACCAGGCAACACGCAGGATCAAGGAGGATCCCGGAATCCCTAACATGCCGGTGGTTGCCCTTACCGCATCGGCCATTGAAACCGGGGATGATGCTGGTAAAAACTTATTCGATGGGTTCCTGATTAAACCGGTCAGCCTGACCCAGGTCATTGCTGAACTTCAGCAACATCTTCCCCATGAGCGCGATGTAGGTGAAGAGGAAACTGAAAGTGAAAACCATTTCACCAGACTCACCAGGCAGTTAACTTCACTTCCTGAAGCGGACCGAACCCACCTGAGTATAACATATCTTCCTGCCCTTATTCGGCTGAAGGAAACCCGGATCCTGGGAGAGATACGGAAATTCGGGGAGGAGCTCCTTGCCTACGGGAAAGAAAATGACCGGTCGGCTATCCGGGAATGGGCCGAATACCTGCTGGAACAAGTTGCCGGATTCGACCTGGAACAAATCCCGGGTACGCTTCAGATGCTTGAAAACTCCTTAAAATCTGCTTCCAAACAATGAACGCCATGGAGACAAAAAAATATTTGATCCTGCTGGTGGATGATATCCCAAAAAACCTGCAGCTCCTGGGAAGTTTTCTCAGTGAAGAACTCAATGCAGAACTATCTTTTGCAACTTCCGGGAAGGAGGCACTGGATGTAGTCAACCATGCAATGCCCGATCTCATCCTCCTGGATATTATGATGCCCGGAATGGACGGTTACGAGGTATGCCGGATCCTCCAGTCGGATGATTCCACTTCCCTGATCCCCGTGATCTTCCTCACAGCCAAAGTGGAAACAGAAGACATCGTCAAAGGATTTCAAACCGGAGCCGTCGATTACATTACCAAACCCTTCAACAAGCATGAGCTCATCGCAAGGGTTAAAACGCATTTGAAGATCAAGCAGCTGCAGGATGACCTGAGAGCAGCCATCCAGACAAAAGACAAGTTCTTCTCCATTATTGCCCACGATCTGAAGGGTCCTATCGGCAGTTTCCTTCAGTTCACCCAGATGCTTGCCACACCGGCCAGAATGTCAGACGAGGGAAAAGAACGACTGATCGCCTCCATGCAGGAGACTTCCAAAACGACCTATAATTTGCTGGAGAACCTGCTCTATTGGTCGCGTGCACAAACCGGGAGGCTTCAGCTCGAACCGCAGGAGATCTCAGTACACAAACTGGTCCAGGAGAACTTTGAGCTATTGAGATCCCAGTCCGAAACCAAGAAGATCAAACTGATCAACAAATGTGGAAAAAAGACGAAGGTGATTGCAGATGAGAATACCCTGCGAACCGTACTAAGGAACCTGCTCTCCAATGCCATAAAATATACAGCGAGTAAAGGGAAAGTAACCGTATCCGATACTACTACGGAAGGAAAAAACGGGGAGAGCCGGGTTACCCTCTCTGTAACCGATACCGGAATAGGCATACCGGAGAAAAAGATAAACACCCTTTTCAGGATCGATGAAAGCTATTCCACGCCGGGAACTGCTGATGAGCAGGGGACCGGACTGGGTCTGATCGTGTGCAAAGAGTTCGTTGAGAAAAACCGGGGCACCCTTTCGGCAGAGAGCCGCGAAGGAGAGGGTACCACCTTCAGGGTCACCCTGCCAACATCAACATAATATGAATAATACATCGCACCTCACATCATAAAACTGGCCTGACATGAGTGATAAAAAATCCGGTTCAAAAAAGAAACAAAACCCCGAAGAAGAGCCCAAAAAGCTTAAAAAGAAAGCCTATTTCAAAGAGCTGGAGAAACTCCAGCTGGAACTGGTTCACCTCCACAACTGGGTAAAGCAAAAAGGTCTGCGCGTGGTGGTGATCTTTGAAGGACGCGATGCAGCCGGCAAGGGTGGCGTCATTAAACGCATCACCCAGCGACTGAATCCCAGGGTATGCAAGGTGGTGGCCCTGGGAATTCCCACAGAAAGAGAGAAATCCCAGTGGTATTTTCAGCGGTATGTGCAGCACCTTCCGGCCGCCGGCGAGATGGCTCTTTTCGACCGGAGCTGGTATAACCGGGCAGGCGTGGAGAGGGTTATGGAATTCTGCACCGAGGAGGAGTACTGGGATTTCCTGCGCTCCTGTCCCCGTTTCGAAGAGATGCTGATCCACTCGGGGATCATCATGATCAAGTACTGGTTTTCGGTGAGTGATGAAGAACAGGAAAAACGATTCAGGGATCGCATCAACGATCCGCTGAAACGATGGAAAATCAGTACCATGGACGTGGAATCGCGCCGGCGCTGGGTAGAGTACTCCAAAGCGAAAGATGAAATGTTTTCCTATACCGACACCAAGATCTGCCCGTGGTACGTCGTGGAAGCCGACGATAAACGAAAAGCGAGGCTAAACTGCATTCACCACCTCCTATCCATGATCCCTTACGAGGTGATCAAACATGAGAAGATCGAACTGCCACCTCTCAATAAAGAAGGATATATCCGGCCACCGATCACCGAACAAACGTTTGTACCGGAGATCTACTGAGTGTTGCCTCACGAGAGAGGTCCGGCCAGCTCCAGGAAGATTCCGTCGGGATCCTTAACCACCGCCAGGTAAGACCCTGATTTCATAAGTACCGGGGAGTTCCCTTCCGTTTGTATTCCCTCATTCTTCAGGCGCTCCAGTACCGGGGAAAGGTTTACAAACCGCAGGGTCATATAACGGATGCCGGTTTGATCCCCGATAGAATCTCCTGGCGTGCCTTTAATATCAGTAAAAGCAATCAGTTTCAGACTTGTTGCCGGTCCCTCCCCGGGAAGTTGCATTACTTTAACATCAAACGAGATACCGGGGGTAAGTCCCAGTTCTCCGGCCAACTCCGGATTGATATGAAACTCCCGTGCCTGTTCCATCCCTATCACGCGGGTGTAAAAATCCAGCGAACGTTCCAGGTCGCTGACCACAACCCCCATATCAATAATTCTCTCCTGGTTCATAGTATGAATAGCTTTTGAGTTTTACGCTTATTTCCGTTCCGGGTAACCGCCACTGCATAAAATACCACGGCTTTTTAGTACATTAGCCGGAACAACAACCGAATGTAAGAAAAACAACGATGACAACCTATTATCCGGAGATCATTCAAACACTGCCCGAGGCCGACATCCCATTTGACGGGGTACGCGGATGGCTTTCGCAATCTGACGACCATCAACTTGTGTTTTTTGAGATCGAACCTATCGGTGAGGTACCCGAGCATAAACATGGCGATCAGTGGGGCGTGGTGTTTGAAGGAGAGATGGAACTGACAATGAACGGGGAGACCAGGACTTACCGGAAAGGCGATTCCTACTTTATCCCGGCAGGAGTCCTCCACAAAGCAACATTCAGGGAAAAAACATTCCTGATGGATTTCTTTGCCGACCGCGAACGCTACCGGGCAAAAAGGTAGAGTCTGCCTGTTTTCGAACATTTCTCCGGGAACGATCCGAAAGTTTGTGTATCTTTTACACGGATGAATCCCGTTCGTATACCGGCCAGATAACGTGATCAATCAGTCTTTAAAATACAATATTATAAATACAACAGGCCGGTATCAAGGTGAGTGCAGCAACACTCTGATCTTAATCGTGCTCTTTTAATAAACAAAAAACTATAAGAATGAAACGCATTGTCACTACCATGATGGTTTTCCTGCAGGTTATAGTACTCTCCGGCCAGGGAACCATGTTACTCCGGCAACCTACGATCAGTGATTCGCAAATCGTTTTTGTCTATGCAGATGACCTCTGGTCGGTAGACCGGGGCGAGCAATATGCCTTCAGGCTCACCACCTCCACCGGCACCGAAACCCTGCCCCATTTTTCGCCCGACGGAGAGTGGATCGCTTTTACAGCGGAATATGAAGGCAATACAGATGTGTATGCCATTCCTGCCCGGGGCGGCGAACCGGTGCGCCTCACCTGGCATCCGGGCGGAGATTATGTCACCGGG
>CAYZMH010000002.1:0-151090 GCA_964479445.1 uncultured Bacteroidaceae bacterium | reverse complement strand
GGACGCGGTTTTTCTGCAGGACGATTTTGGCACGCAGAGACGCAGGGACGCAGTTATTCTGCAGGACGATTTTGGCACGCAGAGACGCAGGGACGCGGTTTTTCTGCAGGACGATTTTGGCACGCAGAGACGCAGGGACGCAGTTATTCTGCAGGACGATTGAGGCGCAGAGGTGCAGAGGTTTTGATTGATAGAACAATCGAAATATGATGAATAAAAGAATAATCTTATTGGTTTTTTTAGGGTTTATGCTGACTAGTGAAGTTCAAAGTCAGCCCTATGAACTCGGTATTGGAATACGGGCTGGTTACACCAATGGTATTAATGTTAATTATTTTTTTGAACGCGACAGGGCTTTGGGTTTGCTAGCTGCATATAACGCGCACGGCTTTCAGTCAACCTTTCAATACATATATGAGTTTACTCCTTATGATAAAAAGCGATTGTACTACTATTTCGGTGGAGGCTTTCACCTGGGGAATTGGGATAATGCTTTCGCAGGGGGGGTAGCAGCAGTGGCAGGTGCTGAGTTTGTGATGCGGGAAATTCCCCTGGTTATCGGGGCAGAGTGGAAACCAATGCTCAATATTGGAGGAGAGTTCGGTTATGAGCTTATTGATTTTGGAATAATTGTGCGGTACGTATTTTAATAAATGGTATTAAACCTCAGGGTAGAACCCTGAACCCTTGTTTTCGGAGAAGAACTCCGGGGCATTACACCAAACTTCTCGCACGCCGAAGCAAACGCGAAGGAGGATTAAACTAACAACCACAGGTGACTCGTTAGTGGTTGAGAGTTTCTGAGGGGGTGTTATTGGTTGGGAATGTTGAAGGATTCGTTAGTAGTTTAGAATGTCGAGGAATTTGTCTGTAGTTGGAGATGTTGGAGTTTTCATTTGTATTTGAGGGCTTCAGTGGGCGATGCTCTTGATACGGGGGTAATAAGGAATGTTTAAACACTTACAGACAGGCAAAAAGTCGTAATTTGCGAATATCAGGATTATCTGATTATTAAAATGAATTTTATGATACCAAGTTATGATCAACTAAAAGAAGCGGCAGAAATTATTGCCCCTTATGTGCATAGAACGCCAATCCTTAGCTCAAGTACTTTAAACAGACATATCCATTCGGAGGTCTGGTTTAAATGTGAGAATTTACAGAGGATGGGGGCATTCAAGATAAGGGGAGCCACACACGCCATTATGAAGTTAAATGAGGAGCAGAAAGCAAGGGGGGTCATTACGCATTCATCTGGAAATTTTGCCCAGGCGGTGGCATTAGCAGCATCTTCCCTGGATATAAAGGCTACGGTTGTAATGCCGGAGACGGCTCCACGGGTTAAAAAAGAGGCTGTACAGAGTTATGGGGCAAACCTGGTGGAATGCGCACCTTCGCTTGAAGCACGCGAGAAAACGATGGAGAGTATTCGCAGCAAGTCGGGTGCTGCGTTCCTGCATCCATCTAATGACATGAATGTAATTCTTGGTCAGAGCACTGTTGCGTGGGAGTTTATTGAGGAGATGGAAGAGCTGGATGTATTATTGACACCGGTTGGTGGTGGCGGCCTTATTGCTGGAACTTCGCTTGTTACACAGCACCTGCTTCCGGAAGCAGAAACCATTGGAAGCGAACCATTTGGTGCGGACGATGCATATCTATCACTGAAAACAGGGAAGATACAACCTTCCATCAATCCAATGACCATTGCAGATGGGTTAAAAACACAGCTGGGAGATCAGAATTTCCCTATCATCATGAAGTATGTAAGCCGGATCATTCGTGTTGAAGAATCTGAGATCATAGCTGCCATGCGGTATATATGGGAGCGCATGAAAATAATCATTGAACCTTCTTCGGCCGTTGCTGTTGCTGCTCTTTTCAGAAATAAAGGGGAGTTTAAAAACCGTCGTGTGGGAGTTATTTTAACAGGCGGAAACGTAGATCTTGGCAACCTGCCTTTCACCTGACCCCTGCCTTATACTATTAATTTACCAGATCGTAAAACGCTATTAACCCGACATTTTAATCATCCAGCGCCTTTTCAATATCCGGCATGTAATAACATCTGCCACTGGCTGCTGTTTTTTACCAACTTTTTAGCTCTATTTGTTTTCGTGTGGTGAAATCCCTCATGGTTAGATCTGACGTTATCACCTCAATATTTACAAGCATAAGCGGCACGTGAATGGTTACGAAAGCGGGGGGGGGTAAGTATTTATAACAGAAACATCATTGGGTATAGCTGCAGGAGCAGCAGTTGGGTATAGTTAGACCCAAAGTGTACGAAGGAAGGGATGCGGGAGCAGCAGTTGGCTTAAGAAAAATTTGGTTGCTGACGCTGATATTTTTCAGCTGATCACATTAAGTATATAAAAAGAGATGTCCACTATGGAGATATTCAGGATTTTGCGTCACATGGACCACCTGATCCGTACGAAATCGACGGGTGCACCGAGCGATTTCGCGCGTAAGCTATCTATCTCCCGAAGATCGGTTTATAATTACCTGGAGATTATACGTGAGCTGGGGGCTCATGTCCGATATGCCCGAGGTATGCAAAGCTATGAGTATGCTCCGGAAGGCCGGTTAATACTGACTTTCAATCAAGAGAACAATTAATTATATGTTATACAACATATGAGATACTGGATATTACTAACTAAATCCCCTATATTTGCTATCAATCCATTTACGGATATGGAAGAATTTGAAAAATCGGGGACAGACCCTATTTTTCTATTACTAGCTAAAACTACATCTTTCCAGGCAGGTGCCAGGCACCTGCCTTTTTATTTGTCCCGTCCATGAAGCATTACAATGACCAGGAACTCATTGATGGCGTAAAGACCCATAGCAGCAAGGTATTGTGCTACATTTACCAGGAGTACTTTCCTTATGTAAAGAATTTTGTATTACAACATGGTGGAAGTGCCGATCAGGCACAAGACATATTCCAGGAAGGAATGATAATTATTTTTCGTAAGGCATGCGATGGGAAGTTTAGGCTCACCTGCAAATTCAGCACATATCTTGTAGCTGTGTGCCGCAGATTATGGATACAGGAAAAGAAAAAGACGAATCTTCGAAAGGAAAAAACCAGGGAGTTGCTTGCGGTTGAGGAGCCAGCTACTGAATATGAATCTGCTTTTCAGCAAGATATAATGGAGATTTTCGAACGAAATTTACAGCAGATCAGTTCGGATTGCCAGAAAATCATGCGCATGTTTTTAAATGATTGTAAGGCTGAGGAAATCCGGAAAGAGATGGGATACCATACGGTACATCACGCGGTAGATCGCAAATACCGTTGTAAAAAGAGTCTGATCATGAAAATCCTCAAAGACCCTGCATTTATAAGGATGAAGAATGAAATACTTGACTAGCATAATCCAATACCTTTCAAATGATCTCTCCAAGGATTCACGGGAGGAATTTGAGAAACGTCTGCAGACCGATCCGGAACTGGAATCGGAATTCCAGGTCATTCAGCAGATACATGATTTTCTCACGGATCGTCTATCGGTGGATTACCCGGAAGATTCCCTTTCAAGGGAGCAATTAATCGCCGAGATCGTGGCTCAGCATGACCTGGAGCGATATGGATCAGCGGAACGAAGCAGGAAGGAGAAGCAGCTGACAGAGCAGATAGCCTCTATTGCTGAACAAGAGGAAATCCGGAACAGGGAACACGCGCAGGGCAGCAAGCAAAACCGGCATCTTCTTTCACCCGGCAGAAGGAACCTGGTCCTTTGGACAGGAGCTGCTGCAGCGGCTGTCATTCTACTTTTAGTCATTCTTTTACCCGTTAAAATGGAGCCGGGTGATTTGTATACAGCATATTATCAACCTAAAGATGACCCGGTACTGGACGAAATAGCTCATGCCTCACGAAGCAATCTTATGCCGGGCATTGCATTGTTTAAAGAGGGGGATATTTTATATGCCAAAGCCTATTTTAAAGAAGAAATTGAGATGAATCCCTCCGATCCGCTCCTGATGCTATACTATGCAATCTGCTCAATGGAAACCAATGATTATCAAGAGGCCAGGGAAAATCTTGAAGGTCTGATCGCTTCCTCCCCCTCTTCCATGCTCAAGGAAGCCGCCCACTGGTACCTGTCGCTTTGCCTGCTCAAGCTTGAACAACCTGAAGCTGCTTCAAACCATCTTTCCCTGTTATCTGAATCAGGTTCAATCTACAGGGTTAGTGCCAACGGTCTTATGCGCAAGATGAAGTAACCTGATGAAGGGTGCTGCATGTATTAAATATTTTATAATTTTATGCGCATAACCTTCTTTATATGGCTGCCTTCCCTTTCTACAAGCAACTTGATGCCATGGACTGCGGTCCGACCTGTCTCAGGATGATCGCCCGTTATTATGGCAAACATTTCACACTCCAGACACTTCGAGACCGGGCATATCTTGCCCGGGACGGGGTATCCATGCTGGGGATTGCGGATGCGGCAGAATCGATTGGTTTCAAAACACTCGGACTTGTAGTAACCTGGGAAAAACTTGTAAACGAGGCGCCCACACCTTTTATTGCTCACTGGAAGCAAAACCATTTCGTAGTCGTATACAAAATACGTAAAAACAAGGTATATGTGGCTGACCCGGCTTTTGGTCATACTGTATATAGTAAAGATGAATTTCTGAAAGGGTGGATCAGCACCCGCAAAGACGGAGAGGAGAAGGGATCTGTTTTACTATTACAGCCTACCCCTGACTTCTACAAGCAGGAGGACGAGGAGTATAACCGGAAGGGATTGAGCTTTTTACTGAAATACCTGATTCCGTATAAACGAATGGGGTATCACCTGATCCTCGGGTTGCTCGCAGGAAGTCTTATTCAACTCGCCCTGCCCTTCCTGTTCCAGGGTATCGTAGATTTTGGTATCAATAATAACGATGCGGGATTTATTTTTCTCATCCTGGCTTTCCAATTTGTCCTGATCATGAGCTATATGGGAATTGAATTCATCCGGCGATGGATCCTTCTCCACCTGAGTACCCGGGTGAATATTTCATTGATCTCTGATTTTCTGATCAAGTTAATGAAACTTCCGGTAGGCTTTTTTGATACCAAGCATACGGGAGATATCCTGCAGCGCATAGGCGACCATCGCAGGGTGGAATCGTTTGTCACCACTTCCTCCCTGAACATCCTCTTCTCCATGTTCAACCTGATCGTTTTCAGCATTATCCTTGCTGTTTTCAGTGTGAAAATACTGGCTATTTTTCTCTTTGGTTCGGCGTTGTATTTCACCTGGATTATTCTCTTCATGAAAAAACGACGCACCCTGGACCACAAAAAATTCTCCAGGCTTTCTGAGAACCAGAGCAAGCTGATCCAACTAATCAACGGAATCCAGGAAATTAAAATCAACAATGCAGAACGATCGAAGCGATGGGAATGGGAACATATCCAGGCATCCCTGTTCCGTGTAAACATAAAGGGGATGAGTCTGAATCAATACCAGGAAGCGGGTGGCACACTGATCAATGAGCTGAAAAACATTCTTATCACAGTTGTAGCGGCCCTGGCAGTGATAAACGGATCGATGACGCTTGGTATGTTGCTGGCCGTCAGTTATATTCTTGGTCAGCTGAATGTACCCCTTGAACAGATGATCAAGTTTCTGCACCGGGCCCAGGACGCCAAGATCAGCATGGAGCGACTTGGAGAGATCCATGAAACCCGCGATGAAACGGAAAAAGAGACCGGACTTGCGCTTCTTCCCGAACATTCTGCAATAAAGATCAAGGACCTTGCTTTCACTTATAGTGGTCCCCACTCAAACTATGTATTGGAGGAGATAAATTTCGACCTGCCCGCCGACAGTGTAACAGCAATTGTCGGAATGAGCGGAAGCGGCAAAACCACCCTGATCAAACTATTACTGGGCTTTTACCCACCCACGGAGGGGGAGATACGCATCGGAGATCAGAGTATTCAGCATATTGCCTCGGATTTCTGGAGGAACCACTGCGGGGTTGTCATGCAGGATGGGTATATTTTTTCCGACACAATTGCACGAAACATAGCTCTGGGGCAGGAAAACATTGACCGGGAGCGTCTTATGTACGCTGCAAAAATGGCCTGCATCGATTCGTTCATCGATCAACTTCCGTTGGGCTACAACTCCATGATCGGTCAGCAAGGCCTGATGCTGAGCGGGGGTGAGAGGCAACGTGTTCTGATCGCCAGGGCGATCTACAAGGATCCGGGATTTCTTTTCCTGGATGAAGGTACCAGCGCCCTTGATGCAAATAATGAACGGGAGATCATGAATAACCTTACCGAGGTATTCAAGGGAAAAACAGTCATCATCGTTGCTCACCGGCTGAGTACGGTTAAGAATGCCGATCAGATCCTGGTCCTTGATAAAGGCAGGATCGTGGAGCAGGGATCCCACGAGGAACTTACCAAATTAAGAAAGCACTATTACAACCTCATACGGAATCAACTGGAGATGGGGCGTTAATTCACCAGGAAGCTTAAAGGAGTGATGATAGCTTATGATGTATGATCAATCAGAGTTCGAAGTTTCGTTGATCCTGCCTGAACCAGCGAATTCTTCTTGTATCGTTCGTACCGAGCCTCAAGCCAAATACCACTTCATGAGAGCCTGCCGAGTAGGAACGAACCATTCCCATATCGATATCATAAGCATATCCCAGGTAAAATATATCAAACCGCCCTCCCACCATCACCACGGTGGTGTTGTTTGACCGGTACGACAATCCGGCCCAGTAATTCTCCATGTAGATCAGTCTTGCATTGACATCCAGCGCAAAATTTGTACGTGTACCCTGCAGGAGTACAGAGGGTTCCAGCTCCAGGTCCTGGTTAAGATCCCATTTTAATCCGGCCAGCAGGTTAAACTTGCGAAGCGTTTTATAATTATCAAAAATATCATCTCCCAATTTGAGTCCGGAACCTAACAGGTCTGTTACCGTGATTCCCGCATATACAAGACCTGTCGTTGCCAGCACCCCTGCGCTGGCATCGGGTACGAAAAATGACTTTTTGTTGTACTGGAGCAAGGGATCGTCAGGATCGGTAATAAACGCTTCACGGTCGTTTATACGGAACTGGTATCCGCTGAAGCTGAGTCCCATGGATAGTTGCCATTGGTTGTTAAAATTGATATGATATGCATAGGTGCCCTGAAATCCTGTTCGATGCATGATTCCATTTCTGTCGGTAAAAATAGAGCCGCCCAGCCCTACCCTTCCGGAACGGCTTTTTTTCGTATCTTTTTTCCGAAGTTTTAAACGGCGAAGGATATAACTGTCATCCAGTAACCGCGATTGCATCGTAAGAGCAAACGTCTGTGGTGCATTCTCCAGTCCCACGTATTGCTGACGGGAAACAAAATTCACCTTGGTAATTCCGTTAGCTCCTGCAACAGCCGGATTAACGAGAAATTTATCCACCATGTACTGACTGTAAAACGGATGCTGTTGTGCATTCAATTGTGTTGTGAATGCTATCCAGATTAACCCTATGTAGATCCAACTTTTATTCATCACCTTATTATCGAAATATTACCAATGATTTTAGGAGTACCATTATGCAAATCGATTACATAGTGATATGATTCCATGGGCAATTTCTCGCCATTGTGCGTACCATCAAAGTATTGATTATGCCCCCTGGAGAAGAATACCCGTTTACCCCAGCGGTCGAAGATCTCTAGGGTCACATTCGGGTACCGTTCCAGTCCTTCGATAATCCACTCATCGTTATAACCATCTCCGTTGGGAGTAATTATTTCAGGGATCTCAAAGCATATGTCATTCTCTGTTCCTATTTCTACAGAGGTATTCAACTGACAACCGTTAAAATCAGTAACCATTACCTGATAAGTCCCGGGTTCCAGGTTATCCACGAATGTGCCCGTTCCCAGGTCTGCCCACTCTGCCGTGTAGGGTGAAGTCCCGCCATTGATCAGGATTTCGGCTTCCCCGTCGGCGAAGTCGCTGCAGTAAGCATCCGTTACATTGAATTGTGCATTCAGCTTATCAGGCTCACCAAGGGTATGCTGTATCTCTCCGATACAGCCATTTGCATCTTCCACTTCAATAGTATAATTTCCTGAGCCGAGGCTTTCACGGATCTCCTCTCCTTCTGTGCCATTCCACAGGTAAGTATAGGGTGATAACCCTTCGCTTGCTTCCACCTCAATCATCCCATTTGAGTCCCCGTGACACAGTGGTTCACTGTATGTCTTCACTGTGAGTTGCGGGGTTTCAAATACAGTGACTTCCAGGGTATCGGAAGGCAAACTGCTTACTCCGTCTGCATTGGTTACAACGAGGGAGTACCGACCTGCTATGCTCACCTCTATCTCCCTGGTATCGGATTCATCGGACCATGAATAGGTTTCAAAACCTTCGGGTCCGGCCAGCCTCACCGATCCTCCCTCGCAAAATGAGAGACTACCAATAACGGTTACGGCAGGTTTCTCAAGGAAATCATTTACAGTAATTTCTACTGGATCAGAAGCTTCCGAGCTGCAGCCGAATTCATTGAATACCGTTACTGTAAAAGTACCACTCTCTTTCACCGTCAAAGAACGCGTGGTTTCTCCTCCCGGGCTCCACTGATATTGATAGGCTTCATCCTGAACCTGCAGCACTACACTGTCTCCGGTAATAAAGGTAAGGGGACCGTTGGCCTCAATAACGGGTTTGGGGGGAACGGGATTTACCTGCACTTCCATCGTGTCGGAGTAAGGGCTGGTGCAGTTGTTGTTGTCGGTCACGCGAACGGAGAACAATCCTGATGCACTCACCTGACGGCTCTGCGCATTATCCCCGTCGTTCCACTCGTAGGTGGTGTAGCCCGGGGATGCTTCCAGGGTTACACTGCCTCCCTGGCAAAATACCGTATCGCCCGTGGCGGTTATCTCCGGGTCCGGGGGCAGCGGGTTGACCGTCACTTCAACCGGTGCCGAAGGCGGGCTCACGCAGGTGTTATTATCGGTTACCGTTACCGTGTAGGATCCGCCCGTTTTTACATAGATGCTCTCACCGGTCTCCCCGTTGCTCCATTGGTACCCGGCAAAACCCGGTACAGCAGAGAGTTCAAGGGAGTCCCCCTGGCATAGCTCCTGTGGACCCGACGGCGTGATGGGTTGTGCATCAGGGTTCTCATACACGGTCACCGAAACCGCATCCGAGCTCTCCGAATCGCACCCGTAGCTGTTGGTCACTGTAACGCTGTAGGATCCGGAGGATTTTACCACCAGGGTGTCATCGGTGGAGAGATCGCTCCACAGGTAGCCTGCATAGCCCGGCGGGGCAATGAGCAGCACGCTGTCCCCCTCGCAAAACTCCGTATCCCCTTCCAAAGTGATGGTTGGTTTGGGAGGAACGGGATTGACCTGTACTTCCATCGTGTCGGAGTAAGGGCTGGTGCAGTTGTTGTTGTCGGTCACGCGAACGGAGAACAATCCTGATGCACTCACCTGACGGCTCTGCGCATTATCCCCGTCGTTCCACTCGTAGGTGGTGTAGCCCGGGGATGCTTCCAGGGTTACACTGCCTCCCTGGCAAAATACCGTATCGCCCGTGGCGGTTATCTCCGGGTCCGGGGGCAGCGGGTTGACCGTCACTTCAACCGGTGCCGAAGGCGGGCTCACGCAGGTGTTATTATCGGTTACCGTTACCGTGTAGGATCCGCCCGTTTTTACATAGATGCTCTCACCGGTCTCCCCGTTGCTCCATTGGTACCCGGCAAAACCCGGTACAGCAGAGAGTTCAAGGGAGTCCCCCTGGCATAGCTCCTGTGGACCCGACGGCGTGATGGGTTGTGCATCAGGGTTCTCATACACGGTCACCGAAACCGCATCCGAGCTCTCCGAATCGCACCCGTAGCTGTTGGTCACTGTAACGCTGTAGGATCCGGAGGATTTTACCACCAGGGTGTCATCGGTGGAGAGATCGCTCCACAGGTAGCCTGCATAGCCCGGCGGGGCAATGAGCAGCACGCTGTCCCCCTCACAAAACTCCGTATCCCCTTCCAAAGTGATGGTGGGTTTGGGGGGAGAAGGAACCACCGTTACCGTTATGGTATCCGAAGCACTCTGACTCAGGCCATCGGTTACCTCAACCGTATAGGTGGTGGTAGCAGCCGGCGTGGCGTAAACAGTATCGTTCGAAGTTTCGTTCAATCCCCCGGCCGGTGACCAGGCATAGGTGAAAGGACCGGTTCCGGTTGCCTCCACCCTCAACTGGGCAGATGATGTTCCGCAATCACCGATCACCTCATTTTCAGCGAAGGCTTCTACCAGCAGATCGTTATTAAGGATGGTATGCCGGTGGGAGGTGATTCCTCCCTCCAGCACCCCGGGAGTAGAAGCACTGATCGAGATATCGAAATACTCGTCAGGGATTTCGGGAATAGTATCTTCGAAAACAAGGGGCAGGATGTCGGCCGTTTTATCGCCCGGGTTGATGCTAATGGTACCGGGGCCTAGTGAATAATCGGTTCCTGCTGTAGCTGTTCCCCCGGTTACCGAATAATCGATCTCCACAATTGTGGATACGGCATAATTAAGCATTATTTCAACAGGAGGGTTGGCAACGGATTCCAGCGCTTCGCTGGTATTTGCAGTAAAGGAGATCAGGGGGCGCACAGCTGCGATACCTATATAATCCCCCTGGCTCAGTTGTACATTATTAACAACGAGCTCTCCGCCGATCTGGTACGGACCGAAGGTCTGTGCGCCGCTGCTAAAATCACCATCACTATCGATCAGCAGATTATACGCAATGAACCCGGAAGGCAGTTCAGGCAGCGCCTCATCATCGATACTGATCGTTACCGTTCCGGGATCACCCTGCATATCTACCCGCCAGGTCCGTTCCAGGCGAACGATATTGGTATCTCCTGCCGGAAGACCGGTTCCGGTCCACGTGGTAAAATCGGCATTGTTATGACCAAAAAGCAGGAATTCATTGTCATCGAGCCCCCCGGCACCGCTGATTGCCAGGATATCATCTGAGCTGGCTTTCGTATGGGTATTGGATGCATTCACGCGTCCGATACCGGCAACATCGTGGTACCAGGTATCATCCCACTGGTAATAGTCGTGTTCAGTCAGCGTGATTGCATATTTGGAAGCGAAGTAATTATTGACAATTCGCTGCTGGGCAAGGTTGAGTTCTTTGTTGTACTGGACGATTTCGGAGAGTGTCCCGTTAAAGGGATCCGAAAGGTCCCATGATGCACCCACCTGGAGTGATCCATCGGTTTCCAGGGGGTTGCCGTAGCTACTGACCGTCTCATCCGATTCATCCAGTTCCAGGCGGTGATAAGGAGATGAGGTGAGATGGCTGGCATGAAGCAGGTAATAGCGGTCTGAGGTGAGTGCTGGTCCGTACTGATCGGAACCTGTCAGACTAAAATACCTCCCGTCTGAATGCCTGGAAATGGATGCCGTTTTGGTTGAACTGGCATCTCCCACGGATACCATGGTTTGCCTCTGGGATCCTGAAAATGAACCAGCGGCATACCAGTGCAGCGGGGCATCGCCCGAACCCGATTCGCCCTGGTACCTGTCATCTGTACCATCGAACGTAAGACCGCCAAACCCATGAGCAACCCCGTCATCATAGGTAGCCTGCCTTGCCGGGTCGTTTTGCACAAGGTGACGGTCATTGCCGGAATGGTCTTCCCAGGTATACACCGACTCCGCATCATTTACCGGCTGAGCCGCTGCATTCAGTAAACCCGAATCGGGTTTCAGCCAATAATCCATACTGAGGCTGTCTCCCACCCCGCCTGGTCCGGTAAATCCGGTTACCGGCGCCGTCGGATCAGTGGCGCATATTCCAAATAGTCCGCTCTTTGCCTGCTCACCAAACAAACGGATGTACAGGATCTCTCCCGGTGTCCGGTCCAGGATCACCGAAGGCATCACCCCGCCATCATCCACGCAGGCTATCCGTTCTCCATCCTGTATTGTGGCATCGGTACTGCTGTAGATATCCAGGATGGCATAATCCAGTGTACCCGGGAAAGTTTCGATCTTAACTATACCGGAACCCGGCACCTGGAGTCTGAACCAAACATCTCCCCCGAAATAGGTTTTACAGGGAGGGCTTCCGAGTCCGGTCGTATTAAAAGCCCCTTTATTGGTAAAAAATGCAGGTGAGCAGGAGTTTCCTACGATCAGTTCACGGGCATCGACCGGATCGTTGTTTTCGGGTGGCGGCACCGCGTATATTTCGGCTACCCAGCCCGAATCAATCATTCCGTCATTATCGGATATAAATCCAATATTGATGCAGGTACTCTGGGAGGTAAAGCTGAACTGGGGTGTATCATCATTATAGGCCACGTAACTTGCCCCCGGGTAGTCAATGGTCATGTAATCGTAATCGAGGTATGCATTATCGGGCGGATCAGGGAACGATCCGCCATAATGCGTTTGGAATCCCGAAAAGTCCAATGTAATGGGATTTCCATTTTCAGAGCAGAAGCGTACATTCCAATTCTGCCCCTCATCGTAGAGGTCATTGCCACCATCGTCGTAAAAGAAACCGGCATTGGTATAGACGGTATCTCCATCGTTGAATCCATTATCCAGCCAGTAATCGTCGCTACCCGACTGACCTCCGGCCACCAGGGAAAAAAAGATTAAACTAAAAGCTGCAAGTGATCTGTATTTCATTGCTGGGTAAAATCTGATAACTAAAGTACGTAATTATGGACGAATTCCTGCACACTGAGAGTGATATCAAAGGCAATGTTTTGCAAAATGTATATTTTACTATTTCAATGCACAGGCATCCTTGATAAATATCAGAGTTCCCAAAGTGCTGAAACGTTGCTTTGGAATCAGCCTGGTATTGCCATTCTTTGACCAGAATTTAATTTGGAGTGATCAATGATAGTTTAAATTAGATTTTTGATCTTGCACACTGGATTCGATCTTCAGGAAATCTGACATATGCGAGGGTGAATTTTGCATGAACATTTTCCTGCAACCGAGGAAATGAGTTTTAAGTTCCCTGGAAAAAGCGCATGTCAATTTCGAGATATTTGTTATCTTGAGGTTTGTTTTAAAACTTCAGGAGTTTGTATGGAGAATGACTGGAAAAAACGACTGGGAGTAGTCTATTCGACGGACCCGGAATTTGACTACAGCCACGAAGGGGAAGAGAAGGAAACCACTCCCCCCCCGGGCGAACAGGATTTGCGGGTGCACCTTGACCGAAAGCAGCGGCGCGGCAAGACGGTCACGCTGATCACGGGATTCAAGGGTAACGAGGAAGATTTAAAAGAGTTAAGCCGAACCCTGAAAAGCAAATGCGGGGTCGGCGGGAGTGCCAAAAACGGAGAGATTCTCCTGCAGGGTGATCACCGGAATGCAGTGGTTGAGCATCTTGGTGCGGCAGGTTACAAGGTAAAAAAAGCAGGAGGCTGATGAGCCCTGTTGGCAGCAGGTATGGATAAAACCAATAAGTAGATGAAAAAAAGCCGGTATAGATTAACCCTAATATTCCCGTGGGCCATTCTGTTGGTCGTTATGCATGTGGTTTCTTCAAGCCAGGTAAGCGGGCAGCAACGCGAGGATATCGTTCCGGGTGACACTTCCTATTTTGAACCCGGCAACGATGATCAGAACCTGATAAGGTCTGTTCAGAAAAACGATCCCGGAAACGTATACCTTTTGCTCAATCGCGGTGCCGACCCCAATGCGGTGTCCTCTGCGGGAAATCCTGCCCTGATCTATGCCTCGGAGAAGGGAAACCTGAAGATCATCAAGATGTTGGTGCTCAATGGAGCAGATGTCAATGCAAGGGGGTACCAGGAAGAGACGCCCCTGTTCATTGCGATTTTCAAGAATAATTTCGAAGTGACCAAGTTTTTACTGGAGGAGGGTGCCGATTCCAATATAAGGGATGATTACGGGGTTACCCCATTATTATATGCCTCGGCGACCAACCAGTACCAGATTGCCGATCTGCTGATCTTTCATGGTGCCTCCACCGTGGCGCGTGACGAGGATGGGAACGATCCCCTGATAACGGCTGTTACGTTTGATCACCTGGCGACATCGGATGTGCTCTTGCAAAACGGGTTAAATCCTGACGTACAGGATAATAAAGGAAATACACCGGCCATTATTTCTGTGCAGCATGGCACACAGGAGATCCTGAAGTTACTGGTTGATTATGATGCGGATTTGAACATACCCAACCACAAGAACTACACACCGCTGGCCTATGCGATCACCTACCGCGACACCTTCATGGTACGGTATCTTCTTGATAACGATGCCGATGTGAATTTCCAGGTCTCCCCTTCAAGGAGCATGTATGAACTGGCAAGGATTATGCAGAATGACACGATCACCTCGATGATCAGGCAAGAAGGGGGAGAACCGATTCGCAGGCCCAATTTTTCAGATTTCAATATTACCTGGGGAAATTCGTTCAACGGATCGGATTACCTGATGCAGTTCAGGGCAGCCCTGGTTGACAGCAAATACGGGTATTTTGCGGAGACCGGTATGGATTACCGGCCGGTTATGAAAAAGATACAGACCGAGCAAAGAGATACTGTCTTTCAATACCGTGAACGCCGGTTGGGCTGGAGTCATGGTATCGGCAAATTCTTCACTCTGTACGAATCTCCGTCTCACCTGAAATTGTGTCTGTACGGTTCCCTGACAGGTTACCTTTCATTCCCTCGATACAGCGGCACCGGGAACGAACCGGCTGCCGAGTATGACCTCATTCCCTCCGCGGGTGCCTGCGTGATGTGGAATTACGTAGGGATCAAAACGGGTGCAGAATATTATTCATTTGGCACCATCGGGGAACAGGCAATGAAATTTAATATCTCGGTTTTTTTCCGGATTGCCAAACCGGGTATGCATTACGATCGCAAAGAAATATACTGGGAGTAGTGGTATGAAGCATTTCGTTAAAATATTGATTTTTATCCTGGCTGTATCCGGAATGAAGTTTTCGGGATGTGAACAGGAAGACCTGGATTTTTTCATAGACTGTGACAGCTGTCTCTCGTTTTATCCCGACAGCGCCGACCTGGTTGTACAGGTAACTATCAACGATGAAAATCCTTTTGTGCCGCTCACCTTTTACCGCGGTGACTACGAGAATGGTAAGGTGGATTGGATAGACACAGCGCGAAACAAAACGCTGTACCTCTATTCGGAGATTGGCCGCGAATACTCTGTCAAAGCCACTTACCAATCGGGCGGCCAAACGATCATTGCGGTGGATGGTGATAAAATGAAGGTAGTAAACGGGGAGGGGGAGTGTTATCCCCCCTGCTATTATGTAAAGGGAGGGACCCTTGATGTGCGGTTAAAAGAGTAGGTGGCCCTGTTTTGGGATGGAGAAGATTCCTGAGCCACGATTATTGAATGATCAGTATTCCTGAACGGGGTTGGCCGGATTGCCGGAGGCTTATTACATAGGAACCGGGGGCCAGTTCCAGGGGCAAGGTTTTTTCTGTCGGCGAATTCAACCACCTGTATTTTTTCAGCAGAATTCCTCCCAGCGTTCGTATCTCCAGGCGAACAGCTTTACCCTGTTCCAGTCCGGTCACCCTTACCTCCTGGCCTGCAGGATTCGGATAAAGTGTAATTGGGCGATTGCTGACTATCTGTTCTGCCGATGTTATCCAGTAGAAGTTGCCTGAGATTGTATTATCGGAGGGCACGCTATCGGTACCGGTAATAGTCCACTGATAGGTATACCAGCCTGTCTCCCCTATGGTGTCTCCCGGTAAGAGGAAGGGTATGGTGAATAACCCTGATTCTCCTGTTTCTAAATGAATGGAGAGTTTTTTCTCTTCCCTGGTGTTATTGTTCAGTACAAACCGGTATTGCAAACTGTCCCTGAAGGTGTTTCCCCTGTTCTCGATTTCCGTTTCCAGTTTCAGTATACCCGGCAAAGTGCTATCGATAGCATGCCCTTTTATTGCCAGATCGGGATACAGGTAATGCTCAACCTCCCAGTGGAGTGTATCATTGGCGGGATAGTTATCACCCTCCGCCAAAGCCACGAAAACGAAGGGATAAGTACCTATCTCCGAGAGATTAAACATTGTATCTGGTTGAAATAACCTTCCGGAGTCAGGCAGCAGGGCCTCATCAATGAACTGTTCCCTTAAGGGTGACCCTTCCTGTCCATACGAAACCGAGAAGGATTGAATGGTATCCAGACCGGTATTCTGCACAAAGAAGGAGATGGGTTCCCGGTCGGACAGCCATGCTCCGCTCTTTGGATCGCCGGCCGAAACCAGGGCGATATCGCGGCGGTCAAAAGCGCTTCCGGGCAGGTGAATATTGTCGATCCATGCCCGGTCGGAGCCCCTGGAAAGTGAAACATCCTTGGTATATTTCCATCTAAGGGTATACTCACCAGGTTGCAATATATGCCGGCAGGTTTGCCAATCCCGGTATCCCGACCAGCGTTCTATCTCCTCATCATTTACAAGAAACCTGAGGAAGTCGTACCCTGCTTCAGAGGAGACGCTGTAATCAAAAACCACGCTATCGGTTTCCCTGACCACGATATCCAGTGAGATCACGGAGGTCTGTTGATGGGAAATATCTCCGGAGCTTATGGAATACGGTGCATGCCTGAAATTACTGGTGTCGATCCTCCATGTTTTGAAACCGGATTTTTCCCACTGCCAGTTGTTCAGGGATCCATTGGAAAATCCTTCAAAGTATCGCCCGGCAACAAACAGCGCACTATCGGTTGCAATGTATACTCCATCGGTGACGTATTGAACAGCGAGCGCATCTGCAAAAGCAGGCATTTCAGGAAGCAACCTTGCACTGAACTTCAAAACACCCTCCGCACCTGCAACCAACGGATCATTATTTATGATGTGCAGATTATCAAAATATTCAGGGAATGTATCTTCGCGTATTCCCAGCCCGAGTGAATCGCTGCTAAAACCACCTGTATTCCTTACAATCCATTCAAAAAGAATTGTTTCACCCGCCTCCATGATCCCGTTACCATTTCCATAAGGACGATCATTCCACCGGATACCTACAGAACTGAGTGCGGGTGCGACCAGTGATTTATTGAAAAACAATTTATTAGCCTGGTCGGTTCCCTTTGTTTCCAGGCTGAGGGTAATTTTGGAATTATTATGTATGGAATCTTTCACTGAGAAGGAGAACGCATTTGTATAATGCACGGTGTCTCCTGCAGGCAGATCGAATGGAGCAATGATAGAATCCATCACCACTATTTGATCGTTTTCAGTTCGCAGCACCAGGGTATCTTCCATAATACCGGCTCCACCCGTATTGCGAATGTGGAGATCCAGCGAAGCTGATTCACCATGGGATAGTTTCTGATCGGGTTGTATGCTTTCATCTACCAGTGAGACATTGGTCCATTCCAGAAAGGCATCTTCCGGCAATGCAAGTGGTATGCTGTCAATCAGTGGCTGCCTGGTATCTCCTGTTACCACCAGATCAACAAACCCTTGCTGCAGTGTATCTGGCAAATAGAGCGTTACATTGCCAAACGCATCAGCATGCCGGGCATCCAGCAGATGATCCCCTGCTGATATAGCAGTATAATCATAGGGACCTGTCTGCAACCCCAGGGTGAGCGAGCCGGGTGGTATAGCAGCGGGATACTGAACATTCGGTTCGCCCGGCACCGTAAACCATGGTATCAGCGTAGGATCTCCCATAAGCTGGTAGATCTCCCAATAGTACTTTTTCAGGCTGGTTGAGCTACCCTGGACTGTCATGTTTCCGGCAAAAATCATCTCTCCCAGGGATGGAGCCCATTGCGCAACCGGTTCGTCATTGAGATGGAAAAGTTTATCATAATACCCGGCGGTAGTCTCGGAATAGAGGGGATTTGCAGAGATGGGACCCACTCCCACCGCCCAGTAGAAATCTTCATCCCAGTACGAATCATTGGTACAACCAATGTAGGCAATAGCGCCACGGTTTTCGGCTTTCAGTGCAACCTCTGCAAAGCAGTCTACAGAGAGATCAAATTCATTGGTGCTGCAACCGTTTCCTATAAACAATCCGTATTTACCATAGTTGGTCAGGGATTCAAGATCGTCGAGCCGAAAAGAGGGATTAAGCCAACCGTAGTATTCGCCATGACCTGTATAGTTAACGAGAGCGGCACCTTCAGAGACATCAGCCAGGATTGCGCTATCATTGGAACCGGCAGCAGGGTGTAATTGAAGGTTGGTTTCCACTCCATTGTCTTCATTGAAATAGTAATCAGCTGCATAATTAATTTGTCCGTTACCATGAGTAGCTGCATAGGTGCCGTCATATCCCGCAATAAGTATGGTTCTGCCCAGGTACCCGGGATCGGGCAGGCTATATTGTTCGTAGGTCAGGATCTTGTCCACCACGTGGGATAGTTCCGCAGAATCTTTTACGGCAATCCGACCCGAGAACATATCCGGCAGGTAATCACCCGGACCATCGAAGGTTGTATAGTAGAGGTCCGTTGTTTGTCCGGATGACTGCGAAAGCGGAATATGCTCCACATCACCAACGATCATAAGGTATGCCGGGGGAAGGTAGTCCTCCGGTGGATCGTGATACAGGCCACCGAGATAGTTTTTAATGGATTCCCGGGTAGATCCTACTGCCGGATCACCGGTATACGCTTCGATTACCCGGAAACCTTTTTTCGTCTTCCAGTCAATGAGGGGTTGCAGTGCTCTTTTGAACCGGGCATCACTGATAATTACCAGCGTCACCGGTTCAGGACTTACCACCTTTTTGAGGACAGGTGAATGAGGTTGCCGGTTCACCAAACCGAGAACAGCTTCAAAGCCCCGGTCAGATATTTCCGGTTGCACCTGTTGCACGCCTGTTTCTGAGTAAAGACGCGCCCTGACATTATAATAGATCTTAATCCTGTTTTTTGCAGGATTATACTTTAGAGGACTAAACTGGACCCTGCTGATGGAGATCCCCCGCATCGTTCCTTCTTTTGTGATCTGCAAGACTGGCTCTCCAAACCATTTATCGTAAGATGGGTATGGTTTGATCAATAAACCAGGAGGGGTAACCTGCCCTTCTTTTTTTCGTACCGGAGGATACACCGGCATCATCCTGTGTGCAGGAAATTGCTGTTCCAGGTCAACCACCAGCGAATCCATTTCCAGGATTTCAAGTGTGTCATCTCCAGAAGGATTCCATTCAATGAAATCTGACTTTGCCGGAAGCCGGGGGTGCCCGGAACTTCCTGAAGAAAAGTAGTCAGGCATACGGGCAATTATCCAGGCAGAGTCTCTTTTCAGAACTGATTCAAGCATTAGCGCCGGTGGAGACAGGAAAAACCGAACCTCTTCACCTGTTAACTCCAACTGGAACTTGCCAGGTACCGGCAATGTTTGTTTTATGGAACTACTCTCCTGTGCCGATGCCGGTAGGGAAATGATTATCAATGATATAATTGTCAGCTTCTTCATGCGAACCGGTAATGGTAAAAGCATTTCACCATGTAATATAGTTCATTCCGTTCATAGTAAAAACCAATAAGCTGATATTTGGTTGCCTGACCGAAGAAAAAAAACAATTCAATATTCGTCTGTTTCCTATATTTTCAATATTTTAGGAAGCTGATAATTTGAGGAATTGAAGCATGAGCCGTATTTTTGCTGTCGTACTATCTTTATTCACTTTCTACCTGGGCACAGCACAGATTAACCAGTATGGCATTCCATTAATTAAAAATTACCCTCCCGAGATCACAAAAGGCAGCGAGCAAAACTGGGCTGTTGTGCAGGATCATCGCGGGATCATCTATGCAGGCAATGATGAGGAGGGTATACTGGAATTTGACGGACATGAGTGGAGAACCATTCCCATTCCCAACAAGAGCATGGTGCGATCGCTTGCTGTCGGAGAGGATGGCACTGTATATGCAGGTGCTGTTGCTGATTTTGGTCATCTTAAGCCCGATGCCACCGGGAACCTCCATTACGAATCTTTACTTCCCCACCTGGACTCCTCTTTTCATAATTTCGCGGATGTGTGGAAAACTTATTTTCATAATGGAAAAGCCTATTTCTGCAGTACCAATTATTTCTTTATCTACGATCCGGATTCCCGGGAGATCGAAGTAGTTGATCCTCACGAGCATACATTATTTGGTTTTATTCAACCTGACCAGTTTTATGCCGGTAGTTACACAGAGGGATTGATGGTCGTAGAAGATGATACGACCAGGGGTGTCCCCGGTGGTCAGCATTATAAGCTGAAGAATATTTTTGCCCTGGTGCGATTTGATGATCACCGCCTGCTTATCGGCACCCCGGAAAGCGGGTTCAGTCTATACAACACTCAGACTGGAGAAGTTGACAGCACGTTTGCCTCCGGGCGAGCTAACCGTTTTGCCAGGCAGAACCTTATTTCCCACCTTCTTGCGCTGCCGGATAGCCGTTTTCTTATTTCGACACAGAATGGCGGACTAGCCACAATGAACCATGAGGGAGAGCTTGAAGAGATCATTACAAAGAGTAATGGCATACAGGATCGAACGGTATATTATTCTTACATGAATCCAGGGGGAAGTTACAATGATCCCGTATGGACAGCACTCAGTATAGGCATATCCCGGGTCAACCTGAATTCCCCGTTCCGGGTTTTCCGTGAGAATTCCGGATTTCTCGGACTGATAAACACCATTGAGCGGCTTGATGATGAACTTTATATAGGCACAAAAACCGGGCTCTATAAACTGACATTTCCTTCAGGAAAAGCGGCATTTCAGCGGGTTGGAAACAGTAAACGTACCGTTTGGGACCTTCAAAAATTCAACCTGGGAACACACGGTGAAGTATTATTGACGGCATTCGAGGAGGGTATTGCATTGCTGCACCCCAATGGAAAGATTGAATTCATAGATCAGAAGGTTCGAGATAAAAAACAATACCAGGACAGCAAATACAAATCCTACATCATTTACCGGAACAGGTTTGAACCAAGCCGGATTTATTTAGGGCTTCGGAACAACATTGCCTATCTGCATTACCAGGAGGGTACCTGGACAGAGGAGTATATGCTTGAAAATCTGAGGAGTGAAGTTCGCAGTATCACGATGGACAATTCAGGTAATCTATGGTTTGGCACCAAGATCGAAGGGATTGGATATACAAATCCGAAAGATACCACTACTTCCGTTCAATTTTTAACAGCGGTGGATGGTTTACCCAGTAATGATGGTAACTATGTGACCACCATATCGGGACAACTCTGCATTGCCACCAGGAACGGATTATATCGATTTAATCCCGATTCCGAAGAGTTGGTCCCGGATAGTGCTTTTAACCGGGCACTTCCTGATGGCAGGAATGCCATATTCAGGATTGAAGAAGATGAAAAGGAGGGTGAATACTGGGTGAGTTTTGAAAACAGTGAACATGGATGGCTGATTGCAAAGATAAACCAGGTAGGGGATGAATTTGAAGCTATTTATCAGCCCTTTTTATCGTTACCCGATTTTTCTGCAGACGCACTTCTCAACATACCCGGAAAAGGGGTTTGGTTTTCCAATTCCAATGCTCTCTATCATTTTGATGATACCTATCCCCTGCAACTTGATACCACGTTCAGAGCTCTTGTAAGGAGGGTAACCCTGGCAGGCGACTCTGTCATATTCAATGGAACTTTCAGCCGGGGCAGTGCTGAAGAGGGATTTCATATCAGCCTGGATCAAAACAACAGCAGGCTGCCGGAGATCCGTCACAAGTTAAATAACATCGAGATACGGTGGAGTTGTCCATATTTTGACCAGGAAGAGGAACTTGAATACAGTTTTATCCTGGAGGGTTTTTCCAAAGGATGGTCTGACTGGGACAAACTGTATTACAAGGATTTTACCAACCTGCCTCACGGAACCTATACTTTTAAAGTAAGAGCCCGTAACATATATGGGGTGATCAGTAAGACAGGATCGTATACTTTCACTGTTTTACGGCCATGGTACCTCTCATTTATTGCATTTGTAGTGTATCTCATTCTGGCCATTATTGTTATTTACGGGATCATAGCCTGGTATACACGACGGCTGAAAAATGAAAATATCAGGTTGGAAGGAATTATTGAATTGCGGACAGCGGAGATCCGCAAACAGAAAGAGGAACTAACAGACAGCATTGAATATGCCAGCCGTATTCAACGGGCACTTTTACCACCTGACAGGATGCTTCTGAGGAACAACCTGGAGCATTTCATTCTGTTTAAACCCCGTGACATTGTGAGTGGTGATTTCTACTGGTTCGGTGAGCAGGGCGGAAAGCTCTTTATAGTGGCTGCAGATTGTACCGGTCATGGCGTCCCCGGTGCCTTTATGAGTATGCTGGGTATATCATTCCTGGATGAGATTATCATTAAATCAGGAGTATACGAAACCAGTAAGGTTCTTGACTCGCTCAGGGACCATGTAATCAGTTCTCTCAGGCAGACCGGAAAAAGCATGGACGAGTCGACCAAGGATGGTATGGATCTTTCTATGGTTGCCATAGATCAGCAACATCAAACGATCCAGTTTTCAGGGGCATACAATCCCCTGTATTATGTCAGGAAACTGAATGACGATGAAAAGGAACTTCTGCAGCAGAGAAAATCCCTTGATCTTCCCCGCGGCGCCCTGTACAATGATGAATATATTTTATTCCAGATAAAAGGTGATCAGATGCCTATCGGTATCTCGGAAAAGAATTTCGAGTTTACTGCCAGCACCATGCAGTATGATGAGGTTACTATTTACATGTTCTCGGACGGTTACGTAGACCAATTTGGAGGACCCAACAGCAAAAAATTCATGTCCAAGAACTTCAAGAAACTATTGTTGGACATTCAGCATTTACCCATGAAAGAGCAACGAATCAAGCTGGATTTAACGCTTGTTGAGTGGATGGGAAATATCAGTCAGATTGATGATATCCTGGTGATCGGGGTTCGCCTGAATCATTCTTCCGGCTGACCTGAACAGCTTATTTGATATTCTGCTCTATCATTTTCCGGTGCAAATCGAGTAGCTCCGGCTCGTCAAAAACACCGCTCAATTATGAATAATACACCGAAAGAGAGGGACAAGCTTACTTACAATGAATTGCTGGAACAGCGGAAAGAGTTGCGTGCCAGCATTCAGTATGCCAGTTTCATCCAACATGCCATGCAGCCGGAGATGAAGGATATGAATAAACTTTTGCATGATTTTTTTATTCTTCATATGCCCCGGGACATTGTAAGCGGTGATTTTTATTATTGCTCTTCGGTAGAGCACTTTACGGTTATGGCAGCAGGTGATTGCACCGGCCATGGTGTTCCCGGTGCATTGATGAGTATCATGGGAATATCCTTTCTCAATGAAATTCTGAGCGGTGAGAGTCCCTGGAAAGCCAGCCGGATTCTCAATCTTTTACGCGAGCGCATCATGAAGGCATTGCATCAGTCAGGAAGAGATGAGGAGAACAAAGATGGCATAGACATGGCGTTATGTGTGTTCAACCAGGAAAACGGGGAGCTTCAGTTTGCAGGGGCCAACAATCCCCTTTACCATGTAAGGAAAGGTAAGCTTACTGAGATCAAAGCAGATAAGATGCCGGTCGGTGTAAATGCCATCGATGAAGACTCCTTTACAAATCATACGATACGGATTATCAGCGATGATATGATTTACATATTCTCTGACGGGTATGCCGACCAGTTTGGTGGTCCAAGGGGTAAAAAATACAAATACGGTCCGCTCAAGAAACTGCTTACCGATGTTTCACAGCTTCCCATGGACCAGCAACATGACCGGTTGCAGAAGGAAATTCTTGATTGGAAAGGGGATTTAGACCAGGTTGATGATATATTAATCTTTGGTGTAAGACTGCTTTAGTGGCAGATTAAAGCCATAAACCAACGCAAACTGCTTATTTTTCTTTATTATTGTTCAGAGAATTCACAAAACCCATGAAACTAGTTGCTTTCCGGATTAAAAATTTCAGATCGATAAGAGATACCGACTGGCAACAACTTGCCCATGACAATATTACGTGTCTTATTGGTCAGAATGAATCGGGTAAAACCTCCATTCTTGAGGCACTGAAAGCTTTTAATGACGGCTTTTTAATTGAGGATATGCTCCGGAGTGATCTGACGTTACCGGTAGTATCCTGCCGGCTCGAGTACGAACCCGATGAGCTGAAGGGGCTGCTGGATATGAAACGTCTGCATCCTGAGATAGGAAAGCTATTTTCCAAATCGGATACTATCTCCATCAAACGAAAGTGGGATGAGGATTTATCAAGCACCCTGGAAATGGGAGAAGAGCTCGACAAGATTTTTGCAGCCGAAGGGGATCAGCGCAAGCAGCGTGAGATTAAAGCTGCCAAGATGCTCGAGGGGATAAAGAAGGAGTATGAAAAAGCATCCAACTCATTGAATAAAGTTGACGAGGAGCTAAAGGGCATTGACCAGAAAGTAGAAGCTCAACGCCACAGGATCAATGATATGAAAAAATCAGGGCGCTCAATCTTTTCCAAAGATAGCCGCAGGAAGAGCAAGGTGGCCATGGAAGAGGAACAAAAAGCCCTGGATGATCTTATTAAACAGCGCAGAGAGAAAAGCAAACGGTTTGATGAATATCAAAAAGAGGCAACCTCGCTGTCGGAAAAACAGCGGATCATAGACCGTATCAAGGAGACTGAAGAACTCATACATCAGCGGAAAAATGATCTTGTCATTGCACGCGAGAATTTTAAGAAGATTGCTCAGGTGGTGGGATTCTTTCCCTCGGAGAAGGAGCAAAGAGCAGCAGAGGCCAAGGAGGAGCAGCTTCGCCGGGAGATGGAGCAAATCAAAGAGTCTCTCGAAGACCTTAAACGAGAGTACGATATTCTTCTTATGGCTTCAGAGGGAGTCTACGAAGGTAAACAGATGGAAAAAGCGATTGCCGGGGCAAAACAGGCCTATGAAAATCTCTCCACCTATATGAGCTCAGAGGAGTTAGCCAGGCAGTTGTTCAAATTGGTGCCCCAGTTTGAGATGTTCGAGGATTTCAGTTCATTACTGCCCAATCGAATCGACCTTGAGGATATAGTAACAAGGAACACTGCAGCCGAGGGATATAAAGCTGCCAAAAATTTCCTGACCATCACGGAATTGGATTATTCATTCTTCCAGCAGCCATCCAACCGCATCCTTAAACAGAAAATAGAAAACCTCAACGGGGAGTTAACATTAAATTTCCAGGATTTCTGGCGTCAGAATGTAGGCAAGAATAATAAGATCAAGATCAATTTCGAACTGGCCCACTATGATCATACCCAACCTGATAAAAGCGGCAAGCCCTATATAGAGTTCTGGATCAAAGATGAATCGGAAAGGCTATATCCAAAGCAACGCAGCCGGGGAGTGCGATGGTTTCTCTCCTTTTTCCTGGAGTTAAAAGCAACGGCAAGGGATCAAAGCATGCAGAACAAAATCCTGCTTATTGACGAACCAGGTGTGAGTCTTCATGCCCGGGCGCAGGAGGATGTTCTCAAAGTATTTGATGATATTAAAGAACAGATTCAGATTATTTATTCCACTCATTCCCCCCACCTGATAGATGTTAACAAGCTCTACCGGGTACTGGCCGTACAGCGAGCCGTGGAAGATGATATGAACAGTGAATCGCTGGTCTACAATACCCGTTCGCTCCGTTCAGCGACAGCTGACACCCTCTCCCCGGTATATTCTATGATGGGAGCACGGTTAAGTCAGCAGGAGATCATCAAAGCCTATAATAATGTGGTAGTTAAAGATCTTGCCACTTTCTATTTTCTTCGTGGTATCATGGAATTATCGGGGTATAACCAGAAGGAGAGTTATTTCATCCCGGCATCGGGCACCTCCAGTATTCCCATGATCGTAAACATCCTGATTGGTTGGGGGCTTGAATATATAGTACTTACATTTGGCAATGAGTCGGAGACGTTTGTGCACAAAAAGTTGCGCAAAGAGTTATTCGAAAATAATGTTGACCTGGCCAGCAAACAGCTCTTACACATGCGTGAATTCATGGACGTGGAGGATATGTTCTCCACCATTGATTTCAAAAAGCACATCATACATGTCCGGGAAGGAATAACAGTTTCCAATTCTGAGTATTTAAAAGACAATAACCAATCCAGGGCAGTTCTTGCCTCCAATTTCCTGCAGGAGATAAAGCAGAAAAAGATTCGCTTCAAAGATTTTGATGAGGAGACCCGGGACAACCTTAACGCCTTTATCAGTCAGCTTACCGGACTTCTGAAATAAAAAAGGGTTGTTGAAAAGCAACAACCCTGTTTTATGAAATATCCTGTTCCCTCCTATTCTCTTTCCAGTAAGACTTTGTATCCCCAGGGATCCAGGATAATTGTTTCAGAGAGGTCCACCTGGGGCTGCCCCTCTTTTAAATAGTTTACGAATGAACCCTGCAAATCAAAATTTACCTGCTGTTTTTCAGGGCTGAAATTAAAAACTGCAAGGAGGGTTTCTTCCTCATTCTGTCGTTTAAACGTAAACAGCGGATAATCAACCGGATCTGTCAGTATTACGATTGGTGCACCCTCATTACCGTGCCTCAGAACCGAAAGATCTTTCTTCATCGCGTTAAGTTTCCTGTAGAATTCGGTCCATCCATTATCGGTCCAATCGATAAGATCTTTCTTAAAGAATTCCAATTCTTTATCAAAGCCCACTTCCTGACCGGAATAGATCAACGGCATTCCGGGCACTGTATAGGTAAGAACTGCAAAGGCAGCAACTCCCTCCCCCATGCGCTCAAATTCTGTTCCGGCCCATGAGTTCTCATCATGGTTGGTAATGAAATTCATAATATAGTCATCCTCTCCATAGGCTGTATCCACTTTTTCAAAATATGCATTGAAATCTATCTCCTCGCCTTCAGCTGCTTCATTCATCAAATGATGAAATTCCCAGCCATAGCACATATCGAAGGCTTCCACGAGCAAGTCAGCTTCGGCCGCCTCTGCCAGCATAAATACCGGCTTTATCTGATCAAGGCGTTCACGGGCTTCTTCCCAGAAATCAACCGGCACCCCCCAGGCAACATCGCACCGGTATCCATCGATATCTGCTTCTTTAACCCAGTATTCCATGGCCCGGATCATCGCTTCCCGCATGGCCATGTTATCAAAATTAAGATCAGCCACATCCGTCCAATCGGGATCGGGTGCTATCACTTTTCCTTTGTCGTTCCTGGTGTACCAATCGGGATGTTCTTCGATCCAGGGATGATCCCATGCTGTATGATTTGCCACCCAATCGAGCAGCACTTTGATATCCATCTCATGGGCTTTCTTCACCAGCTCTTTCAGATCATCCATATTACCGAACCTGGGATTTACTGCCCGGTAATCACTTATTGAGTAGTAAGACCCAAGGGGGCCTTTGCGTTTCTTTTCCCCAATGGGATGGATCGGCATCAACCAGAGAATATCCACTCCCAGCTCCTTCATTCTTGGCAAATGTTCCATAAAAGCAGATAGTGTTCCTTCCGGGGTATATTGTCTGATATTGACCTCATAAAGGACAGCATCCCTGCTCCAGGCCACCGGTGTTTGGATGGATTGTTGTCTTTTTTCCTCAATTCCCGGAGATCCCTCTTTTATCCTGCATGATTCAGCCAGAGTAGCTAATACCATAATAAAAATTACATTTACCAGTATTGATCTGTTTACACGTAACATATCACCTGTTTATTTGTTGAACATCGTTAAAACTGACTCAAAAATAGGAAATCCGGGCCAAATAAAACCAGGCTAAAAGCAAGAGAGGTGCTGTTTCCAGTTCAAATGTATCAGACCCGATAGAAAAAGATGAGATTTCAAACGTTTGCGATTACGGTCCATTGTGGCCTGATTATGTTATACAACATGTCGTCTGGGAATAATTTCCGTGACGGAAAGGCGCATGTCGAAAAGGCAAACTGAACACTATTCGATCTCTATAAAGCGTATTTTGAGATCGAGTATCGATGCATAATATTCTCCCCGCTCCAGAATATCATCATCCCCTTCCTCATAGATCCAATTGATCTTGATTTCAAAACCTTTATCCACGATTTCCTTAATCTTTTTAAGGATCCGGAGCATATATTTTGAAGTACCGCTGTTAAGGTATTCCATCTCAATATCAACCTCGGTAAAAAGCGCTGGTTTGAACGAGTAGGCTATTATCCAGTCAAGTACCTGTTCATAGAAGAGCGAAACATCTTCCGGAATTGATCTGCCTTTGAATTTAATTTTACCTGCAGGATCAAGCAGAACATATGGGGTTTTGTGCGTTGGCTGAAATTCTAACCTTTCCATATTTCAAAATTCACTCTAATATATAAATTTTTTACAGGAATACCCTAAAGTCAGGTTTCAAAGTGTAAGCAGGTTAGTTCAGTGCCAACTTCTAAAAATGCATCCTTGCAAGGGGGGTAATATGGTCGGGACTGAACTCCCTGTTAGCATATTTAAAATAACCAGTAATAGCGATCATAGCCGCATTGTCGGTGGTATAGCTAAAGCGGGGTATAAAGACTTCCCAATTTCGCTTACCCGCCTCTGCGGTCAGGGCCTCACGAAGTCCCGAATTTGCAGAAACTCCCCCGGCGAGAGCCACCTGCGAGATATTCATATCCGAAGCTGCTTTTTTCAATTTCGCCAACAGGATCTCAATGATGGTCTTTTGAAGGGATGCCGCAAGGTCTTCACGATTCTTTGCGATAAAGTCAGGATCATTTTTCAGCTGATCACGTACAAAATAGAGAAAAGACGTCTTCAATCCACTAAAGGAATAGTTATAGCCTTTGACTCTGGGTTTGTTAAAGGAAAACCGAGATGGATTTCCCTGCCTGGCCAATTTATCAACATATGGTCCGCCAGGATAAGGTAATCCCATTATTTTGGCACATTTATCGAACGCCTCCCCTGCTGCATCATCGATCGTATTGCCTATTATTTTCATGCGAAGGTAATCTTCCACGATCACCAACTGGGTATGGCCACCCGATACCAGAAGACAGAGGAAGGGAAATTTTGGTTCTGCAGACTGACTTTCATCCTTGATAAAAAGTGCAAGAATATGTGCCTGGAGATGATTCACTTCAATCAACGGAATATCATGGGCAAGTGCAAAGCCTTTTGCAAAAGAAGTTCCTACCAGCAACGAACCCAACAAACCCGGTCCGCGGGTAAAAGCCACCGCATCCACTTCATTACCGTTGATGCCCGCTTTTTGCAGGGCCTGATCAACCACCGGTATAATATT
Organism: uncultured Bacteroidaceae bacterium; assembly: GCA_964479445.1. Taxonomy (GTDB): domain Bacteria; phylum Bacteroidota; class Bacteroidia; order Bacteroidales; genus CAYZMH01. The sequence continues at coordinate 121,778 of CAYZMH010000002.1, read as the reverse complement.
CTGCTGGTGGGCCCTGGAAGCAAGTTCGGGCACCACCCCGCCGTAGTCCTTATGCACCTGTTGGTTGGCAATAACATTGGATTTGAATACCCGATCTGTTACCACTGCCGCTGAGGTATCATCGCATGAAGATTCTATCCCTAAAATTTTAATACTCATATTCGTAGCGATATTGTCGCTTCTTTAAACTTTTTTTGTTTTTTTTACGTTTTGCAATTAAACGCGTAAAAGTATTAAAAAGTTTGCTAAAATAGGTCTGGTTATCCTGTTGGTGCTCATTACGGTGCCATCACTTAGTTTACTATTTCTACAGAATAGACAGGTTCAATCATTGATATCCGGATTTCTTGCCAGTAAAGCTTCACAGAACCTCGACACAGAAATTTCGGTGTCCTCGGTACACTACTCCTTTTTCAAGCGACTGGAGCTTAACGATCTATACATCGAGGATCAACAAGGGGACACGTTATTTTACTCTGAAACCGCCAGGATACGGATTAAACAATTCAAACCAAAAGATAAAAACATTCACCTTGCCTATGTGGATCTGGATAACTTTCAGATGAATCTCTTCATCAACAAGGATACAATCAACAACCTGAAGTTTCTGGTTGAGGCATTGCGCAACGACACCCTCCTTCCCCATGAAAAAAATATTATACAGATTGACCGGATTCAGTTAACAAATTCGGGATTTGCCATGCAGCGTGACAGAGAGGGAAAAGATTTGCCAGGTGTGGATTTCAATGATATGAACGTATCTGGGTTGCAGGCACGAGCAGATGACTTTCGTTTTGAAAAAGATACCATCTATATGAAAATCAGAGATCTATCTGGAACCGAGCGTTCGGGTTTTCGCATGGAGGATGTAAATTTCAGCCTGGAGATCTCTAAAGAATCGATGAAATTCAGAAAAGCACGGATCAAGACCCCGCGTTCCTATGCTGAGCTTCCATTAATAGGATTTTCATTTTCCGAGTTCCGTGACTTTCGGAAAATCAACTCCTCGGTAGAAATGGAGATCACATCTGATTATTCTCATTTTTACATGCCGGAGCTGGCTTATTTTGTACCTGTATTCACAGGATACCGGCAGTACGTTGGAATAAAGGGGAATCTATTTGGCACCCTCAATGATTTAAAAGGCACAGACCTCCTGGTGGAATACAATGACAACAGTCTGCTGGATTTTGACATGGAAATGCGCGGACTACCTGACTTTGAAAATACTTACATGCATTTTAGCTTTCACGACCTCGTAACTGATGTGACTGATATTCGATCCCTTACTCAGTCTCTTAAAACTGATGTCTTCAGGGACTCATTGTTATGGGACGATGTTGGCAGAATCCGTTACCAGGGCCGTTTTACCGGGTATCCAGATGACTTTGTCGCCTATGGCAACCTTGAAACCGACCTGGGAAACCTGTTGCTGGATCTTTACCTGCAACCCGATACCAGTCAGATAGTGCGATTTAAAGGTAATCTGCAGGCAGAATCATTCCATATCGGGGAACTACTGGACCAGGAGGAGGTCATCGAGGAGGTAAGTTTAAAGGTTGCATTGGAGGGAAGCCGTCACAAGAACCAGCTGGATCTTCACCTGGATGGTACTATTGATGCGTTAGAGGTATACGATTACATGTACAGCAATATTGATATTGACGGAATTCTCACCAATGAGTCCTTTGATGGCTCTTTTTCAATAAGGGATCCAAATATTGAGATGAGTTTTGCGGGTTCAATGGATTTTTCTTCGGAGGTTCCACACTTCAATTTTGAAACAGATGTAGCAAGGCTGCGTCCTTACTATTTAAATCTCAGGGATGATGATCCGGGATATTTCGCCTCTTTTTTTTTGGAAACAGACCTTCAGGGTTCTTCTGTTGATGAGCTCAATGGAGAGGTCAGGCTAGTTAACAGTCTGTTTAAACGAACCGGAAGTCAGATCCAGATCTATGATTTTTTACTATCCGTAAAAAATTCCCGGGATACCTCGTTCCTGACGGTATCATCCGATGCAATAGACGGAGAGATGTCGGGCAGGTACCGTTTTTCCAGGTTACCCGCAACGTTCAAGGGGCTGTTGCAGAATCACTTTGAGGTGTTTGACCGGGAATTGCCCCCGGTGGACACCTCTGGTTCGTTCCGGTTTAACCTTGATTTTAAAGATGTGGAACCGGTAATGGCTTTTTTCTTCCCAACCTTTCACATTGCCAACGGAAGTCACATCGAAGGGTCCTTTCAATCCAAACCCTACCAGTTCAACACAACTGGAGATATACCGCGCCTTGGTTACAGCGGCAACAGATTTGATCAATTTCATTTTCAATTAACGGGGGATTCTTCCTCCATGGAGCTATCGTTCTTTGGAGATTCTCTTATCTCCCGGGGTGAATTATCGCTTACATACCCTGAAGCCTCTGTGAATATTAGCGATAACCAAACAGGATTGCAATTCAGATGGGGTAGAGAGGATCCTGTTTACAGCGGAGAGTTTACTGCCGAGGGTAAGCTGATCCCCGGGCAGGACTCATTTCAATATATCCTGGATATTCTGCCGACGCAGTTTCTATACGATCGACAATTGTTCCGGATAAGTAAGTCAAAGATTCGCTTTGCCTCCGGGGCCGTTCAGTTTGAAAGTTTACGTGTGGATGCAGATGATAAGTACATTCTCGTCACGGGATCCTATTCCGGAAGAGATGATGATGAGATCAACATTAACCTGAAGAACCTGAATATTGCCACCATAAGTAACATGGCCGGCTCCCTGAACCTGGATGTGGGGGGTAATCTGTCGGGAATGGCCACCCTGAAGCGAGAGGACATGAAACCCGTTTTCCTTTCTGACCTTACCATTGACAGCCTGGAAGTTAACAAGGCTCTCATCGGCGACACCCATATCCTGGCACGATGGGAGGAACTATCCCGCTCCCTTGATTTGAATATGGCTTCTCAACGCGGAGATATAAAAACCATTGATATACAGGGTAATTATGTACCCTCAAATGAACAGCTGGATTTTTCGGTGTTGCTTTCCCGCATTCACCTCTCTTCATTCAATCCTTATGTTGACGGTCTGGTAAGCAACCTGGACGGATTGGGTAACGCGGATTTAACCATTGACGGCACATTAAAAGAGCCGTTAATCAATGGGGATTTGCGTTTTCAGAAATCAACATTGCTGGTAGATTTTCTGCAAACGGAATATCGGTTTTCGGATGTGATCAAAATATATGAAAATGACCTTTACCTGGAAGGGTTTGAAGTTTACGATCAATACGGAAATAAATCGACTGTAGTAGGTGAAATTTCACATCGAAATTTCTCGGATTTCAACCTGGCGCTGGAATTAGATGCCGACAATTTTCAATTCCTGAACACAAGCAGTTCAGATAATGAGCAATTTTACGGCGAGGTATACGGAACGGGAAATGTAAGTTTTATAGGACCTCCTGATGATCTTTTCCTAGACATAACAGCAAAAACGGAGAGGAATACCAATTTCAACCTGCCCCTCTACAAAGCTTCCGAGATCACCAGCTCCGATTTCATCACGTTTATTGAAGCAGAGGATACTGATACGCGTAATGAAACGGGACAGAGAGATAACATCCGGGGATTGCAAATGGAGATGGATCTCGAGGTTACGCCGGATGCATCGGTACAACTGATTTTTGATCCGAAGGTTGGAGATATTATCGAGGCAAGCGGCAGCGGTAATTTAAAAATGGTGTTGGATGAGAACGGAAAGTTCAGCATGTATGGGGGAGTGGATCTCCAGGACGGAGAGTATCTGTTTACCCTGCAGAATGTGATCAACAAACGGTTTAGGGTAAAGCCCGGTGGTACAATAATCTGGAGCGGGGAGCCCAGTGAAGCCAACATAGATCTCCAGGCAATCTACGGTTTGAAAGCTGCCCCTTATAACTTGTCTCCTAATGCTGATGAAAGCCTGAAAAAACGAATCCCGGTGAATTGTCTGCTCACATTGCGGGGAGATTTATCGAATCCCAGCATTCAACCCAGCATTTCACTGCCCACCGCTGAACCTGAAACAAAAAACCTGCTGGAGAACAATGTCAGTACCGAAGAGGCGCTGATGAGGCAATTTATCTCCCTGCTGGTTATGAATAATTTTTACAGTTCAACCGGCTTTGGAGCCGGTATTGCAAGCAGTATGGGCTCTGCGGGTGTGGCAGGGGTAACTGCCAGTGAGCTTCTAAGCAACCAATTAAGCAATTGGTTATCGCAGATCAGCAATGATTTTGACATTGGGATCAATTACCGACCAGGAGATGAAATCACCAGCGATGAAGTAGAGGTAGCGTTATCCACACAGCTATTAAATGACCGAATTCTACTCAGCGGTAATGTAGGTGTTGGCGGAACAAATATAAATGCGCCTGGAACTGCCGGATCTGAAGCATCGGAGATTGTCGGAGACTTCAAGGTGGAATTCCGGGTAACCGACAACATCAGCATCAAGGCATTCAACAGGGCCAATGACGATATTATTTTCAAGACTGCCCCCTACACACAGGGTGTAGGAGTTTTCTACCGAACTGAATTTGACCATTTTAGAGAGCTTTTCAAAGGTAATCGGAATATCCTTGAAGAGGAGGGGGGTAATTCCTCTTCGGATAATGATGAGCAAGATCAATAACCAATTATCTATAATCGATGCGGCGTGCATCGGAACGCATTACCCTTTCTGTTGATAACAACCTGAAATTCTTGATAACGCTGCATACTTAACCAAGTATTATCTCGTTTTTTTTATAAATTCGCCAGAAAATAATTCATCCTATGAATATCCTGATCATTTTGCAGAATGTAGTTAGCGACACAGCCATGACGGGCGGAGCCGCAAGGGAATCTTTCATTGACCTTGCCATAAAAGGCGGATGGGTAATGATCCCGATCGTTATTCTGAGTTTTATTGCTGTATACATTTTCTTTGAACGGTGGTTTGCTATTCGCAAAACCTCTAAAATCGACCGTACATTTATGGATCGTATCAAAGACTATATCATGGATGGAAAAATCGATGCAGCGCGTACGCTCTGCCAATCCACCGATAATCCCACGGCACGAATGATCGAAAAGGGAATAACCCGGATCGGTCGTCCCCTGAACGATGTAAACGCGGCGATTGAAAATGTAGGACGGTTGGAGATCTATAAGCTTGAAAGGGGATTACCGACACTGGCAACCGTTGCAGGAGGAGCGCCCATGATCGGTTTCCTGGGAACCGTAATCGGAATGGTCCAGGCTTTTCACCAGATGTCTACCGCAGGAAATAATATTAACGTGGGGCAATTATCCGCAGGAATATATACGGCACTGATCACCACCGTAGCCGGTCTGATCGTTGGTGTGATTGCCTATTTTGCCTATAATGTGCTGGTAGCCCGTGTTGATAAAGTGATCAATAATATGGAGGCCAGTTCCACAGAGTTCATAGATTTGTTGAATGAGCCGGTAAAATAGAATGATGCAATGGGATTGAGGCCAAGAAACCGATTTATTGACAATTTCAGCATGTCTGGAATGACAGATATCGTATTCCTGCTGCTGATCTTTTTCATGCTGACCTCCACCCTGATCGCACCCAATGCCCTGAAGATGTTACTGCCCAGCCGGGGCACCCCCGAGATGCAAACAGAAAACAGGATTCCCACGGTAACGATCCACAGTAACACACGCATCGAGGTGGACGGGCAGACGGTACAATTTGAGAACCTTGCCCTGATCCTGGAATCGCGACTGGCTGATCAACCCGATCCCACAATAAAAGTAGTTACCTCACCCCAGGTTTCGGTAGGGGATGCGGTAAGGATAATGAACGTAGCAGCCAAACGTAATTACACCGTTGTATTAAAGCAGTTGTAATGGCATTACAATCGAGAAATAAAAGAAATATCAGTTTTGCCATGTCGGGAATGACCGACATTGTATTTCTTTTATTGATCTTTTTCATGCTTACCACTACCCTGATTGTACCGGCGGCAAAAGATGTGGAGCTTCCGGAGAGCAATAACCAGACCCAGGCGAGTCCGGTACTGGTGATCACCGTCGCCCGGGACCAGTCGGTGTACATTGATGATCAAACCTACCCGATGCAGGGACTGGAAGGGGTATTACAACAGAAACTGGAACCATACGGTCCGACCCCCACCATCCGGCTTAATGCAGACCGTGATTTACACATGCAAGAGGTATTCACCGTACTGACCATTGCCAAGCGCAACCGGTACAAGGTGATACTTGGAACGAAACCTCTATCCAACCAGGTAGAATCATGAATATCAACCCACAAGGATTTATCGGCAGCATAATCGTTCACCTATTGCTGGCAGCCCTGCTGATCCTGGGAGGGTTGACCTTCCCCGATCCTCCTCCCGAGGAAGAAGGGATCCTGGTTAATTTCGGAACCGATGATACCGGAATGGGATTCGTGGAACCCAAAGGAGATGAGACCCAGGCAGGCACCCCCGAGCCCATGGCAGAGGAGATTTCTGAAGAGGTGGTGGAGGAAGTCACGGAAACCACGCCGGCACCTGCCGAACAGACCCAGCCCGACAACACCCAGGATGTGGAAGAGACAGCGGTGAAGGAGGAGCCCCAACCCACCGAAGAGGAACTCCGGCAGCAACGCGAGGAACGGGAGCGCCGGCAACGTGAACTGGAAGAGCAGCGAAAACGCGAGGAGGAACGGCGCAGGCGCCAGGAACAGGCCGACCGCCTGAATAATATGGGTCAGTCCACATTCGGCCGCCAGGGTACCGGCGAGGATGATGGCTCGCAGGGGGTCCAACCCGGGGAGGGGACCAACCAGGGAAGCACCACGGGTTCGCCGGGAGCCACCAACTACGGGGAGGGTTCCGGACTGGGAGATGGGATCTCTATCGAAGGACTGGGAGGTCGTAAAGTTGAAGGAGTTACCAAGCCCAATGTAGAAAACTGCGAGGTCACCAGCCGCATCGTAGTTCACGTGGAGATCCAGGTGGATCGTGACGGTAATGTAGTATCTGCCAATGTATCGAAGGCCACCTTCGCCGATAAATGTATCTGGGACAGGGTGATCGAGGCTGCCCGAAACACCAAATTCGTAAGTGACCCTAATGCCGCCTTTAAACAAAAAGGATTGATCAAGTATACCATTGAACCCTGATCATTAAGATATCAATTATTGAAACCAACTATCAAAAATTGACCTCTCCCCTGCCCTTAATAGGCTTTTCAGAAGATATTGAGCAATTTCAGGGAGGCAATCAGGATAGCCACCAGGAGGAAATAGCGTAGAAAGGCGGCCCCCCATTTCACGGCCATATTGGCTCCCACCCAGGCTCCCAGCATATTCCCGGCTGCCAGCAGGAACCCCATGCCGTAATTCACCTGGTCGTTCAGCATAAAAACAGCCAGGGCAATGGGTGTATAGAGGAGAATAATCAGAACCTTGATGCCATTTGCTTTTACCAGGTCGAATCCACATCCAAGCACCAGGCTGGTAAGCAGGAAAAAACCGACCCCGGCCTGCAGGAATCCCCCGTACACTCCGACAAAGAAGAAGATAATATACTGCAACCACCTGGGAACCGGAGGATTACCCTCCTGTGAATTAAGAAACCGGCTGGGTCGCAGCAGGATCACGAAAAACATGAGCACCAGGACGCCCCCGATCGCTTTTCCCATGAGGTCGTTATCGATGCTGACCGCGATCTGGGCTCCCACGATGGATCCGATGATCGCGGGGATGCCAATGAGGCTCCCCTGTTTCAGATCCAGCACTTTTTTTTGCCGGAAGCGACCCACTGCCACTACATTCTGCAGCAGAATAGCGATCCGGTTCGTTCCATTGGCCTCAATAGGCGGTAATCCGAGTGCAATCAAAAGCGGCAGGGTAAGCAATGAACCGCTGGCAGCAAGTGTATTGATAATCCCGGCTAAAAATCCTACTCCGATCACTGCCAGGAAGTGGTACCATTCCATAGTAGTGCGACTTTATGCAAACATCGGGTAATCGGCCATCAGGGAGTTAACTTCTTTTCTTACTTTCTCAATCAATTGAGGTTCATCAACATGCATAATCACCCGGTCGATCAACGATACGATTTCGGGAATGATATCCTCTTTCACCCCCCGGGTGGTTATGGCGGGAGTCCCTATCCTGATCCCGCTTGTCTGGAAGGGCGAACGGCTATCGAACGGGACCATGTTCTTATTGACGGTAATATCGGCTTCCACCAGGATATTCTCCACCTGTTTGCCCGTAATATCGGAAACTTTGGATCTCAGGTCGATCAGCATGGAGTGGTTGTCGGTCCCCCCCGATACCACCTTGTATCCTGATTCTATGAATGCATCGGCCATCACCCTGGCATTTTTCTGTACCTGTTGCTGATAGTTTTTAAATTCATCGGTAAGTGCTTCACCGAATGAAACGGCCTTTGCTGCGATGATATGTTCCAGTGGTCCTCCCTGGATACCGGGGAACACTGCTGAGTTCAGCAGAGAGGACATTTTCCGTACCACTCCTTTTTTAGTGGTTTTCCCCCATGGATTTTCAAAGTCTTTTCCCATTAGGATGATTCCTCCCCGGGGACCGCGCAGGGTTTTATGGGTAGTTGATGTAACGATATGTGCATATTTCAGCGGATTATCCAGCAAGCCTGCCGCGATCAATCCTGCAGGATGGGCCATATCGACCATAAAGAGAGCCCCGATCTTATCGGCAATGATCCGCATACGCTCATAGTCCCATTCACGGGAATAGGCAGAAGCCCCTCCGACGATCAGTTTAGGCTTCTCATCCAGGGCTACTTTCTCCATTGCGTCATAATCGATCAGCCCCGTCTCCTGGTCGAGTCCGTATGGCACTGCCCTATACAAGATACCGGAGCTGTTCACCGGCGAACCATGGGAAAGGTGTCCGCCGTGAGAAAGGTCCAGTCCCATGAAAGTATCCCCCGGATCCAGCGCAGTAAGGAATACCGCCATATTGGCCTGGGCACCCGAATGAGGCTGTACATTGGCGTACTCAGCATGATAGAGCCGGCATAAGCGGTCAATGGCTTCCTGTTCCACTTTATCGATCACCTCGCATCCGCCGTAGTATCTTTTTCCCGGATACCCTTCGGCATACTTGTTGGTCAGGCAGGATCCCATCGCCTCCAACACCTGTTTGCTGACAAAATTCTCTGAGGCGATCAGTTCTATTCCTCTTTTCTGGCGCTGGTGTTCCTTTTCAATGAGGTTGAACATATCGATATCTCGTTTCATAAGCGATTATTTTAATCCAAAGATAAAATTTTGCAGGTATATAAAGAGTACCCCGTTCATGAAAATGTTGGGTTTGCACCCGGAACGGGAAGTTTTGTGTAGTTGGAATTACCGTTTCATGACTTACTGCAGGGGGTAACAAAGAAAATATGATGAAACAGCCGGATAGAAAAAGGAAGAATGCGATGCATCCTTCCTTTTACCTGTGAGTGCCCAGAACAGGACTCGAACCTGCACGTACTTGCGTACACTAGTCCCTGAAACTAGCGCGTCTACCAATTCCGCCATCTGGGCATTGGGTGGCACGTTGCTTTTGTGCCCAGGACAAGAATCGAACTTGCACGACCTAAACCGGTCACCAGGCCCTCAACCTGGCGCGTCTACCAATTCCGCCACCTGGGCGCACTCTATCAAAAGAACAACCCCGGATTCACCGGGGTTGCAAATATATTAAATTTTTTCCTTTCAAATAGGGGCATGCTCATTTTTTTCGTATCCCTATTTGGGTTTGCTGAACCTGTTGTTTTTAAGCTCCCTGTGTTCTGCTGCTTTTTTAGCCGATACGGCTTCCCGGGCCAGTTTTTTCTTACCCAGGCTCTCCAGCCGCAGCGTCTTCTTGGAGTCATACACATCGACGTATGCAATGAAATCGTGGACATACCCTGCTTCCAGGAACTGGGTCTTAATAAACCCAACATCATCTGATGCAAGATTGTAGTTGTCGTGAAATTCTTCCCATACATCGACATAATAATACTGCTCGTTCAATCCTTGAAACACCACCTTCCCCAGCGGTGAGGTAAACCGCTCCTCCGAGGGATTGATCTCATTCTCCCAGTCATCAAGAGAACCAAACAGGATTACCGAGGCCCCTTCCACCGGGTATTCTTCGTAGTATTCTTTGACAGTGATACGGACCGTGGAGTTGATTCCCTGGTAGACATCGATCGTTTTGGAGTACTGGTCCATCTCTGTTCCGGGTCCGAATGCAGTAAGCGTTATGGTATATGTTCCCGGCGTATCATAGCTATACCTGGGATTCATGGTAGTGGAGGTGACCCCGTCGCCAAAGTTCCATTCCACGCTTGCGGCATCCTGTGAAATATTATTGAACGTGATCTCCTCTCCCACGTAGACCACATCAGTTTCCACATCATCCGCACCCGGTATTTCCGTGGTTATGTAAAAATCGGCCAGCGGTTGAACAGAGATGACCTCGACACTGGCAAATGCCACATCAAAAGATCCGTTTTCTTCAAAGGCTTTCAGGGTAACCTCGTAGGTCCCCCCCGCATTAAACGTATGAACCGGATTATAGGCATTACTGACGGTTCCGTCCCCGAAATCCCACTCAAAATAGTCAGCATCTACCGAAAGATTATCAAAAAACACCTCCTCTCCTGCCATGGGCTGGAGCGGTGTATAACCAAACCTGGCCACCGGATCTTTCTGGCAGCCGGTCATAAGCATGGTCAGAGCGGCAAGTATAGTAACAAAACGTTTCATGATCGTGAGGTTTTTATAGTTATCCTGTTTATCAGTGTTAATCCAAATCACGTGCCAAAATAAAGAATATTGCATAATTTCATGGTTTTTCCTTCCTTTATATGCCATAAATTTCAACACAATCGCAATGAAGGTAAAAAGTTTTATTCCCTGTTTCCCGGTCATTGTCCTGCTTTTTGCAGTTCAATTTTCACTAAACGGACAGGAGATCACCCTGGAGAAAATTTACAAAGAGCACCTGTTCAGTTCAAAATCAGTGCGGGGTATCAACTCCATGAGAGACGGGGATCACTACACCATAAATGACGAAGGCAGGCGGATCATAAAGTATGCCTATTCGGATGGCAAACCTGTGGACACCCTATTCAATGCTTCGCAATTCTCCGAGATTGAAAGTTTCAATGCATACACTTTCCACCCCGACGAAACAATGATCCTGCTTACCACCGAGGTGGAGCGAATCTACCGACGCTCATTCCGTGCCGAGTATTATGTATTTGACCGTTCTTCGGACAAATTACACCGGGTTTCGAATAACGGCAAACAGCAACTGGCAGCTTTTTCGCCTGTTGCCAGCAAGATTGCTTTTGTCAGGAAGAACAACATCTTCATCGCTGACCTCGCTTCGGGGGAGGAGAAACAGATTACGCTTGACGGGGAGAAAAACGCAATTATCAATGGTGCCCCTGACTGGGTTTACGAAGAGGAATTTGGCTTTTCGAGGGGATTTTACTGGTCTCCGGACGGACGGCGCATTGCCTTTTACCGGTTTGATGAACGGCGTGTGAAAGAATTCACCATGACCTATTACCGGGAGTTGTATCCTGAGCTCTATACGTTTAAATATCCCAAAGCAGGAGAGAAAAATGCCCTTGTGAGCATCCATGTATACGATCTGGAAACGGGAAAGACCAGTGTCATGGACACAGGAGATGAAACCGATCAGTATATTCCCCGGATTGAATGGACCCGTGACCCCCTTACCCTCAGCATCATTCGGTTAAACCGCTTGCAGAACCATGTGGAAGTGTTGCATTGCGATGCGGTTTCCGGTTCCCCGGAGGTAGTCTACGAGGAGACCAATGATGCCTATATCTCGGAGGCCACCGATGATATGATTACCTACCTGGATGATGGTGAATCGTTTGTACTGATGAGTGAGCGCGATGCCTGCTTCCACCTGTATCGCTATAATTTTAAAGAGGGTACCATTTCGCCCATCACTGCCGGTGAGTGGGACGTCTCCGGTATAATCGGCATTGATCAGCAACGCGGCCGGGTCTACTACACCTCCTATGAAGCATCGACCCTTGAACAGCATGTGTACTCCATCAAATTAAACGGGAAGCGCAAACGAAAGCTCAGCGGCAATAAGGGATACAACACCGCTTCGTTCAGTGCAAGCTTCGCATACTATATCATGTCCCATTCGGATGCAAACAACCCTGCCCGGTATACTTTATACAACCGGGAAGGGGATGTCATCCGCGTGTTGGAGGATAACTCAGTCTTAAAGGAGGAGACCAGGCGCCACCGGTTTTCCCCGGTGGAATTTCTTACCGTGCCGAACGGAGCCGGTACTGATTTACATGCATACATGATCAAACCACCGAATTTTGATCCGGATAAAGAGTATCCCCTGTTTATATATGTATACGGGGGGCCTGAATCTCAGAATGTAGTTGATCGCTGGGGAAGACGCCATGCCTGGTTCCAACTTCTCGCGCAGGAGGGATATATCATCGCCTGCGTGGATAACCGCGGGACCAACGGTCGCGGAGAGGCCTTTCGTAAATCCACCTACATGCAGCTCGGGAAGCTGGAGACCGAAGATCAGCTTGCAGCTGCACGCTGGTTTGGAGATCTTGCCTACGTTGATGCTTCGCGTATGGGAATGTTTGGCTGGAGTTACGGAGGTTTTATGACCAGTTTGTGCATGACCAAAGGCGAAGGGTTACTCAAGATGGGAATCGCAGTAGCACCGGTCACCAACTGGAAATATTACGATACCATCTACACCGAGCGATTTATGCGTACCCCGCAGGAGAATCCCGAAGGATATGCTGATAACTCCCCCATTCATTTTGCCGACGGACTTGAGGGTAAATTTCTGCTCATCCACGGGAGCACCGATGACAATGTCCATTTTCAGAACTCCATGGAGTTTTTCAGGGAGCTGGTAAAAGCTGACAAGCAATTCGACATGCATGTGTATCCCAACAAGAATCATGGCATTTATGGAGGGAATACTACCTACCATATCTATCGGAAGATGACCTCTTACATACTGGAACATCTGTAATGGGGCGTTCAAAAGAGGACCAGGACGGAAGATCATTCAACATATTTTCATGGAATGGTTCAATACGAACCTTCGGGTCACGGATTCATAAGGTTATTTTGCCCAATTGATCGCCACGTGCTTGATTAACTGAATATTGTACGGTGATGCAGGGGGTCAACAAAATGGGATTGAAATGGTTGTATGAAGGAGAGAGTTTATCCATTTTTTTAGGGTTCGCAAGAGTTTTACTAAATTTGTCTGATTTTTAAAATAAGGGTGCATGCAATGATAAACATAACATTACCGGACGGCTCAAAAAGGCAGTATGAACCGGGAATAACAGGCAGGGAGATAGCTCGGGACATCAGTAATCGTCTTGCTAAAGAGGTATTTGCCATTTCTGTAAACGGTGAGGTGCAGGATCTTACCCGTCCTATTCACACAGATGCGGCTATCAAGCTTCACAAGTGGGATGCTCCGGAAGCCCGGCATGCCTTCTGGCACTCCTCCGCGCATTTGATGGCTGAGGCGATTGAAAAATTGTATCCAGGCACCAAATTCGGAATCGGACCAGCCATTGAACAAGGGTTTTACTATGATGTTGATCCGGGAGACAGCCAGGTTATCACCGAAAGTGATCTTCCGTCTATTGAGGAGAAGATGCTGGAGCTGGCGCGACAGAAGGAGGTATATCAACGAAGGGAGGTTCCCAAAAAGGAAGCACTGCAGTACTTCACCGATAAAGGAGATGAGTATAAGATCGAATTGATCAGTGAGCTGGAAGACGGTACAATATCCTTCTATGAGCAGGGCGATTTTACAGATCTTTGCCGCGGGCCTCACCTGCCTGACACCAGTTCAATCAAAGCCATTAAGCTTTTAAATGTGGCCGGCGCTTACTGGAGGGGAGATGAAAGGAATAAGCAATTAACCCGCATTTACGGGATCACCTTCCCGAAGCAGAAAATGCTGGATGAACACCTGGAGTTATTAGAGAAGGCCAAAGAGCGTGATCATCGTAAAATAGGGAGAGAACTGGAGCTCTTCACCTTCAGTCAGAAGGTCGGTCAGGGTCTTCCCCTGTGGATGCCCAAGGGGGCTCAATTGCGTGAGCGCCTGGAGAGTTTTCTCAAGAGGGTTCAGCGTGACTATGGCTATGAACCGGTCATTACCCCCCACATTGGACAGAAAGAGCTCTGGGTTACATCGGGGCATTATGAAAAATATGGCAAAGACAGTTTTCAGCCGATCTCCACCCCCCAGGAAGGCGAGGAGTTTTTGCTGAAACCTATGAATTGTCCGCACCATTGCGAAATATTTAAAAGTAAACCACACTCTTATAAAGAGTTACCTGTCCGGTATGCCGAATTTGGAACGGTATACCGTTATGAGCAGAGCGGAGAGTTACATGGTTTAACAAGAGTCAGGGGGTTTACCCAGGATGATGCCCATATCTTTTGCCGGCCGGACCAGTTGAAAGATGAGTTTAAAAAGGTGATCGATATCATACTTTATATTTTCAAAGCGCTGGATTTCAATAACTTTGTGTCCCAGATCTCACTTCGGGACAAGGAGGACCACAGCAAATATATCGGAAGCGAGGAGAACTGGGAAAAAGCCGAGCAAGCCATTATTGAAGCATGTGAAGAGAAGGGACTCAATACGATCATCGAATATGATGAAGCTGCTTTCTACGGGCCCAAGCTTGATTTTATGGTAAAGGATGCACTTGGAAGGCAGTGGCAACTGGGTACCATCCAGGTAGACTACAATTTACCCGAGCGGTTTGACCTGGAGTATATCGGGGATGACAATCAGAAGCACAGGCCCATCATGATCCACCGGGCACCTTTTGGAAGTATGGAGCGTTTTGTTGCGGTGCTTATTGAACATACAGGTGGTAAATTTCCGCTCTGGCTTACTCCCGACCAGGCTGTTGTTCTGCCTATCAGCGAAAAGTTCCAGGATTATGCAGAAAAAGTTTCAAAATTCCTAAATAATTACGATATTCGCACCCTGATTGACGGGAGGAATGAAAAAATCGGTAAGAAGATAAGGGATAACGAGTTAAAGCGGATTCCATACCTTCTTATTGTTGGAGAAAAGGAACAGGAAAGCGACACCGTTTCAGTCAGAAGGCAGGGTGAAGGAGATAAAGGGGTTATGAAGTGGTCAGAGTTTGCCAGATTGATCAACCAGGAAGTCGAGCGGCAACTCTCTTCGATAGATTCTGATATACACTAAATAGGAGGATCTAATTATAAGACGCAAACAAAATTACAGAAGAGGAGGATATGTTCCCCGCAAGGAACAAAGGTTCCCTCACAGGATTAACGAAAGAATACGGGCCAACACTGTACGCGTTGTTGGTGAAAATGTTGAAAACCAGGGCATTTATTCGCTGGCGGAAGCCCTGAAAATGGCGGATGAGATGGATCTGGACCTGGTAGAGATCTCCCCAAAGGCAGATCCACCGGTTTGTAAGATTATTGATTATCAGAAGTTTCTTTACCAACAGAAAAAGAAACAAAAAGAGATAAAAGCCAAGACCAGCAAGGTCGTTGTGAAAGAGATACGGTTTGGGCCCAATACGGATGATCATGATTATGATTTTAAGTTAAAGCATGCCCAGAAGTTTCTGGAAGACGGGGCAAAAGTTAAGGCCTTTGTTTTCTTTAAAGGGCGCACCATTTTGTTTAAAGAGAAGGGGGAAATACTGTTGCTCAGGCTGGCACAGGACCTGGAGGAGCTGGCAAAAGTTGAACAGCTCCCCAAGCTGGAAGGCAAGCGAATGACGATGTTCCTCTCTCCGAAAACGAAATCTAAAAAGTAACACATAACAGGATAAACTTGGAATAATGCCTAAAATGAAGACAAATCCGGGAGCAAAGAAAAGGTTTACCCTCACCGGAACAGGAAAGATCAAAAGAAAGCACGCTTACAAGAGTCATATATTGACCAAAAAGGAAAAGAAGCGGAAAAGGAACCTCACTTACTTTGGTGAAGTACACAAAGCGGATAAGTCTAATATTAAGCGTTTGCTTGCTATGAAGTAAGCATAAAAGAGACGGTAATCATAGTATTCACCAGGTTGTAATGCATTAAAGACTTCCATGAAGCGCTTACATCCAAAAACATGAAAATAAAATGCCAAGATCAGTTAACGCGGTAGCGTCCAAACAAAAACGCAAAAAGGTTTACAAACATACCAAAGGATATTTCGGAAGAAGGAAAAATGTCTGGACGGTAGCCAAAAATGCGTATGAGAAGGGGTTAAGTTATTCTTACAGGGACCGTAGAAAGAAGAAAGCGGAATTCCGGGCTCTCTGGATCCAACGAATCAATGCAGCGGTTAGGCCTCATGGGATGTCCTATTCTGAATTCATGGGTAAGTTGAAGAAAAACAACATAGAGATCAACCGCAAGGTATTAGCCGATCTTGCAATGAATGATCCGAAGGCTTTTGAAGCCGTTGTCAAGAAGGTGCAATAATTCTTAATAATGTATATTGTCACATAAGGCTGTCGAAACCCGGCGGCCTTTTTTATTTCTGTTTGCCGACAATCTTTTATTTTTGCGGTGGAGAGGTTTTCAAAATCAGGAGGGGGTGTGTTATGACCGGAGTACAGTATTACATCTTTTCGCGATTTATTAATAGCAGCACAATCTGATAATTAAAAACATAAGACGCATGAAAATCGCATTGATTGGTTATGGCAGAATGGGAAAAGCCATTGAAGCAATAGCCCGGGAGAGGGGGCATGAAATATCCCAGGTTATTGATATTGATAATCCAAATGGTTGGTCTCACCCTGCTATGGAGGAGACAGACGCAGCAATTGAATTCACCACCCCGGAATCTGCACGCAGCAACATCCTTCACTGTTTCGACAAAGGTATCCCGGTAGTTTCAGGCACCACGGGATGGCTGGAGCACTGGGATGAGGTTATAAAAGCCTGCCGGAAAAAAAAGGGAACACTTTTTTACGCCTCCAATTTCAGCATCGGTGTCAACATTCTATTTGCTATTAACCGGAAGCTGGCCGAACTGATGAATCAATTCCCGCAGTATGATGTGCAAATGAAGGAGGTTCATCACATTCACAAAAAAGATGCTCCAAGCGGAACGGCTATTTCGCTGGCCGAGCAGATTACCGAACAACTGGAGCGAAAAACCTGCTGGAGCCAGGATGAAAAGGATAAGCACATACATATTGAAGCACAACGTGAGGGGGAAGTGACAGGTTATCACCAGGTAACCTATGATTCTCCTCTTGACAAGATCAGGATCAGTCACGAGGCCAAGAGCAGGAAAGGATTTGCTGCCGGGGCGGTTATGGCCTCGGAATTCATACAAGGAAAGGAAGGAATTTTCACCATGCAGGATTTACTAAATGTGTAAGTGATGAAGTTTCGCTGGTCCGGCATAACCTGGTTTATGATCACTGCAGCGGTATGGTCGCTGCTGGTTATCTGGACAGAGGTCTACTGGTTTTTACTGGGTAACCTGGTTTTACTGGATATATTTATCACGGGGGTAATTGACTGGTCATTGAGGAAATACAGCCTGCCCCGGTTCATTAAAAAAAGCCTGGAATGGGTTACCATCCTGTTGCTGGCTGTGTTGATTTCGGTTTGTATTAAGATCCTTTTCATAGAGGCTTACAAGATACCCACACCATCTATGGAGGAGACATTACTTGCCGGAGATTTCATCTTTGTTAGCAAACTGGCATACGGTCCCAGGCTGCCCAACACCCCGTTATCCATTCCCTTATTGCCCGAGTATTTATCTTCCGGCAGGAAAACCTATTCAGAACGTCTCACTTTACCTTATAAACGATTGAAGGGATTATCACGGGTAAAGCGGAATGATGTAATCGTGTTCAGTTTTCCGGAGGGAGACACGATGATGCTTCAGTATCCCGGTCAGAACTATTACTCCATGGTCAGGAAGTACGGCGCCTCATATATCAAGGAGAACTTTGATCTAATGGCTCATCCCGTCGATAAGCGGGAAAATTATGTTAAGCGATGTGTTGCCCTTCCGGGTGACACCCTGATTATTTTGGACGGTTTGGTTTACATCAATGGTGTATTGCTACAGCACCGGAGCAGTTACAAGTTCAAGCATTACATAACCACAACCGGGGAACCATTCTCACATGGTTTCCTGGATTCACTCGGAGCTGATGAGAACGAGGTAACGTATAATCCGGCCAACTCCCTGCACGTAATCTATTTAACGCTCCGGGAGGCAGCCCGGCTGCATGATCACCCCCAGGTAAGGGGTATCAAGCGATTTGTTGAGCCATTATTATCTTTTCAAAATCCGGAGATCTTTCCCCACTCGGATCAATACCGTTTTACGGCCGACCAGTTCGGACCGGTCTTCGTTCCCGGCAGGGGAATCACGGTCCCATTAGACAGCACAACCCTACCCTTTTACAAGCGGGTCATAGAAGTATACGAAGGAAAGACGCTGGCGCATAACAATGGTATGATCACTATCAACGGAGAGCCTGCTTCATCGTACCGATTTACGATGGATTATTATTTTGTTATGGGGGACAATCGTCACAACTCCGCTGATTCCCGTTACTGGGGTTTTGTTCCTGAAGATCATTTACTGGGGAAAGCGGTGCTGATATGGTTTTCGGTGGATCCTGAAGAATCGATCATTGGAGGATTAAGAAAAGAGCGTATCTTTAAAGCAGTAAAATAAAAGCACACCATGAAAAAGTTTTTCAAGAGCAGATATGTCCAATTCGGTTTAGCTGCGGTTCTCTATATTCTTTTTGTAATCTGGTTAAAAAACTACTGGTTTTTTTTAGGATTACCGATCATTTTTGACATTTATGTAACCAAGAAGGTCAACTGGACGTTCTGGAAAAAGCGGAACAAGAAGAACAGTGTGGTGGTTGAATGGCTTGATGCCCTGATCTTCGCCATTATAGCCGTTTCATTAATTAATATATTCCTGTTTCAGAATTACAAAATCCCCACTCCTTCCATGGAGAATTCACTACTGGTTGGGGATCATCTTTATGTCAGTAAAACAGCTTATGGGCCCCGCACTCCGAATACTCCCCTGGCCATTCCGTTTTTGCCCAATACCGTCCTGGGTCAACAGTCCTACCTGGAGTGGATCAAACTACCCTACAAGCGGTTGAAAGGTTTTGGTGAAGTTAAGAGAAACGACATTGTGGTGTTCAATTTTCCTGCATCCGATACGGTCGCCCTCGAGAAGTCGGATCCAAGTCAGTATGCCAGGGGAAATTTCGATTACTATGATTTGGTAAGAGACGAAGCGGCTGCTTTAATGCAGATGGACAAAGCTCAGAATGACCGGCAATTGCCGTTCCGTGTATACAAACAATATGCACGAAAGCAGATTCACAAGATCTATGACATTGAAACGCGGCCGGTTGATCGACGGGATAATTACATTAAGCGATGTATAGCGATTCCCGGGGATATAGTGAAGGTCGTAGAAAACCAGGTAATTGTCAACGGGGAGCCCCAGCCTGAATTTGAAGGGATACAGCGTTTTCACCGGGTCAAAACCAATGGCACCCCTATCAATCCCAGGAAGCTGAAAGAATTTGGTGTAAGCAGGGAGTCGGCGGATATTCGCAACAATCCGAATTACACGTTTGCCCTTACTTCCGATCAGGCCAGGCAGGTAACCGAAATTCCCGGTGTGATCCAGGTAAGGCCGGTTGTAATGTTTGAGGAGGGTGAGTTTGACCGGGATATTTTTCCGCATGACAGCCGTTATCCCTGGAACCTGGAGTATTTCGGGCCTCTTGAGGTGCCCGGTAAAGGGGTAACCGTCTCATTGACCCTGGATAATCTTCCGCTATACCGCAGGATCATTGAGGCTTATGAGAAACATAGTTTACAGGTGCAAGAGGGAAAAATTTTCATTGACGATGAGCCTGTCGAGAGTTATACCTTTGCCATGGATTATTACTTCATGATGGGTGATAACCGGCACAGTTCGGCGGACTCAAGATTCTGGGGATTTGTACCCGAGGATCACATAATCGGAAAACCCCGTCTTATCTGGTTAAGTCTTGACAAGGAATATGGAGGTATCCGCTGGAACCGGCTCTTCAAGATAGTCAGGAGCGACCACTGATTTGATTAGAACGGAAACTCCTCAATTTCATCCTCTTCGACCTTTTTAGATTCTGGTTTCTGTGCTAATTCATGGATAGGATTTCCGTCCACGTAAATGGCTTTGAAAGGAATGACCGGGCACGCGTACTCGCAGGCTCCACATCCAATACAGATGCTGTTATCGGTTTCAGGGATTGTCAGATCCCCGATATAGGGAACCATTCTGACTGCCTGCGTGGGGCAGTGTTCTGAGCAAGATCCGCATGCGGTATTTTCCGTGTATACGACACAATTCTCCTTGATAAAGGTGACTTTACCGATCTGGGTGGTCTTTTTTTCTTCGAGTTTCAATGGAAGAATAGCTCCTGTCGGACAGATATTGGTACAATGGTGGCACTCAAACTCACAGTAATTCTGGTTATAGTTCATAAAGGGTTGCATGAAACCCTCGATGCCAAGTTCGGTGACAGAGGGCTGCAAAACACCTGTAGGGCATTGATTTACACAAAGCTGACAGGCGGTACAGGCATTTTTAAAGTGATCCAGGCCCATGGATCCCGGGGGTATGACCGTATATTTTCTATCGATCGGTACGGTTGTCGGATTTTTATTAATAGGATCCTGCGGAGAACGGGCTTTTGTCCGGCGGATACCCCAAAGGCCCACCATGCCTGCAACCAGAAAACGGAGGAAGTCTCTCTTGTTCGAGGTATCCACTTCATTTTTATTTTCAGCGACCGGAAGGGTTGCTTTCTTCGTCCTGTAATGAATGGCATCATCCTGGCAAACGGTGAGGCAGTTGTAACAGCTCACGCACCGGGAATTATCTACAGCTTTGTTTTTCAAATCGATACAGCCTGCTTTACAGCTCACCTGGCATTTGCCACAGAGAGTGCAGCTTTCATTGTCAATATGTATGCGGAACAACCCTTTTGAAGATATCAGGCCAAGCAGGGTTCCCACGGGGCAGATCGTATTACAATAAAGGCGTGCCCACTTACCTGACATAATCACGATCAATAAGAACAGCAGGCTTGCCACCACCATTGCCTGCCATGGGAAGTAAACAGGATCCACATTGTAGATGCTGTATACATTCATACTGGCTGCCACTGAGGCCAACCCATTATTAACAAACAGAAGTGCGGGCTTGAAAAGCGCTACCATGAACTTGCCATAGATGCTATAAGGATCGGTCAGACTTAAAATAAGTGGTCCGGATATAAAAAAAAGAAGTATCACTCCGGCCAGTATAGAGTATCGAAGCCATGGATAGGGCTTCTGTTTCCTGTATTTTTTTCGCTTCTTAAAGAGGCGTGATATCCGGGCCACAACATCCTGAAAAATACCCAGGGGACAAATAGCGCTGCAGTATACCCGGCCGAAAAGTGCTGTTAGCAGGATCACTACTGCAAAGCCAATTACAGAGATGCTGATCACTTTAAAAAAATTCAGCAAAGAGGGGATGAATTGAAGGTATAGTGTTGAATTCACCATCCGGGTAGGCATCCAATCCCTGAAATCAAGGAATGATACAGAAATCAAAACAATAAAGAGGACGGCCAGGGCAACCCTGGCATATTTCAGTACCTTATAATTCATAGTATTTGGTAGATTAAACCTTCAGCCTTGATATGTTAAGGCTATCCAGGTTCATAGTCCCTACACCTGCTTTTTCTGCAAGCCCCAGGTGGGTCACTTTATCAGGGTCCATCCCGAATAGTTTAGTAGCGGCTGTATCAACAGCTACCATATCGGTTGAGATCAACTGAGCCTTCATAGTCGTCACATCATTCACCGATGTACCCCTGGGGCCATTCTGCTTCATTACCCGGTAAGCATCCACTATATTCAAATCGGGTTGACGATAAGCAGCAAAATCAGCAATACACTGGTGCAAATCGTTCTGATGCCAGTACCTGCGATCCCAGACGATCCCCATCAGATTTTTCATGCTGATGGTCATTTTTGCCCCACCGTGGTTTTTCAAAACTGGTACATTAATAAACACATCCGAGTCGAGTATGAGTTCATGAACCTTTGCCTTTTTGAGTGATTTTCCTGATGGGATACTCACTTCCTGGTAATAGCGTTCACTGTTTCCCGGAACGATTTGGCCTTTGGTTTCTTTAACGGCTCCTTCGATACCGCTGTTCTTATAGCAGGCGGTCCATTCGTTACATGTATGATCAAAAACCATAACCTTGCTTGCTCCTGCGCTAAAGCAGTGTTCGATGATCCTTTTCACAAGCAATGGATTTGTATCTGCCGCCCGTTCCGGAGTTGCATCCCATCCAATATTGGGTTTCACCACAACTTTCTGACCCTTTTTTACAAAGGATCCCATACCTCCAAACTCTTGAATTGCCCTGTCAAACATCGTATCCGGCTCTCCTCCCAGGATTGCCACCAAATCAGGATTGTTCTGTGCAGAGGGGGCTGCCATCCCTTTAGCAATGGGTGCCATAGCTAATCCGGAACCCGCCAGTAGCCCGGCTCCTATACTGCTTCTAATAAATGTTCTTCTTTTCATATCTCTCACCATTTTCAATTCCATTCAAAGATACTTCAAACCAATCAACAAGCATGATGATTTCCAACGACGAACACAATATTTATTTAGACCAATTCTAATGTATTAGTTGCAGAGATCTCATTGGAATTACCCTTATTTTTGCAGGATATGGACACACCAATATATCCTTGTTTATATCATGGGCCAATACTCTTTTATGCAATGATTATCAATAAAAAGAGTATTATAATAGAGCAGCATGATCATTACATGAAACAAACATACCGAAACCGGTGCAGGATTGCGGGTGCAAATGGAATTATCAATCTATCGATTCCCGTGAAAAAGTTTCATGGTCGAAAATTGTCAATGAAAGACGCACAAATTGATTATGATAAACCATGGCAAAAAGAACACTGGCGCGGAATTCGAGACTCCTATCGGGCAGCCCCCTATTTCGAATTCATACAAGACGAGTTCCTACCACTCTACACAAGCAGGTATAAGTTTTTACTGGATCTAAACATGGAAGCATTACAAATCACACTGGATCTTCTTCAAATACGCAAAGAACTGGTTATCAGTTCCCACTTCACTCCTGTTGAGCACTCAGATGATCCGCGTGAGGGGATTCATCCCAAAAAAAAACCCGGAGAAATCTATCCTGATTTTCATCCTGTAAAATATCAACAGGTATTTGAAGACCGGATAGGATTTATATCCAACTTAAGCATCCTTGATCTGTTATTTAATGAGGGAAGTCGCGCTTCTGAAATTCTAAAATGCAGTATATATTCAGAAAAAACCGGGATCCGCAAAACGCACCCCGGTCATTAAGCATTTATATTATGGTTGGTTTAGAATTTTACTCCCATGGTGACCATTACCTTATTCATAGCATAATCGTTCATCGACACTTCATACAGTTCCTGACCTGGTTCATGGGCATAAAGTCCATAGGCTTCGGAACGGGTTCCAAGGGTGTATGCAATATCCAGGAAGGTGTTGTTGGACCGCACACCGAGTCCTGCCGAGTAAACCCAGATATCGGAACCATTACGTTCTTCTTCAAAAGGACTCATATAATATTGTAAGCCACCCCTCAGATACAAAGGGTTCAGGCGAATTTCCGCCCCCGCTTTGAGGTTATGGGTTGAATGGAAAGCATTTCGAATGGCGTCATTTTCATCGAAAAACTTATATCCCGGACTATCCAGGTTGGCCTTACTATAATCCACATATTCATATTCAGCTGAGACAAGTCCCAATCTGCCCACAAGCACTGCTGCACTGACCGAAGCTTTGAGTGGAGTTTGCAGTTGATACTCCTTTGCATGCTTGGCTGACGAAGCTGATTCATCGGGAAATCCCGTACTTGAATCCCATGTTGAATTCATGTCTGTAAACTTCTCATCATTCAGGTTATAGAGAGTAGGACTATGGAATGATGCTCCAATCCGCAAAATATGAATGGGTTTAAAGATCACCCCAAGTTTAAAATTATACCCTACTCCTCTCGTTCTGTAAAACTCTCTGAATCGGAAGGAGTGGAATTCAGGTTCCAGGTTATTGACATCAGTTTCTGTATGGTAGACGTCTTCATAATATCGCAGGGCGTTTATCCCTATTGTAGCACCAAAATAGAGGGTGTGACTGATATTTAGTGCACCGGAAAAGGTATATTCTCCTATATAGCCCCGGGATTCTACCAGTCTCGTCTGCTCCTGACCGTAACCATCATAGTCATAATCCTCAAAAGGTTGCAGGTAGTGCCAATAATTACCTGCTGTTGAATCATAGGGCATTACATAGGTATCAAATGCCAGTTGCTCATAGAGGGGGTCAAGGTTATTGGGATTGTTATTAGCAAAGTCCGTAAAATTATCCAGAAGGGAGGAGTTTTCATTGATGCCTGTCATAACGGTGCTGTTATGAAAATTATTCATTCCGTTATATCCAAAGGCAAGAGATGCACCTACCAATCCGTTTTCCCGGTTTGTATTGTAAGATGAGACAAGTCCGAGGTTACCTATATTCAGATTATATTTAGTATCCTTTACTGCATTTCCCAGATAATTTGATGTTGAATTACTCCAGTAGAATACCGGTGTAAAAACCAATTCGGATGAACGATAAAGACCCAGTCCGGCCGGATTCACAGAGGCAGCAGTAAAGTCACCGCCGACAGCCCCCATGGCGCCTCCCATGGATGAGAACCGTGCGGAGCCTACCGGATAAATCTGTGAATATTTCAATGCCTGTACCTGATCCTGTCCCCTCAGCAAAGATGAAGTTAACAGGCACAGTGCTATTATTGGAAACAATTTTTTCATAACGTTATCTTTTTATTGATTACGAAAGGTTCGGTAAAAGTCCCGGCAGGAATGCCATTCCTGTCCGGGATTACATTTGTGTATTAGCGCCTGCCACCAGATCGCCCTGAGCTTCGGCTTGAAGAGCGGCTTCCACTACTACCTGAGCTACTGCGTGAACTACTTGAGCGGCTGTAGGAGCTGCTGCGAGAGCTACTTGACCGACTGTAGGAGCTGCTCCTGGAACTACTGGAGCGACTTGGTGAGCTGTAGCTTCTACTCCGGCTTGAGCTGCTGGGGCGGCTGTAGCTTCTGCTGCTTGAGCTGCTGGGGCGGCTGTAGCTTTTCCTGTTGCTTGAACTGCTGCTTGAACGAGAGTAACTTTCCCTTGAGCTATTGGTTGGACGGGAGTAGTTACTGCTTGACCTATTGTTACCCGAACGCGAATAGGAACTGCTACTACGACTGGGCGTACTCCTGTTGTATTGTGAGGAGGAGCTGGTTCGCGGTTTGGTATAACTCGGTGTATAGGTCCTTGTTGCTGAACTATTCCTGTTCTCCCCGCTCCTTTTTACAGTACTGCGGTTCGAAGGAGCTGTTCTCGTTGTCCTAACATTATTCTTTCTTTCACTGGAGGAATTCCGGTCTACATTAGATCGGTTTGTTTTGCTGTTATTGTGAGGATCCTGATTACCGCGATCATTTGGGTTCCTGTCAGGTTTATCATTCCCGTAGTGATTGCCCCTGTCTGTCCTATTCTCATCGGAGTTTCCCTCATTACCTGTTCGCGTACGGGTTGCACCTCTTACATCGCTATCATTGCCCCGAGTGCGGGTTGCGCCTTGGTTACCTGATCTGGATTTCACATCTGATTTCGGATCCACTAATGTTTTGTTCCGGGTATCACCCGAAGCACCTCTGACCGTACCGGCAGAAGATGAGGTACCTCTGGTTCGGTATCTCGGGTCATTATAGGTTTTCCCCTTGCTTGAGCTATTATTTCCCGGTGTCCGGCTGCTATACCCATAAGACGACCTGGAAGGAATACGGCTGTTGTAATATGTGCTGTACCTGTTGGATGATGCGGTGTAATAGCGGCTGTCGTAGTACCCCCTGTTGTAGCCGTTATAATAGTCATAGCTGTAATATGAACGGTAATAGTAAGGGCTGTGCCACCCGCTATAGTACCAGCTGTCATAATACCAGGGGCTATACCAGCTATGGTGTCTGTAATACGGCCTGTAATAGGGATAACCATACGAATAGGAGGCTCCCCAGGAGGGATATCCAAATCCTATGTTAAATCCCCAATGCCACCTGTTACCCGTGTAGAAGTGAAGATCGGTATAATAGGGGTCATAGTAATCCCATCCGTAATAATTGTCTGAAAAACGTCTTATCCGTGAAGAATAATAGTAATCGCTTCCATAGTAGTTATTATTGATAACTACGGGAGCATCTTGCTGCTGATCTTCCTCATAATACTGGTCTTCGGAATAATCGGTATACTGCTCTTCACTTCCTTCCGGCTCATAGGATTCACCCAGCATTTCTGCTTCCATTTCCAAGCGATATTTCTCATAATCACTTAATTCTTCCTCCTGTGCATAGGCTGGCTGGTTAACGTTTTGCTGTGGAACAGGCTCTGCTGCCATTGCTTCTTCGGCTGTAACTGCCGATTGATTTTGTGCTGCTGCTGCTTGTTGAGCAGCCAGTTCAGCTTCTTTTTCTGCTCTCCTTGCATTGTAATATACATCATCATACTCCGAAACGGCGGCGTACCTTGATGTACCGCAGGATGCAAGAACCAGTGCTGAACCAACGAATATAAATGTTAAAGTTTTCATGACATTTCCTCCCGGTATATTTACTTCATAAACTGTTTACTCTATAGTAAACAAAGTTCGTGCCAAATGCCAGCTTTCGCCATCTAATTTCTGCTGGATAATGATAGGACTGATGCAATATAAGAAAATAATAATGAACTCGCCAATCTCATTAACCGGAGTCGCTTGTGGCGTTGATCGGTCATTGATTCCATCCGGGTCTGGACACAATCAGGTTATAATTAGAATAGTTGTATAATGGGTTTTTAACAGGTTCATACAATTTTCCTGTACGCGGACTATCATCCTGAGTATAAACCCAGATCTCATTGTGACTCCAGACAATGACCTCATCTCTCACATCACCTGTAACATCCAAAGCAGCATTAAACATCTCTGGGTGCCCATCATCTGGAAAGGCTACGGCCAATTCACCTTTGCCATTGAACATGCCACCGTCTCCCGGACTGGCATTTAATAAAAAGAACTCCTCTCCGTCTCCTTTCCAGTTCACAGGAAAGCATAAACTTCCGAATGGACCCGGCTCGAATGTGTTATAAATGTCTCCCTGAGCATTATAGAAATTCACAATGCCCTGATTACCCCAATAATTGACGCTAATCATCTCTAAACCATCCATATCAGCACGGTAATTCGCAATGGATACTTTTTGTATATGGCCTACGGGATTATGTTTTATTATCTTACCGGTAGTATCTTTTAGTAACATGCCCCAGTCACCGGCAGCATAAATCATCTTCAATGAGCTATCGGCCGGATGATTTAAACGGGCTGCAGTAACAGCATATGCCTCTCCTCCAATAGACAGGTGATTATCCCACAACAGAGTTCCGTCATTATCGATTAGAGAATATCCAGTAGCTATTTCATCTTTTCCATCGTTGTCGAAATCCCAGGCATAGGCATAGTTACTTTTTGAAACAGGCAGGCTCCACATGAGATTTAACTGTGTATCATAAGCCCAAATAACTGAATTGCAGTCTTTCAATAACAAGTCCCCATCTCTGTCCTTCCCCTGTAAATCGCAGAAATACAAGAAACAACTATGTTCTTTTTCTAAGTTATCATTGTTCTTACCTGTAACCGGCAGAGAAACAGATTTTAATATCTTACCCGTCTTACCCTCCGCTATAATAAGGTTGTTTTTCTGAACGTAAATAACTTCTTTTCTCCCATCACCATCCAGGTCATGAATCTGAAGAGGAAGGTTATGATGTTCTTCTGAAATCTCAGAATCAGGAATGCCCTTTTGCCAAAGCAATTCCCCATCAAATGTCATGGCAGTCAGACAACTAAGCTCACAATAACCATTATCGTCTGAGTATTCAGGTCTTGCCTGACCTGCCAGCACATCTTTTTGCCCATCACCATTAAGATCTCCAAAGCGCAGGTGGTTACCATCAATGTATCCGATGGTCTTTACTTTTTTCCATAGTACTGCTTTAGGATTTTCTTCAAGTCTTATTGCAGTGGCATTGGCTAACTTACGTCGCTTTCTTCTTAATTTTCTTTTTTCAGAATTCAATGTTTTCACTTCAACCTGAAAAAAATCTGCTGGTACATCCGTTGTAAGTCCGATTTTCCCATGATTAAGGGTATTATCCTTTGCTAACAGGTTAATGGAATCATTCAGCAATGCGTAAATCCTATCTTCTCTCAATGAAATCACAGCGCCATATCTCGTACCTGTTTCCCATTCAAACCGCCTGGATGCAAGAACACGTTCAAAGGGCCGATAAGGGGCTGTTACCTGGTCTACTAATTTAAGCATAAGTCGATTACCATCCATTCCGAAAAAGTAATAACTTCGGTCATTCTGATATCTGAACATTACACCACATTGATCCATGAGAGCATTCGGGCTAAATTGCACCTCAATGGTATAATCCTGCCACAGGCTGTCACCTGCTATAATCGCAGGTCGGGTATGTCTTGTTTCAAGGTCGAAGGATTCAGTGATGTTATGGTAATTTTGTTTCAAAAAATGACCATCTTCTCCTTTAACAATCTCCCATGCAGAACTATATCCTGTTTCCGGTTCAAAGGCAGTAACTGTCCAGCCTGCTTTTTGCCCTGCTTTTGGGGAGTATTTAAATGGTGCTAATTTTCCCACATCAGCAGATATATATCCCCTCTGCATGGTATCAAAGCTGTCCTTAAAGAGGTGAGTTTGCCTGAGGCCGCTTCGACAACCCGCAATGGAGAGAAGAAAAGACAGAAGCACAAACGAACCAAATCTCGTTGAGAGGCGGAACATAAAAAATTTTTGAGTAAATATACATTTTTCCTTGACCTAACACCAATAGGCAGTGTCGAATTTCACTTCAAAGCCTTCGTGAAAGACTTCTACTTCACGAATAAACCCCGGATTTAACAAAATATACCAACATATTATTCAATCTTTAATATATTTACGTTTCAAAGGCATCCTTGGGTATGCGCCAAATACTAGCAATACTATTACTTCTGGTGACTTCAATGACTTACTCGCAAAAAGTCATTGTCCTTACAGATTATGTCTCGCAGGAATCTATCACTGACTATCAGATGAAATTTTTGCACGATCCTCAATGCAACATTCATCCTCCCGAACTTTTTACCCCGGCTTTCAGAAGAGATTTTCAACAGCTGGATTTTAAAAATCCATCATTGAGGCTAGAAACAATTGAACCAGGGGATTGTATATGGTTTCGTTTTATCTTTCTAAATCGTTCTTCGCATCAAATATCCTTTCATCTCCAACCCAATATATTCTCGTCATTTGGAGAATACAAACTTTACCAGAAATTTCCAAACGGAGTTATTACCGAACGTTTATCGGGAAAGAATATTCAACCCAGAGCCAAGGATGTTAATATCAGTGGCTCTGATGAATTGCGATTCTACATGAATCCAGGCACTCGAGATACCCTGTTTCTCAGGGTTGCAATGATAGAGAGTTCTGTACTCACTGACTTGACTTTCACAGTATCAACCCACGATTCAGTCATTCGAAAGGATCGATCCCGGAGGCTTCTTTTCGGTATCTTCTTAGGCATACTGGTCATCATGATTCTTTATCACATTCCCCTTTATTTAAAGGTACGTGAATCAAGTTACCTCTATTACATTTTCTATATTATCGCTTTCCTGGGATTCTTCATTCTGAAAGAGGGGTACATTTATGAGTTAACACCCCAGTTTACAGATGCTCCGATCAATACGCTTCTATTACAGGTATTTCTATTGTCATTCCTGCTTTTTGGAAGATCCTATTTAGACACTTCAAAAAATCTTAAGATCTGGGATCGGATATTACTCATTGCCATAGGATTCACCGTTGGTGGCTTAGCTATGAGCATAATCATGATCATCTTTAAGATTCCTTCTGTTGTGACGCTTTCTGTAAATTTTCTGGCAGCCATTGCTTCGCTCTTTCTTGCAATAGTGCCCGCGTTCATCCTAAAGAAAAAGCATTTTCAACCTGCACGATATTTTCTGACTGCCAATATATTTCTCATATTAGGTGTTATCCTTCTGTTTTCATTAAAAAATTTCACCATTGGCAAACATGGGCTGGAAATTGGGGTTACTCTGCAGATTATTACTTTTTCAGTTGGTATGGGTGAAAAGATCAACCTGCTCAAACGTGACCGCGAGCGAGCGCAACGAAGAATAATAGATCAATTGCGTGAAAATGCCATTTTAAAGGATAAGGTCAACAGGGAGTTAGAAGATAAAGTAAAAGAGAGAACCCTGGAGATCCAACTTCAAAAGGAGCAGATTGAAAAGCAAAATAAGGAGATTAAGTACAGTTTTGATTATGCCAAGAAGATCCAGAGCACTGTTCTTCCGCCGAACGAAGTATTTGAAAATCTTTTTGCAGAGCATTTTATCTTTTTCAGGCCCAGGGATATTGTAAGCGGGGATTTCTATTGGATTGCTCAAAAAGAAAATAAGATTGTGATTGCTGCTGTGGATTGCACTGGTCATGGTGTACCCGGATCCCTTATGAGCATGCTGGGAATAACTTTGTTGCACGAAATTGTCAACGAAAAAGATGTTATTCAGGCTGATGAAATACTCAATCAACTCCGAAGCAGCATAGCACGCACCCTGAAGCAGGAAGGAAAACCCGGTGAACAGAAAGACGGTATGGATATGGTGGTTCTGATTTATGATCCATCAACACGAGATCTTGAATTCTCTGGTGCAAATAACCCAATGTACATCATACATAAAGGGAAAATGAATGAGTATAAGGGTAATAACATGCCAGTTGCTTATTATGATAATATGACGGACTTTACCAGGGAAACCATAACGTTAAAACAGGGTGACCGAATTTATCTATTTTCAGACGGTTTTCCCGATCAGTTTGGAGGCCCCCAGGGTAAGAAATTCAAGTATCGTCCCTTCAAAGATTTATTATTAGAAATGCATGACCGGCCGATGGAAGAGCAAGAAAAGATACTACGAATGGTCTTTGATGAATGGAAAGGAGATATGGACCAGATTGATGATGTATTGGTTATGGGATTGCGTTTTTAATTATTCGTCTACAGGCTTTTCCAAGTTAAAATATTTGATACGCCTGGTGAATTTCCAATAATAGACATAGAATTATCTTACGTTTATTTAGCAGGGTATGAGGATGGCTGTGTTTCCCTCTTCTTCTTTTTTTGCTTTCTTTGTAATTTTATTAAACATTACTAGAGTAAGATCATGGCAAAGGTACTGACAAGTAAAGAAGAGAATTACGCACAATGGTATAATGATTTAGTGATCAAAGCCGATCTGGCTGAGCATTCTGCCGTAAGAGGATGTATGGTTATTAAGCCCTACGGTTATGCCATCTGGGAAAAAATGCGTGACATCCTGGACAGTAAATTTAAAGAAACGGGGCATGAAAATGCATATTTCCCTCTGTTTATACCCAAATCTTTTTTTAGCAGGGAAGCCGATCACGTAGAAGGCTTTGCAAAGGAGTGTGCCGTGGTCACACATTATCGATTGAAGAATGATGAAGAGACAGGAGGTGTAATCGTCGATCCGGATGCAAAACTGGAAGAAGAGTTGGTGATACGCCCGACCTCAGAGACTATCATATGGAATACCTATAAAAACTGGATTCAATCATATCGTGATTTACCATTACTTATTAATCAGTGGGCAAATGTTGTAAGGTGGGAAATGCGTACCCGTTTATTTCTCAGGACAGCAGAGTTCTTATGGCAGGAGGGCCATACTGCACATGCAACAAAACAGGAAGCACTTGATGAAACGCAATTGATGATTGAAACATATGCTGATTTCGCTGAAAACTAT
Source organism: uncultured Bacteroidaceae bacterium (assembly GCA_964479445.1). GTDB lineage: Bacteria > Bacteroidota > Bacteroidia > Bacteroidales > CAYZMH01. Next base: position 89,594 of record CAYZMH010000002.1, on the reverse strand, counting down.
ATGGCTATACCTGTGATCATGGGGAGAAAGACACCTGCAGAACGTTTTGCAGGGGCGCTGGATACTTTTTGCATTGAAGCTCTTATGCAGGATGGCAAAGCTTTACAAGCAGGCACCTCACATTTCCTTGGTCAGAACTTTGCCAAAGCATTTAATGTGCAGTTCACAAATAAAGAGGGGTCACTGGATTATGTATGGGCAACTTCCTGGGGAGTATCGACAAGGCTTATGGGTGCTATTGTCATGGCTCACTCCGATGATCATGGTCTAATACTACCTCCTCGCCTGGCCCCTATACAGGTAGTAATTGTCCCCATATACAAAGGACATGAACAATTACCAGCCATTAACGAAAATGCAAAACGCATAAAAAAAGAACTAGAAGCGTATGGAATTTCCGTCAAATATGATAACCGCGATACACAAAAGCCCGGATGGAAATTTGCCGAATATGAGCTCAAAGGCGTACCTATAAGAGTAGCTTTGGGTCCCAGGGACATAGAAAATAAAACTATTGAGATCGCCCGAAGGGATACACTTAAAAAAGAGGTGATCAAACAAGAGGGCGTTGCCAAATATATCAATGAGTTGTTGGAGAGTATTCAAGAAAACATCTACAGCAAAGCAAAAGATTTTCGTGACAAAAACACTCATTCTGTGAATAACTGGGAAGAGTTTAAAGAGATCCTGGAAAAAAAGGGAGGGTTTATAGAGGCTCATTGGGATGGAACTGAGGAGACTGAGCAAAAAATAAAAGAAGAGACCAAGGCTACTATAAGAGCTATACCTTTTAACATAAAGCAAGAGAAGGGTACTTGTGTCTACAGTGGCAAACCATCTGAATTCCGAGTTTTATTTGCTAAAGCATATTAATAAATAATCGTTTTTGAATCATCTTTTTAAAGATACATTTGTTTTTTATTTTATAGTATCTGGTAGATTTAATAGTTTAAGACAATTAGATCTATCATGAATTATCATCTATCTTCTATTGTTATTTCATGACTGATGTGTCTAGCAGAAATGTAGACAAATATCTGCTAACATCGTATAATATAGAAATATGAATATGTTTGTGCTGCAAACTTAATAGAGCTCTAATGCCTTGACAAATAACAGATAAGAATTCATGTCTATCTCTCCGGAAAAAATGGTTTTCTCCTGGTAACAAGATTCTCATTGGAATACGGTTTTTTTATTTTTTCCGAGAAATAGATGAAATATAAAAAGTTGTAACTTTCAGACTTATGTGGGAGAAACTTCTATCATTCAGTAAGCAAAACGAATTATTTCACGAAAGTGATTCTATCTTGCTGGCAGTAAGTGGTGGAGTTGATTCAGTGGTAATGACAGATCTTTTTGTCAGAGGGGGTATAAAAGTTGCTATTTTGCATTGTAATTTTCAACTAAGAGGTAATGAGTCTGAGTTAGATGAAGCATTTGTCCGATCTTTAGCTGATTCGAATAACCTGCCAATATTCGTTCAACGTTTTGATACTGAAATACATGCAAACGAGCATGGTATTTCAGTCCAAATGGCTGCAAGGGAATTGCGCTATAAGTGGTTTGATGAAATTCGTAATTATCTGCACTATGATCATATCGCTACCGCGCACAATAAAAACGATACCGTAGAGACTTTTTTTATTAACCTAGGCCGTGGAACAGGAATAAAAGGGATTACCGGGATTCCGGTTAAAAATAATCACTATATAAGGCCTCTTCTATTTTCAAGCCGAAAAGATATATATTCTTATGCGCGAGTTAAAAGACTTGCTTACCGGGAAGATTCAAGTAACGCCAGCAAGAAATATCAACGTAACAAAATCAGACACGATATCATCCCCGCCTTCGAGGAACTAAATCCATCTTTTGTTGATACAATGGAAGATAACATCCATCGTTTTTCGGATATTGCATCAATATACAAATCGCACATCAACTCAGTCAGAAAGCGATTATTCATTCAACAAAATCATCATATAGTTATCAACATAAGCGATATAAAAGAGCTTTCTCCATTAAAGACATGGCTTTATGAACTGTTTCATCCCTATAATTTTACAAAGGATCAATGTAGCTCCATAGCTAAAATATTGGATGCGCCGTCCGGCAAAGTCTTCATATCGACAACACATAAATTATATAAAGACCGCGACGCTTTTTATATAATTAAAAACAATGATAATACGAATTTCGAGCGTTATTATATTGATTCAGCCGAAAGGAATTATCAACTACCCTTTGCAGCGGAGATGGAAATATTAGAAACTTTTCGCAATGAAGACATTTCAAATAATAATCAGATTGCCTTCCTTGATATGGATAAGCTGCATTTTCCCCTTACCGTCAGAAAATGGATGCACGGAGATTATTTTTACCCACTGGGTATGGATCATATGAAGAAGGTGAGCGATTTCTTTATTGATAACAAAATTCCGGTTCCCGTTAAAAAAAACACCTGGATATTAGCTTCAGGGAAGAACATTGTGTGGATTATCGGACTCAGAATTGATAATCGTTTTAAAGTTACGGATCATACTAAAAAAGTGTTAAAGCTTCAGATATATGATGACTGAATTTATGATTATTCTTTTTCCGCATCATAAAATCGCCTGGTGAATCGGATAAATTCTGCCCGGCAAGTTTATAGTCAATTATAGTTATAACACTCGCCCCCTTACATATATCATACAGATTATATTAGTGTATGTAATGTTAACAAACAACCAGAAATTGGCCAATAATATTGAAATTATGAAATCCATATGTATATTAATGCATTCCAATATTTTGGCGCAGCTTTTCAAATAGCGACTTAAATTCATCGCTATCACCCTTCTTAATTATACGGATCAGATCATTTAACTGATCTCTGACATTTTCAACCTGTTCAAGGCTATAAGGACTAAGCAATATTTCGGATAGAAGATAATCATCCTCAGACAACAAACCTTCTGTGATAACCATATGTTTACGGAATGTAGTTCCTGGCGCATCCTGTTTCTTCATACAAGATGCAAAGACCAATGAGGATGAAAAAGGAAGCGATAAGGAATAAGCGATTGTTTGATCATGTTGATCAAATGAATATTCATGAATTGTTAACCCAAGATTATCATAAAACTCCCTGAAAAAATCAGCCCCCTTTTTATCTGACTCTGATATGATTATTGCATGCTCATCCTGTAGATTTTTCACATCCCCGAAAGTAGGACCAAACATAGGATGAGTTGATACAAAAGGCCTGTTTATATTCTTATAATAATCTGCTAAACCTTTTTTCACAGAAGTAATATCAGCAAGTATACAATCACCGGGAAGATAGGGTAATACTTCTTCAAAAGCAGTTATTGTCTTCTCAAGGTTTACTGCGTTGATAACTATATCGGGCGTAAAATCAAATATTTCTTCTAAATATAGAAACTTACGTGAATTAAAAAAATACTTCAACCTGGAACGATCGGCATCATAGACTCCTACTTCGTAATCAAGGCATAGTGATTCCACCAACCATGATCCCATGTTTCCTGCACCAAGAATAACAATTCTCATATTATTTTGTCGTTTTTGGGTTTTAATATTCTGGAAATATGATGACTCTGTAGCATCAGGTCTGCAGTGACAATAGCAGTAGCGGCTTCAAGTACCACGGGTACACGAAGAGCTATACAGGTATCGTGCCTGCCCTCAACCTGGAGATCTGTGAGCTTACCTGTTTTAAAATTCAGCGTTCTCTGTGATTGATGTGTACTGGAAGTAGGTTTCACTGCGACCCTAAAAATAACCGGATTACCATTTGTTATCCCACCATTTATACCTCCTGCATGGTTGGTTTCGGTGTTTCCGTTTTTTGTGATAAAATTATCATTGTGTTCACTTCCTTTCATGCTGGCTGCTTGGAAACCTGCACCAAACTCAATTCCCTTAATGGCCGGGATAGAAAATGCCATATGGCTCATTACTGATTCAAATGAATCAAAGAAGGGTTCCCCTAAACCCACTGGCAATTGATTTACTGTGCATTCAATGATTCCTCCGATAGAATCCTGGTTTTCTAAAGCTTCCATAACTGCATTCTGAATATCCTCTTTTCCTCCTACTTCTTTTATAATACTCTCGACTTTTGATGGTACAATTATTTTTTTTGCAATTGTTCCTGCAGCTACCAATCCCAGTGTAAGACGTCCTGAAAAGTGTCCCCCTCCGCGATAATCTTCGTAGCCTCCATATTTTGCTGTAGCTGTAAAATCAGCATGACCTGGTCGGGGAGTTTTCCGAAGTTCTGTATAATCCCTTGAACGTGTATTTTTATTCTCAAATTGAATATGTACAGGAGCTCCGGTAGTATACCCTTCAAATACTCCCGATTTTAACATTGGAATATCATCCTCCCGTCTTGGTGTTGTGCCTCTGGCACCACTTTTTCGTCGTGTAAGATCATGTTCAAAATCTGATTGCTCCAGAGGTATCCCAGACGGACAACCATCTACAATGACTCCAAGTGACAAACCATGAGATTCCCCATATATACTTACTCGGAAAAATTTTCCAAAACTATTCATGACTCAAATATTTCCTTTAGTTCCAAAATTTGTTTATAGGTTAGTTGCCCTGGTGCTGTTAATCGATTTTCTGACACGGCTGCAAAAGTAAATTCTGCACCATAATAAATTGCAGAAAACCTGGAAATCTTGCCCATTTCTCCCATTCCTACAATAACTTTTCTGCCTTCCACTTCATAGAGTGAAACAAGACGTGCTAGTTGTTGCTCATTGGTTACCATACAGGCAATTTTTGCAATATCTCCACCTTTGGAATAACACATTGCTAACATCTTATTCAATTGATCCCTTTCAGGAGTAGTAAAATAATTATGCCATGACATAATGACTTCAACATTTCTGCTATGGGCGTACTCCACTAATTCTTCAAGATATCCAGTAGAGTTATCAACTTCGAGATCAATATATTGAACACCGTAGTCCATACATTTCTTTAATTGCTCTCGCTGTTGAGATTGATCCTCATTTTCTTTCCTGAATGTTCCAATAACAGTTATTGATGGATCAAGAAGTGATAAAACTTTTTCCGGATCATGTTTGATTAAATCCAGTCGCAGTTCCACCACAGGAGGTAAAATTTGATTTACCTCGTTGATCCTATCCAGATCTCCAATGCTAATACAGATCATAAATGAAAGCCTTTAGATCAGGCAGTTTTATTTTTTTTATAAAAGCATCCCCTATACCTTTTAATAGAATGAAATGCATTTCCTCTCCCTGTCTTTTTTTATCTTTTTGCAGTGTCTCAAACAATTGCTTGTGATCAATAGAGGTTGTAACGGGTAATCCTATACGTTTTAACAATGATTCCAGTCTATCCACTTCATCGATTTTCAAATAACCCATATTGAAAGACAGCCTTGAGGCCAGAACCATTCCTATGCTAACAGCTTCTCCATGCAGAAGTCCGGATAATCGTTCAATTGCATGGCCAAGGGTGTGACCAAAATTCAATAATTTGCGAATTCCATTTTCTTGCTCATCTGACTCAACAATAGCCACCTTGGTACGCGCTGATTCTGATACCAGGTGCTCAATTATCTCGCTATTTTGATCTTTCAATAGATGGTTATTCTTCTCCATATATTGAAAAAGACTTTTCTGCCTGATAGCACCATATTTAACTATCTCCGACAAACCTGATAACCATTCTTTTTGAGGAAGTGTTGACAGAAGAGTAGTATCACACCATATAAAATCAGGTTGACGAATAACCCCTATCATATTTTTATATCCATCCAGGTTCACACCATTTTTCCCACCTACACTTGCGTCAACTTGTGCAAGAAGTGTTGTGGCAATAAAACCGAAACGGACCCCTCGCATATATACAGATGCTGTAAATCCTGCAATATCACAAGCCAATCCCCCTCCAATTCCTACAATAAATGAAGATCTGTCTGCTCCTCTATCGATCAACTGTCTTCCAACATTCTCTACTGTGCCTAAATTTTTGTTTGTCTCTCCACGGGGGATAATAAGTTTATTAAATGAAGAGAATTTTTCATGGTGTAAAATATTCACCTCTTCATCAATCAATAAAAACAAGTTATGATAAGGAAGTTGCTGTATTTTTGAAAAAATATCTTTCCCAATTAGGATCGTTGATTTCTGATCTTTGGTATGCAGTATTAGCTTCACCATGAGTTATTAGTCCTCATTCATGATTTGGGTTTGTTTATTAATTGATTCCTGATGCACTGCTCGGAATATTTTGCTAATCATTTCATCGCTCAATCCTTTCTTTGCACCTAGATTCAGACGGCTTCTCAACATATCATCCCATCTTTTGGTCTGCAAAATTGTAATATTGTTCTCCTTTTTATAGGCACCTATTTGTTCAGAGACCCGCATACGTTGATCAAGAAGGTTGATTATTTTATCGTCCAATTTATCAATCTGATCTCTCAGCTCTGCCAATGTAAGCATTAATTCCTCATTCACTTCCGGGTCCCTGAGAATAAGCCGATCGAGGAGATTTTTTAATCCCTCTGGCGTAAGCTGTTGTTTGGCATCACTCAACGCTTTATCCGGATTATTGTGAGTTTCAATGATCAATCCATCGAAATTCAGGTCCATTGCTTTCTGAGATACATCATATAATAAAGCCCTGTTCCCACATATATGACTTGGATCAGTTATGATCGGTAAATCAGGGATTCGTCTGCGCAATTCTATTGGAACCTGCCAGTGCGGAATATTTCTAAAAATCGTCTGCTCATGACTGGAAAACCCCCTGTGAATAGCAGCAATTTGATCAATCCCTGCATGATTGATACGTTCTATGGCTCCTATCCACAAATCAACATCCGGATTGATCGGATTCTTGATCATTACAGGTATATTCACACCCTTTAAACTATCAGCTATATCCTGAACGGCAAATGGGTTTGCTGTGGTTCGTGCTCCAATCCAGATAATATCCACACCATATTTCAGCGCTTCATAGACATGTTTTACATTCGCCACTTCCACGGCCACTAACAATCCCAGTTCCCGCTTAACTCTCTGAAGCCATCCAAGACCTTCAGGCCCCACACCTTCAAAGGCATTGGGACGAGTTCTTGGCTTCCAGATTCCTGCCCGGAAAATCTTGACACCTAATTTTGCAACTCCTCTTGCCGTTTCCATCACCTGCTCTTCTGACTCAGCACTACATGGTCCGGCCAGAAGAATTGGAACTCTAGTACTCATTTCAACCTTTACAAATGGTTTCAGTCGAACATCTACCACCATAACATAATTATTTTATTCAAAATACACTTTCCCTTTTTCATACTCTCCCATGATTCCCAAACCTGAAGTAAATGGTTTGATTGCTTCTATAGAACGTTGATACATATCGTAATCGTCTATCTCCAGATCTACATAAAACTGATACTCCCATTCCTTACCAATAATTGGCATAGACTGTATTTTAGCCAGATTTATCTCATGAAAGGAGAATATTGAAAGTATTTTTGATAGTGATCCGATTTTATGGGCCAGTGCAAAGTGTATAGAGGCTTTATTTACGTTGCTTTTTGATATAGCACCTCCATTTTCTGTTAGAATCAAAAAGCGTGTGTAATTCATCTTATTCGTTTCAATTCCTGCAGCAAGAATTTCCAGACCATACTTTGTGGCAGCCAGTTTGCTTGAGATTGCACCCGTGTATCTTATGTTTTTATTCGCAATCTCTTTAGCACTCAGTGCAGTATCGGCACTTTCTATCAAACGGATTGAAGGGTATTTATTGAAAAACTCTGTGCATTGGAGTATTGCCATTGGATGAGAATATACTTCTTTCAACTCCTCAACCCTCGTTCCTTTCAAGGCTACGAGGTTTTGTTTTATCCTGAGATAAACCTCTCCTATGATGTTCATTGGAGTATCCATCAATAAGTTGTAGTTTGGAAGAATACTGCCGGCCAATGAATTCTCTATTGCCATAATTCCATATTCAGATTTTTGCTTCTTTAATGTAGAAAGCATATCTCTGAATGTGTTTTTCGGAAGAATTTCAAGTTCTTCATTCTTAAAATAATAGTGAGCTGCTATCTCATGAAAAGCTCCGTAACCACCTTGAATTGCAATTCTTTTCATAATAAAAAATCCCGGTTTAACCGGGATTTACCAACTATATTTTGAATACCTAGCATCCCGGTTTTTCCCCTGATCCAAAGAAGAAATAATAAAAATAATAAGTGTAACCGTAATTGCTCATAACAAATGTTCTTCTGATAAATTACAATGTATTTATGAATACCAGTAATTTGTGTCGGTAAACGTAGTTATTATAATTTGAAAAAACAAAAAACATAAATAAATAAGGCTTGGTTTTAATGATTTATTAAACTTTGAGGGGAATAATTTACTGTTTTCCTGAAATATATTGAAATAATTAACAATTTACAGAGATTTACTCTATGAGAAAATAGCAGTCACGATGATCATAGGATTATGTATATTTGATGTGTAAAGTAGAAAGCATGACAAAAAAAGAGCGTTTCGAGCGAATGATTCAATACTTTTCCGAGAAAATGCCTATTGCAGAGACGGAGTTGTCATATAATAATCCTTATGAATTAATAGTAGCAGTAATCTTATCAGCACAATGCACGGATAAGCGTGTAAATATGATTACACCGGGGTTTTTCGAACTTTTTCCCAGAGTAAATGATCTTGCTCAAGCAACAACTTATGATGTATATCAATTAATAAAAAGCTGTTCATACCCTAATAATAAAGCAAATCATCTTGTGAGCATGGCAAAGGTGGTACATGAACAATTTAACGATAAAATTCCCTCTTCATTGGAAGAGTTGATAACACTTCCAGGTGTTGGCAGAAAAACAGCTAATGTCATCCTATCTGTTGCTTTCTCAAAACCCGCAATGGCTGTAGATACCCATGTTTTCAGGGTGGCATCAAGAATTGGTTTAACAACTCATGCTAAAGACCCGCTTCAGGCAGAAATGCAACTCATCAAATACATACCCGAAGAATTGGTACATAAGGCCCACCACTGGCTTATTCTTCACGGGAGATATGTTTGTTTGTCCAGAAAACCAAAATGTGAGAAATGCGGACTCACAGATGTTTGTAAATATTACAGCCAAACACACAAATAATCTATATATCAAGATACTCTTATCATTAATTGAGTTTTTATTACATTTGTTAAAGCATCTAAAAGAGATTGCTATAATGATGCATAAGTATAAGATCCTTATTATAATAGTTACCAGTCTATTTTTTCTGGCTCCTTCTTCGATCATAAAAGATTTTAGTAAAGCGAGGTATAATAATGTTTGCAAAGACCTTCGTGACGATGTATTGTTATATTTCGTTTTTGTGGATACAAGAACCACCTACCCCTGGACGGAATTTGATATATTATCAACGATTGATTCCATTCATGTTGCAAAAAGGTGGATTGAAGGGCAGGCCGAGAAGAATGATATTACTCTTAACATTAAGACAGACTATTATATTGGCAACGAATATGCAACCATTAACAGAAACCTACCAAGAGAAACCGTCAAACAGTCTATCACAGATCCCAATTTAAAAAAAGGAATGGCTTCGCTAAACCGTTGGGGAGATTATGTTTCAAAGATGGTTGGAGAATCTATGTATGTTAAAGAAAAGGACGGTATTCCTCCAATGAAAAAACCCGATAACAAAGAAAGGCTCGTAGCTTTCTTAAGAGATGAATATAATGTCGAAAGCGTAGCCCTGATGTTTTTCGTAAATAACTATTTCAGAGATGACATTTCTTTGGCCGTAAATACCTATACAACTGCGGACATTGAATTTGCAATAGTAAGCTATAAATACCCCGCTGAAATTGCACACAATTTTCTACACCTCTTCGGTGCTGTTGATCTTTATCGAACCTATGAACGAAATAATCGAAAACGAATTCGTTTTGCTCGTAAGCAATTCCCCTTTGATATTATGCAGGATCCTTATGCAACGAATATTATGGATCAGCATATCGGTGAATTTAGCCGCTATATGGTAGGCTGGACAGATGAGCTCAATAACGAATATGAGTTATTACTATCCGACGGACTCTTCTGACAAGGTACGTGTTAATTTTATGTTAACCCATGCCGATGAGATAAATTTATGTTATTGTGATCGGTACAATATATTTGGTTGAGGGACTGACGTTATGTTAAATATTTATTAACTTTGTATTAATTAAGTAAACGACATTGATAATCTATTGTGTAGAAGTATCTAATATAACTTCATATCGCCATGAAAAAAATATTTATCATTTCAGCAATCGTAGCAATTGCAGGTATTGCATATGGGCAGGGAGATCCGCAAAAAATTCTTGCTGAAAACAATGCCAATGAAGGCAAAATAGTTTTTTCACTCTCGAAAGAAGAGTTTACCAATTTAGATGAAAATGATCTGGACGGAACCTATAAACTGCTAAATGACAATGGTACTATCTCTGAGATCAGGTCATTTGAAAACGGTGAGTTTGATGGTACCTGGGTACAATATGGCCAGAATCAGCAGATTGTAGCTATCGCAAACTATAAGAACAATAAGAAACACGGAAAATGGATTATCTGGGATAAAAACGGTATGAAACGCTATGAATTTGAATATGAACAAGGAGAAAGAACAGGAACATGGAAGTCATGGGATAAAGATAGAAACCTTGTTCGCAAAGAGATTTATAAATAATCCATAATCACTCTTACAGAAAAAAACCGCAAATACCTTTGCGGTTTTTTTTTTAACCCCTATATTGAGCATTGCTTGTAATTACTTGGATTAAACGGGGCTATCGGGCAAAGATTTTAATCCTTTCAATTTTATCTGCAGGAATGGAGCAAACCCCTGTCATTATTGGTTTTTATGGATAAAACAGCATCTTTTGAAATTAAAAAAAAAGTATTAATTTTACTTCATAAGAAGTGTTCCGAGTAATCTTAAATCATGACCCTATGAATAAAAAACTTCTTGAGTCTGGCAAAATTATAGCGATTACCATTCTATCGATATCGTTGTCGGTAGCAGGTTGCAAGTCCGGACCCAAACAAAATGACACCAGCAGTGAGATGGATGAAGAGTTTGAATCTGGTATTGACGAAACAACGCAGGAGCGATTCAAAACAGCCAAACGGGTCTTCTATTCGCTTCCCTCCCCTATTGAAACTGCAAAAATTCTCCAAAATGCTGGGGCAACCTATGATGAAAGCCTCTTAAATCCAATTGAAAATTCATCGAATTACCTCACGAACCTCAGTATGGCTCTCAACCTGGGAATTTATACTACTGATTTGAGTTATGCCAGTTTGTTTGATCAAACACAAACAACACTCAGTTATATTGAAGTCGCAAAGAAGATGGCAGATGGGTTGAACATTCTTGATGCAATTGATGAATCCACCATTCAACGCCTGGAAGATAACATCAACAACAGGGAAGTAATAATTGACATAATATCAGAAACACTTTTGAACTCAAGCTCATACTTGAAAGAACAGGGATTAGAAAGTACCGCAACAATAATCCTTGTTGGTGGATGGGTAGAAGGATTGCACATAGCTACTCATCTTGTTGGTGATGCTCCCATTGAGAACAACAAAATCGTTGACCGCATAGTAGATCAAAAGCTTTCGATTGATATTATGATCAGTTTATTAAAGGAAGCCGGAGATGATCCAGATGCACAAAAAGTATTAGAAGATATCCGCGATCTGAAAACCACATTTGATAAAATAACGATCGAACAGGGAGAGAATACTGCTGTGGTTGACCCGGAAACCAACATTACGACGCTTAAATCGGAATCAACAATCAATCTTACGCGAGAAGTTTTTGACGAATTAGTTGGCAAAGTAAAAGAAATCAGAAATAGCTATATTTCTTAAATACTGAAAAATGATGAGAAAAGGCATACTCTTACTCACAATTATTGCATTTGTCGCTATAATACCAAGGCCGGTTAATGCCCAGTGCAAACAGTTTGCAAAAAAGATTTGTAAAGTCGGTTTATCCCCTTATCAGCATGATGGTAATTACCATGCTGCTCTGTTAATAGAAGGAGAGGAAGCTGAATTGTACAAGACATTTTACTCGGATACCGATTATCGTATAGGTGTTTGTGGTGCCAATAATCTTAATGATATAGAATTCAGGGTTATCGATAGTAACGGCAAGGTATTGTATAATAATAAATACAAAGATTACGAGTGGAAGTGGGATTTCAGGTTGGAATCTAGCCAACAGCTAAAAATAATAGTTAAAGTACCTGTCCCAGAAGGTCAGGTTGAAGAACCTGAAGAGGGATGTGTAGCCATCATGTTCGGCTTCAAGGATAATTAACATCGATTTCGATTTCAGACAGACAAACCGGGAACTTCTATCCCGGTTTTTTTTCAAAAAACATATTCTAATTTAACAGATTTAATCGCTCATTTTTTCTATTAGGTATTTGGATGTATATGTTTGTTTTTCGATTAAATATTCCGGAACACCCTCGAAAACAAGAAAACCTCCATTTTCTCCACCTTCCGGCCCAAGTTCTATAATCCAATCAGCAGATTTAACAACCTCCAAATTGTGTTCAATTACGATCACTGTATGACCATTTCTTATCAAAGCAAAAAAAGCATCTAAAAGCATTGAAATGTCATGAAAGTGCAATCCGGTAGTTGGTTCGTCAAAAACAAACATCACTTTTTCACGCTCCGATTCCTTACTGAGGAAGTATGCCAATTTAACACGTTGACTCTCTCCTCCGCTCAGTGTACTGGAAGACTGACCCAGTTTAACATAACCCAATCCAACATCCTGAAGTGGTTTAAGTCTTTTCACGATTCTTTCATTAATTAATGGCTTTGCCTGATTAAAAAAATCAATCGCTTCATTAACCGTCATCTCAAGAATATCATGAATGTTCTTGTTCCTGTACTTAACCTGCAGTATTTCATCTTTAAATCTTTTCCCTTTGCAAGTCTCACAAACAAGGTGAACATCTGCCATAAATTGCATCTCAACTTTAATCTCTCCCTCTCCCTTACAATCATCACACCTTCCTCCATCTACGTTAAAAGAAAAATGAGCAGGTTTGAATCCCCTGGCTTTTGACCCTGACTGATTGGCAAAGAGAGATCTAATTTCATCAAATGCTTTTAGGTAGGTAACCGGATTCGATCGCGAAGATTTTCCAATAGGATTCTGATCTACAAATTCTATGCGATCGAGTAAATGAAGATCTCCTTCAATAATATCATACTTGCCCGGTTTATCACCACTGCCATGCAAAGATTTTTTCATGGCAGGGTATAGAATCTGACTAATAAGGGAAGATTTTCCTGATCCGCTAACGCCGGCAATTACTGTAAATACATTGAGAGGGATCTTAACATTAATCCCTTTTAAATTATTCTCCCGAGCACCTATAACTTCAATAAAGTTATTCCATTTGCGCCTCTCAGCAGGTATAGAGATTCGTTTACTCCCCGATAAATATGCTGCTGTCAAACCCGGGGTAGAACTATCCATACTATTACTTGCACCATGATATATCACCTCGCCTCCATTTCTTCCTGCATGCGGTCCCATATCAATTACTATATCTGCAGAGCGTATGATTTTCTCATCATGTTCTACAACTAAAACCGTATTTCCAAGACCAGTAAGGTTTTTAAGAACATTTATAAGACGGTTGGTATCTCTCGAATGCAATCCAATACTAGGTTCATCCAATATATATAATGCCCCAACCAGACTGCTACCAAGAGATGTAGCAAGATTAATTCGCTGACTCTCACCTCCTGATAGTGTGGAAGAGAGTCTGTTAAGCGTTAAATAGCCTAATCCAACATTCATAAGGAAGTCGAGCCGGGATTGTATCTCATGAAGAAGTCGACCTGCTACTTCCTGGTCAAAATTATCCAGAAAAAGAGTACTAAAATAATGTACAAGCTCACTTATCGGCAACTGAACCAACTGGGATATTGATTTATTACCCACCTTAACATAATCGGCCTCTTTTCGTAATCGTGTTCCTCGACATTCGTAACATGTGGTCTTACCTCTATATCTCGATAACATTACACGATACTGTATTTTATACTTCTTTTTCTCAAGATGACGAAAAAATGCATCCAATCCTTTGAAATATCTATTCCCTCTCCACAAGATATTTTTCTGCTCGTCTGTAAGTTCATAATAGGGCTTATGAACAGGGAATCTAAATTTATCAGCATTCATAATCAGACGCTCTTTCCATCTTTTCATTTTCTCACCTTTCCAGCAAACTATTGCATCATCATAAACAGAGAGATCTTTACGCGGTACGACTAAATCCTCATCTATGCCAATAACCATACCATATCCCTCACAAATCGGACACGCACCAAGTGGATTATTGAAACTGAATAAATGCTCCGATGGTTCTTCAAAGGTCATTCCGTCCAGCTCAAAACGGTTTGAAAAATCACTTCGTAATTTATATTCCGGATTCCAGACAGAGCAATGTCCTTTCCCTACTTGAAATGCCGTTTGTATGGAGTCACCCAATCTACTCCTGTTCTCATTCTTATTACTGGATACAACCCGGTCGACAACCAAATCAATTTCATTAAGAGAGCTTAAATCTTCTTTTACATTGAGATCCGAAAGTTGAACGAGCTGATTTTGAAACAAAGCACGAGTCATCCCCTGTTGCGCGAAAAGATCTAACTGATAGTCAATACTTTTATCCTGATGAATTTTCTTTGGTGACAGAATCACCAACTTTGTTCCCTTGTTATTTGATAAAATGAAATTGACAACGTCTGTTACATTGTGACGCTTAACTTCTTTACCTGAAATTGGTGAAATGGTCTTGCCTATGCGAGAATAAAGAAGTTTAAGATAATCGTATATCTCTGTTGAAGTACCTACAGTGGACCGAGGGTTTCTTGTGTTGACTTTCTGTTCAATGGCAACTGCAGGTGGAATTCCATTAATAAAATCGACATCGGGTTTATCAATTCGACCAAGAAATTGGCGAGCATAAGCCGATAGACTTTCAACATACCTTCTCTGCCCTTCTGCATAAAGAGTGTCGAATGCCAGTGAAGACTTTCCTGAGCCAGAAACTCCAGTTACTACAATCAAATGATCCCTTGCTATTTGCAAATCAATATTCTTTAGATTATGAACTCTGGCCCCTTTAATAAAAATCCCTATTTCACCGTGTTCTGGCATAGATTTTGTTTTGTTTTATTTCGAAAAACAAAGGTAATGATTTTGCATTAAGATATTTTTTCACTTAATTGCGAAGTAAATAAGTTAGAAACAAAAGATTAAAAGCCTATCGAAACACCTTTACGCTGAACCAATAAGGAATAAATTGTGAAAAGAGATAGTCTGACTGACCAGGCATTGGTACAAGCGTTTATACAAGGTGACGAATCCTCCGCAGAAGAATTAATTAACCGACACCGTCGAAAGGTATATACCTACATTCTTCTGAATGTAAAGAATCAAGCCCTAACGGAGGATATATTTCAAGAAACTTTTATTAAAGTTATCCAGTCGTTAAGGCGTGGTAAATACAGAGATAATGGACGATTCTTATCCTGGGTCATAAGGATAGCACACAACCTGATTATAGACCATTTCCGAAAAGAGAAGCAGTTAAACTCCATCTCAAACGATGATTCGGAGGTTGATCTATTTAATAACCAAGATTTTTCAGAAGATAACGTAGAAGACCTAATCATTGAGAATCAGATCCGGACAGACATTCGAAAACTGATCGAAGAATTGCCGGATGATCAAAGAGAAGTAGTTCTTTTAAGACATTTTGGTGGGTTAAGCTTCAAGGAGATTGCTGAGCAAACCGGAGTAAGCATAAATACTGCCTTAGGAAGAATGCGTTATGCATTAATAAACCTTAGGAAATTAATTGAAGTAAACAATGTCTCTCTAACGATGGTATAAGTGTTTTTGGGCGCAATAATTCCTCTTTTTAAACGTTCTTTAGGTAAATATAATCAGATTGCCTATGAACAAAACTTCTACCCTTTTCTACCTTGTAGACGATTTTTCCATACCTGAATTCTCTCTTTGTACACAAGATGGATGCAATTTGTTCAGGAACGACTTTCTCAAATCCGTATTCGCTGCCTGTGAGGTAGATCCAGGAATTGATTTAGTGAAACGTACATTAAACAGAGCAGGTATGTAGACAAGCTATTCTGGATATCCGGAATAGCTTGTCATTTTTCTTTCGAGAAAAAGACTGCTGAACATGCCAAAATTCCAGCGGTTTCGGTTCGCAAACGATATGCTCCCAATGACACCCCTTTAAATCTGCACTCTTCAGCTCTTTTTATCTCTTCTTTTGTGAAATCCCCTTCCGGTCCAATGGCTATTCTTATACTGTCTGATAATGCTATTTTCCATAGCGATTCTTTGCGTAAATTGTGACAATGTGCAATATACCCGTTCTGATTCGAATCACGTTTTATCCATTCATAAAAAGCCACAGGGGATTCAATTTTTGGTTTATAGGCTCTGACTGATTGCTTCATTGCCGCAACTACAACTTTTTCCACCCTGTCTGACCGAAAGGCACTTCTCTCGGAACGTTCACAAATAATAGGAACGATTCGACTTACTCCGATCTCCGTTGCCTTCTCCAGGAACCATTCAAATCTATCCATTTTTTTTGTTGGAGCTATAGCAACGGTAAGATCATAAGCAAGTGGCTTGTAGTTCTGCTTCGACTGGTGTATCTGTATTGCGCATCTTTTTTGATGAACTGCAATTATCTCCCCTTCATAAAGTCCTCCCTCACCATCTATGGCCTGTACCTGATCACCAGTCTTCATCCGCAAAACCTTGACACAATGCCTTGACTCCTCTTCATTCAACTCATAAAATTCACCCACAATTCCTGGTGTATAAAAGATATGCATGTTTCAGATTATTTTATAAAAATAGTAATTTCATCTTCATATTTATAGTCTGTAAACATATGAAAATTGGTTTTTTATCGGATACTCATGGATACCTGGACCAAAAACTGTTCACATTTTTCAAAAACTGCGATGAAATCTGGCATGCGGGAGATATTGGAAATATTGATATTCTCAGAAGGTTAGAAGAATTTAAACCCGTTAAAGCAGTTTTTGGTAACATTGATGGATCCGAGATAAGATCACATATTCCGCGCGAGCAAAGACTTAATCGTGCCGAGATGGATATATACATGATTCATATTGGGGGGTATCCCGGAAGGTATGAAGCTGAAGTTCGAAAAAAAATTATGTCTAATCCCCCGGATCTTTTTATATCCGGACATTCTCATATACTAAAGATAATAGCAGACAAAAAACATGGTTTCTTGCATATAAATCCTGGATCTGCTGGTTACCAGGGATTTCATGAAGTCCGGACAGCTGTTCGATTAGATATAATTAAAGGTCGCCCCAGGAACCTCGAGATTATTGAGCTTGGAAGCCGGTCTGAATATTAATTATAGCCTTTCACTGTTCATTATGGAGTTTTTGCTCTTCTTCATAATAAAGAAAACGCTCCAGGAACAATTGCATTCTTCTGTTCGAGGATAAAGAATAGATATAACTTGGCTCGCCGGCCCTGGATTTCACTCTTCGTTGATTAGCTCTAAGCTCAAAAACAATTTGATTAAATTTTTTATTGGAAGAGAGAACCTGCATTCCTCCGGGGCTAAATGCTAAATAATACCAAACATTATCATTTGCTTTCAGATATATGTCAAAAATATCACCGGAACCCTTTTCAACAAATTCCATATAAGCATGCACCTTCTTATTCACCTGCACGTCTCCAACCAAACCAATTCCCACTTCACCATTATAACGATAAGACCTGGTATCCTGATTCCAGGATAACCTGACATCATTAAAAAGAATGGTATGAGACATAGTATCTGGAATCTCAGAGTAGGAACCATATAAACCCATTTCTGTTTCCAATTTTTCAGCGGTCTCAGTTCCTACCAGATTTTTCATCCCTTTTTTATAAAACGTAGTAGTAAGGTCCACCGGATCCAGATCAGGTAGACTATCAATCTCATGACCAAAAACCTTTAAGGCCTCTTTATTAAAGAAGAAATTCAGCCCCAGCATTACATGCATATTCAGTCTATTGGATCTCGTTTTATGCACTACATTACCAACTGTTACCAAATCCACCTTTCCATAATTTAAATTCATATCAATGATTCCTTCTCCATAAAGATGACAGGAATCGGTTTTAAGTGTAAGGTAATTTCCCGCTGCTGCATGATCCTCAAGTTTCGCTAATGATGCCAGCTCATACTTCTCTTCAGTCTTATTGTAATAGAGATATCCGTCAGCATAAGTGATATTTCTGTCAAAGTAGTCTTTTCTACCAGAAAAGAAAGTGGGGTAAATGTGGGTAGAATCTCTAGCAATCAGTGTTCCGGCATAGATATTATTCAGATTTACATTCTGCATTCTTGGGTCTACCGGAATCATAATACTATCCGGATTTATTTCAGTTTCAAATTTTAACCATTGTTTATTTATCGGGCAATCGTGTGTCAATTTCACTCCACCTGCAAAAGTAAGCAGTTCATTATCTGCAAACATCCGGATCTCTCCCTGGTATGCCATGTAAGGGCTTAACATAAAGCTGTCCAGTTCTGTAACACTCCCACGCCCCCTGGTTTCGATTGAAGTATCCATTTCGACCTCCTCTAATCTGAATGGATAAATATTTCCAAACTCATCCTCATAATCGTAAGTAGCAGACCCACTATAGTAATTACGAGATTTAATTCTAATATTTGCTTCCCTCAATAAATGATATCGACTTTCGGTATTGGCCAGGATTTTCGCCTTCTTTAACACATCCATCTTTGCTTTTTCCTCTATGCTTACATTACCATTATAAGGAAATACGTAAGCATCACCAATTTGAATAAACGGAACATCCCTCCCATTCAAGTCTCTTTCTGCGTAGTTGTATATTGAAAGGGGGGCAACAAATCTCAGAGAGTCCTGCTGAGGATGTAACGACAAATATGTAGGTCCGTTGGTCATTACTGTATCAATTCCAATATCCACCCTGTTTTCTTCCAACAACTCTTTCTGCTGCATTTCGACTTCCTGATTATCCATATCCCAGGTCATATGATCTAATCTAGTTTCATACATATTTTGTGGAAATGAAACTGTAGTAAAATCCTTATTAGCATGGAATTCTCCTTGACGTACCCTTAATTGTATATGAATTCTGACATTTTCGGTTATCCATGCAAATTCCTCCGCTGAAGAAGCTTTAAGCATAACACCTGCCGAATCTGCAATGATCTCTTGAGCAAGGAATTTAAAAGCTGAAGATTCTATGCGTGCATCTTTTAGCGCCAGTGGCCCTGTTCCCCTCAGCCCTGCTGGTGTTAACGCTAAATCACCTCCAAAATAAATACTATCATTGAATATGGTAAAGGTCTTTTCAACTCTATTTATATTCATCACATCTTTAGGGGGATACCACCTGATTTCGGCAACCGAATTTTCCACATACGGAAAGCTCACCGGACTCTCCTCCTCACGTTCCAGGAATCTTCTGGAAGTTGTAAGCACAGAATCGGGGTGAAAAAGGAAATCATCAGACCAGGTTGTGGACGTAAGATAATCCAGCGAACCGTATCCATGCAGTCCTTTACTGCTCATTTCTAAATCCTCGTAAAATATTCCTTTACCATCAAAGACAGGAAGTCCCTCCTCGGGAGTTTGCAAATAAAAACCCAAAGAGTTATCTGGTCTCAAAGACATTTCCAGCTCCAGGGGAGGCAGAATGCCTGCTGAAACGAATGTGCCTTCCAGTTTCAGAGCGTCGCGAGTAAAATTATCAAGACTGTCTATAGAAAAGGGGAATAATTCAAAATAAAACACATTTCTGTTATAAACCCCATCCTGTATAGTCTTTTCATCAAAATATATAAAAGAATTCTCACGACTTGTAAAAACCGGGTATTTTGGATAATTCTCCAATCCTGATTTATTCGAAGGTGCATCGATCAATAACTCTCCGGTGATTTGCTCTACTTTATTATCAATACTTGTCATCATTTCATTTCCGTATTCATCCTTTTTGCCGGCTTTTGCAGTAAGCTCCAATGAATCTATATCCTGCAAATTGATTTTAAAACTATCATATTCAAAGAAAAAGTTCTGACCATGAAACTTGAAGAGACCAGCATCAATAGAACCACTGAATTGGAAATCCCTGTTTCGCTTCATTATGATTTGATTATCTTCGGGCACCAGTTTCACATTTTGAGAATCGCTCAGGAAGATATTAGGTATTCCATTTATTATTAGATCTTTATTTAGCAGATTCAATGATGCATTGTACTCCCTGGATTCGGTTCTTGAAATGAACCTTATTACATCGTAGTCATTCTTTTGCAAACTAGCATCAATGAAATCATATAATTTATCCCTTAATGTTACCTGATCTTCCTCATCATCAAAATACACAAATCCCATCTTGGATAAATTCATCAGCTGATGCCTTATCTGATAGGGTGCAACGCCCCGGTAAACTGCATAGGATTTTACTGGAAAAGTCTTTCTTTTCAAGTCATTTGCATACATCCAAAGCATAGCCAATGGATTTTGAAAATCCATCCCCTGCAGGCTATTATAGAATTTATAGTTGAAAAAATCATTTGATTCAAAGAAAGCACGACCAATAGACGTACCTAATGCTGGTTGAAGTCGCATTACCGGCTTATCCCGCTTCCAATACAATTCATCGAAATTCATATCCACATTATGGTATGTGTTTGCGTAAGGTCCCTGAGAGGTATACACATCAGATTTTGTAAGACGCATCTCCTGTTCCGGGATCTGGTATACAAATACGAGATCCGGATGGTAAATAGAATCCTGTTCGATGAATATGGAAACCTGCGAATGATTACTTCGTATCGTTCTATTATTGAAGAGAAACAAATTGGATTTAAGCCTAACGCGAAGGGTATCTTTACTATGAATTTCCAATCTGGCAACATCCGTTTCAGTCCCAGTTCCTGCAAGATTGGCACCCTGGAGAGACAACCCTCCCCTGAAATTGATTCCTTCCGTTAAATCATTGATCTCATAGGTACTTTGATATGTAAAAAATTTAGGAAACTTTGCCTGCTCCGGATTCTTATATGCACTAACTTTGTCTTCTATTCTTCCCAGAACAGGTTTCGAGAATATTTCTCCATGTGTAAGCAGCACTGAATCTGCACTATAACCTGGCGATCGAAGATCAATTTTATATTGATCAAGGACAGCAAAAGTCTCATCTGATTCGAAGCCAACATGCTTCCAATATACTTTTCCGTGAGAGCCAATAAAAAAAGTATTCACAGGATTGATATATCCATATACATCTGTTATGTAAATACTATCTCCTGCAGAATGACACGTTAAGTTGGTTCCCTCTGTTACTATTCTCAACTGACCACCTTTTGAACTGAAGTGAAAGTTCCTGGCACCCAACCGCCATTCCAATGATACGGATTCATACAATTTATTCTCCGATAAAACCGATAATGTTGTCTCTTGAAGATTACGAATCTGTTTCAGCAAAGTTTTCTCATCTGACAGAAAAATCCGATACCCACTAATCCATTCATTGAATCCCAGTTCTGTCTTTTTGTTGCGAATGAAGGAATTAAGAATTTCAAGAAAAGATACAAAATACGGTCTGGCCCTGCAATCTCGTTGAAGCATTAATTCAGAAACCTGCATTATGGCTGCGCGGTTATGATGCTCAAGTGAATCCCATATTACTGTGAAATTTTCATAAACCTCCTCCTCCTTATCGGAAAGCAAATTACCAAAAAGCTGATCAAGTTCCTGAATATATTTTCCTGTATCCTGGGAAAAAGATTCCAGGTACTGGGCTGAAAGATGACTCATTGGTAGACTGATGATCGCTATTAAGAGCAGACGATAAAAATGAATCATAAGCAATTCTTTAATCTACAGCAAGTCGTAGTAAAATTTTTTATTATTTAGTCAATATTAGAGCAATCCACTCGTCTTCTCTGAGAATATCTTTAATGTTTAAGTTTACGTTAAATGCTTCCTTCTCAATGACGGACAGATCAGATCCTAATAAACCACTAATTATAATAATACCTGAGGAGGTAAGAACCGACTTGTAATATTTGAGATCTTTCAGAAGGACATTCTTATTAATATTGGCTAAAACAATATCAAATTTATGACTTTCCCAGATACTATTATCTCTCTTATCAATTTGAATTTTACCAACTGAATTATTCAGGACATTATACCTTGCATTTTCCAGGGACCAATTATCAATGTCCAGTCCGAGTACTCTTTCAGCCCCAAGTAATGAGGCGAAAACTGCCAATACTCCGGTACCTGTTCCCATATCCAAGACAACCTTCTTATCAACATTGACACCTAACATAGCTTCCATCATCAAACGGGTCGTTTGGTGATGGCCGGTACCAAAAGACATTTTTGGTTCAATTACCAGGTCATACTTAGCTTCTGGATTGGGGGCATGAAAAGGGGCCCGCAGATAAATTTGATCCGCAATCGTAATTGGTTGAAAACTTTTTTCCCAAGCGGAATTCCAGTTAATCTCCTCTAAATGCTGAATGCTTAATTTATATTCATGAAATTCGCTTGGTAATTCACTTATAAATTGCTTCATATCACGATGATAATTATCTTCCCGAATATACGCAGTAATTCGATCCTTCTCTTCTAAAAAGCCTTCAAATGATAGTGCCAACAATTCTGCGATCAATTGTTCAGCCCTTTCAGCATCCTTAATCCCGGAAAATGTGTATTGCAGGTATCTCATCATACCTCCATTTCCATTATCAATAAGAATTTGCGATTTGAATAAAATCCTCTGCTTTTAATGAAGCGCCACCAATCAGACCTCCATCAACATCCGGATTGGCAAACAATTCCCTGGCATTGCCAGGTTTACAACTTCCCCCATAAAGCAATGTAGTCTGATCAGCAATATTTGCATCATATAGTTCCTTTATGAGACTCCTTATGAAATGATGCATTTCCTGTGCTTGTTCTGGGGTGGCAGTAACTCCTGTTCCTATTGCCCAGACTGGTTCATAAGCAATTATCACCTGGTCCAATTCCGATGGGGAAACATCTTTGAGACCAACCTCTACCTGCTTTCTAATTACATCAAAAAGTCTGCCCTCCTCGCGGTCATTTAATGCCTCCCCGCAGCAAAAAATGGGTTTCAACCCTTTAGCAAGTGCAAGTTTTATCTTTTTATTGATCAATGTGTTATCTTCCTGGTAATAAGATCTCCGTTCGGAATGACCTAATATTACATATTCCACGCCAACAGACTTAAGCATATCTGGCGAAACTTCTCCTGTATAAGCCCCTTTCTCCTCTGATGCACAATTCTGGGAGGCAAGTTTTACACTTTGAATCACCTCATTAATCTTAGCCAGATGAGTAAATGGCGGAGCTATAATTAATAGCGCATCGCTTTCGAGGTTTTTTCCATGCTCTTCAACTGAGCGCGCTAACTCCAGTCCATTTTGTAATTCCGTATTCATTTTCCAGTTTCCAGCTACAATTTTTTTTCTCATAATCGATGTCTAGTTTATCATTTATAATGAAGTAAATATAAGAATAATTCATACTTATAAAGAACGTATACGTGGATCTAAAAGTGAATAGATCAGATCAACAAAAATATTAACCAAGACAAATATTGTGGCAATTGTAATTACTGATCCCAATACTACGGGCATATCATATTGATTAAGTGCATCCACTATGAGATAGCCCAGTCCTTTCCATCCAAAAATGTATTCAACAAATACCACGCCTGCCATAAGTGATGCAAACCAACCACTTACAGCAGTTATAACCGGATTCAGCGAATTTCTTAAGGCATGTTTCCTTAATACTCGCAAAAAGCCTAAGCCCTTTGCGCGGGCGGTCCTGATATAATCTTGATTTAGAACCTCAAGAAGTGAATTGCGGGTAAGCTGCACAACTATAGATAGAGGGCGTATACCCAACGTGAATGCAGGTAATATAAGGTTTTTCAACCGCAGCACTTTACCGTTCCCAAAATCATCTATCTCATAAATATTTCCTGTAAGATTTAACCCCGTATGCTCAGCAAGGACAAAAGCAAAGATCCAGCCAAATAATATCGCTGAAAAAAAAGAGGGTAAAGACATTCCAATGGCACTTATGAAAAGTACAAATTTATCAAGTGCCGAATTTTTAACCATTGCGGCTATAATTCCTAATAATCCTCCAAAGAAACTTGCAAAGATAATTGCGACAGTTGCAAGCAAGAGTGTATTTGGTAAAACATCCCCAATTAATATATGAACCGGAGTCCGGTTTTGGAAACTAACCCCTAAATAAGGTTTTTTCAGAACAATTCCTGAATTATGCCCGAATTTTAATAGAGGTATAGCTTTATCAAGACGGTTACTGTTTAGGTAAAAGTAGTTATCAGGGTCACTGAAATTATGCCAAGACAGGGGTGATAAATCATTTATGTAACGCAAGTACTGAAGGGATACTGGTCGATCTAAGCCCAGTTCTGTATTAATCCTCTCTATTGAGCGAAGATCCGCACGTTGCCCAAGCATCATTCTTGCTGGGTCACCGGGCAAAACGTGAAAAAGGAAAAATACAAGTGTCACAACACCCCAAAGAACCCCAAGTCCGTATAGTATCTTGCCGATAATCCAATTAACCACGATTGTATCTTGTTCTGTTAGGGATTAATTGTAAAATTGAAACAATAAATAACACAGTGAGAATAAATATGAGCCAGTTTTTTTGTTCAATTTGATTATGCGATTCTTCCGAGACAGTCCTGGTAGCTGATTTATCAAAACGAATGATGTTCCAGTCCGGATTCTCCATTACCCCATTTTCTATTAACATCGCCATCCCCGGATCATATTCTAAGGGGTCCTGATCAACTAGTTCAGGCCAATCGGAATTCCAATGTTCTAATTCTGGAAAATCTCGTTTGGCCCATTTACCAATTATAGTTCCGTTCTTTATCAAGACAAAACCAGGATTAGATCTTATTACGGTTTTGAGCATTATTTCATCAGCCGTAAAAAAATCATAGTTCAACTGCCATTTCTCTTTTAACTTTTCAATTTCAGCAGTTGTAGTAGATGTTATGGGATACACCTCTAAATCATTTGCAAAACGATCAAGTTTCACCCAGCTATTCAGTTTTGCCAGATATGCTGAATCAGCGAGATTCAAATCATGAGATATCACTAGAAGACTATAATCCCCGCTGCCGAGAATATGATCTGTCACATCATTTCCATTCTGATCAGCTACTACAAAATCATGAATAGGTGGTTCATACCCCTTACTTACAAGTTCTGACTCACTTTCTACAAATTCCCAAACTGCCGTATCCCCTGGATAATCTTTAACACTAAAACGACTCTCTTTATCTGTGATTTTGTTTCTGTAGATAAGAGTTGTCTTATATTCATCTACAGGAGCGTCCTCTGGAATTTCCATCTCATCCGGTATATAGGTTCCTATATCATAAGGCCTAAAGTCTATTATTGGAAGGTGAAAATAGCTATAAACAGACAGGTAAACAATCCCAGCGAAAAATAGAAACACCAAAGTTTTTTCGAGGTTTTTATGAAGAACATCTTTTTCTTTCTCTCGGTTACCAAACAATATAAGAACGAACACCATTAAAACCAGGTTTTTAAAGAATGTTTCCCAGTTCGTCATAATTATTGCATCTCCAAAACAACCACAATCTGAAACCGGGTTGAACAGGGCAAGAAAAAATGTAAGCAACGTGAAGAAACTCATAAAAAGTAGGAGCAACCAATACGACCCACGTTTCAGGTAACCTAGTAATATGACCAGTCCAAGGACAAATTCAAATGAGGATAGCAAAATAGCAAAAACAATCGTAATTGGTTGAAGAAAATCCAGATTAAAAGCGGTGAAATAGTCTGAAAACTTATATGCAGATCCCAGTGGATCAATAGCTTTGACAAATCCACTAAATATAAATGTCACTCCAATTATCAGACGGCTTATCAATCGTATTTGCTTCATAGAGTCATAGTTTATTTTGATTTCAGTGGAAGTTCCTTCCTGAGTTTTTCAAAAATAATATTTGGGGATTGTATATTATTATTGGATGAACAATCAATAATCTTTAAATTATCCACCTTCCCCCTAAGCGACAAATATATTTCTCTCACCTTTTGTTGAAAAGTCAGATCATCTTCATGGATATCTGTTTTACCCTTTAGATAGGACCGGTCGGGTCCTAACCTTGAGGCCTTTAGTTTTTCCTGTATAAATTTCAAGGGTACATCTAAAAAAAGATTAATATCGGGAACAGGTAAGCCCAGGTGTGAAAATTCAAACTGAAGGATCCAATCGCGAAGAAGAGTTTGCTCATACACTGCATTGATTTTTGCACATTGAAATGCTATGTTAGAGTACACATAACGATCTATCAAGACAAAATACCCATCTTTTATCCAGGAACAGATCATCTCTTTTGCATCTCCTCTATCTCCTGCAAAAATAAGTGCCACAAGATACGGATCGACTTGATCAATTCGCCCCATTTCACCTCTGAGAAACCTTGCAATCAATTTACCATACACCCCTTCTTCCAATCTTGGGAAATGCAGATACTTAAATGGAATACTCTCTTTTTTAAGATATTCCTTCAGTAAAGCAACCTGTGTCGATTTCCCAGATCCGTCTAATCCTTCTACAACAACAAAACTCATGGAATGAACACCTTTATGTAAATAATTTTATTTAATTTGTCTGCTTCTCCTGAGCATAGCAATCCAGTTGCTGTGCTATTGTGTGTTTTCATTTGAAATGACAATGAATTTAGTGAAACCTTATGACAGCAAATGAATCTAAAGATAATTTTTTTTCAACGAATCTCTCATTGAATTGTGGTGGTAAAATCTTAGATTTATCCATACCAAGAATTATGGGAATAATAAATGTTACTCCAGACTCATTCTATGATGGTGGAAAGTACATAGAGCCACGGATCGCTGTTGATAAAGCCGGAGAGCTACTTGAGCAGGGAGCTGACATTCTTGACATTGGAGCCGAATCATCCAGACCGGGTGCCAATCGAGTAGATCCCGGGGAGGAAGAAGAGCGGTTATTACCTGTAATTGAACAGGTAAGGAAGTCCTATCCCGACGCAATCATTTCACTTGATACTACCAAATCTTCTCTGGCTTACAAAATGATAGAAAAATATCAAGTGAACATTATTAATGACATTTCTGCATTTGAAGATGATGCTGAAATGGTTGATGCCATCTCCAAACTGCAAGTTCCATACATAGTTATGCATATGAAAGGGACACCCAGCAATATGCAATTGAGCCCTCAATACGAGAATGTTGTAGATGAAATCATAGCTTTCTTTTCAGAGAAAATAACCATACTCAAGAAAAAAGGGATCAACGATATTGTAATTGATCCCGGCTTTGGTTTTGGTAAATCATTAGACCACAATTACCAATTATTAGCCAATCTTCATGATTTTCAACTATTTGAATTACCTATTCTAGCCGGAATATCCCGAAAATCTATGGTTTCAAAGCTACTAAACACCTCTGCCAAAAATAGTCTCAATGGTACAACCGCTCTTCATATGATATTACTTTTAAAGGGGGTCAATATCCTTAGAGTTCATGACGTTAATGAAGCTCGAGAGGCAATAAAAATATTTCTGGAAACCAAAAAATATCAATGGTAACCTTTTATTTGCATTTTGTACATTTGTTATAGAATCGCACTTCCATGCTTCCACTATTTATACATATTCGATTACTTGACATAATTGACATTTTTCTTGTTGCTTTGCTACTTTATCAACTATACCTGCTGGTCAGGGGAACGGTTGCTCTTAATATAATCCTGGCAATCGCAGGCATATATGTTTTTTGGTGGGTAGTTCGGGCCTTACAGATGGAACTGCTTTCGTCAATTATCGGGCAGGTAATTGGAGTGGGGGTAATAGCTTTGATCATTGTTTTCCAGCAAGAGATAAGGCGCTTTCTCATTTATATGGGATCAAGATACATAGATGGCAATCGACTCAGTATCGAGAAGTTTTTGAATCTCAGATTTGAATCAAAACCGCGTGTAAGAGTCAAATCTATACTCAAAGCTGTTATGCAAATGTCTCAGACTAAAACAGGTGCTCTGATTGTAATTCGAAGAAAATCAAATATGAATATGTATGCAGAAACGGGTGACATTCTGAACGCAATAACTTCAAGTCGTTTGATTTTGAGTATATTCAATCAAAATGCCCCATTACATGACGGAGCCTTGATCATCGATCGTGAGACTTTAAAAGCTGCAAGAGTTATCCTACCTGTAACAGAAAAACTAGACCTTCCACCGGAATATGGTTTACGTCACCGAGCCGCTCTCGGAATATCTGAGGTCACCGATTCATTCGTAATCATTGTTTCAGAGGAGACAGGTCAGATTTCAACAGCAGAAAACGGCATTTTGCTAAAGAACATTGGAATTAAAGCTCTTACTCAAAAACTGGAAGATGAATTCGGGGAAAAAACAGTTTAATCGGATTTGAGATTCTGTGACTTGTAGAGAAAAGTTGCTTTATTTTCCTCACCTTTCCACAAACGGTGAATATTCTTTCTGTGGGTTATAATAATTAAAAGAGTTACAATTACAGAAAAAACCCGCATGGAAATAATGCTATGCGGAACAATTAATAATATGTAAACTGAGAAATAAACTGCTGCACTCAGAGAGCCTAATGACACGTATTTGGTTAGAATAACCACTATTAGAAATAGCATAAAAGCAGTAATCGTAGCTAAAGGAACCAACCCGGCACAAACACCGGTTACTGTTGCTACACCTTTACCTCCCTTAAAACCCGCGAAAACTGGAAATATGTGACCCATTACTGCCAAAACACCCAGGCAAATCGCATAAACTACTCCTTGTTCGCTATCTTGATTATAATAATTTTGAAAGACCATTAATGATACCGCTGCCCATCCTTTAAACATGTCAATCAGAAGTACCGGGACTCCTGCTTTAATCCCCAGGACTCTCATTACATTTGTTGCACCGGCATTTTTGCTACCATACTTCCGTATGTCAATATGGTAGAACCACCGGCCAATCCAAACGGCAGTTGGAATTGAACCTAATAAATAGGCTAGTATTAGTGGCCAAACAACACCCAGTAACTCTGATGAATTCGGTATCATGGTTAGTAGCTATAATCTGATTTCTACGTAACCTGGGGACCTACAGCAATCAATCTTTTACCCTCTTCAGTATCCGTAAATTGTTCGAAATTCTCTATAAACTTCCTGGCTAGCTCATTGGCTCTTTGTTCCCATTCAGATACATGCTCATACGTATTACGTGGATCAAGTATTTTGTCATCTACGCCGGGTAATGATATTGGTAGTTCAAGATTAAAGTAAGGTATTACCCGTGTATTTACTTTATATACCTGGTTATTTAAGATATTATCAATAATAGATCGGGTATTCTTTATCGATATACGCTTTCCTGTTCCATTCCATCCTGTATTAACCAAATATGCTTTTGCTTCCGATTCTTCCATGCGTTTAACTAGTTCATGAGCGTAGCGTGTGGGATGTAATAACAAAAAAGCAGCACCAAAACAAGCAGAGAACACTGGTACTGGTTTATCAATACCAACCTCCGTACCTGCTAATTTAGATGTAAATCCTGAAAGGAAATGGTACCGGGTTTGATCTGGTGATAGTATTGATACGGGAGGAATTACACCAAAGGCATCTGCAGTGAGAAAAATAACTTTCTTGGCATGGCCGGCTCTTGACACAGGTTTAGCGATATTCTCTATGTGATAAATCGGATAAGATACCCTAGTATTTTCTGTTATAGAATCATCATTGAAATCCACCGATCCATCACTCATAACAGTTACATTTTCAAGCAAGGCATCCCTTCTAATCGCGTTATATATATCCGGCTCACTTTCCTTTTTGAGATGGATAGTTTTGGCATAACATCCACCCTCGAGGTTAAATACACCATGGTCATCCCATCCATGCTCATCGTCTCCAATGAGAGCCCGTTTAGGATCTGTGGAGAGTGTAGTTTTTCCCGTACCCGATAAGCCAAAGAAAATTGCCACATCTCCTTCTTTTCCCACATTCGCCGAGCAATGCATGGAGGCAATCCCCTCCAGAGGCAGGAAAAAATTCATTACAGAAAAGACGCCTTTTTTCATCTCACCCCCATACCATGATCCCCCTATTACCGCTCTCCTGTCAGTAAGATTAAAAAAAACAAATACCTCTGAATTCAGGTTTTGTTTTTTCCAGTCGGGATTCGTTGTTTTTGAAGCAGTCAATACTACAAAATCGGGTTCGAAGTCATCCAATTCGCTTTCGCTGGGTCTGATAAACATATTTTTAATAAAGTGTGCCTGCCATGCTACCTCCATAATAAAACGTACCCTAAGTCGGCTGTTCTCATTAGCACCGCAAAAACAATCTACTACGTACAATTTTTTTCCCGAAAGCTCTTTTGCCGCAAGTTTATAGCCGTGGTCCCAAATTTCCCTTGTAATGGGTTTATTATCTGAAGATTTGGCTTTCTCACTTTTCCACCAAACTGTATCCTTGGTGGTATCATCAATAAGTATATACTTATCTTTTGGTGACCGTCCTGTAAATCTACCAGTTCGTACATTAACAGCTCCAAAATCAGTTAGTGTCCCTTTCTCAAACCCGCTCATATCAGGATCAAGTTCATCAGAAAATAGGTGATCATAAGTAGGATTATGAAGGATTTCTCTGGCATTATAAATACCTAACTCATCCAAGTCTGATTGCGATATACGTGGATTCATATAAAACTATTTACTTAGAATCATGGATAACCCAGATCTATATTGGAAGATACGATGGTCTGGTATGCATCCAAAGGTCAAAAAAAAAGGCAGTAAATCAAACTTTACTGCCTTTTTTATTGGGATGTTCTACAGCCTATGACTGCTTAATAGCAGCTTGAGCAGCTGACAGTCGTGCGATAGGAACTCTGAATGGAGAACAACTTACATAGTTCATTCCTACATGATTACAGAATTCCACAGAAGAGGGTTCTCCTCCGTGTTCTCCACAAATTCCAACCTTAAGGTCCGATCGGGAAGCTCTTCCTTTTTTCGTTCCCATCTCAACTAATTGTCCGACTCCTGTTTGATCAAGAACCTGGAAAGGATCATGCTTAAGCAATCCTTTTTTCAGATAAACAGGCAAGAATCTACCAGCATCATCTCTTGAGTAACCAAATGTCATTTGCGTAAGATCATTGGTTCCAAAAGAGAAGAATTCTGCATGCTTCGATACTTCATCTGCAGTAAGCGCCGCTCTCGGAATTTCAATCATTGTTCCTACATGATATTCAATGGTATCATTCATCTCGGCAAAGACTTTATCGGCAGTTTTGCGAACAATTTCTTCCTGCATTTTAAATTCTTCTGCCGTGCCAATAAGTGGAATCATAATCTCAGGAATGGCTTCTACTCCCTTTTTCTTGAGATTCAGCGCAGCTTCGATAATAGCACGTGCTTGCATTTCAGTAATCTCGGGATAGGTATTCCCAAGGCGGCATCCCCGGTGACCCAGCATGGGATTGAATTCATCCAGGTCTTCGACTTTAGCCTTGACTTCCTCAGGTGAAATTCCCAGTTCTTTCGCCATATCTTTCTGGTTCTCCTCTTCATGTGGCATAAATTCATGTAAAGGTGGGTCAAGTAGACGCACTGTAACCGGCAGTCCATGCATGGCTTCAAATATGCCTTCAAAATCCTGACGTTGAATCGGCAATAATTTATTGAGCGCCTTCCTCCTCTTTTCTTCATCTGAAGCAAGAATCATTTCACGCATGGCTTTGATGCGATCACCTTCAAAGAACATATGTTCGGTACGGCAAAGACCGATACCCTGAGCACCGAAATTTCGAGCAACGGTAGCATCATTGGGTGTATCTGCATTGGTTCTAACATGCATGGTTGCAAACTTATTCGTAAGATCCATAACCTCTCCGAAGTTTCCGCTTAATTCGGGTTCAATTGTATCTATTTTCCCATCATATACCTCGCCTGTTGAACCATTAAGTGATATCCAATCCCCTTCTTTGAAAACTTTTCCATCCACTTTCATCGTTTTCTCCCGGTAATTTATCTTCACACCTCCTGCTCCAGAAACACAACATTTACCCATTCCCCGGGCGACAACTGCTGCATGGGAAGTCATACCTCCCCTGGCAGTAAGAATACCATTGGCCACGTTCATGCCCTTAAGATCTTCAGGGGAAGTCTCAATTCGAACAAGTACAACCTCTTTTCCTTTTTCAGCCCATTCTTCTGCTTCATCTGCAAAGAAAACCACCTGACCGGTAGCAGCACCGGGTGAAGCTGGAAGTCCTTTTGCAACAACCGAAGCATTTGATATAGCTTTCTTATCGAATACTGGATGCAACAACTCATCCAATCTATTTGGTTCCTGACGGAGAATTGCCGTTTTCTCATCGATTTTACCTTCCCGCAGAAGATCCATTGCTATTTTCACCATTGCGGCACCCGTTCTCTTACCATTCCTGGTCTGAAGAAGCCATAGTTTACCCTCCTGAATAGTGAACTCAAGGTCCTGCATATCACCGTAGTGCTCCTCTAATCGTTTCTGAACATCAAAGAGTTCTTTGTAAACATCTGGCATGATCTCTTCCAGAGATGGATAGTTTTTCGCCCTGTCTTCTTCATCGACCTGTGCAAGTTTGGCCCAACGAAATGAACCTTCTTTCGTGATCTGTTGAGGCGTACGAGTACCAGCAACTACATCTTCACCCTGAGCATTGATAAGATACTCTCCATTAAAGATGTTCTCTCCTGTAGCAGCATCTCTGGTAAATGCTACTCCTGTTCCTGAGCTGTCACCCATATTACCGTACACCATAGCCTGAACATTTACAGCAGTACCCCATTCCTCGGGAATTTGGTGCATAGCACGATAATAAATTGCGCGCTCTGTGTTCCAGCTATCAAATACGGCCATGATCGATCCCCACAGCTGCTCCCAAGGATCAGTCGGGAATGCACTTCCTGTTCGCTCTTTAACCACTTTCTTAAAGCGATCGACTAATTCTTTCAGGTCATCAACTGTAAGTTCAATATCAAGTTCAACGCCTTTATTCTCTTTTACTTCTTCAATAATCTCTTCAAACGGATCGACATCTTGCTTGGAAGCGGGTTTCATTCCTAAAACTACATCTCCATACATTTGTATGAAGCGACGGTAACTATCCCAGGCAAACCGTTCATTTCCAGTTTTGTTAATCAATCCTTTAACAGCATCCTCATTCATTCCGAGATTTAATACTGTATCCATCATACCTGGCATCGACACTCTTGCTCCTGAACGCACCGAAACTAGGCAGGGATCCTCATTGCTGCCAAATTTGGTTCCCATAATATCCTCGATATTCTTTACGGCAGCCTCAACTTCCTCTTTGATAAGTTCGATTGTTTTTTCACTACCTACCGAATTGTATTCTGTACACACATCGGTTGTAATAGTAAATCCCGGAGGAACTGGAACACCAATCAAATTCATCTCAGCCAGGTTGGCTCCCTTACCACCCAGCAGGTTTTTCATGTCAGTTCTTCCTTCAGCCTTCTTATCTCCAAAGGTGTAGACTCGCTTAACTTTAGACATTTTATATAACTTTTAAGTGTTAATAATGAACAGTTTATCGTCTTTTCGAAAAATGAAATACAAAGGTACTCAAAAATTTGTAAAATCTATTCTAAATAGAGTTAAATTGTTGCGAGAATTCAAGGGGAGGTTCTTTATTAACACGCAGTTAATCAACAGGTAATGATTATCTACTATAAAAAAGGGGGAAGGAGGACCGGAATTAGCTTTTTCCGGAGCGCGGATGATAACTAATGATAGCTTCTCTTAAATAATCACGATCAAGGTGGGTATATATTTCGGTGGTCATTATGGATTCATGACCGAGCATCTCCTGAACAGCTCTAAGATCAGCTCCCCCTTCTATAAGGTGAGTAGCAAATGAATGTCGAAATGTATGCGGACTGATTTTCTTTTTAAGACTCACTCGTTGCGCCAATTGTTTGACAATAGTATACACCATTACTCGTGAAAGCTGCCTTCCCCTGTTGTTAAGAAATACAATATCTTTGTTGGTTGTATCAATTGGAAGTGCATTACGATCGGGTAAGTAAAAGTCGATCTCCTGCAGTGCCTTTTTACTAATTGGTACCAACCTCTCTTTATCCCCTTTCCCTATTATCCTGATAAATCCTTTTGATTTATCAATATGGGAAAGACGAAGATTGATCAGTTCACTTACTCTCAATCCACATGAATAAAGTATTTCCAACATTGCTTTGTTTCGGCGACCTTCAGGATAGCTAAGATCAATCGATGATAGGATCAGATCTATTTCCTCTACCGAAAGCACTTCGGGAAGTTCCCTCTTTATTCGGGGTGATTTAATCAGAACAGCAGGGTTTTTATCTATTACCTCCTCTAAAGCCATATAGCGGAAGAAATTTTTTATTCCTGATACAATCCTTGCCTGGGAGCGGGCACTTAATCCAAGATCATTAATCCATTGAATGAATTGCTGCAACTGATCTGAAGTAACATCTCCTGGTGAAACCACCATATCATGATATGTAAAATAGTTCGACAATTTATACAAATCAGATATGTATGCATTAATAGTATGCTCGCTTAACCCCTTCTCGAGCTTCAAAAAGTGCGAGAAATCTTTTATTTCATCTTCCCATTGTATGCTTTCCATAATGAAAGATTCTAAGTAGTTGAAATTACACATTCTTTTTTGATGGTACTAGTTGATCAAAGAGTTATTAAATAATTAACTTAAATTTATTTCCCTTACTAACAAGCTATGGCTACTTTTGCGATGTAAAAAAAAAGTTATGAAAAAGACTAAAATTGTTGCTACTATCTCCGATCTGAATTGTGAAGTGGATTTTATCCGTTCTCTATTTGAAGCCGGAATGAATGTAGTCAGATTAAATACAGCGCATCAATCCCCGGAAGAAACTTTAACTATCGTTAAAAATGTGCGCGCAGTTTCCAATAAAATAGCCTTATTGCTGGATACAAAAGGGCCAGAAATACGTACTACAGATATAAAACAACCGATCGCGGTTGAGAAGCATCAGGAAGTTCGTATTTACAACGCAGATTCAAAAAAAGAAGGGGATTCTGCTTTCAATGTAAGCTATAATCATTTCATCGAAGAAATGGATGTAGGAAAGATCATACTTGTGGATGACGGGTATCTTGAGTTACATGTAACTAAGAAATACAAAGACTATTTGGTATGCAAGGCCAGCCATCAGGGTGTAATAAAGAACAAAAAATCAATTAATGTACCGGAGTCCGCTTTTAACCTGCCTTCACTTTCAGAAAAAGACAGGTTGTATGTTCAGTTTGCCATAGAGCACGACATAGATTTCATTGCTCACTCCTTTGTTCGAAATAAGAGAGATTTGATGGATATTCAGGAGATCATCGATGCTAATAATAGCAATGTAAAGATTATAGCAAAGATTGAAAACCAGCAAGGGGTAGACAATATTGACGAGATATTGGATATTGCCTATGGAATTATGGTAGCAAGGGGAGATCTTGCCATCGAAATACCTTTTGAAAGAATACCTTCTGTACAGAATTTTTTGATCAAAAAAGGTATCAGTCGAAGAAAACCTGTTATCATTGCTACGCAAATGCTTCATTCCATGATAAAAGAACCTCGACCTACACGAGCAGAGGTCAATGATATTGCGAATGCTGTTTGGGGAAAGACTGATGCATTGATGCTGAGTGGTGAAACTGCTTTCGGAGATTTCCCGTTGGAGTCAGTTCATACCATGGCAAAAATTGCATATGAAATTGAATCAAGTCGGAAAGATTTTCATGAGACAGATCTTGCAGTTGTATCTACGGATATCTCTGCTTTTCTCAGCAAATCAGCAGTGGAAGCCTCCATCAGTTTAGATGCCAAGGCGATAATATGCGATACAACATGGGGGCGTACAATCCGCAATATGGCCGGTTATCGTGGAAGAAAAGAGATCATTGCCTACTGTTACAGTGAGCGTACCATGAGGGAGCTAACACTATCTTTTGGCGTTTTACCTGAGTATTATGCTGATTCTGATTCTAAACACGATTTTGTTAAACCTGCATTAAAAAAACTTTTGCAAAAGGAGAAGATATTACCTGGTGATCGTGTAGTTGTAGTAGGTGGAAACTTCGGAGCGCATCATGGCGCTAGTTATATGGAAATCAGTAGTGTGAAAAATCTAACTTAGGTTTACTGAAAAACTATACATGCGAAATTTAATAAGTATTATTGTTTTGTTGTTTATTGGTAGCGTGGTTAGGGCTCATCCTCTTCATGTTTCCGTTACTAATATTGTAGTTAAAAAAGATTCGCTACTCGTTACCATTCAGACTTTTAAAGATGACTGGGAAACTGCCTATTTTCACTATAATGGTCAGCACCATAAACTAGAGGTCGAAGATCTTTTCAGCTCCTCTTGGTACAGGACCTATTTGACATCATCATTCAGATTCTCTTCTATGCAAAACGGAATACCCTGGAAAATAGAGATTAAAAATGTAGATATTGTAGACCAGTCGATGATGATAGAATTGAGGTCAAAGATTATCAATAAACCAAATTCTTTGTACATTTACAATGGATTATTGGTGGATATTTTTCCAGATCAAACAAACCTCACTATTATTGGTTCAGAAGGTGAAGAACATGGTATAAAATTTGATGTTCACAAGAGGGACGCTGTAATGAAGCTGAAGCGAGAATGAAACGGATCTTTCAGGCAGTACTATTATTCCTGTTAAGCAGTAATCAATTGTTTGCAACTCATAACCGTGCTGGTGAAATAACACTCACACAGCTCGATGAGCTTACCTATGAAATCACTATTACCACATTTACCTACACTCTGAGTCAGGCCGATCGTTCTCAATTAGAGGTACAATGGGGTGACAATACCTTCTCTTATGCCCAGAGAAAGTCCATTACAAAACTTCCAAATTTTTATCAAAAGAACACCTATATAACGCAGCATACATTTCCAGGTGCAGGTACGTATGAGATTGTAGTTCAAGATCCTAACAGGAACCTGGGTGTAAAAAATATTCCTAACTCTGTGAATGTTGTATTTTCTATAAAGACTACAATCACAATAAATCCTACCGTAGGTAAGAATTCGACTCCTATACTTCTTAATCCTCCTATTGACAGGGCAGCCTTAAACCAGATATTTATTCACAATCCGGCAGCTTACGATCCGGATGGAGACAGTATTTCATACAAACTTACAGTATGCACAGAAGAAGATGGAAAACCTATTGAAAATTACACCCTCCCTCAATCAAGTGACACATTGTATGTAGATCCCATCACCGGTGATCTTACATGGATAACTCCTGTTGATACTGGAATTTATAACATCGCCATCGACATAGAGGAGTGGAGAGACGGAGTGAAAATAGGCAATATTGTGAGAGATATGCAGATAGAGGTTTATGACACTGATAATCACCCTCCAGAACAAAATGAGCTACCAAGCTATTGTATTGAAGCAGGAGAGCTCATTGAATTTGATGTAATTGCGACTGATATAGACAATGATTCACTAAGGCAATCAGCCTCGGGAGGTCCGTTTGTTGTTAACGAATCACCCGCTAGCTATACTATTAATTCAGAATTAGTTGATATTGGATATAGTGAAGCAACATTTCGGTGGGCAACTAATTGCCGTCATGTTCGTCAGCAACCCTACACGGTCATTTTTAAAGCAGAAGACAATAATCAGGAGACTAATCTAGTTGATATTAAAAATGTCAATATCAAGATCATAGGTCCTGCTCCGGATCGTCCCACATTAATACCTGCATCAAATAGCATAACAGTTGTTTGGAATGCTGATAATTGTCCGAATGTAGTGGGATATGAAATATATAGAAAAGATGGCCCAGCGGCTTATCTTCCCGATTCATGCACCAATGGCATACCTCCATCGACTGGTTATGAAAAGATTGGGTCTACATCAGCACGTTCTGATACTATTTATACAGATATGGGAAGTGGTAATGGATTAGAACAAGGTGTTGAATATTGTTATGCAGTAGTTGCTATATATCCAGACGGCACTCGTAGCTATCCTTCACCTGAAGCATGCTCTCCTCTGATTGCAGGCACCCCATCACAACTGGTGGTGACTGTTACCGATCAATCTGAATCAGGTGAGGTAACTCTTAAATGGGCTCATCCTAATGAATTAGACACCCTTCCTGGACCTTTTGAATATGTAATCTATCGTTATAATGACTTTTTTGGTCAGGAGTTGCAGGAAACCCTTTCTTTCTCTACAGCCAACTCCCAGGATACATTATATATTGATCAGAATGTTAACACCTTGGAATGGCCATACTCATACAAAATAGAGCTATATAATGACACACCAGGAAACCGTTTTCTCATAAGTGATCCTGACAAAATAGAATTGGGATCCACCATGGTTCCTTACTTAAAAGGAACCGATAATCAGATTGAGATAGATATCGTCAAAAATGTCCCCTGGATCAATTATGACTATACAATCTATCGTCTTAATGAACAAACTGGTGTTTATGATTCAATTGGTTATACAACAGATCCTTTCTATACAGATTCAGCTCTTCAAAATGGGAAAAACTATTGTTACAGGATAAAAAGCACAGGATGGCGAAATATTGATGGGATATTATATGAGAACACAAACTATAGTCACGAGAACTGCACAATGCCTGTTGACTCCATTGCGCCATGTCCGCCTACCTTAAACGGACAATCTCTATGCGATAGCGGTTATAATCATCTCAACTGGTATTTCAATGATCCCGTTTGCTCTGCTGATGTGGTCGGTTATAAACTTTATTATTCTTCAACGATTTCTGGCGACACCTCACTAATAGAGTCATTTTCAAACAGAAATGACACTAGTTATAATCACATTCCAGCCGAATCACTAACAGGTTGCTATTACGTAACGGCTATTGATTCATTTTCCAATGAATCAAATGCCTCCATCAGGGTTTGCCTGGATGAGTGTACCGGGTATGAACTCCCCAATGTATTCTCCCCGAACAACGATGATATCAACGATACTTACAAGGCTCTTCGAACTTCATATGTTGAAAAAGTCGATTTTCAAGTATTTAACAGGTGGGGATTATTGGTTTACAAAACAGAAGACCCGGATATCAAATGGGATGGAAAATTACTGGATAGCAATGAGCTTGTTTCACCGGGAGTCTATTATTATATATGTGAGGTATTTGAATATCGGCTCAGTGGTCTGGAGTCTTATACATTAACCGGATTCATTTATGTTTATTCGGGAGACGAAAATGAGGTGTTTTTTGAATAATAATTGACCATGAAGAAATTACTGATCATCGTATTTCTTTGGCTATTTAACATATCCGGGGTCTACAGTCAGCAGAAACCCGACCTGTTTCTTAAGGCCAGGGCTCTGATGTTAAAAGAACAATCCGACAGCGCACTAATTCTATTAAATCAGATCCTTGTATCCGAACCAGGAAATTATGAAGCCACTTTCCAGCGCGGCAAGTTGTTATTCAAGGAGGGTCGTATTGAAGCCTCGAAGAACGATTTTATACGGGTTAATAAAAGGTTTAAAGGGAAAGCAAGCTTTATGCTTGCTAAAGCAGAATCTCGTCTGGATAATCCGGAACAAGCGATCTTCTATATCCGTCAGCATCTTAATTCCAGATACAAACTACCTCAGAAAGAGATTCTTCTGGATCCCGACCTAGTTAGTTTAGAACATCATCCTGAATGGAAAAACCTGTGGAGTGAGAAAACATGGTACCCTTATTATGAAAAAGAACTTCAAGAGGCTGAATACCTGGTATCATCCGGACAATACCCTGAAGCGATGAACCACCTGAATGAGTTAGAGGAGAAAGGATTTAATAAAAGTGAGGTTCATTACCTGAAGGCTAAGATATTTTTTGAAACAGGTAATACGAAGCAAGCGGTGCATGACCTGAACCAATCGGTTCGTTCGGATTACAATCACATTGAAGCCTTACTGTTGCGCGCGAGAGTTTTGCAAGATATTGGAAAAGTTGATGAAGCAATCGCTGATTATGAGCGAGTGATACGGCAGGAACCTGACCGTTTCAGACTTTACCTGGAGACTGCCGGTATCATGCTTGAATCGAAAAGATACAAAGATGCGATTCGATTAATAAAACAATATCGCACATACTACACTGATAGCCATGAGGCTATGCATCTACAAGGTAAGGTGTATTTTGCGATGGAACAATATTTAGAGGCACTAACATTTTTCAACAAGGCTTTGGAGCTTGAGAGTGGGATGTCACAATATTTCATATCACGTGGCAAAGCATATGCTGCAACCACAATGCACCAATACGCATTAAAAGACTATTCGATGGCACTCGACCTCGATCCCTTTAATGGAGAAACATGGTACCTACGTGGAAAATCAGCCCTTGCTTCCGGCTTAAAGGAAGAGGCATGTCGCAATTTTAAAAAAGCGCATCGACAGGGATATTTAAATGCAGTAAGTTTTTTAAATAAAAATTGTAACGAGTTTTAATAATGGAAAATGCAGCAAGGAATAGAAAAGAGAGAGAAAAGAAACAAATCCAAGCACTGCGCTCAGGAAATGTCCAGGCAATAAAAAGTGCATTAGAGCAGATGAGGGCTACCGGAACACCTGAGATACTTCCTGAAATTTTTAAACTAATGATAAAGGAGCCGGAAGAGACTGTCTACAATGAATCCGTCAAACTACTGAATGATTTGA
The DNA here is from genome assembly GCA_964479445.1 of uncultured Bacteroidaceae bacterium. Classification (GTDB taxonomy): domain Bacteria; phylum Bacteroidota; class Bacteroidia; order Bacteroidales; genus CAYZMH01. The sequence goes on along the minus strand of CAYZMH010000002.1, from coordinate 48,480 downwards.
AATACCAAGATGCTGCCAATGTGATTATGGATGCCATCGAGAATAAGCAATACTCAGCTATCCGCAAAGATCTGGTATCATCCTGCTGGCAAAACAGACTTGATTTCCATGAGTACATAGAAACCTTCGTACATATTGCCATCATGGAACAATACGAAATTGCGCTAGAAAGTTATTCCGTTATAGAGGATGCTGTGCCTGAGGTAAGTGACAAGCTTAAAACGCGTTGTATTCAAACAATCAGAAATCATTTATCAGCTTCTTCACCCGAGAAGCGAAGATTACTGGAGGCAATGGCTGATATGATCCAGAAATCCTGACCAATATTAATCAATGCATTTTTGAGAAATATTTGATAAATTGAGCTCGTTCGTAAGTTTCGGGGTCAGCTAAATTAGAATAGTTCATTTTACCGCGAAATTCTTCTATATTCCAATACTGTTTCTTCTCCATCCAATTTTTAACTTCGTTAACTATGTTCTTTGTGTAGTCAACCCCATTCCTATAGAGAACGGAACATATCTGGACAGCTTCAGCTCCTGCTAAAAGCTGCTTTATCACCCCCAGACCACTATGAACCCCTGTTGAAGCAGCAATATCAATTTTATCAATCTTCGAAGAAATAATACCAACCCATCGAAGGGAATTTCTTATTTCAGCTGGAGTGCTAAGAACTTCTGCCGCTCCCATAGTCATTGTTTCCGGATCGATATCCGGTGCATAAAACCTGTTGAATAAGACGACTGCTGCAACTTTACGTATTTGAAGCTGATGTACAAACCAGGCTAGGTTTGTAAAATGAGACCCTAATTTGATCACAACAGGAATCTTCACTTTTTTTTGCACCTCGTCTACTATATCTAAATAGACCTTTTCATATTCTCTGGGATCCTTTTCTGGATTGATCCCTGGATAATAAATATTTAGTTCAACAGCATCAGCTCCCGCTTCTTCTATCTCAAAGGCAAAATCAGTCCATTCACTGGCAGAATGACAATTGATACTCGCCATAACTGGTATATCAACAGCTTTCTTGGAATCAGAAATTAATTTAAGATACTGCTGAACCGAGTTATCCCTTGCATAGGTATTAATGTAGTCTAATGCTTCAGGATAATCTGCCCCCCCTATTAATTCACCAACCTCGTATTGGATCTGTTCTTCAAACAAGGATTTAAGCACAACAGCCCCTGCTCCAGCATTTGCGATTTTTTTTATCCGTTCAACAGAACTTGTAAGTCCACTGCTTGAAACTATAACGGGACTTTTTAGTGTTAAACCTGCGTACGTTACGGAGAGATCTGTTTTATTCATGATTTCTAGTAATTTCGAGGTCCAAAGATAATACTCCCAACACGAATCATCGTGCTTCCTTCATCAATGGCTATTCTGTAGTCTTGTGACATTCCCATTGATAATTCAGTAAAACTTTTTTGCTCGGAGAAAAAGCCATTTTTCAAATCTTCAAATATTTTCCTCAGGTTTTGAAATTCCCTTCTTATTTGATTTCTATCCTCGGTAAAGGTAGACATTCCCATTAAACCCTTAATGCTAATGTTATTAAGTTTTAAAAGATCAAGTTCCTTCAGAAGCTGATCCAACTGTCCTCTGTTAAGACCGTATTTAGAACTCTCCCTGGCGATATGAATCTGAAGCAAACAGTCAATCCTACGATCTTTCTTTTGTCCCTCTTTATCAATCACTTTTAGTAGTTTCAAACTATCAACACTATGCACCATGTTTACAAAAGGAGCAATATGTTTAACTTTATTTGATTGAAGATGACCTACCATGTGCCATTTAATAGCATTAGGTAAACGCTCCTTTTTTTCTGTTAAATCCTGGACTTTATTTTCTCCAAAATCCATTTGTCCAGCATGATACAGGTCTTTTATTAATTCAACCGGTTTGGTTTTAGAAACAGCTACAACCTTAATACCCGACGGTATTTTTTCTATAAGTTCTGCCCAATTATCTATAATGTCCATTTCAGTCTTCGTCCAGTGAGTGAATTACCAGGCCGCTTCGCAATTTTGGTTCAAACCATGTGGTTTTTGGTGGCATGATCATCCCATTATCTGCAATATCCATGAGCTGTTTCATAGAGACAGGGTATAACGCAAATGCAACACTCATTTCTCTACTATCTACCCTTGTTTTTAGTTCAATTAAACCACGAATACCCCCTACAAAATCTATACGCTTTGACTTTCGAAGGTCAGAAATATCGAGTATAGGGCTCAATACTTGCTCGGAAAGTATTGTAACATCCAAACAGCCAATCGGATCTGAATCATCAAAGGTTTCAGGCTCTGCCTCCAGCTTGTACCAGCAACCATCTAAATACATACTAAATGTGTGAATTGCTTCCGGTTTATATAGATCTTCTCCCATTTTTGTTACAATGAAACCCTTCCCTAACTCTTCAATAAACTGATCAGCACTCATTCCGTTTAAATCTGTCACCACTCTATTGTAATCGATAATAGTTAATTGAGATGACGGGAAATGAACTGCTAAGAAATAGTTGTAGTCTTCATCCCCATGATGATGCGGGTTCTGTTTCTTTCTTTCATTCCCCACCAAAGCGGCGGCTGCAGTTCGATGATGGCCATCAGCTACATAGGTGCACGGTATCTCATTCTGAAAATAATTCTGGATCATCTGGATATCTGTCTTGTCGTTCAAGACCCAGAACTGATGTCCGATTCCATCATCGGTTATAAAATCATATACTGAACGTTGTTTTATTGTTCTTGATACTATTTCATCAACTCCGCGATGATCGGGATATGTAAAAAAAACTGGTTCCGCGTTAAAACCTGTCACCCGTATATGGTTCATTCGATCTTCCTCCTTATCGGGTCTTGTAAGTTCGTGTTTTTTAATTACATCGTTTAAATAATCTTCGACTGAAGCACAACCAACCAGACCATATTGAGTCTTGCCTCTCATCGTTTGGGCATATACATAGAAGCTTTCTTGATCATCTTTAATAAAGAACCCCTTGTTTATCAGTTGCTGAAGGTTTTCTTTCGCCTTTTGATACACCTGCTCGGAGTGAAGATCAATATCTTCAGGCAGGTCAACTTCAGGTTTCACCACATGCAGAAATGAATGGGGATTCCCTTTTACCTCCATCCTGGCTTCATTAGAATCAAGGACATCATAAGGTCTGGATGCTACATCTTTCACATATTTTACCGGTGGGCGGTACCCTCTAAATGGTTTTATTACGGCCATGCTCACACTTTTACATTGATGCTACAAAATAATTAGTTCACTTTGAAAGTAGTATCTCCCTTCTCCAGAAACGCTACAATCTGCTTTGCGGCTGCAATACCTGCATTCCGATTAGCCTCAGCAGTTTGAGCACCCATTTTTTTAGGGGTAAAAAATGCACGCCCCGGGTAATTATTCATGATTTCTTCTTTGCAATCCGGTGCAATATCTGAAATGTACCTGAAATCAGATCTCTGTTTGAACACTGAAAGCAATGAAGGTTCATGAATAACCTCTTTTCTGGCTGTATTAATAAGAGTCGCACCTTCCGGCATCAATGCCATTAACTCCAAGTTGATTGACTCTTTAGTCTTTTCGTTTGCCGGGATGTGTAAGGAGATATATTGACATTTACGGTAAAGAGATTCCAGACTCTCCTCACATTTCACACCATCGTTTTCTATATATACTTTATCAACATACGGATCATATGCATAGACTTTCATTCCCAAGCCTTTTGCAATCATCCCCACAATTCTTCCCACATAACCATAAGCATGAATTCCAATTTTCTTTCCTCTTAACTCTGTTCCAGCAGTGCCATTGAATCCGTTCCTGTTCAAATAGATCATCATACCTATACCCAATTCTGCAACAGCATTTGAATTCTGACCGGGTGTATTCATAACAACCACCCCTGCTTTTGAGGCCGCCTCAAGATCTATATTATCATAGCCCGCCCCAGCACGTACAATGATTTTAAGGTTTTCTGCCGATTCAATAACCTCCTGATCAACTCTATCGCTTCGAACAATAAGAGCATCTGCATTCCTGACAGCACTCTTTAAATCAGAATGATCTTTATACTTTTCCAAAAGATCCAATGTGTATCCTGCTTCCTCAGTGACTTTCTTCACCTCTGCAATAGCAGCTGGCGAGAAGGGTTTTACGGTTGCTATCAATACTTGTGCCATATTCCTTGAGTTTTGTATATTAATTATTTTTCTCAAATTCCTGCATAACCTGAATTAGTGCTTCAACACTTGATAGCGGTAATGCATTATAAAGTGAAGCTCTGAATCCCCCTACTGACCGATGACCTTTTATACCAATCATTCCCCTAGCAGTGGCAAACTCGAGGAAACCTGACTCAAGCTCTTTGTAATCTTCATGCATGATAAATGTTACATTCATAATTGAACGATCCTCTTCCTTTTCAACTGTCGGAATAAACAGCTTATTTCTCTTAATCTCTTCATATAGAGCCATTGCTTTTTTCCTGTTTGCCGTGTGCATTGCTTTAAGGCCTCCTTGTTGTTTATACCATTTCAGTGTTTGAAGAGCAGCATAAACTGCCACAACAGGTGGTGTATTGAACATTGACTCTTTATCAATATGGGTTCTATAGTCTAACATGGTGGGGATCGAACGATCAAGATTGCCAATGATATCGTCTTTTATAATCACAAAAGTCACCCCCGATGGAGCCAGATTTTTTTGCGCACCACCATATATGAGCGAATACTTTGAAACATCCATGGGTCTGGAAAAAATATCTGAAGACATATCCGCTACTAGGGGAATTGAAATATCCAAATCATCCTTAATCTCTGTACCATAGATGGTGTTATTTGTAGTAATATGAAAATAATCTGCATCTTCTGGAACACTGTATTGCCTGGGAATATAATTATACGTTGCATCTTTTGATGAAGCTACCACATCAACCTCTCCGAATAATCCTGCTTCCTTAATGGCTTTGGAAGCCCAAGATCCGGTATCTAAATATGCAGATTTGGAAGCCATCAAATTATAAGGAACCATGCAAAACTGCATACTTGCTCCCCCCTGCAGGAAAAGTACGCTATAGTCATCAGGAATACTCAGTAATTCTCTGAATAATTGCTGGGCCTCTTGTATAACGGATACAAATTCCTTGCTGCGATGAGAAATTTCCATGATCGATAAACCCATTCCTTCAAAATCACGAACAGCTTTTGCTGTTTGCTCAATCGTATAATCCGACAAAATGGAGGGACCTGCGTAAAAATTGTGCTTCTTCATAATGTTATAATGCTTTATTGTTATTAATATAACATAACAAAATTATCTTTTTGATATTTTAAAACCAATAAAGGGTGAAATAGTTATAAACTATTAGTTAACATGTGATATAAATTGATTTCTTAAAGAACAGTCAGGTAATTCTCTCGTAATACCGGAATAACATGAGTCTGATCAATAGCATGACAATAACCTATCACATCATCCAGACCATTTTTTCTTAGTCTTTCCCGTTGAGCAACCTTATCAATATAGGACATCATATTGTCACGTGCAAGATCATAAAGATCTATTGCCCCAATAGCAGAGTCACATATGGTTGTATGGTTTCCTTCTTGTAAAACACCTTTTGCAAGAGCTCCTGCAAAAAGAGTATCTTCAAGATTAAATTTGTTTTTCCAACCTGCACAAAGAATTATCAGATCGCTATTAGATCCAGCCACATATTCAGTTAAACTTCTCAGGTTCAAATATGCCCCTATAAGAACTTCTCTGGCTGAAGATGCAAGGTGAATAGCATTAGTCCCATTTGTGGTAGAATATACAACATGAGATCCTTCCACTCGTTCTCTGTTAAAATTGAAGGGCGAATTTCCGAAATCCGCAAAATCAAGTACTATACCATCGCGCTCTGCAGCCACCAGAAATCCTTGCTCTTTATAGGCTTTTGCCTCTTCCTGTGAGCCGACGGGAATAATCCTTTCCACACCATTCATAAATGCTGTTACAATTGCCGAAGTGGCTCTTAAAACATCGGTTACCACAACCACAGCATCTCTGTTTTCAAAGAACGTATAAAGGGCAGGTGAAAAACAGACCTCTAACTTATTCATCTTTTAATAATTATACTTTATTATCAGGAAGACTTATAAAACGGAGGTTTCACCACCTGCGCGGGTATTTTTTTATTTCTGATGCCCACTAAAATATCTGTCTCTTTTGATGAATACTCTTTCTTAACATATCCCATGCCTATGCCCTGATCAAGCATTGGTGACATGGTCCCCGAAGTGACATTCCCTATCTCTTTTCCTTCCTTACTATAAATAATATATCCTTTCCTGGGTATAGCCCGTTTTTTCATTCGAAAGCCAACCAATTTCCTTGTAACCCCTTCATCTTTTTGTTCTGCCAGTTTCTCTTTATCAATAAAGTCATTTCCCTCAATTATTTTGGTAATCCATCCCAATCCTGCCTCTACAGGTGATGTAGAATCATCAATGTCATTACCGTACAAGCACATACCCATTTCAAGTCTCAGTGTATCTCTCGCTGCCAAACCAACAGGCAGTATGTTCCATTCTTCACCAGCTTGCATGATTGCTTCCAATATATCAGGTCCATCATCATTCTTGAAATAAAGCTCAAACCCTCCTGCTCCTGTATATCCAGTGTTACTTATTATAACGTTTTCTTTACCGGCAAAATCACCAATAGTAAAATGATAAAATGGAATCTCCTGAAGATCAATATGAGTGATCTTCTGTAAAACTTTAATAGATTCCGGACCCTGCACTGCTAATTGGGATATCTCCTCTGATGCATTTTCCAGCAGAGCTCCGAATTTGTTGTTTTCTGAAATCCAGTTCCAATCTTTCAGTATATTGGCAGCGTTAACCACCATAAGGAATTCTTCATTGCTAAACATATATACTAAAAGGTCATCTACTATTCCTCCGCTGCCATTTGGCATGCACGTGTATTGTACTTTTCCGGGAACCAGCTTCCTTACATCATTGGTGGTAAGATACTGAACAGTTTCTTTTGCGCGTTCTCCTCTCAACCATATTTCACCCATATGGGAAACATCAAATACGCCAACTTTTTTTCTGACCTGGATATGCTCATTTTTTACTCCCGTAAATTCAACAGGCATCTCAAAATCGGCAAAGGGTACCATTTTCCCTCCTGCCTTTTGATGCATATCGTGAAAAACTGTCCGTTTCATAAATCTTGAAGGATTTAAATAAGATTGTAAATCACGACAAAAGTAATATTTTCCATCGTGCATTAAAATTGTTTAATAGCATCGCTGATTCAGGGAATCAGGTTGCAATAATCGAGAGGAAAAAATGCCTGTTAAAATTATTTACTTAAAACTTTGAATTCCACTCTTCTGTTCTGCTCTCTCCCCTCGGGAGTGTCATTGGGAGCAATTGGTTGAGTAAACGCATATCCTTTATATTCAAGCCTGGATGATTCAATTCCCCTTCCTACCAGATAATCAACCACGGCTTTGGCCCTATCCCTGGATAGTTGTGTATTAACTCTCAGGGATCCCACGTTATCTGTATGACCTGAAATTTCAAGACGAACTGAAGAATTATTATCCAGGAATGTATAAACCTGATCCAAGGATTCATATGACTCTGAAGTTAAGACGGCTTTCCCAGTTTCGAAGTAAATATTCTCAAGTACCACCTTTGCACCAACCTCGATCCTTTGCATGAAGAAATCTTTTGAAGCTACTTCATCCACATCCAATTCACTAAGGTCTACAATATCAAGATAGTATAGGAATCCAGTAGCATTAATCTCTACCCCGTACATTTTCGGTTCTGGCAGTTTAGCCCGGTACATCCCGTCTTGGCCTGTCATAGCTCGCGCCACAACCTCACCGGTAGACGGATCCATGAAGGTAAGACCAGCCATGACTGTAGTATCGGTTCCCATTGTATCTCTAACCCGACCTGTAAGGAGCAGAGAAGTATCTATTTCCAGTAAATCTGGCATCGTCAGAAATCCGGATTTTTTCTGAATATCGATTCCTGCTATTAATTGGTCTTTAGTAAGTGTAGTCATCTCCTTTTCAGAACCTAAAAAGATAACTTTATATATATCTTTCGCTCCAAGGCCACCTTCGCGGATCGCTGAATAATACCCATAAATTCCTGATGTATCCGTCACATAAAAGATTTCGTCATCTGGGGTATTTATTGGGTAGCCCAAATTTTCGGGTACAGACCAGGTGCCATCTTCCTCTTTTGTAGAGGTAAATATATCGAATCCACCCATTGAATTATGACCACGTGATGCAAAATAGATTGTTTTACCATCGTTAGAAATATAAACGCCCTCCTCATCATAAACTGTATTCAAAACACCTCCGGCATTCTCTGGTTCAGTCCACTTCCCTTTTTCATCTTTCAGGGTGTACAGAATATCCTTCCCACCTCTTGTGAGGTCAGGATTTGATGAGATGAAGTAAAGTGTGTCTCCGTCTGGATCCATTGCCGCAGTGGTCTCTTCAGCATCGCTGCGGACTTTCCTGGATAAGGGCCTTGGCCTCTTCCACTGCATATTTTTTCTCAACTCCATGACTTCAATATCTCCACCATTTACATGGCCTTGATATACATATAATTTATCGCCGGAGGGATTGATTCCTACCAATGCATCATTATGCTTTGTATTAAAAGGTTTCTCAAGTCTCCTGGCAACATCAAAATCTCCTTGTTCCTGAATAGAGCTTATGTAAATATCTTCATAGAACTTGTTATCAATTGGATTGCGATCTGCTCGTTTTCCTGATGGCCTTCTTGATGTGAAAAACAAAGCTGTATCCTGGTAAGCAAAAATGGGATTATAATCATCGTAAGCGGAATTAATGTTTCTACCCAGATTTTGTATGATGACACGTTTTGGTTCCTGAATAATGTCCATTCCATGCTTACATTCAATAATCTTTTTCTCTACCTGCTCAATAGCATCTGATTTTTCCACTGACTCCTCATTCTGCGCAAGCATCTCTTTATGTATCTGATATTGTTCTATGGCTTTCTCGAATTCCAAAACAAGATGGTATGCTCTGCCTAAATAGAAATGAATATCATTACTGACATCTGAATCCAGGTTATATGCTGATAGTAAATAATCAATTGCTTTATATTTATCTTCAGTAAATAGATAACAAATACCAATCTTGTAGTTTATACCCGCATGTCTGGAATTATATTGATACGCAAAAAGGTAATGATCTCTTGCTATGTCATAAGTTCCTGGTCCCTCCTCAAAATAAGACTCAGCATCTTTAACGCTTTTCCACGCTTCTTTAAAGCCCTCTTTTTGACTGGTCTTGAAGTCCTTTCGTTTAACTTTGATATTTTCCTGGGAAATTCCTGTATAATGAATAAGCAAAAGAGCTATGAAAACAGTTAGAGTCTTACGTGTCATACTATAACTTTTATTAATTATTTACATTCTTCAAGATATTCAGCAGCCTCTTCCGCTCCCGCTTCCAAGGCCTTACTCCAATCGCTGCATGCTCCTGTAACATCACCCTGCAATTCTCTAACAAGACCTCTATTCAAAAACAGCAGACCATCCTGTTTAAACTGGTCCAAAGATTTATTCAGAACATCCAATGCCAATGCGTAGTCCTCTTTTTTAGCTAATGTACTTGCTTTATTTAGTTGTGCTTCGCGAAAAGAACCAGCCAGATCGATTGCCTTATTGAAATCATAAAGGGCTGAATCAAGGTTACCCAATTGGTAATGGGCATAGCCGCGATTATTATATGCCAAAAAAAGTGTGGAGTCTTGCGCAATAGACTTGTTAAAATCTTCCATGCCTCCATCATAATCTCCCATTTTAATTTTGACAGAACCCATATTATTATACGCTAACGGGAAGAATTGCTGGTAATTAACAGCAGTCTTATAATCATAGAGGGCTCCCTGAAGATCACCCATCCTTCTTTTTATCCCGGCCCGATCATGGTAAGCCATGGCAAAATCTTCCTTAAAACCGATGGCTTTATTAAAATCAAAGAGAGCTTTATCCATTTTATCCTCCAATAAAAAGCATAAACCACGGTAATAATATACATATCCATCTTCAAATCCTTTCTCAATAGCTTTTGAAAATAACTTCTTTGATAAACCCGTCGTATCCTCTCCAAATAGCAGATATCCTTTGTAAAAGAAGGCCTGTCCGAGATCTTCATCAGATCTGATAGCGCGATTAAAATCTTCCAGTGCCTCTGTGTTCATCTCAAGTTCTAATCTGATTCTTCCCCGCTGCAGATAGGCTTTTCCGTAACTGCTATCAATGGAGAAACATTGATTAAAAGCTCTTATGGCCTTGACGTATTCTCTTTTTTGAAGCAATTGTATTCCTTCGTTATAGGTGCGTTTCAATTCTCTTTTCTCTTTAAAAGACAATTGTGCATGGATAATTCCCGGTAAGAGGAGCATGAAGAATATCAGAGTAATAAATCGTTTCATAAATGGCAATAAATATTAGTTATACAAGATTTTAACACCTAATGCACCAGATAAAAAAAAACTGTTAACCAAGATGAAAGCATACATTCTTTTTTCATTAAACTAAAATAATGCTTAAAGGGTTTCATTTCTAAAAATAAAAAAATAAATTTATTGTGTATTATAAACTTATTAACGACAAAAGCACCCGATTGCACCAATGATTACAGATTTGTCATATTTAGAGTCTATGGCAGGCGGAGACAAGACTTTTATCAGGGAAATGATAGATATCTTTAGAGAACAGATTGAAGAGTATAGCCAGCTTATGCCCGAATTACTTAAAAAATCGAAATACTCTGATCTGTCAAAATTGGCCCATAAGGCAAAGTCTTCAGTTTCAGTAATGGGTATGATCCAGGAGGCAAATATGCTGAAAGAACTTGAGTTGCTGGCAAAAGACGAAAAAGATATTGACAGTTATCCGGGCTACATTGACCGTTTCATTACTAATTCAAAGGAAGCTCTAAAAGAGTTGGAAGCCACTTACAAAACATAACTAACCAATACTCATATGTTAAAAGTCAGTACTATCAACAACATCAATGTTGTATCCTTTCAAAATACAGATCGATTCAATGCATTAATAGCTGAACCTGTCAAAGAAGAGTTACTTGAATTTTTTAATAAACCGAATGCCAAACTGGCTATTGATTTAGAGGGGGTCAATTTCATAGATAGTTCGGGATTTGGCGTCTTCCTTTCAGCTATGAAGGCTGCAAACAATAATTATGGTACTTTAAAAATATGCAATGTTTCCGAAGAAGTAATGGAACTTTTTAAACTTCTTCAGCTGCATAATGTGTTTGAGTTGTTCTCCTCTTTGGACGAATGCATAACCAGCTTTAAGTAATCATTTTTAGTGTCATCTCTATCACAACTCACCCTATTATCTTTTGATTTTCAAATTCCAGCCTGCCACTTTTATAATCAACAATCATTTGCTCATTCTTTTTAATGTTTTCTGCCAGGATTTGTTTGGATAATACATTGACTACTTCACGTTGTAAGACGCGTCTGACCGGTCTTGCTCCATATTGAGGATCATAACCCAATTCGGCAAGATGATTAACAGCATCAGAAGTTATATCTAGATCAATACCGGTCTTCCTGAGCCTTGAGGAGATCATGCTAAATTGAATGGTGACGATTTTTTTAATCTCTTCCTTTGTCAATGGCTTAAACATAATCAGATCATCTATCCTATTAAGGAATTCAGGCCTAATTGATCTCTTTAATAGATCAAACACCTCTTTTTTAGTTTGCTCATAAATCATTTGTTGATCTTCCGCATCATTGTTTTCCATTCGATCCCGGATGATTTCTGAACCTATGTTTGATGTAAGAATAATAATAGCATTTCTAAAGTTTGCTGTTCTTCCTTTATTGTCTGTGAGTCTGCCTTCGTCGAGTACCTGAAGCAGGATATTGAATACATCTTGATGTGCTTTCTCTATTTCATCTAAAAGAACAACGGAATAGGGTTTTCTTCTTACGGCTTCCGTTAACTGCCCTCCCTCTTCATAACCAATATATCCTGGTGGCGCTCCAACAAGTCTCGATACTGAATGGCGTTCTTGATATTCTGACATATCAATTCGGGTCATCAAATTTTCATCATCAAACAAGAATTCCGCAAGTGCTCTGGCTAATTCGGTTTTCCCAACCCCTGTAGTGCCTAAAAAAATAAAAGAACCAATGGGTCGTTTTTCATCCTGTAACCCAGCCCTGCTTCTTCTTACAGCATCTGAAACTGCTGTTATAGCATCATCTTGCCCTACTACCCGTTTGTGTAATTCGTCTTCAAGATTTAGAAGTTTTTCACGTTCACTTTGCAGCATGCGGCTGACAGGTATTCCTGTCCAACGCGAAACAATTTCTGCCACATCCTCCTCGCCAATTTCCTCTTTAATAAGCGAAAATCCTCTTTGCTTTTCCGCTAGTTCATGCTGCATTTGCTTAATTAGGTCTTCCTCATTTCGCAACAACCCATAACGGATCTCGGCAACTCTCTCATAATCCCCCCTGCGCTCAGCATCCAGGGATTCTTGCTTTAGATTTTCTATATTCTCTTTATGTCGCTGTATTTTTTCAATAAGACCTTTTTCTCCCTGCCATTTAGCTTTCAATTGATTGCGCTCTTCGATCAGATTTGCTAAATCTCCCTCCAACAGTTCTAATCTAACTGACTTCCCATCTCTTTTCATACCCTCACGTTCAATCTCCATCTGGCGAATTCTTCTTTCAATCTCATCAATTTCATCGGGCAATGAATTCATCTCTATTCTGAGTTTGGAAGCCGCTTCATCAATAAGATCGATCGCCTTATCGGGTAGATAACGATCTGTAATGTACCGTTTGGACAACTCTACAGCTGCTATCAATGCTTCATCCTTTATACGTACTTTATGATGATTTTCATATCGCTCTTTTAATCCCCTCATAATTGAAATCGAGGAATTTTCATCAGGTTCGTCAACCATAACCATTTGAAACCTTCTTTCCAAGGCCTTGTCTTTTTCAAAATATCGCTGGTATTCATCCAATGTCGTAGCTCCTATGGCCCGTAATTCACCCCTTGAAAGCGCCGGTTTCAGAATATTGGCAGCATCCATTGCTCCCTCTCCTTTACCAGCACCAACCAGTGTATGAATCTCATCTATAAACAATATAACTTCACCTTCCGATGCAACTACTTCTTTTACTACCGATTTTAATCGTTCTTCAAATTCTCCTTTGTACTTAGCTCCAGCAATAAGTGCTCCCATATCCAGGGAGTAAACCTGCCTTGTCTTTAAATCATCCGGTACATCTCCATCCACGATTCTGAATGCTAATCCCTCTGCTATCGCAGTTTTACCAACTCCTGGCTCGCCAACAAGAATCGGATTATTCTTTGTTCTTCTTGAAAGAATCTGAAGAATTCGTCTGATCTCTTCGTCCCTGCCAATTACCGGATCAAGCTTACCACTTGCCGCTAATTCATTCAGGTGAATAGCATATTTGGAAAGAGCATTGTAACTATTCTCACTGGAAGGACTATCGACCCTACGCCCTTTTCGTAATTCAAGGATAGCTTGTTCGAAATCTTTCAAGGTAAAACCGGCATCCTTCATCATCCTGGAAACCTGATCTCCGGCATGAAAGATCGATAGCCACATATGCTCAAGAGCTACATAATCATCTCCCATTTTTGATGCAATGGTCTGACTTTTATTTAATACAGAGGATGCCGTGTTGGTGAAATATGGCTCACTCCCCGTCACCTTTGGGTATGTATCCATAATTCCTGCAAGCGCTTGTTGAATTACAGTTTCGGCAACTTCCACTTTTTTGCAAACAAAAGAGACCAAATCCTCCCCCACGTCTATTATCGCTTTTAACAGATGTCCAGTTTCAACAGCCTGGTTATTATTCTGTTCAGCGATCAGGATTGCTTTTTGTATAGCCTCCTGTGATTTTATAGTATACTTATCAAGTTTCATTATTTTTACAAAATCTTTCACAATTTTTTTGCCAATTATGTATTCCTGTCAATTTGTCGATCTATCAGAAAAAATCAGTCTTATTGTCGGCAAATAAATATCCCAATTACAAGAAAAATTTCATTTTTGTTTTATATTTTTACGGCAAAATATTATCAATCATGAAAACAACATCTATTCTTTTATTTATTTGCTTGTTAGTAACCTCCTGCAACCAACCTTCAAACAAGTCCGACAAGAAGACATCTTCATCTGATGTAATTACGAAAGTAGAGTTAGCAGATATTTTAAAAAAACCTGATAAATTCAATGGAAAGCAAATAAAAGTACAGGGGCTGGTAACCCATGTTTGCAAACACGGTGGTCAGAAATTGTTTATCATGAGTGAAGACCCGGATAAACAAATTCGCATCAATACAAGTGATGATATACCAGAATTTGATATAGAGCTTGAAGGGAGCACAGTTGAGTTTTCCGGTTATTTTAAAAAACTGACTGATGTCGAAACCGAGGCAATGAATCAGGATACCGATGAAATGCATCATCATACAGGTGATGAATCGCATGCAGAAGCGGAAAAAGCGAGCTATCACCTCGAAGCCCATGATTTTAAAAAGATATAATTATTCAAAAGATGGAACAAGCTTAACCAGCTGCAATGACCAGATGGCGTAGAATTAACCGTTGGTTGCACAGAGAGTTGGGTTACATCTTTTTTGGTATGACCATTATATATGGTATATCAGGCATTGCACTTAATCATCATGTAGCCGGTCATTGGAACCCCTCATTGGTGATGAAAACAGACACATTGCAAAGTGATATAGTTGGTGCATCTGAGCATGTCAAACAGACACAGGTAAAGCAATTTCTGGAGACAATAGCTGAACAAAAAAACCTCAAGCATTATTACTTCCCGGATAGTCTATCCCTATATGTCTACCTTGATAACGGACATATTACAGTCGATCTTGAATCAGGCGAGGCTACTCTTACTAAAGTACGTAAACGCCCATTTTTCCGAGAAATAAATTTTCTCCATTACAATAAACCGAAAAAGGTATGGATGTATTTCTCAGATATCTATGCCCTTTCCATGATTCTTTTAGCGATATCTGGACTTTTTCTAGTCAGGGGCAGGAAAGGTGTTGCAGGAAGAGGAGTCTGGGTGGTTATGATTGGTATTCTTATTCCATTAGTATTTATAGCCTGGCATCTATGGTTTTAAGCAAACTGATAAAGATATTGATCAAATTATTCCGATAGCTATATATCCGATTTATTATTATCTTCGAATAGTGACAGTCCTGAATATAAGCTTTAAACATAATCTGAGAAAGTTATGAGCGAACAGATACTAAAGGCATTAATGCAACTGTTTGCCATTATAGCCCGACCTGAAAGCCTGGTTACTGATCGCCGGACCGTTGTAGAATCATTTCTCTCAAGACAACTGAACCAAGAACTTGTCAATACCTTTCTCAAGGTGTATGACAGTTATTATAAGCAGTTCACAGAGGAAGAGGAAAAGAATACCAAAAAGAAGAGTAGAATTCTTGCCAGAAGGTCTGTTCGTGTATTAAAGATATGCACGGCCATTAATGAAGAGCTGACTCAGCAGCAAAAAGTGGTGGTTTTAATCCAGCTGCTTGAGTTCATTAAGTCTGACAACGAAGAGGTTACAGAACAGGAGATGGAGTTTGTCAACACAGTTGCAGATACTTTCTATATCTCATCAGATGAATATCACTCTATCAGGGATTTTGTCCTTCATGATAAGACGCTCTACCCTTCTCCTAAATATCTCTTTGTAAACAATGAAAGTGATTCGAAAAATCTTGCGGAAGATGCAAAACAACTGATCAGGGAAAACCTTTCCGGCCAGCTTCGTTTCATCCATGTACTCTCCACCAATCTCTATTTTGTAAAATATATTGGCCAATCTGAAATCTACATGAACGGTCAATTACTGGAACAATATAAGACCTATCCCCTCAATACCGGAGCCTCTGTAAGAAATCAACAAATAAGACCCGTATATTACAGCGACGTAGTAAGTTCTTTCGTGGGTGATCGCGTTAAATCAAAAATCGTATTTGAAGCGAACCATATAGGATTTCAATTTAAAAATGGGGCCATAGGATTACATGATATAACTTTTACAGAACAGTCAGGTAGATTGATTGGCATAATGGGAGCAAGTGGGGCTGGAAAATCAACACTGCTTAACGTTCTAAACGGCAGCAGCCCTCCCACTTCAGGTAAGGTTTTGATAAACGGAACAGACATTCATGGGAATGATCCGGATATCGAAGGAATAATCGGTCATGTATCCCAGGATGATCTATTAATTGAGGAGTTAACTGTATACCAAAACCTGTATTATAATGCAAAACTATGTTTTGATAATTACTCTGAAGAACAATTAAAAGAGGCGGTAGAGACTGTCTTAGAAAACCTCGGTCTATTAGAAATAAGCGATATTCAAGTCGGCTCGCCACTTAACAAAAAGATAAGCGGCGGACAGAGAAAACGTTTAAATATCGCTCTTGAATTGATTCGTGAACCGGCAGTATTATTTCTGGACGAACCAACTTCGGGATTATCCAGCAGAGATAGTGAGAATATTCTGGATTTACTTAAAGAACTATCCCTAAAGGGTAAACTGGTATTTGTTGTGATCCACCAACCCTCTTCTGATATATTTAAAATGTTTGACAGGCTTCTAATACTGGATACCGGTGGATACCTGATCTACAATGGCAATCCAATTGATTCCATAATGTATTTTAAGTCAAAGGTACAACATGCCGATTGGAATGAAAGTGAATGCCCCGAGTGTGGAAATGTAAACCCCGAACAAGTTTTCAATATAGTTGAAACCAGCGTTTTGGATGAATTTGGAAAACTCACTCATACACGAAGAATCTCACCTAAAGAATGGAGCGAATACTTTAAACAAGAATACCAGGAAGCAGATAAGCCCAAAGCAACAAAAAAGGACCTTCCCCCTATTTCGTTTAAAACACCAGTACGATTCAAGCAATTCGTTGTCTTCCTGAAAAGAGATATTCTTAAAAAGATCAGCGATAGCCAATACCTGATCATCAATTTTCTTGAAGCGCCTTTACTAGCTTTTTTACTCTCTTTCATAGTAAAATATTACAATGTAGGAGTATCGAACAAATATGGTTATACATTGCTGGAAAACAGCAATTTGCCAGTATACATTTTTATGTCGGTAATAGTGGCCATCTTTATGGGACTTACGGTAAGTGCAGAAGAGATTATCAAAGACAGGAAGATTCTTAAACGCGAGGCTTTTTTAAATCTCAGCTGGTCGGGTTACCTGCTTTCCAAAGTTGCAGTTCAATTCATTTTGTCTGCAATTCAAGCTCTTACATTTGTCCTTGTTGGTAATTCCATAATGGAGATCAAAGACATGTATTTTGAATACTGGATAGTCCTCTTTTCAGCATGGGCATCTTCAAATCTTATGGGCCTTTTAATATCAGATAGTTTTAAGACTGTTGTAACGATATATATCCTTATACCTTTTCTGGTGATTCCCCAAATCATCCTCAGCGGTATTATTGTAAAATATGAAAAACTCAATCCAACTATATCATCGCCCAGTAAAATTCCCTTTTATGGAGAAATCATAACTGCCCGATGGGCTTATGAAGGACTTGCTACCTATCAATTCATAGAAAACGATTATGAACAGAACTTTTACGATAGTGAAAAGGTAATGAGTATAGCGAATTACAAATCGAATTTCCTTCTTAAAGACCTTCAGAATAAGTTATCTTTTGTCTCATCAAATCTAGGTAATGAAACTGCTTCTGATAAGCTATCCTATAATCTGAATTTGATTAGAAATGAGCTAAGGGAGGAACTGGAAAGCCGGTTGATCATGGAAAATTACTATGAAAACGTCCCCGGGTACGGCCACAAATATCTTGATCAATTAACATTAGATAAAATTGATAAAGAGGTAATCAAATATACAAATGATTACTTGAAAGCCCTTACTGCTTCTTTCAGTAAAATCTATAAAGAGGCTTATGAAAAAACCAATGACATTAAACAATCCTTCGAATTAGAAAAACTTCAAAATATACGAAGGCAATACTTCAATGAGAGTCTTGAAGAATTAGTTACCAATAAGAACGAATTTGATCGCATAGTAGAATACGATGGTCAATTGATCCAAAAGACCGACCCAATATTCCATGATCCTACCTCAAAGTTGATAAAAGCCCACTTTTATGCGCCTCAAAAAATGTTTTTCGGTACCTATATTCCAACAATATGGGCAAATGTTATCGTAATCTGGTTTATGACTATTGCTCTTTATATACTCTTATATTACAGAGTATTGAAAAGAGTGCTGGATTTTTTTGAAGATCTCTCCATAAGGCAAAAGAGATCATAGATACCTGCACAGCTCTATAAATAAAAAAGCCCGGTCATTAACCGGGCCTTAATTTAAATATTATAATGCCTTTACTCTACGATTTCAATCATTTTGAATGGAACCCTTATGATTGATTCATAGTCCTCCCCAGCTTCAAGCATATCTTCATCATCCTCCTCGTAGTACCAATTAATGATAACTTCATTTTTACCTTTATGTATAGCTTCAAGTTTTTTAAAGACGTCTAAAATGCATTTTGATGAACTGGTATTAAAGTATTCAAGTTGAACATTCACTTGGGTCAGTTCAAGTGGTGATGTGCTATATTCTTCCAACCATTCAACTAATGGCTTATAGAATTCAATGGAGTTTTCAGGGATAGAACGACCCTTGATTTCAATAACTCCCTCCTGGGCATCAAACTTCACAGTTGGGGTCTTTGCTGTTCCTTCAATAGAAAGTGGTTCCATAATCAATATTTTATACGTTATTTTTTTTCAAAATCAATATATACATCCAAATTGAAAAAATGGTACTTATCATCATACTTATGAAAAGAGTAGTCCAATGCATTACCAGTTTTTCTGGCAATATCAACAAGTCCTAGTCCACCCCCGCCTTTATCAGACAAGCGCTGATGGTTAAGAATAAACTTATACATGTCTTTAAGCTCCTCCTTTGACATGGTATTAATCTTGTCTATTTTGTTCTTTAGAAAATCCACCCTGTCAGTGGTCACAAAGTTACCTGTGGATATTTTATACTTTGACTGAACACGGGAAACCACCAAAATGCCAAATTTCTCGTCATACTCCTTTTGCATACTTGGAGGTAAAACATCTATATGATGATAAAGGTTCTGCAAACTTTCAACCAGAACATTATAAACCTTCTTTCTGATTTTCGAATCCTCGCTGTAATCATCCATACGAGATTCGACCACTTCGAGTACATTACTAATCAGCTCACTGGAAACATTTCCCTTGTAAGCAATCAAAACGTCCCCGCCGTTCAGTTTAGAATAATACTCGTTTACATCAAAGCTCATTTAAGCTTTTTTTGTTTTCTGTGTAAGTATATGCTGGATCTTGCTCAGCAAATATATAAAAAATAATTACGACACAAAATTAGACTCATCAGGCTATGGAGCCTTCCATATGCTGCCAAACCTAAATTAAAGTTAGGTAAAAATAACCGCTCTTCACAACAATTAACAACAAAATGGTCTTTTTTTCAATGAAACATACCTTTTATTTGACAACTTTAATGAATCATTATGCTGATTTTATCTTAAAATCCTTAAAAGAGCCCTTAAAAAGCCTGTATTTTTGATATTTACATTCAAGTGCTCCGTTGTAAAGTGTGAATTTTTTTTCGGCTTTTAACCCTAATTGCTTCATGCCTTCTTTACTTGCAGAAAGTATCCATGCTTCAGAACCTGGATAAGCTTTTTTTAATGCATTCCCCATTCCTTTGTATAACATATTAATATCATCGCCGCCAATACGCTCGCCATAAGGTGGATTAATTACAATTACAGATGGAGAGTATGTTTTTTCGGGAGTAAGGAAATCACGTTGTTCAACTGAAATATAATCTTGCAATCCAGCATTCCGAATATTATCCCTGGTCATTATAATTGAAGTTTCGTCAACATCAAATGCAAAGAGAGGAACTTGCAGTGCCTTCTCATTTGGCAGTGACTCCAAAGCTCTCATGAACAGTTCTTTGTCAAAACCTTTCCAATGTTCAAATGCGAATCCTTTACGAAACACCCCTGGTGGAATACCAATGGCAATTGTTGCTGCCTCAATAGCCAGAGTCCCCGATCCACACATGGGATCAATAAATGGCTTTTGCCCATCCCATCCTGTCAGCAAAATCATTCCTGCTGCCAGCACTTCATTCAAAGGAGCTACATGAGCATTCTTCCGATATCCCCTCTTATATAGAGGGTCTCCTGAACTATCCAGTGATATTAGGAATCGATCCTGGTTAACATGTACATTTATCCGTAAATCTGCCTGCTTACGATCTACCGAGGGACGTAACCCTGTTTCTGATCTAAACTGATCAACTATTGCATCCTTAATTCTAAGTGCAACATATTGGCTGTTCCTGTAGATACTGGAAAAAACAACGGGATCAATCGTAAAAGTTTTATGCACGTTCAGTACCTGGCTCCAGTCAATTTTACGTATCTCCCTGTAGAGCACCTTTTCATCCTGGGCATGGAAGGAGAACCACGGAACAAGTATTCGAAGAGCCGTGCGCAGACAAAAATTACTTTTATAGAGCATTGATTTTCCACCCGAAAAATCCACACCGCGATTCACAATTGCAATTTGCTCTGCTCCTATCTCTTGTAACTCTCTGGCAAGAACACCTTCTAATCCCTTTAATGTTTTTGCATGATACCTGTTATGATAATTCATGATATGTTAAGTCTTTCATGTATAACCTTTAAAGCATTATTCTTGCGGTCAACCCCACTTCCCTTTATGATTTGATATGGGTATGCATGCTTTTTTAATAATTCTTCATATTTTTCGTATAAAACAAAACGCATTTGACCTCCATTCTCCCTAACCGAATCTGGTTGCCATGCAATATCCGGGTAGCATAATAAACAGAGGTCCGGTTTATTCTCACTAAGCTCATCATCTATCCATATAGGCACCTTTTGAAACACCGATTCGAACCATACACGTGTGATTATCAGCCATGTATCCAGCACTACCAATCGTTCTTCGGGTCTTACCGAATGGTAATGCTCTTTTTGCCATTTGCCAATATGTTCAACATCTGAGAAAGAATAAGATCTATCAAGATTTGACACATAATATCTAGCATACTCAGGAATCAATCGTCCATGAAGTTTCTCAGAAAGAAAACTAGCCAATTCTGTTTTTCCAGTTGATTCCGGTCCGGTTATCACTACACGATACGCCATTTTAATATTCTAGTAATTCTTTTCTCCACTGTATGAACCCAATAACTGCCATTGTTGTATAAACAGCAAAAAGAAATGTCGTAGGATACAATCCTCTGTAAATATATAATCCCATTGAAACCAGGTCAACTATTACCCATATAATCCAGTGCTCTAATATTTTCTTAGCTAACATCCATGTGGCAACTATACTTGCAGAGGTGGTGAAAGCATCCCAATAAGGAATCGGTGAATCTGTATAGAGGTACAATATTTTTCCTATTACAAAATAAAGAATACCCGTTACAATAATCAGCACCAATCCTAATTTAAGTTTAAGACGTGTTATTGGCATTTTCATCCCCATCTTTTCACGAGCACGTCTCCAGATTATCCAACCATATATACTTATTACCAGATAGTAACCATTTAAAGCCATGTCAGCATAAAACTTAGACTGATAGAATACCACCAGATAGAAGATAGCACTTATTATTCCAAGTGGCCACAATAAAATATTCTGCTTAATGCTGAAGTATAGGTATGCAATGCTAAAAGCGGTACCTAATAGCTCAACATAATGTTGATATATCCAGGGTAGCATCTATGGAATTATTTCAACTTTTCCCTGTAAAGACGGGAACTGGTAGCTATCTCGCGCGCTTTAATGAAAACTGGATTTGATTCATTATAGATTTCATAAAATCTTCCTGTACTCCATAAATCCCGGGAAATGTATGCTTTTAATAACATAGAAAGTTGAGATTTTGAAGCCTCAAATTCCGATTCATTAAAAGCAAGTCCTTCCTTTTCAGCAAATAAAACCAACTCCTCCAGAAGGGTCTGAGATGGTTCAAAAGACTTTTTAAAAACGGAGAATTCTTTGTATTTCGACATCAAATTATCTCTGTTTTGATCCACGTATTGCAAAATGAATTGATTAAACAGCCCCAGATTAATCAGATCACGGTAATAATCAGAATAACCGGATGTATCCAGCGGAACAAAATAGTCAGGCATGATGCCTCCTCCTCCATATACTGTTCTACCTAAAATGAGGGTTTTATACTTTTCGGATTCAGGGAAGAAAATGCTGTCAGCACTATTCAATTCACCTTCATTATAGCGATTAATGATATCCATGGCATAATCATCATATCCATTATCATATGATTTTTGTATGAGTCGACCTGTAGGAGTATAATAGCGGGCAATAGTCAATCTCATCTCAGAACCATCATTCAGGCGAAACGGTTGTTGAACAAGTCCTTTACCAAAAGACCGCCTTCCTACTAAAACTCCCCGGTCCCATTCCTGAATCGCACCACTTACAATTTCACTGGCTGAAGCTGAGTTCTCATCAATCATTATAACCAATCTGCCTTCTTCAAATAATCCACGTGCGGTGGCATCATAATCTCTTCTGGGAACTTTGTCTCCCTTTGTGTAAACGATTCGTCGATCCTTACCCAGAAAATGGTCAGCCAACTCCACAGCTATTCTCAAATACCCGCCTCCGTTGCTACTTAAATCCAAAACCAGGTGATTCATACCCTTATCATTCAATTCCTTGATAGCGGATTCAAATTCATCTGCTGTCGTCTGGGAAAATCGAGATAGCTTTATATACCCAGTATGTTTATCGATCATATATGAGGCATCTAGGCTATAGAATGGTATTTTATCCCTTGTTATCGTGAATTTCAGCAATTTATTCACACTGCGCCTTAGCACTGTTACATTTACTTTTGTCCCCTTTTCTCCTTTGAGCCTGGTTTGAACACCTTTTGCCTTTATACCAATACCCGCTACATTTTCTTCATCTATCTTTATTATCCGATCACCAGCCCGAATCCCAACCTGTTCAGATGGACCACCCTGAATTGTACTAATAACAAAAATCGTGTCATCAAGGACATTGAATGAGATACCTATTCCTTCAAATTCACCTTCAAGTTGTTCTTGCATCTCCTTAAGGTCCTCCTTACTAATGTAGGAAGAGTGGGGATCCAGTTCATGAAGCATATCAGTTATGGTGCGCTCGACTAACCTACTCTCATTAACAGAATCTACATAATACTTGCTCACTTTATCGACAACTTCCATTAGCTTCAAACCTTCCATATTCCATTGAGCATTGGAAGTTTTGCCAAACACACTCAATATTAAAACTATGGATATTACTACTACTCTATTGTAACGCATATTTACTTTATTTTCTATTAAAATCGGTCTAACTAACAAAACATTGAAAGAAGTAACTATTCCCATTCTATTGTTGCTGGGGGTTTTGAGCTGATATCATAGACCACCCTGTTAATCCCCCTAACCCTGTTTATAATATCATTGGAAACTTTGCTGAGAAATTGAGATGGCAAATGAGCCCAGTCTGCCGTCATTCCATCTGTAGAAGTCACGGCCCTCAGCGCTACTACATATTCGTAAGTTCGTTCATCTCCCATTACCCCCACCGACTGCACAGGCAATAGAATGGTAGCCGCCTGCCACACCCTGTCATAGAGGCCGTACTTACGAAGTCCTTCTGTATATATATAATCGGCCTCCTGCAATAACATAACTTTCTCAGGAGTTACCTCTCCCAGTACACGAATACCTAAACCAGGTCCCGGAAAAGGATGTCTGTTCAGTATTATATTACTGATATTTAAGCTCCGGCCAACTTTGCGCACCTCGTCTTTAAAAAGCAATCGCAATGGTTCCACAACCTTCAATTTCATTTGCTCGGGCAGCCCGCCCACGTTATGATGAGACTTAATAGTTACTGAAGGTCCATTCACCGAGACTGATTCAATAACATCGGGGTAAATCGTACCCTGCCCCAACCATGATATATTATCCAGTTTGCTGGCTTCTTCATCAAAAACTTCTATAAAATTGCGACCAATAATCTTACGCTTTTTCTCGGGATCTTTTACACCCCTTAGATCATCAAGAAACTTTTTTGCTGCATTAACTCCTATTACCTTTAAGCCCATATGCTTATAAGACTCCAGGACGATGTTAAATTCATTCTTGCGCAGCAAACCATTATCAACAACAATACATGTCAACCGGTTACCAATGGCCTTGTGCAAAAGCACTGCTGCCACAGAAGAATCCACCCCTCCGGATAAACCCATTACCACATTTCCTTCTCCGATTCTCCTGCTCAACTCATCAACAGTTGTATTTATAAAAGATTCCGGAGTCCAATCCTGTTTACACCCACATATTTCTCTCAGAAAATTTCCCAGTATATGAACACCCTGGGTTGTATGATATACCTCTGGGTGAAATTGCAATCCGAACGTTTGCTCATCCTCTAGCTCGTATGCAGCTACATCAACATCAGCCGTACTGGCGATAATCTTATAATTTGATGGTAACTTCATGATGGTATCTCCATGAGACATCCAAACCTGAGTTTGGACCTCTACCCCTTTCAATAAGCCAGAGGATTCATCTATAGTTGTTAACCGGGCACGACCATACTCACGAGAATCGGATGCTTCCACTTCTCCTCCATAATGATGAGCCATATATTGTGCTCCATAGCATATACCCAGTATCGGCAATTTGCCTTTTATTCCGAAGATATCAGGTACAGGAGCCCCTGGCTCTCTTACAGAGGATGGACTCCCCGACAGAATCACTCCCTTTACTGATTCGTCGGGTTCCGGATAATGATTAAATGGATAAATATCACAGTAAACGTTGTTTTCCCGTACCTTTCGAGCTATTAGCTGCGTGTATTGCGATCCAAAATCAAGAATATAGATTTTTTCCATTAATCAGTATGTGTTTTCAGTGTATTCAAATGCAAAAATAGTATTTATCTGTGTATTTATCCTCAAACACATTCTCAATGCTCTCGGTACATTTCAATACGAAAACGATCGCCATCAGCAACGCAGATAACCGGGCCAAATAATTGCGCTGCTTCGGTCTGAAATTCATCAATATCTTTGTACCTGGTTGAAAAATGCCCTATTAACAATTTTTTAGCCCCTGCTTTAGCTGCGACCTTTGCCGCCTGCACTGCAGTTGAGTGATATGTCTCCAATGCCAGTTTCCTGTCTCTCTCCAAGAAAGTAGCTTCATGAAACAGCAAGTCTACATTTTTGATATAATCCGCTATTCCGGGGTAATATGCAGTGTCTGAAAGATAGGCATAAGATCTGCAATGCCAGGGGGGATATGTTAATTCCCTGTTTGGGATTATTTTTTTTTCTGTTATTAGGTCCTCTCCTTTCTTGACGCGAACAATTTCCTCCACTCCTAACTTGTAAGCCTCTATTTTATCTTTTCGAATATTCAACAACTTTGGTTTCTCCTTAAAAATGTATCCATACGTAGACGTTCGGTGTACCAATTCAATAGCCTTAACTTCCGTCTTGCTATCCTCATACACGGTCTCTCCATCTTCAACGCTATGATGAATCAGTGAATAAGGCAGAGGCCTAAAAAAAACCAGATGATTATCCAATAATTCCTCCAATCCTTTTGGTCCATAAAGATGAAGATCTGCATTTCTACCCATTAGCCCCAGGCTGGAAATAAGTCCGAACAACCCAAAAATATGGTCTCCATGAAGATGAGATATAAAGATGTTATTAATACGTGCCGGATTCAAACGATACCTGCGCATTTGGATTTGAGCGCCTTCTCCACAATCTATTAAAAAAAACCGCTCATTTATGTTAAGTAAATGAGCGGCAGTAGAACGTTTCGAGGTGGGCAGTGCGGAGCTGCTACCAAGAATTATCAATTCAAATGACACTAAGCCAAGATTTATTCAGCATTTTTAATCATTTCCACAGCCTCGTCAACATCCTTTGTTATATTCAAAACTGTATCCAACTGTGAAATGGTAATGAGTCGCTCAACAGCATCATTTAATCCTGTAAGAACAAATGTTCCATTGGCATTTTTACACAGCCGGTTTGCAACGAGAATGGCACTAAGACCAGAGGAATCACAATAACGTGCATTACTGAGATCCAATATTATGTTCTTTTCGCCGTTGCCGGATACCAACACCAGTTCTGATTTTAAAGTCGGTGCAATATGCGTATCCAGCTTCTCTTCCAATACTTTGATTAAAGTATGGTTTTCAAATTTATCTATTTTGAACTCCATAAAGCTGAAAATTTATTTTTAGGATTAGTTATCATCTTCCTTTTTGTTTCCAGCCTCCTTCTTTTCGTTCTGCTCCATCTCAGACTTCAATGCTGCAAGGTCCGATATATCTCCGAGTGTGGTTTTTTCAAGATTGCTTTTCAATTTCTTTGCTGCTTTTCTTGACTCACCTGACTCTGATTTCTTACTGGACTTCTCCGTCTGTTTTTTCTCATCTTCATGAATTCGGCTATGAGACAAGATAATCTTTTTTGCGGACTTATTAAACTCTATCACCTTAAAAGGTAGTTTTTCGTCCATTTTTGCAGAAGAGCCATCCTCTTTCACAAGGTGTTTTGGTGTCACAAATCCTTCTACTCCATAGGGTAAGGCTACAACAGCACCCTTATCCATGAGTTCCACAATGGTTCCTTCATGGATGGTGTCCACCTCGAAAATGTTTTCGAACACATCCCATGGATTCTCTTCCAGCTGTTTGTGACCAAGACTCAATCGACGATTCTCTTTGTCAATCTCCAATACGACAACATCAATATCACTACCAACAGAGGTAAATTCCGCAGGATGCTTAATCTTCTTCGTCCATGAAAGATCTGAAATATGAATAAGACCATCAACTCCTTCTTCAATTTCAACAAATACACCGAAGTTAGTAAAGTTACGAACTTTTGCAGTATGTTTTGTGCCAACTGCATATTTTTCTTCTATCTTCTCCCACGGATCCTCCTTCAACTGCTTTATTCCCAGTGACATTTTGCGCTCTTCTCGGTCAAGAGTCAGAATAACAGCTTCCACTTCATCTCCGACACTCATAAATTCCTGTGCACTTCGCAAATGCTGTGACCAGGACATTTCTGATACATGAATAAGTCCTTCAACTCCAGGAGCAATCTCCACAAAAGCACCATAATCTGCCATTACAACAACTTTGCCCTTTACCTTGTCACCAACTTTCAGGTCTGGATCAAGAGAATCCCACGGATGCGGTGTCAGCTGCTTCAAGCCCAGTGCAATCCGTTTTTTATCATCATCAAAGTCAAGGATTACTACGTTTAATTTTTGATCAAGCTGAAGAACCTCTTCCGGGTGATTAACCCTACCCCAAGAAAGGTCTGTAATGTGAATCAGACCATCCACTCCTCCGAGGTCTATAAAGACACCGTAAGAAGTAATATTTTTAACAGTTCCTTCAAGTACCTGACCTTTTTCAAGCTTGGCAATGATTTCTTTCTTCTGCTGCTCCAGTTCTTCCTCAATAAGTGCTTTATGCGATACTACCACATTTTTAAATTCATGGTTAATTTTAACCACCTTGAATTCCATTGTCTTACCAACGTAAGCGTCATAGTCTCGAATTGGTTTTACATCAATTTGAGATCCTGGTAAAAATGCTTCAATGCCAAATACATCAACAATCATTCCTCCTTTGGTCCTGCATTTGATATACCCTTTAATCACTTCATCCTGATCCAGTGCTTGATTAACACGATCCCACGACCGCATTGCACGTGCCTTTTTATGAGAAAGGACAAGCTGACCCTTTTTATCTTCCTGGCTATCAACATATACCTCAACTGTATCCCCTACTTTCAAATCAGGATTATATCGAAACTCATTAAGAGATACAACACCTTCAGATTTGTAACCAATGTTGATCACTACCTCGCGTTTGTTCATTGAGATGACCGTACCATCCACAACTTCATTTTCTGCGACTGTTGAAAGTGTATTGTTATATAGCTCTTCGTATTTTTCCTGACTGGCAGATGTCTCAACTGCATCTTTTTCTGCAAACTTGTCCCAATCAAATTCCGGATCACCGGTTTCTGTAACATTTTCCTCAGGGGAAGTTACCCCAACTGAGTCCGTTACCTGACCTGTTTGTTCTTGAGTTGAACCTGTGTGCAATGTGGAGGCATCATCTTCCTTCGTCTGCACCTCCCCTTTTGCATCAGATTCAGAGGATACTGAACTATCAGAAACACTCTCTTCAACTTCCTCTACAGAAGGTTTAGCGGATTTTTCCGCTGCATCATCTGATTCACCTTCACCCCTTGGTGCTTCTTCTTTCCAATCTCCCTTTTCGCTTAATCCCTCAGGAGTCGCATTTTTATCCTGGGATTCCGTTTCGCTGTTATCTGCTGTCGAACTGCTTGCAGCAGTGTTTTCATTAGCAGGCCCCTGCTGATTTTCATTGACGTTCTGCTCTTCTCTTAAAGCATCATTTTCTTTTTCAGTCATTCGATAATTAATTTAAAATTAATAAGTTAGACATTATAATTACCTGTAATCGAGCCGCAAAGATAGCGAATTTATAAGAAAACGCCCAATTTTCATCCATGAAAGTTCACGGGAATTTTTTGATCTCCAGCTGTTTTTAGAAATATTTATCTGAAACTGCAAATGACTTTTCATCCCCTGTAAGTATAATCATCTCAAATATAGCTCTACAGTATTCAAACGTTTAACCTCTCCTTCAAAGTTCCTCTGATAATCATCACTCCTTTTGCACAAAATCTATAACTTTACTGCTCCAAAAAATGAGGAAGTATGAAGATTGCTATTATCGGAACTGGATATGTTGGACTGGTATCCGGAACATGCTTTGCTGAAACAGGTATCCAGGTTACATGTGTGGATATAGACCATGCAAAAATTGATCAACTAAATCAGGGATTTGTACCCATTTATGAACCGGGGCTGGAACGAATGGTAAATACTAACCTGGAAAAAGGAAGGTTATCTTTTTCAGCGAATATTCAAGAAAGTATAGCTGGATGCGAAGCAATTTTTATAGCTGTTGGCACTCCTCCTGGAGAAGACGGCAGTGCTGACCTGCGACATGTCCTGACAGTGGCAGGTAATATCGGTAAATATCTTGAAGAATATGCCGTTATTATTACAAAAAGTACGGTCCCCATCAATACTGCAGAAAAAGTAAGAGAAACAATCGCAGAGGAACTCCTGAAAAGGAAAGTAGATATTCCATTTGATGTCGCTTCCAATCCGGAATTTCTAAAAGAGGGAGCTGCAATCAATGATTTCCTCAAACCCGATCGTATAATAATAGGAACTGATTCAAAAAGAGCTGAAAAGATTATTCACAGATTGTATAAACCTTTTTTGCTGAACGGTCATCCGGTAATAAGCATGGACATCCGGTCTGCAGAAATGACCAAATACGCAGCAAATGCAATTCTGGCGACCAAAATTTCCTTCATGAATGATATAGCCAACCTCTGTGAAATTGTCGGTGCAGATATTAACATGGTCAGGAGAGGAATAGGGAGCGACCCCAGAATCGGCAATAAATTTATTTATGCCGGTGCAGGTTACGGTGGATCCTGTTTTCCAAAAGATGTGAAAGCTCTTATAAAAACAGGTGAAGATTACCAAAAACCCTTACGGATATTACAGGCTGTTGAAGCTGTAAACGAGGAACAAAAACTGGTAATAGCGCAAAAAGTTAAAGCTCATTTCAATCATAATCTTAATGGAAAACGGATTGCAATATGGGGGCTATCGTTTAAACCTGAAACCGATGATATGAGGGAAGCTCCTTCCCTGTCTATAATAAATACTCTTAGCGATGCTGGAGCTACCCTCAGGGCCTACGACCCGGTAGCCATGAAATCAGCTAAAAATATTATGGGACAGAAGGTTACATTTTGCGATGATCGCTACGAAGCGTTAATTGATGCCGATGGACTTGTGCTTATTACAGAATGGTCTGAATTCAGAATACCCAATTACCGGGTTATGGATAAACTGATGAAGGAGAAGGTCATTTTCGATGGGAGAAATATATATGATTCGGAGGAGATGCAAGAATATGGATTCACTTATTATTCCATTGGCAGACCTGCCGTAAAACCCGAAGAATCATGAAACGAATCCTTGTAACCGGAGGCGCAGGTTTCATTGGATCCCACCTATGTGAGAGGTTACTCAATGAGAATAATGAAGTGATTTGCATAGACAACTACTTTACCGGTTCCAAGAGAAACATCGTGCACCTCATGGACAACCCATATTTCGAAATAGTCAGACACGATGTTACCGTGCCCTATTATGCCGAGGTGGATGAAATATACAATCTCGCCTGCCCGGCCTCCCCTATCCATTACCAGATAAACCCGATCAAAACAGTAAAAACATCAGTCATGGGAGCTATTAATATGCTCGGACTGGCAAAACGAATAAAAGCCAAAGTACTGCAAGCTTCTACCAGTGAAATATATGGTGATCCTTCAGTACATCCTCAGCCTGAATCATACTGGGGCAATGTAAATCCCATTGGATCCAGAGCCTGCTATGACGAAGGAAAACGATGTGCTGAAACCCTTTTTATGGATTACCACCACCAGAACAATGTGCGAATTAAAATAGTGAGAATATTTAACACGTATGGGCCCCGTATGCTGCCCAACGACGGTCGTGTTGTATCCAATTTTATTGTTCAGGCACTGCAAAACAAACCCATTACTATCTACGGAAATGGTCAGCAAACGAGAAGCTTTCAGTATGTAGATGACCTGGTGGATGGTCTGATTCGTATGATGAATACAGATGAATCAGTTACTGGTCCGGTCAATATGGGTAACCCAAAAGAGTTCACTATCATCGATCTGGCCAGAACCATTATTGAAATGACAGACTCGCATTCAGAGATCACCTATCATGATCTCCCTCAGGACGATCCGGTTCAAAGACAACCCGACATCACGCTGGCTAAAAAAGAACTGCAGCAATGGGAACCAACTATAGGAATTATTGATGGATTGGAGAAAACCATTCAATATTTTGAAAAAAACATAGAATCATGAAAGGTATTATTCTTGCAGGTGGAGCCGGAACAAGGCTATATCCTCTGACCAAAAGTATATCGAAACAGATTATTCCTGTTTACGACAAACCAATGATCTACTATCCCCTATCCGTGCTCATGCTGGCAGGCTTAAAAGAGATTCTAATAATCTCTACCCCTACTGACCTGCCGCTTTATGAAAATCTTCTTGGCGATGGAAAACAACTCGGTTTAAATATTGAGTATGCCGTCCAGCCCTCTCCCGACGGTCTGGCCCAAGCATTCATCATAGGTGAGGAATTCATTGATAATGAAAATGTATGCCTGATCCTGGGGGATAATATCTTCTACGGACACGGCTTTGGAAAAAC
The DNA here is from genome assembly GCA_964479445.1 of uncultured Bacteroidaceae bacterium. Taxonomy (GTDB): domain Bacteria; phylum Bacteroidota; class Bacteroidia; order Bacteroidales; genus CAYZMH01. The sequence continues at coordinate 16,776 of CAYZMH010000002.1, read as the reverse complement.
CCTGTTGGACACCTCTAACCTTGAAGACGGTGCTGTTGTATTCGGGTATTTTGTAAACGACCCCCAACGTTACGGCGTGGTAGATTTTGACAAAAATGGTAAAGTCCTCAGCATTGAAGAGAAACCTTCCTCTCCGAAATCAAACTATGCCGTTACAGGACTATATTTTTACTCGAATGATGTGATTTCAAAAGCCAAGAAACTTCGTCCTTCAACACGTGGAGAACTGGAAATAACCGATCTTAACCGACTCTACCTGGAAGAACAAAGATTGCAGGTAAAAATCATGGGAAGAGGTATGGCCTGGCTTGATACTGGCACCCACGAAAGCCTGCTTCAGGCGTCAAATTATATACATACAATTGAACAACGCCAGGGTCTTAAAATTTCATGTGTTGAAGAAATTGCCTATACGAGAGGTTTTATCGATAAGAAACAGTTGCTCAGATTGGCAGAAGATTTGAAAAAAAGCAACTACGGACAGTATCTTTACAGCATTGCAGAAGAGAAAATATTCACATTCGACGCTTCACAGTTATGAAAATCATTGATACGGGATTCGATGGATTAAAGGTCATTGAGCCAAAAGTATTCTTAGATAGCCGGGGTTATTTTTTTGAAAGTTATAATCGGAACGACTACAGAAAACAATGTCTGAACTATGTGTTTGTTCAGGATAACCAATCCCGTTCCACATATGGAGTTATCCGGGGGTTGCATTACCAGAAAGAACCATATTCTCAGTCCAAACTGGTAAGGGTATTGGAAGGAACAATATATGACGTAGTTGTGGATATCAGAGAGAATTCATCAACTTTCGGTCAGTGGTATGGAATCGAATTATCTTCAACGAATTTTAAACAACTACTTGTACCAAAAGGTTTCGCACACGGCTTCTCGGTAATAAGCCCCCATGCAACGGTTTATTACAAATGCGATGAATTCTATCACCCGGAAGCAGAAAGTGGCATCCGGTACAATGATCCCACACTTAATATAGACTGGAAAATACCTTCAGGCAAAGCAGTGATATCTGAAAAAGATCTGAAACTGCCTTTTTTAGAATTTCAAAAATGATTTCACTGATATGGGCAAAATCCTAGTAACAGGTGCTAATGGTCAGTTAGGCAACGAAATCCGCAACTTTTCCGGATCTATTACGGATCTTTTATTTTTATTTACCGATGTAGATCAATTGGATCTGACAAATAAGCGTAAAACTACCTCCTTTATTGAAAAACACCAACCAGATTATATCGTTAATTGTGCAGCATACACAGCTGTAGACAATGCAGAGTCTGATAAAAACGGCGCCTACCTCATTAATCGCGACATTCCTGTTTTGTTATCTGAGCTATCTGAAAAGATCGGTGCAAAATTTATCCACATTTCCACCGATTATGTTTTCCCGGGTAATAAACCTATCCCTCTCGCCGAAGATGATGAAACCGGACCAAAAAGTGTTTATGGAGCTTCCAAACTGGCAGGAGAACAAGGTATAATGAATAGTAAAAACACTATGATTATCCGAACCTCCTGGTTATATTCGTTAAACGGTTCGAATTTTGTAAAGACAATGTTCAGATTATTAACTGAAAGAGAAAAGATTAAAGTAGTTTTTGATCAGACAGGATCACCAACGTATGCCAGCGACCTGGCTTCTGCTATAGTAGAGATCATTCGTGGCGTGGAGTCAGAAGAAGGACAACCTTTTCTTCCTGGAATATTTCACTATTCCAATGAAGGGGTTGCTTCATGGTACGATGTAGCTGTGCAGATCTCTTCAATTGCTAATCTGACATGTCATATAGAACCTGTGCGTACAGAAGAGTTTCCTCTCCCCGCTCCCAGACCGGTTTACAGTGTAATGAACAAAAAGAAAATACGGGAAAGCTATCAGATTTTTATACCTTACTGGCGAGACAGCCTGATTAAGTGTGTAAATCACATGAAAGTTAGAACAAATTTAAAGAAGTGAGATTAATGGAAAAAGAGACAATATTGCAGCATGTACGAGAACAAGCCAATAAATGGTTAAACAGTAATATTGATGAGGCAACACGAAAAGAAATTTTGTATTTGCTGGAACATGATGAAAAAGAACTGATTGAAAGTTTCTACCGTGTTCTGGAATTTGGAACCGGCGGACTCAGAGGAATCATGGGGGTAGGAACAAACCGAATGAATATCTATACCGTTGGAATGGCTACTCAGGGTCTATGCAACTATTTGCTGAAAGCATTTCAGGGTCTGGAAGAAATCAGTGTAGCCATTGCCCATGACTGCCGGAATAATAGTCGTTTATTTGCCGAAACTACAGCCCAAATCTGCACTGCCAATGGAATTAAAGCTTACCTGTTCGATGAACTAAGACCTACACCAGTGCTGAGTTTCGCAATAAGAGAACTTAACTGCCAAAGCGGTGTGGTCGTTACCGCAAGTCACAATCCCAAAGAATACAATGGTTATAAAGTGTACTGGGAAGATGGGGGGCAAATTATACATCCACACGATACCAACATTATAAACGAAGTGAAATCCATCCAATCAATCAATGAAATCAAATTTGATGGGAATGAAAATATGATTCAGCCGTTGGGCGAAGAGATGGATAAAAAGTACCTGGAGAAAGTGAAAAAACTTTCCCTTAATCCAGATTATATCCGCAAGCACTCCGATATCAAAATCGTCTATACTCCCATCCACGGTTCAGGCGTAAAAATGGTTCCCAATGGACTCAGAAAGGCAGGATTCACAAAGATATACAATGTGCCCGAGCAGGATGAGGTAAACGGAGATTTTCCTACAGTTGTCTCTCCCAATCCTGAAGAGTCCGCGGCAATGGATCTGGCACTTCAAAAAGCTGGTGAGGTAGGGGCTGATCTGGTCATGGCTACTGATCCCGACGCTGACAGGGTAGGAATTGCAATTCGTGATCCGCACGAAAAAATGGTGCTCCTAAATGGCAACCAGACAGCCATATTAATCACCTACTACCTGCTTTCACAATGGAGTGAGAAAGGATATCTGAAGGGCAACGAATACATGGTAAAAACCGTTGTTACGACCGAACTCATGGCCGACATTGCCAGATACTACGAGGTCCCCTGCTATGATGTCCTTACCGGATTTAAGCATATAGCTGATATGATTCGAAGAAACGAAGGGTCAAAAACATTTATAGGAGGTGGCGAAGAAAGTTATGGCTTCATGATAGGAGATTTTGTTCGCGACAAGGATGCTATTTCCTCCTGCACCATGATCGCAGAAATGGCTGCATGGGCAAAGGAGCAAGGCAAAAGCATGTTTGATATCCTTATAGATATATATTCAGATTTTTCGTTTTATAAAGAGTCCCTCATATCAGTCGTCAGAAAAGGAAAAGACGGAGCAGAAGAAATAGCCGCTATGATGGAGAATTTTCGAAATGCACCTCCCGATTCCATTCTTGGCTCTGATGTAATGCTAGTTCATGACTATCTGAAACAAAAAACCTTTGATAATGTTTCTCATCTGAAGTATGATATAAAGCTGCCGAAGTCCAATGTGCTGCAGTTCATAACCAGTGATGGCACGAAAGTATCCATGCGGCCATCAGGTACCGAACCAAAAATTAAATTCTATTTCAGTGTGAATCAATCACTGGATAAACGAGAGGATTTTAACAGAATTGATCTGGAACTCGAGGAAAAAATAGCAAAGATTAAAGAAGCGTTAAACCTGTAAAATCGCAACCTATGAAATCGTACCGTAAAGAATTATGGTTTGAAATCCCTACACGGCGTGAGTATATCAACATCACACCGGCTGTAGAAGAAGCTCTTGCCGATAGCGGAATCAAGGAAGGCTTGTTGCTCTGTAACGCCATGCACATTTCCGCCAGTGTATTTATCAACGATGATGAGCCTGGATTGCATCAGGACTTCGAAAAATGGCTGGAAAAGCTTGCACCGGAAAAACCCTATGATCAGTACAGGCATAACGATGGTTTTGAAGACAATGCAGACGCGCACCTCAAGCGAACCATTATGGGGCGTGAAGTGGTAGTAGCTATTACAAATGGTAAAATGGATTTTGGACCCTGGGAACAGATCTTCTATGGAGAATTTGATGGAAAAAGAAGAAAACGGGTACTGGTGAAAATCATAGGAGAATAATTGCCTGTTAATTAGTGATTATTCCTCAAGCATACCTGAAAAAAACTGAGAAGTAAAATTCACCAGATACAATTGTTCCGTTGCTCTGGTCATTGCCGTATACAACCATCTAAGGTAATCAACCGACAGCATGGCATCTGTAAAATAACCCTGGTCGAGGAAAACCGATGGCCACTGACCTCCCTGTGCCTTGTGGCAGGTAACTGCATAGGCAAACTTTACCTGCAGAGCATTAAAATACGGATTTTTCATGATCTGCTCTGAACGCCTTTTCCTGGTAGTCAGATCCGGGTAATCTTCCATAATATGAGCATACAATTCCCGCATCTGCCCTGTAGTTAAAGAGGGACCATCTATTTCAAGTACATCCAAATTTAATGTAACATCCAGCTCAAGATATCCATAATCCAACAATGATATGCGAACATCCGCAAAATGATACCCATAAAGCTCTTGAAATCCCATCACTCGTTCAATCTTTACAATATCCCCATTAGCGATAAAATCCGGGTTACGATCTTCATCCTTCCAGAAATAGTTGTTTTTTACCACCATTAAAAGATCCCCCCTGCTTATCTGTTCTTCTTTCCAGAGAATTTGTCCCCGAATACCCGTATTAAAACGATTGGCCCTTTTATTGGACCGGGTTACAACAATTGTCCCCTCCTCCCCATATTGATCGTAACTATCACTGAGCAACTCCAGCATATCGCCTCCATTGATTCTATTAATATCCTTGAAATCATTCATAAGAAGTGAGGGGATTTGAGGATCCGATCTCCTGATCAATTCGCGAACTCCAGTTGCATTATATAAAATCCCTGAGTCTTTCTGGTGCCTTACAATGTCTGTAAGAGTATGTTCAATAACCGAGTATCCTCTTGCTCCCAGCTCATAAACATCCAATGCCGGACTAACATCCAGCCCAACAGGGGGCAGCTGTGCTGTATCTCCTATCAGTATTAGTTTACAATGCTGTGCATTATTGACATAATGTAATAAATCTGCCAACAAATCCCCTGTACCAAACAATGAATCATAACGCGCAGAACCAATCATAGAGGCTTCGTCAACAATGAAATAAGTGTCTTTATACAAATTCCTGTCAAGTACAAATGTCCCCAATCCGTCACTTCCTGTCTTCTGCTTGTAGATCTTTTTGTGAATGGTCCAGGCTGTTTTACCCGTGTAAGAATATAAAACCTTTGCCGCTCTTCCTGTTGGAGCCATAAGAACCGCCCGCTGCTTGAGTTCCCGCAGAGTATGAACCAATGAATTGACAAGAGTTGTTTTGCCTGTTCCTGCATACCCTTTGATCATCATGATCTCATGTTCATCTCCTTTAGCTATGAAAGTTGACAGCTTATCGATCAGCTTCTCCTGACTTTGAGTTGGCTGAAATGCAAGATTATCAATTAATTTGGATGTGATATAATTTTTAAGCATACTTCTAAGAAAACATAAAATTAAAATTTATAATTTATTTTTTTTGCTAAATTTGTGCGCAAACTTAAAATCAAAAATCCCCATGAGAAGAGTAATTCAAGTTTTATTCATCGTTCTGATCATTGTTTTAGGGTATCTGATCGTTGAAAGCATTATGCGCCCCATCCGATTTCAAAAAGAAGTGACGAAGCGGGAAAATAAAACGATCGAACGACTGAAAGATATAAGGGAGGCACAAAAAGCATATAAAGACGTCTATAACAGATACACTGGAAGTTTCGATACACTTCTGATGTTTTTGGAAAATGATTCTTTCACCATTGTAAAGGCCATAGGAACCATACCAGAAGAGTGGCTTGAAGAATTTGGTCTTGAAGAAGCTCGTCAGAAAGCAGTTGATGAAGGTATCATCGTCAGGGAATCTACTAAAATTCCCGTGCGAGACTCACTTTTCGGGCACCAATTCCCGATCGATTCCCTGCCGTATGTCCCATACACCAGCAACGTGGAATTTGAAATAGAATCCAACGAAATTCAGACATCTTCCAACCTTATGGTTCAGGTTGTTGAAGTGAAAGCATACTACGAAGATCTCCTCAAGGGTCTGAATGATCAACTAACCATAAATTATATAGCCGAAAGAGAGCGGATCACCGGTTTCCCGGGTATTAAATTTGGATCCCTCGAGGAGGGCACACTCACAGGAAACTGGGAGTAACCCTGTCTTTCATGCAGGTTCATAGCATCATATCAAATACTATATCCGAAGATATACTTAACAAAGGGCATCTATCCATCCGCTTTTCGGCGGATGGATTTTCACTTTTGCTTGGAGACCAACGTTATAATCCGGTTGTTCTTAAAAGTTTTACTAATGATCCTGCTCCTTCCCTGGTAACCCAGGTCGCCAATTGTACCCAGTGGCTGGAGGATCATACCCTTCTATCCAAATTTCGTGGTACATGCTCGATTGTTGTTGATTCACTTGCAGCTACAGTAATACCTGAAGACCTTTTTAGTACTGATCTTACCAGGTTTTACCTTCAACAATCTAATCATGTATCACTTGATGATAACTCATACTACAAGAAAATTGACGGAAGGCCATTTTACCTGGTATACCTGGTCCCAGAATCCATTACTCAGTTGGCTTCAAAAATGGCATGTAACTGTAATGTATTGCACCCTGCAGTCTGCATGCTATCACTGGCCGATCAGATCAATGCTGCCGATCATCAACGGGGATTCTGTATGATAGAGATTCGGAAGAGATATTTGGAACTATTAGTTATCCGGAACGACCAGCTTGTTTTGCTGAACCGCTATAAGATAAACTCACCCCGCGAAGCCGTCTATCATACGCTCAACACTTTCAAGCAACTGGATTATAATCTGGAAACGATCCCATTGTTCTACTCCGGCGAGACACATAAAGAGAGTGAGGAGATCCTGCAGATGAAAAGGTATATCCGAAAGATAACTTCCGTACCCTATAATATAAAAGATATTGAAAAAGAATATATTCCAGCTAATATCATACTAGCCGAGGCAACAAGGTGCGAATAATCAGTGGTATATATCGTGGAAAGATACTTAAGCCTCCGAAAAACTTTAATGCCAGGCCAACTACGGACTTTGCCAAGGAGAGTTTATTCAATATTCTTCATAATCTGACAGATATTGAGCAATGTAAGGTATTGGACCTGTTCGCCGGAACCGGTAGTATATCCTATGAATTTGGATCCAGAAATGCACTTAGCATCACTTCGGTAGAACAAGATCCGGCTAATTATCGATACATTAGTAAAACTGCCGGTGAATTGGGTTTTGAAACCATGCACGTGATTCATTCAGATGCTTTTAGATTCATTCTAAAACCTTATGAATCGTTCGATATTGTTTTTGCAGATCCACCATTTGATCATCCCAGGCTCAAGGAAATTCCCGATCTGGTTTTTGAATCCGGGATCCTCCTGTCACAGGGGTGGTTCATACTGGAACACCCCGCTGAATTTCAATTCAGAGATTTTAAAGGATTCTACCAGCAACGAACCTATGGGTCGGTAAACTTCACCCTTTTTCATAAAAACAATACCTGAAGACCACGATAAACCATACAGGACACAGGAAAGCAAAAAAAAGCGCAACTTTCAGAGGTGAAATTTTGGTGAAATAAAAAAAACATCTATTTTTGCCACGCAATTGAACACAACGTTCAATACAATTTTGAATACCAATAGCTATTATGGAACTTAAGGTCTGGTAGTTCAGTTGGTTAGAATGCCGGCCTGTCACGCCGGAGGTCGCGAGTTCGAGTCTCGTCCAGACCGCTTTGAAAAACCCGATGTATCAACATCGGGTTTTTTATTGATCAGTGTGAAATTCAGTTCAGGTAATGGAAGAACGTTCTGTAGTGTAATTCTTGTAATACTCCTTCTCTACAATCGTGTGCATCTGTTCTATCGCCTGATAGATATCTTCAAAGGTTGTATAGAGTGGAGTTAACCCCAATCGTATGTTATCAGGCTCACGAAAGTCTGGAATGATTTTTCCGCTTCCTATATCCGGATCTATTAACGCCTTACATATTCTGTATGCTTCCGTATGTTTAAGGGATACGTGCGAACCTCGTTGACGAAAATCAGATGGTGAACCCAATTTAAAATCATTGGGAAATAGATACTTTTCAGCCAACTTGATCAGGAAGTTTGATTGCTGAATGCTCTTTTCTCGGAGAAGTTCAATACCAGCATCAAGCAACATCGACACTGCCGGTTCAACAGCTGCCATGGAGAGAATGGGGGGAGTTCCCGATAGAAATCGCTGTATGCCCTCCGCTGGTTCGTACCGGAGACCGAATTCAAATGGCATATATTGTCCAAACCATCCCCATATCGGAGATAATAGTCTCTCCTGCAAGTCCTTTCTTACATATAAGAATGCAGGGGCACCCGGACCTCCATTCAGGTATTTATAAGTACATCCCACAGCCAGATCAACATTCAGCTTGTTTAAAGCTATGGGGACAGAACCAATGCTATGACTGATATCCCATAACATGAGCGCGCCATTATCATGCGCAATTTCTGTAACTTTCTCCATGTCATACATAAAGGAACTTTTGAAAATGACATGCGATAGTGCTACCAGGGCCGTCTGATTGGTAACAAAAGAGTTGAGAGTTTCCATTGACATCGTAATGCCATCATCAGATGGTGCAAGATCCAGATGATAATCCTCTCCAAACTGATGCACAAGTCCCTGTAAAATGTATATGTCCGAAGGAAAATTAAGGGTATCCGAAACAATGCCGGTACGACCTTTATTCCACTTCAATGCACCATACGCCAATTTGAATAAATTAATCGATGTGTTATCAGCTACAATTATCTCACCCGGTGAAGCCCCTGCAATACGAGCAATCTTATCTCCCAGTTCTGTTGCTTTATGGTACCAGGATTCATTCCATGACCTTATGAGACGATCTCCCCACTCCTCCCGAAGAAGACGCTCCATATGACCTATGGTGGTTTTAGTCAAACGACCAAGGGAATTGCCGTCAAGATATATCATTCCTGCCTCCAGGGGTGTAAACTGGTCCCTGTAAACACCTAAAGGATCGTTACGATCCATCCCACGAGCCTCTTCAAGATATTGCCTCATGACCATCCTGTTTTGACCCCAATTTTCCTGCAGCCTCCCTGTCAAGATACCACTCAAGTACATGACTGGAAGGCTCTACATGGGAAGCCGGATACATTTTATAACCCTCTTCGCGAAGAATGATTTCCCTGACCTTTTTCTCTTTACTCTTTCCCGCTATCAGGAAAGAAATTCGTTGAGAAGCATTGATAAGGTGGCCTGTAAAAGTAATCCTTTTTTGACCGGTTTCAGGATGGGTTCCTACAGCACACAAACTGTCTGTCTTCCAGAGATGAAGTTCATGAGGAAAAATGGATGCAGTATGACCGTCATCCCCCATTCCAAGGAAAATCCAATTGAATACCGGAAAGGTCATTCCGGGAGAAACCATGTCCATGATCAATTCCCCATACCTGGCTGCCTCCTTATCCGGATCATCCTCCCCCCTTATCCTGAAATACGAGGAAGAAGGTATACCCAGAGGTTTTATTAAGGTTTGGTAAGCTACACCGAAATTGCTCTCTGAATCATCGGGAGGAACACACCGCTCATCAACCCAAAAAAATGCCAGCTGATCCCAGTCTATGGCAGGCTTTTGTTTAACAAGAGCTTTAAAAAAGACGATGGGTGTAGATCCTCCTGACAGCGCTACAAAAACCCGTTGCCTGAAAACCGCCAACTGTTTGATAAACTGAATAAAATCACGAGCAACTGCTTCGGCCATCTTAAATGAATCTGGATAGATTCGTAGAATAGGTTGGACGCTCATAGTGTAATTGATTTACTTTCTTCAGTCAGATTTTCACAGGGATAGTGCCATTGATCCTTTTCTCCTTCGATCAAATCATTTGCCTTAAAAGGTCCCCATGATCCTGAAGAATATCCAAAAAGAGGGAAACTGCTATCTTCCTTCCATCTTCTCAAGATAGGATCCACGAACCTCCAGGCTTGTTCTACCACATCTCCACGTGCATACAGCGTGGGATCACCCTGCATGGCATCGAGAAGTAAACGCTGATAAGCCTCCGGCATTGAATTATCAGTTAGGTCCCGGTAATAAAAATCCATACTCGTATCTTGTACATTGTAACCCGCTCCCTGTACCTTCATTCCAAAACGCAACTGTATGCCTTCATCCGGCTGAATTCTTATAACTAATTGATTATTTGATTTGTAGCCATTATTGCCAAAACAGAATAAAGTGTGGGGTGAGGGTTTGAAATGAATCACTATCTCAGTGACTTTCATGGGCAGTCGTTTTCCTGTTCGAATATAAAAAGGGACTCCTCCCCAACGCCAGTTATCGATAAATAATTTCATCGCCACATAGGTCTCCGTCTTCGATTCATCATCCACAGCCCCCTCTTCTCGATATGATTGTAAAGATTCACCCTTAATACTGGATCGCATATATTGTCCGCGAACTACAAATTTATTTACTTCTTCGTACGGAATAGGCCGGAATGACTGTAACACCTTCAGTATTTCATTCCTTATAGCTTCTGAAGATATCACTGTTGGAGGCTCCATTCCCACAAAAGCAACTAGCTGGAATAAATGGTTCTGCAACATATCTCTCAGCGCTCCAGCATGCTCATAATATCCTCCTCGATCACCGATACCTATAGTCTCAGCAGAGGTGATCTCCACATGGTCAATGTAATTCCGGTTCCATAGTGGTTCAAAAATTCCGTTGGAGAATCGGGTTACCAGTATATTCTGAACGGTCTCCTTCCCCAGGTAATGATCTATTCTGTAAATTTGATGCTCTTTTAAAAAACTGTGAAGAGATTGATTCAGTGCTGCAGCGCTATCCAGATCTAAACCAAAGGGTTTTTCAATAATCACCCGCCTCCATTTATTCTTATCTTCCCGGGTCAAACCACAATTTTTAAGATAGCAAGGAATCTTATCATAAAGTGAAGGAGGTGTTGCCAGATAAAATATGAAATTTTCAGGCAACTGATACTTACTGGTTATCTCTATCAGCTTATTCTTCAACCCTTCATACTCTCCCTCATCTGAGGGATCCATTGTATGATAATTTATTCGATTTATAAATGAATTAATCTTTTCCTGCGAAGAATCATCATGTTGCTTAAGCATCTCCGATACATAACGGCGATAAGAATCATCATCATAGGAAGTTCTGCCCGTTCCAAGAACAGCAAATCCCTCAGGCAGCAACCTGGATTGTTCTAATGCATAAAGCGCTGGTAGAAGCTTTCTTTTAGCAAGATCCCCGGAAGCACCAAAAATGACAAGAATTTGATCTTCTGGCCTGATCATATTTTTACTCTACAATTTCCAGGAGTTCAATCTCAAAAACTAGTACCGACCCGGGTTCGATGGCACCACGCATGGAGCGATCTCCATAGGCCAGATCGGCAGGAAGGTAGGCTTTGTAAACAGAACCAACCGGCATCAGTTGCAGCACTTCGGTCCAACCCTCAATAACCTGGTCAACACCGAATATTGCCGGTTCTCCTCGTTCTCGGGAAGAGTCAAATGAACTCCCGTCTATCAGGGTGCCTTCATAATGAACTTTAACCCGGCTCGTGGAATCAGGAATGGATCCGTCACCCTGTTTGATCACCTTGTATTGCAAACCACTTTCAGTAGTAACAACACCTTCTTTATCGGCGTTTTCGGAGAGAAAAGCTTCTCCTTCCTCGCGGTTTTCCTGGCTGCGAACTTGTTCTTGTTCATCCATGGTCCTCATAACATACTGTTCAGCATCTTCATAACTCATTATTGCCCGTTCTTTTCGCATGTCCTCAAGGGCCCTTGCAATCAAATCAATATTAGCCTCCTTATCAACCTGATCAATGGTTTGATATAGTGCCACACCCATGGCATAGGAAACAGAATCGGAATGGTTCTTAAGTTTTACTTTTCGCTGTGCATGAATATTCATTGCCACCATTGCCAATACTACAACCATGATTATTTTTAAATGCCTCATACTTACATTTTTTGAATTGAAGCAGAAAGATAGCGTAAAGGATTGGAATAAAAAAACAAGCAAGCTTTGTGAATTCATTCCACAATAGTGGCCAGATGCTCGCGGTTGACCATATTCCGGTGGTGACCGTTAACCTCCATAGGCTTAATATGGCACACCATACACATGTCACGGGTACCGATTGTCCCTGCTATACCCTGGTATTGAATTGGCTGTAAATTGTCTCGGTGTTTTTCATACATATTCACCGCCCCGTAAATAGCATGAGTAGAACCATGACATGCACTGCACATCACGCCATGTGTGTCGGTCCTGTTCCTGTAAAGCGCCGAAAAACCGGGTACCCAGAGATTGTAAGCCGTTCCTTTATACCCGTCTTCCCGGATATTGAAATTTGTATGGCAGGATCTGCAGTCTGGCTCCATCAACCACGGTTCCCTGGGCACTACATTTTCTTTACTACCTGCAAATACAGGTTCAAGATGTTCTGCAAGACGCGCTGATGCCGGAATATTCGCCTGTCCGGCTAACAATGAAAGGGCATGGTCTTCAAGACGGCCATGACAACTGGTACAGTTAAGGCCTGCCTGACTATGACGGCCTCGCATGCAACTGGTATTCCCGTTCTTTCGTGAAGGATGACACATATTACATGCTTCCTGATCCATTCCTGAAAGATAGTTCGCATGAAATCCATGCACTGCAGCTGAGAAATTGAGTACAGTCGATTTTCCGGGTGCACCCACTGCCGGATCTGCATGGCAAGACTGACATAAAACGGGATTTCCAGCTTCAGCATCTTCAAGCAAGGTCGTCTCTTCATATCGATCGTGAGCAGCGAGTATATTAGCAGCGGTTAAATCTGCTACGCCCGATACATTATTCCATCGCCATCCCCCTTCGTGACAATTACGGCAACCCATCTCTGTTGAAGTGGGAGCTACAACCTTAGTTCTGGCAAGCAACTCGCTACTTGTTTTATCGTGTGCTTCAACAGTGAATACGGGGTATGGATTGTACTTCCTGTCATCCCGGTAAGGCATCACCGGGATCAATTCAGCAGCATAGACTGTTCCGTGAATATCCATGGTATCATGAACCCTTTTTCCTGCCAATCCTGTACCCGCAGGAAGATCCGCCCCAAAAATCTGCTTATCATACTTCCAGAACATAGAATGGTTCTCGGGATTTTCATGTCCTTCCTGTACCCGGTATGTTAAAAGTGCTCCCTTATCAATCACCTCTGGTTTCGCTCCTCTTCTTATTAGTTGTGCATTCAGAGTATTACCGGGAGGCAGGAAGGAGAAGTACTTTTCATTATCCGAAATACAATGCATTCCAAGGTCGTTCCAGGCAAGGATTACATAATCGCTCTTACCCATGTCAAATTCCGGCATCTCAGTCTGCCCATTTCCCGGTTTCTGCCTGGATGCCTTAACATCATCCTTGCCTTGTATAGTATGGTAGATATATGCTGCAAGCGCTCTCTTTTCATCGCTATTGCCTGCAAAAGGGGGCATATATGTATGAACCTTACCCATTCCGGTCAACAGTGCCTCAATACCTCGCTCTGTGAGTTTGGATGAAAGAGGTTTTACTGCATTGTATCCTTCCGCCGTATGACAGGCCATGCATTGAAGCCTGAAGATCTCTGACCCTTTTTCAAGTGTAGTCATGCTGGAGGATTCCTGAATATACCATTTGGCAGTTTCCAGAAATCCTTTTGAACGAATAGTTTGCATATCATCCGGAGCTATCCCAGTTGAATACATATGACCATAAAGAACATACGGCTTCCTGGCCATTTCGCGCAAATACTCGAAACCAGCCATCCATGAAAAACAGATAACAACCAGGATAAAAGCCCCTAACCTCTGCAATAAAGCGGGCAACCGAAACAGGGTGAACAGACCCAGACCAAACAACACTATTGTTGATACAATCAATATCGTGATAAAAGGTTCGCTGGCTCGATTAAAATGGAACAGGTTTAAAAAAGATTCCCGGCTTATAACAGCAGTGTAGTAGATCCCGGTAAACGCGAGAACAGCCAGGGGAATGTACATCCACCTGGCACAATATCGGAATATCAGAATCCTGGTATCACGATCTTTCATAAAACTACCTGTGACCAGTCCAAAAACCCCTGCAAATATGATGGCAATGGCAGTTCTGAAAAGCAATGAGGGTAAAAAGCTCGGGTTGAAAAAACCATCCCAGAAACTGCCCGTCTCCATCCATGCACCGGGTGTCAGCATGAAAGTCAATATACCGTTGATTACAAACAGGCTTAACCAGGCGAAAATGAAGTACAACCATCCTATAATTATATGATTACGATGGGGCATCCGGTCGAAGCAATAATAATAAATAATTAATGCAATGATTTCACTAATAAAAAACACCCACTCGATGGCCCATCCAAAAACGAATGTATGAATCAGCATAGATGTTGCCGCCGGATTCACCAAAGATATTATAAACCAGATTCCCACCCCCGAAACACCACCAAAAACCATGGTAAGCAATAAGAAAAACCAGGTATGCCGTTTCACATAATCAAATAAAACTGTATTGCCTGTCTTTATTGCTTTGCGCTCTGTTAGAACCAGGAATAATCCCCCGCCCACAGCAAGGTGAGCAATCACTACATGAGCTATAGCTATGATGGCGATCAATAATCCTCCACCCATGGAAGGCAGATACCAGGCTGGATAATTCATATTTAAAGGGTTTTGGTATTATTACGTAAACGGATCATATAGATAATGATGGCAATACCGATTAGGAAAACAAATAGAAATGCCAACAGGGGTAATGCTTCCCGTACATTTTCCAATTCCGAAGGGTGAAAAACATCCTGCAGGTAAGCACGCCGGCTAATATCACGTATCAACACCATAACCAATACCTGGTGAATGCCAAAAATCATCGCAAGCGCAAAGCGACCTTTGAAAGCGGCAACAAGAATAAGAATCGCTCCCAGCCAACCCAAAAACATCAGGATGGTGCCAGCCAGGTTTTCTCCCATGAACTGACGCCATACAGGCCCGGGCATAGATAGCCAGAACCAGGTTCCGATGGCAAACTGGAACAATGTAATCCAACCAAAAATTTTCAGGTTGCGGTCAATCTGAAATGATTTATCTTTTTGATCAATACTGGAAAACCGGTAAAATACAGCACGTCCTAAGGCTCCGATAGCAATGGCAGCAAAAATAAAATGAAGAAAGCGAGGCCACAATGTCGGCTCCCCCCAATTTAAGTTTTTTCCCCCTGGATCCAAAAAGTAAAGATCCCATCGTTCGGGCCTGACCGATAAGGTACTGTTATTTACAAACATGAACGCTATATATAGCAAGAATATGGATGAAATAATTAATCCTATCCTTGAAATCAGGCGATATTTCTCCATGTTTTTCGTGAATAGATAGGCAGCATAATATGCCAGTATCAGGATGGGAATTACCAGTATCCATGGCACAGCGAGAATAACTGAACTGGTATAGAAAAAATGACCATATAATGCCTGTACAAACAACAGAGGAGGAACTCCAAAATTTATGGTAAGAGCAATCAGGGTAGGTATGCTTCTGGATGCTTTAGTCTCCAGTTTGCCCCGGAACAGATCCCAGGTGGTGAGTAAACTGCCGCCCACAATGAAATTCATCAGGATCATATGAATGAAAAATGTAAAAATCAGCAGGATCTCAAACCACATCCAGTGAACAGGAAGGATGTCCGGTGACGGAATAAGCGTTTCGTACATATGTTGGGGATTTATCTCTTATGAAAATTATTGATAATTTGGGTCAAACACAAATAATTGACCGCTGGAATTTCCTTATTTGAAATAAAACAAAAGAATAATAACGCATGAATCTTCTGAAGAATTCTCACTTCCAACAATAAGTTGTATTTGACAGATCACCAGAAACTGGGATACATAGGAAACCCTGCAGGCCCTGCTCCAGGCAATAGCGGATTTGTTTGTGAATGTACCGAGGCACCTATCGTGATAGTACCTATGGTAAAGGATGCTCCGAGAGAAAAATCATCGAAAGTTCTGCTATGCATCAGGGATGAAGGGTGTGGTAAATATAAATGCCTGGTACCTGAACCGTATAGCATCACGAAGTCATTCAAGCGGTAGGAAGCTGCAAGATACATGGACAAGCTGCCTGAGGTCCGGGTTTCCCGGAACCCCCACTCATCTGAAAAAGGAGAGACCCCGGTACTAACGGCCATGAGACCTCCATGCAATGTAAGCCGGGGGGTCATTTGATATCTGACGCCGGGGGCAGCATATAGAGTGGTAAAAGGCAAGCTCGCTGGCTTCGACATAAAAACAGCTCCTGCTGCCATGCTGCCTCCTATTCTCTGCTGGTGTGTGGGTACTGATGGAAACTTGAAATCTGATTCCAGGGAATCCAGGCGATGGTAAAAACTGCCATAGCTATCCTGAGCCCGCAATATTGAGACCGGTGCAATCAAAAGGACCAGCATAACCGAAAATAATCTGATACATGGTAAGCTCCGCATAACTTCATCTGTTAGATTGATGTA
>CAYZMH010000001.1:178481-258682 GCA_964479445.1 uncultured Bacteroidaceae bacterium | reverse complement strand
TACCACATCACTTCCGACCTGCCATGGAGTTATTGCCCTGTTCCGGATGCACTGCCAGCTTCCCGGTGTATTTGCCCGTTCTGACTCCGGTGAATTGCCCTGTACAATAAAGCCCGTGAATACCGATAATTGCGCCCATGGTTTCATGGATCCTGCATTCCACACGGTTGCTGCCAGTATATTTTTTCCCTCTTTTAATTGAGAGGCAATATCATAGGTCTCGTAATACCAGTGGTCGGGATCACTCCGCGCGGGTCCGTTCCCAATCCACTCCCCGTTGACAAAAAGTTTATACCGGTTATCGGCAGATACATGAATTACAAAACGCTCCGGTACCCGGGATACATTCATCTCGTTGCGGAAATGATATACACCGTATCCATAGCGGGGTGCACCCGGAACAGACACCCAGGAAGCCTCCCAGTGCCCCTCTTTTAATCGTTCATCCGTTGGGATCTCCTGGGACCGGACAGGTGAGATGGCCATAAGGAAAAGAAGGCTGCAACAAGCAAAGCATGGAATACTACGCATATTAAATTGGTGGTTGAATGGTTATAAAAACTACAATATCCCTCGATACAAAAAGCGGGGCTGCAACTTAATTGAAAACGAACGTTCCATTCGCTCTTACTGGTTTACCATGGGCCCCTAGCGGTGGAATCCCTCGCCTATAAACCTGAGCCCGTGAAGGATGTGGGTACGCCAGTAAGTCCAGTTGTGGGCCCCCTCCCTGACCCTGTACTCATGGTCAATTCCCCGCTTTCTCATCTCCATATGCAGCAGGGAATTGCCCACGTAAAGAAAATCATCATCGCCACAATCAATATAAAAGCGCACCTTCTCAATCTCATCCACCGGCAGCGTCTCTGCCAGGTAAAGTACCGAGTTCTTTTTCCAGTGGTCTGTGAGCCGGTTGTTCTGGGAGGGACCATATATTTTTGCAAACCACCTCTGATACCTTTTTTCTTCCATGCGGAGGATCTCATCATCGATAAAAATTCCCGCACTGTATGCTGCGCAGGAAGCAAACATATCCGGATGGTGCAACGACCAGATCAGGGATCCGTATCCCCCCATGGACAGTCCGGCCACAGCCCTGAACTCCTTTTTGGGCCTTGTACGGTACTGGTTGTCGATGGTTGGGATAAATTCCCGGAAAATCATGTCCTCATAAAGTGTCTCACCACGGTAGTCGTTAATATACCAGGTTACCCCGGCATCGGGCATTACAATGATCATGGGGGGGATCTCCCGCCTGGCAATGGCCCTGTCGGCAGTGCGCTGTACTTCACCAAACTGGATCCAGGCGGTCTCATCATCGGAATACCCATGCAATAAATAGACAACCGGGTATCGTTGTGTGCCCTCCCGGTACCCCGGCGGGAGATATACCGCGTAGCTGACCGGTTCATCCATCAGATCGCTCTGCATTTGCTGCTCTTCCATGACTACCCCTCGTCCGGAAAGGTAAGTGCCGGTTTCTACCTGCGCCGATAGCGCTGCAGTGCACCACATGGCAACCCCCGAAAGGATCATCAATATTGGTTTCAATCTCATAGGTTATCGTATAAACTGTTTATTAATAAAATCAAGGCACCCTGGAAGTCCTGTTCGCCAGTATTCCCAGGTATGAGCACCATCCCTTACCCGGTACTGGTGTTCCAGCTCCAGGTCTCTCCACAGGATATGAAACCGCTCCACTCCGTCATATAAAAAATCATCGTCCCCGATATCAATGTGCCATGCCACCGTTCGCAGGGTGTCTGCAGGAATTTCAATGGACAGGTGGTGGATGTTGTTGCGCTTCCAGTGATCGGTTATCCGGTCTGTACCATGATCCCCACCCCCGAATACCGGTTGAAAAAAAGAAAAATACTTCTCTTCGCCCATCTCTACCAGGTTCTGATCGGTGCGGATGGCCGGACTCAGCGCGGCACAGGCCGAAAACATCGAGGGGTGCTTCATGGCATAGAGCATGGATCCGAATCCCCCCATAGACAGTCCGCAAATTGCTCTCATTTCTTCCCTGCCATAAATCCGGTAGCGACCCTCCAGCTTCGGGATCAGCTCGAAAAAAAACATCTCTTCATACCGGTACTCCCCCTTCCGGTCATTCACATAATAACAGTTACCCGCATCCGGCATAATAATGATCATGGGAGACCACTTCCCCGAATCGATACCTTCATCCATGATTTCCTGTACATGACCGTACTGGATCCAGTCCTTCTCACTGCCCCACATTCCGTGAAGCAGGTAAACAACAGGGTAGTTTCTTTGCGATTGTTGATATCCATCGGGTAAATAGACCGAATAGGCTACGCTGTCACTCAACACGGATGAGTAAAACCTGAGACTCTGCCTGACCTGGCTTTGCGCGTTCGCCTGGAAACAGAGCGCTGTAAGCAACAATACGACTACATACATTTTTTTTCTCACCATCGTTCAATTATGAATTCGGTCAACCCTGAAAAGCCCCAACTCATGAACCGACCGCCCGATGAGAGGGGTTTACGGAGATCCCCTGTTCGTTTATGCGATATCGGTGGTTATTCACACGGCAACTGTATACCTTATATTATAAGGGGTATGCGATGATAACGCATGAACCATCCGGTTTCTGTTTGCGTGTTAAATATAGACATTTTAGGACTAAAAACATACCCTGAAACAGGCGGCCATGAGTCGATGTTTTATCAGAGGTTTTTCAGATAATCAGCAGGCTGGATCCGGGCCAGCCTGACGGCGTGATACAAAACCGCAATCCAGCTGAATAGAATCATCAGAAGGATGCATCCGGGGAACAACCACAGGGGAACATCTACCCTGTAGGCATAGTTGGCAAGCCACGCCCCGATCAGTTGATAGGACAACGGGATTGAAATAGCAGATGCAACAAGCACCAGGATGGCATACCGTTTTAATTCGGGAATCACTATGTCTTTAAGTTTTGCCCCGTGAATTTTCCGGATCACCGCCGCTTTCATCTTCTCCTGGAGAAGGAGGCCGCTCAGGGCAAACAAACCGCTTCCTGCAATAGCCAGTGATATCAGTGCAAAAAGCATCAGTATCTTTATTTGTATCTGTTCGTCTTTATAGAGTTTATCGGATACCTCCCAGGTGTAAGCATAACGGAGCGGAAATTCGGGATAGATCTCTTCCCAGGTACGGTTCAACTGGTCCAGCGCCTGTTTATGGTTTCCATCAATTCGCAGGGAAAAACAGTAGAGCCATACATATTTGGGAAGCAGGATCATGGGTTTGACATTAATAGCCGTGGATGAGAGGTGAAAATCCTCCACTACACCAAGGATCCTTCCCGGGTACACAAGATCATCATGGCGAATCTCTATTTCGATTCTCCGGTCTATCAGTTCGGTATAGTCATCACCCCCGATCATCCTGGCAGCGGTTTCATTCAGGATGTAATAATCAACCGTGTCTTCCGGATTGTAATCCCGGGGGAAATCGCGTCCTGCCAAAATTTTGAGATTGTAAAACCGGTTGAAATGCTCATCCACCGGGAAGAGGTAGAGATAATCCTCCGTATTTTTAAGCCCTTCTATGCGGAACTGGAAGGCATCATTAACCTGCCCTGTGGGTTCTGTCATCATAGCGGTCACCTCTTTGAAAGCGGGATAGGTACTGATTTTCTCCCGGAAAAGCGGGTACCCGTTAATCACGGGTCGGGCCAGGTTGGGAATCTGGATTGTGGTGCTGTCGGTCGAACCCATCTGAGAACGGATAGAATAGAGGGTTTGCTTTCGAACCATGAACAGGTTGGATAAAAGCAGGAAGGTAATCACAAACTCCAGGACGATCACAAATTTAAAAAACACTCCTCGGCCGGTCGGGCCTTTCCGGGTGGTTGCACCCTCGGTGAGGTATTTAAACCGAAGAATCCGGTAGAGTCTTCCTGTTGTGTACCATGCTGTTAAAGCTGATGAAATCAGTATAAGGACCAAGAAGGCTGCCAGTCCGGCAACCAGCAAATCCAACCGGTCGGTGAACCGGATGCCGATCAGCTCATATATGGGTCTTTCCAGCAGCAGGCCAACCGGGATGGTAATGAGCAGTGCAATGACCCCTGTTACGATGAAATCCACCATAAACTGAAAAAAGAAGGTCTTCCGTGAAGCTCCCACCTGCCACTGGTAGATGAGGCGATTAATGCGCATCTGGTTCTGACTTATTGCAAGCAATGCAAAGTTGATCCATGCCAGGGCAAAGACCAGGAATCCGGCCAGGAGCAGGATCATGACCGACCGGTAATTAAGGTTGTTCTGAAGCTCCCTTACAAGATGGGAATGAAGATGAATATCACTCACCTGTGTGGCATGGACCGTTAACTTCTGGTGCATCTCACCGGTTTCAATCTCCCCGATGAAATCATGAATTTTCTGCTCAATAACAGAAGGGGCGGTTCCGGGTTTAACCCGGCAATAGAACCAGGAGCTTCCGTCGAATTCAGATGGATTCTCAAAGGAGGTTAACACTGCTGCAGCAAAATGGGTATTTTCGGGTAGATCTTCTATAACCCCGGTAACCTCGTAGGTATCATCTGTCGCCGAAAACTGGTGAGCAATGCGGATCATCTTCCCCATGGGATCCCTGTTCCCGAAATACTTTTCAGCGGTGCTTCGGGTCAGGACAACGGTAAAAGGATCTTTAAACAACTCATTGGGGCGACCCTGCAACACCGTCGGCTGGAAGATCTTCATAAAACCGGTATCGGTGGAGTAGGCGAGGTCTTCGTAAAATTTTCGGTCTTCCAATCTGACGATTGCATTCCGAAAAGGGGAGAGGCGCGTGTAAGCTTCTGCTTCCGGCAGGGGCTGCTCCAGGGTGATCTGGCGGATGATATTACCGTGGAGAACACGGGCGCTGTGACGAACAGTGTTACTCAGGTTTTCTTCCAGCGTGATGCGGTAAATGCGATCATAACCTGGAAAATGCTTGTCATAACTCATGTGCCAGCCAATCCACTGGCTGATGGATAAAAGAGTTATCATCCCCAAGACCAGTCCGCCAATAATGATGATGGCGTAATACCAGTTGCGTATGAGGTTTCGGTATGAAAGGACTATAAGTCTGCGAAACATGGTCTTAATCCAAAGCTTACCTAAAGATAGGAAAAGAAGTCCCGATATTCCAAGAAATGTTAATAAATAGTTATAACCAGTTATTCAGGGAGATGGCAGGTAAAAAGGGCGTACGCATCAGTGATATGACCGGCCAGTATGGAAGTAATTCCGGCATTCTTATTACCATCTGTTTTATTGCGGGAAGTACAGTGATTCTAAGAAGCAACATAAATAAAACAGGCAAACAAGCCGTCCCCTCTTCGGGTTCAGACGCCTTGTTGTTTTATAATTTAATTCATTCATTCTATATATATTAATGATATAAATTCATATTATTATATATAACAAATTATAATTATATAAAATTTTATAATTAAAATACTATATCAGTTTTTCTCCCGGCATAATCTAAATGCAAGAAGATATGACAAGGCCGCTTTAATGCAACCCTTCTCGAATAATATTGTATCAATAGAGGTAATCAAAGGTGTAGGTGCCCGGTTCCAGTGTAAAGGTCATTCCGTTTCCCTCCTCACCTGCAAAGCCGACACCCGGTACTTCTCCCGATAATTCCCCATCTTTAAGGATCGCTGTTCCTCCTTCATACACCTCCTTTCGCACCTCACTGAGGACAGGGATGCAGAGGGTGGACGTGGTGTTGGGGGGAATGGTCACTTCAAGGCTGAACCGGCCATTTTCATTGACCCAGGAGGTGGAGATTGTTCCATAGGGTGTCCAGGTGCGCGCTGATGCATGGTTAAGATCCCCGGCCGGCATGGGGGCAATGAAACTGTGTTTGTAACCGGCATGATTCCGGTCGGGACGGATACCTGCAAGGTGGCTGTAATACCATTCACCCACCGACCCAAGTGCAAAATGGTTGCGGGAATTCATGCGGTCGGGCGGTTCGGTATCGCTGTTCCAAAGCTCCCAGATCGAAGTAGCTCCATTTTCTACCATATAACCCCACGAAGGATACTCATTATTGACAGCGGTTTTCCATGCAATATCGTGGTACCCGTAATCACTGAGTGTGGGCAGCAGGTATTTCGTACCCAGGAATCCCGTGGAGGGATGATATCCCGCTGATTCTACTTTCTCCGCGAGTCGTGCTGCGATTGCTTTCTCATACTCCCGGGGAACCAGTCCGAAACTTAGCGGCAACAACAAAGCGGTCTGTGTATCGCCGGTATAGGTAGGCACCGAAGCATCAAAAAACCGCTCATTGAATGCCTCCCTGATCTTATCCGCGCGTGCCTGGTAACGTTTGAATTCAGCTTCATATCCAAGGATCTCCGCAAATTGCGCCAGCAGCCGGGTGCTGTAGTAGTAATATGCTGCCGAGATTGGTGCTTTGGGTGATTCAACCACCGCGATCCAGTCGCCGTAACCGCCCCATCCATCCCGGTTATAAATATACAATCCATCCTCACTCTTGCTGGCCATATATTCCACCCAGCCCTTATAATCATCGTAATAGGACTCCAGGATCCGTCGATCCCGGTAAAACCCGTACTGCTCCCGGGGGACGATCAAAAACGCATCCCCCCAGGCCGGTTTGGCCGGATCAGTGACCACGATAGGTGGATTCACGTCGGTGACCCACCCCTCGGGGGACTGTCCGTCTGCAATATCACGAACCCATTTGGCATAGAAGCCCGACATCTCCATATTGTACATCGATGTGGCGGCAAACACCTGGGCATCTCCCATCCATCCCAGCCGCTCATCCCGCTGGGGACAATCGGTGGGAACAGAGAACATATTGCTTCGCTGTCCGTTCCCGATATTGCGCTGTATCGTATTCAGCAGCTCATTGGAACAGGCAAACCGGCCCGTTTCCGCTGCGGCGTTATGGTAGTTCAACCCGGTCACCATAATGGAATCGGGTGCATCAGGCAATCCGTGGATCTCCACGTACCGGAACCCGTGATAGGTAAAGTGCGGTTCCCAGGTCTCCGGCTCTTCACTCCCGATAATGTAGCGGTCTGTGGCACGCGCCGAACGCAGGTTCTCCTGGGCCACCGAGCCATCTTCATGCAACAGCTCCGCAAACTTCATGGTGATCGTATCTCCCGGAGATCCCTCTACATTCAATCGCACACCCCCGGTCATATTCATCCCCATATCCATCACATATACACCGGGGTTTACCTCCTTGATATTCACCGGTTCTATTTCACGCGTCACCTCGATGGCGGGGGAGAACTGCGCCGAAAGCATCACTCCCGGGTCGTGGCTGTAAACATCAACCGGTTCCCAGGTGCCCCCTGCCTTTTCCCTGTTCCACCAGTCATCAATTTCCAGTCGCGCATCGTAGGTCTCTCCATGATATAACGAGTTTTCAGTGATCGGAGAGAAGTGCCACTCCCAGCTGTCATCGCTTGTAAACACCTGCTTCTTCCCGTTGCCATACTCCACCTCCAGTTGCATAAGCGCACAAAGCGGTCCGTCGCTGTAAGAGGTTCCCCCATGCCAGCCGAGTCCGGATGACCACCAGCCATTCCCCAGCAGGAAGCCTGCATTATTGGTTCCCTTTTTTACCTGTTCAGTTACATCATACACCTGGTATTGAATTCGTTGCGGATAATCGGTCCAGCCGGGTGTCAGCAGGTCATCCCCCGTCTTCTCCCCGTTGAGATAAAACTGGTAACTCCCGAGTCCGGTTACATAGAGCACAGCACGACGAATGTTTCGTTTTACACTGAACGAACCCCGGAGGTAGACCGACCGTGGCTGCAGGGAATCGGCTTTTGCTATGGTGGCGTCGCTTCCAATCCAGCTGCCTTGCCAGTCTGTCGGCTCCATCATACCCAATATAAAAGAGGAGGGTAGGCTGTAATCGCCCTCCACGCTATCCTGGTCCCAAACCTTTACTGTCCAGTAATAGGTCGCCGGTCCGTCCAGCAGATCCCCGTCATAGGGCACAAAAACGGATTGGGAGGAAGATACTTTTCCGCTATTCCAAATATCTGCCCGGTTCTCACTTAGCAGGTGTTCTTCAGAAGCTATGAGGATCTGGTAAGCCGACTGGGCTGCCCCTCTGGAACTATCGGAAAGATGCCAGGAAAAACGAGGAGTGGAAACATCCAGTGCATCTCCGCCGTATTCCACACGCAGGTTCACGGGTGGGTTTACCGGTTCCCTTGCACAGGAAAAGGCGACCAGGGTGATCAATAAAGGAAGGAGATTTTTCATGTCGATAGATTTGATTAGGTACAGGGAATATAGTAAAAATGCGGCAGAAACTCATGTACCTGACCTGCATTCCCGGAAATATCTATCAATCAAAATGAGTATAGCTCTCTATGAACTCGGATGTAAGATCCATGGCTTCACGGCCTTCTTTCAAAATCATATAGAAGGAGAGAAAACCGTGGATCATTCCATCATATTCTACATGGCGGGTCGAAGTGCCTGACTCACTGAGGCGGTCGGCATACTCTCTTCCTTCATCCCTCAACGGATCACACTGCGCAGTAAAGATGAGAGCAGGAGGGAGGGGATGGTCCAGGGGAGCTTCAAGCGGACTGAGATAGGGGTGCGTGTCATCCTCCATATCCCCCATGTAAGCATTGCGTATCCTGTAAAGAAGATTCTCTGTTAGCAGGAAACTGACCCCCTCTTCCATCTCCTGGCGTGCAAAATACTCCCTGGAGGGAAAAGATTCATCAACAAAAGTAACCGAAGGATAATAAAGAATCTGGCATGAAAGGGGTGGTCCTCCTTCTCGTTCTGCCTTGATGGCAACCGCAGCAGCCAGGTTCCCCCCCGCACTGTCTCCCATGATACAGATGTTGTGCTTATCCCCACCAATCTCCCGGGCATGTTCCGACACCCAGAGAAATGCCGCATAGGCATCGTTAAATCCTGCAGGAAAAGGGTAATCAGGGGCCAGGCGGTACCCGACCGATACAATAATAGCATCTGTCTTGCGAGCCATCTTTTTTACAACCAGGTCATAATCATCAATGCTTCCTGATATAAAACCCCCGCCATGGATAAAAACAATAACCGGTCGCTTTTCCCGCAGGCTCTTCCTGTCGGGATAATAGATGCGCATCGGGATGTCAAGTCCGTTTTTGTGAACGGTAGTATCAATGGTTTTCCTTACATTGGGTTCAAATAACCGAATCAGGCGCTCGTTGGGTCTTTCCTCTTCCGGTTGTTCCATTATCTCGTTCAACTTTACCAAGATCCGGTAAGCCATCGGATCCATGCAGGTCCCGGGTTCAGGGGTAGCCAGGTGCTCTCTTTTGCAGGTTGGTTCATCAACCGGGGGTGTATCTCCTGCAAGAGGGGAACATCCGATCACCCCTGTTAAAACTAACGCTACAATCAACATTCGCTTCATTGGTACCTGGAATATATGAACTGGAATTACAGAAATCATATGGTTATAAAAACTCCTGTGCGATATTCGTGCCCAATCTGTTCTCTTTTATCAATGTTCGTTTTGATAAAAAACAAAGAATCCTTTATAAAGTTGCAAAATTGCTTGAACTTTTTCAAACCCCGTTCCGGTCTGTAAACAACATCCATCTGACTTTATATGGCTTTTATTTGTATGAAGAGGATGCTTCACGGCAATTTCGTGTCGTTTGCTTAATACTGAGTTTTCAATTTAAATTTTGACGATCAGTACATTAACTTGCAATTACAGGACTGTCTGTGAAATATCCGGGGACCAGCTCAGGTAAAAACAGAACTGTCCCGGAAACGACCCGGAAAGATGCAATCGCCGGTCTGGTCCGGTAGAAAGACCGGGGGAGGTAGTTATGAAAATCAGGTTTATACATACGATCCTTTTCACCCTGTTCCTTTTATCACAAAACATGCAGGCCCAGGGAAACAGGACCTTTGCGCTTCAAGGTACCACGATTGCTTTTCATACCAGGGGTGACTGGAACATCATTGAAGAGAACAAAGGAAAAAAGTGTTTATGCATCATCAATCCCAACCGGAACCTGGAGGTTTCTATCTGGCTGATCAACACGATGCTACCCCCTGGCAGATACCTGGAAGAACAGGCAGCCGAGCAGGGGATCTCCATTCAGCAATACCCTTTCTCTTTCAATAGTGGTACTCCCGGCACAGTTGGTTTGCTGGGTCAGTATGCATGTAAAAGGGAACCATACCGGGCGGTGCTTTTTGCCATACCGCATGCCGACTCTCTCTGCCTGGTAACAATACGGTGCCCGGAGTCCTGTTTCCGTTTTCACCGTAAACAGCTCGATCGAATCCTAGATTCACTCTCCTTTTCGGGAAAAGGTAAAGCTGCGGTAACCAGAGGAGGGTAAAAGCAGACAGTGTGTTTTCATCCTGTAAAAAGTCTTTTTACAATTAACCGGGCAATTGATTTGCATTAAGGAGTGAAAATTTCAATGATGGATAGTATATTCGAAGAATCTAAAAGGAAGTAAACAGTTTTCACTCACATACGTTACTATTTTTATGTTTGAGGAGTATGTTCAGCCTTCGGTCCAGTTATTCGGTATACGTGTGGATGAACCCATCACCACGCTTACCGATCTGGCAGTTTCTGCCGTTTGTTTTTTTGCCTTTTTCAGCCTTCGACGCATTCCCGTTGAAAATAAGGTCCAGCTCTACCTGAAGTACTATTTTCTCTCCATGGGCTTTGCTACGGCAATCGGGGGACTCGTGGGTCATGCATTTCTTTACAGCCTATCCTTTTACTGGAAACTCCCCGGCTGGCTTACCAGCATGTTTTCCATCGCACTTGTTGAACGGGCAGCCATAGAGTATGCCAGGCCCCTGGTAAAACCCCGTGTGGGACGTTTTTTTGCCTGGCTCAATGTAATTGAGCTGGTAACCTTTATGACCATAACCTTCATTACGCTGAACTTTTTCTTTGTTGAGGTGCATACAACCTACGGATTGCTGATCGTGGTGGCCGGATTCAGTTTTTATGTCTACCGGAAAACGCGCCGCCGCGGTTCCCTGATGTTTCTTTTTGCGGTTGGTTTTTCAGCCATTGCCGCCCTGTTCTTTATGAACAAATGGGGAATCAGTCCCTGGTATAACCATTTCGACATAAGCCATACCTTTCTGACGGTAGCCGCGATCTTTTTTTATAAGGGGGCACGCAGGGTAGTTAATGAGCCAATCGGCCGCGAGGAAGCTGAACAGGAATCAGTGCCCGGGTAAGATATTTCTACCAGCGACGCCCCAGTTTAATCTTGTATTCCAGATCCAGATCCTCTTCTTCGCGGAAGAGATATTTTTCAATAGAAGCCGCGGTTTTCTGCTCGTTTATCACAACGTCATCGCTGGTGGTCCTTCGAACCCTGCGATCCGGAAATTCGATTTCATTGACATAGGTCACGTCAGAAAAGAGCTGCCCCATATCCATCTCCTGGTTCTGCATCTCACCGCTCAGGGCCTCCTTGAGTTGTATCAGAATATTGTGTTCGGGAGTCCGGATAAACGCCCGTCTCCTGAGAATGTAGTACTCTTTTCCCTGGTTTTCACCGATCGAATCTTCAAGCACAACGGCCATTCCATTATTCAACGCTTCCTGGCTGGCAAAATCAAATCGTGTAGTAATGATGTAGGAGGATTCATCAGAGATTACATTCACATTGGATATCCCTTCCACCGTTTTTAATTCTTTCATGATGGGGGTATAGTTTTTTTCCATCTCCGACAGCGGACTCTCAGCATCTTCATCCATGCCCCCCATGGCATCGATCATCTCTTTCATTTCACTCATATCAATGGTCAGGGTATACGTTCCGGATCCATCACGGAGTACCGAAACCTTTTCTGAGATCTCTATACATGACTGGAAAAGAGTTGCACCAAGCAGCAGCGATGCAATTAAGATGAATGATTTTTTCATAATGAAGGAATATCTGTTAAGACCACAAGATAAGAAAAACATTGCGTAAGGGAAATGGTGACTTTTTTAAATCCTGCAAAAATGGTATTTTTATCAGGCTGACAGACCTTACCGGTGTACCCGATTATTGCAGAAATAACCTGGTTGAACTCCGGGTATCAAAAGGATGACCCGCGAGTGAGTCCGGGCAGGTCATAAAAAATAATCGTTAAGCAAATCCATAAACCAGGATATGACAAGACCCAGGTATCGCTTCCATCTGATCATCTTAGCCCTGCTGGTAATAGGTGCATTCTCCTGTAAGCCAGGGCTGGAGGTAGACGAAGAGATCAGGGAATTTCACAAGATTCGGAAATATTTTGAGGACCCCCCGGCTTCACATCGAACCGTACCATTCTGGGTATGGAACGGTGAGGTTACACGCGACATGATCGACAACCAACTGGAAGAATTCCATGACAGGGGTTTCGGCGGGGTATTTATACATCCGCGGCACGGACTGATTACCGGATACCTCTCCGGGGAGTGGTTCGATCTGGTGGAATATGCCATGAAACGAGCAGACAGGCTGGGTATGTACCTGTGGCTCTATGATGAATACTCGTTTCCAAGTGGATTTGCCGGTGGACATGTGGCTTCTGAAATGCCTTCCTCTTATAATGAGGGACAGATGCTGAAGTTGCACCGACAGTCGATATTACAACCAGATACCTCCCGGGAATATCTTCATATCTTTAAGGATAACAAGGAGATGTCTGAAATAACCCGGAATTGGGAAAAATGGGAAGGAGAACAAGGATCCTTTCTCTTATTTGAGCTGCTCAGCTATGAATCTTCGGACTGGTATGCCGGATATTCCTACGTAGACCTTATCAAACCCGGAGTCACCGAAAAGTTCATAGAGGTGACCATGAACGGATACGAACAGGCTATTAACCAGGAGTTCGGAGGGATTGTCCCGGGTGTATTTACCGATGAACCCCACATAGCAACCTCAGGACATCAAAACGCGATACGATGGACTCCGGATCTCTACGAACGATTTGAAGAGCGGTGGGGATATGCGCTGCCACCCCACCTGGTTTCGTTGCTTGAAAACCGGGGCGATTTTCGCAGGGTAAGGCACAACTACTATCAGTTGCTACTGGAACTATTCATCGAACGATGGTCTAAACCCTGGCACACCTACACGGAGGAGAGGGACCTGGACTGGACAGGTCATTACTGGGAACACACCTGGCCTGTTCCTGATCACGTGCCCGACAATATGGCCATGTATGCCTGGCACCAGTTGCCGGGTATTGATATGCTGTTTAATAACTACGAATTAAGACCCGATCAGTTTGGGAACATCAGGGCTGTCAGAGAACTAAACAGCATTGCCAACCAATTGGGCAAAACGCGCAGGTTAAGTGAGACATATGGAGCCTCCGGCTGGGAACTCTCTTTTGAAGATATGAAACGCAATGGCGACTGGCAGTATGTTCTCGGTGTGAATTTTATGAACCAGCACTTATCCTATCAAACGCTGACGGGTGAAAGAAAGCATGATTTCCCCCAATCATTCTCATACCATGTACCCTGGTGGGATGAGTACAATTCTCTTACAGACTATTACGGAAGGTTATCCCTGGCCCTCAGCTCAGGTGAACAGCACCAGCGCATTCTTGTACTGGAACCAACCACCACTGCATGGATGCATTACGCTATTGACGATGACCTGTCAGCCCTGAATATTCTTAAAAATAATTTCAACCGGTTACTGCTTGAATTGGAACAGCAGCAGGTAGAATATGACCTGGGAAGCGAGAATGTCCTCAGAGATCACGGCCGGATTGAGAACGGTAAGTTGGTGGTCGGAGAACAGCAATACAGTTACATAGTCCTGCCAGAAGGATTGGAAAACCTGAATAAAGCGACCACCGTTTTACTGGAAAACTATCTCAGAGATGGTGGAAGGGTGGTGGCACTGTGCCGGCCACCACGGTACATCAACGGTAACCCAACCACGAAATTCAGGGACTGGTCTGTTGAATTCGGTGATCAATGGTTAAGCCTGTCAGGATGCAATGACCCCAGGCTCTTAAATTACCTGCAGAGCGATGAGCTGATCATGGTTGAGCAGGAGGGGGGAACCCTGTTTCATCAACGTCGCATTCTGAACGACGGTCAGTTGATGTTCCTTGTAAATAATCATCCCTCGGAGAGCGCTCATGCCCGTATCAACATGCAGGGCAGGGATATTGCCGAGCTGGACCTGTTTACAGGCGAGGTCTATGCCTATCCCTGCGTGGTTACAAGCGGCATTGCCAGCTTCGATGTGGATCTTCCGCCCGCCGGTAGCAAGTTGCTTTTTATCGGGGAAGAGGAGATCCGCGGAAAGAACCGGCGACCTGCATCCTGGAGAGGAAAGGAGTATAACATCTTATTGGAAGATACGGAGATCAAACCAGTTGAAGAGAATGTGCTGAACCTGGATTATTGTTTCCTTACCATAGGACGTAGAAAATACGACCAGATGTATTTTTACGAGGCACAAACCGAAATATTCAAACAGCACGGGTTTTCCGGTAATCCGTGGGCCTCCTCTTCACAGTTCAGGCAAGAGATCGTGGAGCGCGATACCTTTCCGCCCGGAACGGGATTTACAGCGGAATACCCCTTTTACCTGGACACCGATATGAAAGAGACCCCCATGAAACTGGTGGTGGAAAAACCCTGGCTTTACCAGGTAAGCATCAATGGCAGGATCCTTGAACAAATTCCCGGTGTATGGTGGCTGGATAAAAATTTCGGGGTATTTGATCTTGAAGGAGAGCTCCGGACTGGTGAAAATATGATCCGGATTTCAGTGCACCCCATGTCGGTTCATGCAGAGCTTGAGCCGGTCTACCTGAAAGGTTCTTTTGATGTGGTTGCTCTTGATAAGGGATGGCTGATAACAAAACAGATGGAAAACAGCTACGGTTCCTGGAAAGAGCAGGGTTACCCCTTCTACAGTTCTTCGTTTCGATACACAGCCATGGTAACACCGGGCCGGCATGAAATGGCCAAAGTGATCCTTCGTAATTGGAACGGGGCGCTTGCGGTGGTATATGTAAACGGACAAAAAGCGGGACAAATCTTTGCGCCGCCCTACGAGCTCCGTATAGAAGAATACCTGCGACGCGGCGAAAACAGGCTCGCCGTGGAAGTTTACGGATCCCTGAAAAACCTGTTGGGTCCCCATCATAATGTCAGTCACAGGGGCATTGTCACTCCCCGCAGCTTTCACTCTGCACCGGAAACGCAACCCTCCGGGGTAGCCTATGACCTGGAGGACTATGGATTGTTTGAGCCCTTCAGGGTGAAAGTGACCCGCCGCTAACCCACCAGCGAAAAACCGACAACAGGTATCGGTTAACAAAACTAGCAGGGGGAGGTTCAGAACACAGGAATCCGGGGGACTGGTCAGATTCATCCCGGATTAACAGACACACCGCCTTCCCACCGCGCAACAGTGCCAGGAAATTGTCATTTCTGATGAAAGGTCTTACATTTATACAGGCGAAAAATCACTGGCTGATGAAACTACCGGTTTCTATTCAACAGATTATTGACGATAACCTTTCTGGCTCGGTTACGCTGCTGAAAAGGTTGATCATTGAACTTGAAAAGGAGCTGCTGCAGACAGATCTGGATGCGGAGACGTTCATGAGATATATCACAGAAATACGCAGAAGAATGGAGATGTTTGCCGTTATCCGGCATTTCTGCGACGAACTGATTCTATCCCATAACGTTACGCCGGCAGCCTACCCGCAGAATTACCTGGCGTTTATTTCGGATTACCGCAATTTCTGGGAGCGGGCGCCGTACCTGATGGCGCGCAACCTGGAAAAGATAGTCGATCTGAAAGATTCCAGGCTGCTGCTGCACAGCAACAGCGGAACAATCAGGGAGGTGTTCCGGGTGCTTTCGGAACGAACCGAGGGAGTCTCTTTTTACCAGACACTATCAGCCCCGGCCGAGGAGGGACGGATCCAGGCACATGATTTGGCTGAGCAGGGATACCGGGTTACCCTTATTACGGATGCAGCGGCAGGAGCGGTTATGCCACAGACCGACTTTGTAATCCTTGCAGCCGACCAGATGAATCCCACTTCCTTTATCAACAAGACCGGTTCTTTACAGATCGTACTGGCAGCTCAGGAGTTCAACGTACCTGTTTATGTGCTTACGGAATCCCGGAAGAGCAACACGGCAAAACAGGGGAACCAACGTTTTACCGATATCAGGCGGCAGCCCGGGGAACTTTTGGACCAGATCCGGCATCCGAGGATCAATGCAGAGAACATTTATTTTGAAGAGGTGCCCAACTACCTGATTACCGGGTTTATTACTGAAAAGAACGATAAAATATAAGCTAATACAATTATATTTTATCAATTTTTGCAGCCAGGATAAAATCATTTTCCGAAAGTCCGCCGATAGCATGGGTCCATAATTCAATGGAAACTTTTCCATAGGATACATGCATATCGGGGTGGTGTCCCTCCTCTTCGGCGATATCTGCCACCTTGTTGACAAAATCCATGGTATGTTTGAAGTTCACGAAATTGAACTCGCGTTCGATTTTTTTATTGTGTTTAGCAACCCATCCCTGGTTTACAACTGACAGGTATTCCATGATCTGATCTTCCTTCAGTGGCGGCACTCCGCCTTCGCATGGTACACATTTTCTCCTTGAAAGTTCCATAATAATCCTTTTTCTGAATAACAGCTCGCTCCCAGAATTGTTAATGCCGAAGTTGCCATATTGTGTCGGAAACGATGAAAATCTGAGCAGACAGGGCATATTTCGGGTAATGCGAAGCTGGAATTGGTAACTATTTCATAAATTTAATGTCAGACACACGGAGGGTCGTTCCGTGTAAATGAAATCACGATGGCATGCCGGATTCAAACCATATATCATAAAAAAACCCGGCATGGCAGCCGGGTCGGTAGGGCGTGGTGAACTAGGAAGGATTCGAACCCTCAACCTCCTGATCCGTAGTCAGGTGCTCTATCCAGTTGAGCTACTAGTCCGTGTTCTCTGCTGTTTCAGTACACCGGGTAGTGGTCTGAAAAGCAGGTGCAAATTTAATGATAAAGATAAACTTGAGCAACACTTTTTAATGAATTCGTACATTTGATACAAAGATTAGAACTTATGAAAAAAGCTGTTCGTATTATAGCCATCGTACTGGGGGTTTTGATCTTACTGATGATAGCAACTCCTTTCCTTTTTAAATCAAAGATCCGGCAATTTGTCAGGAACCAGGTAAATCAACAGGTGGAAGCCACCGTGGAATGGGAGAGGTTCAGTGTTTCGCTGATCAGGGGATTTCCCGATCTGAGTGTGGGCCTGAAGGGTCTAACGGTTACCGGAGATGCTCCATTTGAAGGGGATACCATTGTTAGCCTGGAGATGTTTGATTTCCGGGTTGACCTGGGAAGTGCGATATCAGGCGATATCGTGGTGGAAAAGATTATCCTGGACCGGCCGGTGATCATGGCCAGGGTGCTCAGCGATGGTACGGCCAGCTATGATATCTTTCCGGAAGGAGAGGAAGAGGTGTCTAAAAAGGAGCCGGAAGACAAGGATGGTACTGCACCCTCCAAAGGGATACGGTTAAAGGAATTTCAGATCAAAGGGGGGAGGCTGATCTACCGGGATGCACCTGCAGAGATGGAGGTACAGATTGAGGATTTTAACCTGCTGGTGAGAGGGGATTTCTCCATGGATCAAACAGACATGTACGTGAATATGCTGGCCTCCGGTCTGTCGGCACAGGTCGGGGGGGTCTCCTATGTAAAACAGGGAGAGCTGATGCTGGATCTCCATGCAGCTGCAGATCTGGTGAATAACCTCTACCGGTTGAAGAAAAACGAGATCCGGTTTAACGGACTCACCCTCGGAGCAGACGGGGAGGTTCTGCTCATGGACAATGGAGATATGGCCATGGATTTGCGCTATTATGCCAGGGAGGCCCGGTTCAGGACCCTGCTTGGCCTGGTTCCGGCTGTTTACATGGAAGACTTTGCAGGTATCACCACCCGTGGTTCTCTCGAACTTGAAGGTACGGTAATCGGTACCATGACCGATTCACTTCTACCCGATGTAACACTCAACCTTGGTGTTTCCGAGGGATATTTCTCCTACACCGATTTACCGGGCGAAGTTTCTGACATCACAATCGACCTGAAGGCAGATTTTAACGGAACAACACCCGATAACACCACGGTGGATCTGAACCGGCTGTATTTCCTGGCAGCCGGGAATCCTTTTGAAATGGGTTTCCATGTGGCTACTCCCATGAGCGATTTGCGCGTCAAGGGGAATGTGAATGGCGTTATTGATTTCTCGCAAATTTCAGATATTGTTCCCCTTGAAGGCATCCGGTTAGCAGGCTTGCTTGAAACCGACCTGTCCCTTGATACGCGAATGTCCTATATTGAACAGGAGCAGTATGAAGAGGTTAATGCAAAAGGATCATTATCCATTGCAGGGATGGAACTTCATACCGAAGAGCTTCCCCAAACCATCAGGCTCGACACGGTTTCGGTTACCTTCTCACCGCGTTATGTAAACATGGACAGGTTCGACGTCAAAATCGGGGAGAGCGACATTCAGTTAAACGGGAGGCTGGAGAAGTTTATTCCTTATGTTTTCAATGATGAAACCGTATATGGTTCCCTGCAGGTTTCCTCCTCTTACCTGGATTTGAATCCGTTTCTTAGAGGCGATACAACAGCCATCGAAGATGATCAAGAGGTAGCGGTTGCAACCGGAACAGACTCTGTTGCTGTGGACACATCGGAGGCAGTGCCGGTAAAAATTCCCCGTAACCTAAATCTTTCGCTCAACCTGGATCTGAAGGAGCTTCATTACGAAGAACTGCTTGTTGAGAATATCAAAGGCAGCATGGAGCTGGAAGATGGGAAAGCATCCCTGGAGAATCTCTCCATGGAACTGCTGGAGGGAACTATCGTAACCACCGGTAATGTTGATACAAGGGGGGATCTTCCGTATGCAGCGATGTCGCTGGATATGAAGGAGATCGATATCTCTTCCTCCTATGAAACGTTCATGACGGTGGAAACGCTGGCCCCCATGGCCAAATATTGTCAGGGTACCATGGAAGCTGACATTGAATTCAATACTACCATGAATAATGATTTAACCCCATTGTATGAGACGATCAATTCAAGCGGGAGAATACGCACTGAGAATCTTCGCGTTTACAATACCCAGTCATTTGTGCGCATCAGTGAATTGTTGAAGAATGATAAATTCAGACAATTTGCCCCGGATGAATTAAATATCGCTTATACCATAAGGGATGGACGCGTGATCGTACAACCCTTCGATGTTAAGGTGGAGAATTCCCGGATGCGCATTTCCGGGTCCCATGGCATCGATCAGAGCCTGGATTATGTGGCGGATATGCAAATTGCAAGAACGGACCTTGGTGCAGGCACCAACGAAGTTATTTCCGGGTTGAGTGCCCTTGCTGGCAGTGCAGGACTTCAGTTACCGGAGTCGGATTACCTGGAAGTTAAAGCAAGAATTACCGGGTATTTTGAAGACCCCAGGATTACCACAGACCTGCCCGGTCTTGCCGGTGATGGCGGATCAACCGTCAGGGAGCAGGTAGAAGATAAAGCCCGCGAAAAGGTGGAAGAGGTCGGGGATGAGGCAAGGGAAAAAGCCTCGGCGGAAGCGGAGAGAATCATTTCAGAGGCAGAAGAAGAGGCAGACAGGATCATGAAAAAAGCCGATCAGGCCGGGAGGAAACTCGTTGAAGAAGCCCGTAAAAAAGGAGATCAGCTCACTGAGGATGCAGGGAACAATCCTTTGAAAAAAATAGCAGCTCAAAAGGCGGCGGAAGAGTTAGTCAACCAGGCAGAAAGGCAGTCGGAGAATCTCAAAACTGAAGCCCGCGAAAGGGCAGACCGGATCCTTGAGAATGCAAGGGCCAAAGCAGAAAAAATTGACAAATAATGCCTTATGAAGGAACAAAAAAAGGTGCTCCGTAATGGAACACCTTTTTTTGACTCTGGTATATGCTAGAATTTTCTTTCCTGGATACGTGCTCTTTTCCCGGTAAGTCCGCGCAGGTAGAAGATACGTGCTCTTCTTACCCGGCCTCGCTTATTGACCTGGATTTTGTCAATGAACGGGGAGGCAATGGGGAAGATACGCTCAACTCCCACGTTACCAGACATTTTACGCACAGTGAAGGTTTCCGTATGTCCGTGTCCTTTCCGCTGCAATACAGTACCGCGAAACTGCTGGATACGTTCTTTATTACCTTCCCGGATTTTATAATGAACGGTGATTGTATCGCCGGCGCTAAATGCCGGAAAATCATGATCTACCGCGTATGCTTCGTTCACTACCTTCATTAAGTCCATTTCGCAAAAATCTTTTTTAAATGTGCCTCGAATTAACAGGTCGCAATATTACAAATATTTTCCGAGATGAACTAATTTTTTTTAAACAATGTAGCATCCTCATCGATTTGTAATGAACTGGTTACTAATACCTGTTCTGTTTAGTGCCCCTCTTCCTCCGGAACAAGCAATTTATCGCCCGTATCTTCTACCACATTTCTTTTCCATTTTTCAGGATAACCAGGCTGGTCGGGGTGTGCCGGGTAACCCGTGGGAGTGCGCAGGAACTCTCCATCTTTTTCCTTCTTTACATTTCCATCAAGATATTTAACCATCAGATATTTACCCAGCTCTTTCCATCGTTCCACGGTCTGATTACCTGCCATTACCGAATAATTGGTAACGAATTCCCTGGCTGCTTCAGGATCTTTTTCATGGAGCGCTGCTGCTGCCTTATCGATGGACTGCACCTCCTCGATAAATTGCTTCTCCAGTGCCTTCTGGGCATCTTTCACATCTTCGATCATCATATTGTATCGCAAATAGGTAAAATTGGACACGAAATTAAAGGCCCAGAAAGCGGCATCTTCCGAATAGGTCAGGAGATCACCGTTGCCAACGGCATAGCTTTCCGGTACGCGTGTCATTCCGCAATACATGGGAACATATACGGTCGAGGCTGCATCATCCACGCCGAACCAAAGAATTCCACCAAGGTGATCCACCTTGCCGGGCCGGCTTTCAGCTACAAAGGAAAATCCGGTTTGCTGGGTGGCAGTGGCTCTCTCATTGCAATACTGTTTACCATCCACTTCCCAGTAAAGGGGGCGCCAGCGGTAGGGCCGCTCAAAAGGTCCGGCCCCTGCATCCTTTCGCATATCCAGCGGAGTGCCCTCCAGGTGGTCCCGCATGAAGTTCATCATATCATGGGTGGAGATCTTTTGGTTAGGCTTAATATAAAGCGGCATCCGGTTGGTGAGATCATGTCCTTTTACATATTCCCAGTATTGACCCATTTCATCATTTACCTTGTTAAAGAAGGTCCATACCCGCAGGTCACAAAACCGGGCTCCACCAAAAGAAATTGGAGCATAGGTATCCGAGAAACTGAAATCTTCGTTGCTTCCCTCATAATAGCCCATCTCGCGGGCAAAATCGATCACATCGGATGAATAGAGACAATTTTCAGGATCATCCAGTGGAAACTGCCGGATCCTTGCCTGGTTGGCATGTCCCGAAACGTATCCGTCGGGTATTTTTACTGCAACCCAGACCGCCCCTTTGTTCTTATTGTAGGTTCGGGCACGCTTTCCTCTTCCTTCGGTTACCATTTCAGTTCCTTTACCGATCATTTCCATAACCCACACTTCATTGGGGTCTGATATAGAGAACGATTCACCCGTACTGTAGTACCCGTAGGTATCCACTAATTCTGCCATTATATTAACAGCCTCCCTTGCGGTTTTAGCCCGTTGAAGGGTGATATACATTAAACTGCCGTAATCTATTATACCGGTAGTATCCCTCAGTTCCACCCTTCCTGTAAAGGTTGTCTCTCCTATGGCTACCTGGTGTTCATTCATATTACCGACGACCGAATAGGTATGGGCAACCTGTGGAATCTTACCCAGGTATTTATCGGTATCCCATTCATGAACTTCCAGCATGGTTCCCGGCGCATGATCCGCTGCCGGAGTAAAATACAATTCACCATACAGCACATGGGCATCAGCCGCATACGTGATCATTGACGAACCGTTAACCGAGGCTCCTGGTGTTACCAGGTAATTAGTGCATGCATGCACATTCGTAGACATGCTATAACTCAACATAATGAGCGCAATCGTTCCCAACAAGTTCCTTTTCATAACTGCTTTTTTTTGTTGCTCGTGTGCAATCTGATTTAAAATTTGACAATAAATATTCGTTTTTTAACCAAGACTTGCAAGATTTCCTATTATAAAACATTATTTGGAGCTTATAAATCAAATAAAGATATTTTACAAAAATGTATTTTATCTGTTTTACATACCTTTTCATAGGGGGAAAGCATTAAATTTAGTTAAATATTTGTATTTTCTATCAAATATACAGGGGGTAAATGTTAATAATGTTTAAAATATTCACTCGTAATATAAATTTAACATCAATTTAATTGGTCGTTTAAAAAATAGCATATATATTTGTGGTATAATATTTGAGCCAAACAGGGGTAGTAATATTTATCATAAAGTAGTAGTAGTTTTAGTTAGTAGTTTAGTTGGTAGTTTTAGTTAGTAATTTGAGGAAAAAGGGCGCATCAGGAGATGCGCCTTTTTTTATGGATTATATACAGGAAATTGATTTACTTTCTTCTACAGGATATTGAAAACCAGTATGTTTGGCAGAGAGGGATAGTTGGTCAATTAAACAGTACAAAGTGAAAGCCTGTCAGAGTAATTGCCCAATATACTGTATTCCAGGTAAAAGGACTACCAATTCAGGGATTATGAATTATCCCGGAGCAAGTGTTACGGGTTGCGCCTGTTACACTTGCATACACATTATTAATACCTTTATACCTTAATAAACCGAGGAGTGCGAACACGAGAGCCTCTTTAAATTCCACAGTTTCCCGATCCGGCACAACCAGACGGGTTCTGGTAACAGATTGTATATGGTGAAGTAAATAACTGTTATATGCACCTCCTCCCGTGACAAGGACCGCTTCATCTGTTTCCCGGTAATTTTCAATGTAACGACCCACCTGATATCCGGCATGCTGTGTAGCAGTGCGGATGGCATCAGGGTGTCCGGTCGGATAATATTTTCTCACAACAGGGATTACCTGGTTTACGAACCACTCTTTACCCAATGATTTTGGATGTAATTTACGGTAATAGGGAAGGCCGTTTAATTCTTCAAAGAGCAATTTGTTCAAGTCGCCTTTCTGCGCCAGCTTACCCCCTTCATCGTATGGAAGCCCCAACATTCTGGCTTCATTATTGATAAACATATTACAGGGAGCAAGGTCACAGGCTACGCGAATCCCCTTGTGAACGAACGAAAGGTTTGCAAAGCCACCAAGGTTGAGACAGAACGGATAAAAAGAGAAGAGCATTTCGTCACCAACCGGCACCAGGGGAGCTCCCTGTCCGCCCAGTCTTACATCCTCCGACCGGAAATCATTAATCACGGTAATACCGGTTTTTTGAGCAATGAGGCTCCCATTTCCAATCTGCAGTGTTTTCCTGATCTCCGGATTATGATACACCGTATGTCCGTGCGAAGCGATCAAATCAGGCATGGTTATATTCAGAAGAAAGTCTTGAATAACTGCAGCATAGTATTTCCCCAGCTCTATATCGACCTCCTCAATGCTGCGATCATCCCCTTCCAGCAGGTATGAGAGTTGTTTGATCAGGTAAGGAGGGTAGGGGTAGGTATGAGCCTTTTCAATCGTATAATGAGTAATGGTGCGATTGCGCATGGTAAACCTGCACAGTGCCAGGTCCACCCCGTCGAGCGAGGTACCCGACATAAGTCCCAGTACCCGGTAGTGTCTTCCTTTGTCAGTGTGTTGATTTACCATCGGAACTGGGTATGATAAACAGTCTTGTTGCCGCAATTATCCTCGATGTAGAGTTCCAGTTCATGAACCTTATTCCCTGAGGTCCTTTGAGGGTCAAACGTATGAAAAACCAGCTCATTCTTGGGATCGAATTCAAAGAGCACCCAGGAGTGGTCCAGGTAGCCTTCATACCGCCGGATTCCTGAAAGATCGTCTCGAACAATGAACTGAATGGCAGGCACTCCGCTGATATCCTGTCCGGACTGGAGATTAAGCGGCGTGATATCGGGTGCAAGCGTATCCAGTGTGACAGCATAGGTACCAAATGAGCGAACCGATGTGACCAGTCGATCTTTTTTAACGGAGCCTCCGGCCGGAATCAGATTACCATCCTCTTCAATGCGCACGGCAATGGCTTTATGTTGCAATTCAGGGGAAAGCTCATCTATATCCATGGATAAGGAAAAAGATTTATGAACCGGTGTACCAGGTTCATGGATATGGAAAATATCAGAAATGAACCGGTCATCGGAGCGGGTGCGTGCAAAAGTAAACGAAATATCCTCGTAGAATGCATAGGGGGAGAAACGCATAGTAATCCCCTTTTCTTTTATGGTATGACCGGATGAATGGAGTAACAGCCGACCCTCATCAATCTTAGTACTGGAATACCTCTGATGGGCTGGTTGTCCTTTCAGACTAAAGGTGACCTCCGAACGGTTCCCGCTGATATCGGAAGCTATGATTCGTATATCTCGTTGAAGGGTATCTGAAATATACAAAATACCCCTGTCGATTATATGTTTATAGACAGGGAGCGGATCATGGCGCAGTTTATACAGCTTGTGAATTTTCCTCCCATTTTCTATGCGCTCGCGATAATCAATATGTGCATTGATATACCTGCTTTCATTAAAAGAGAACTCATCCATCCGGAACAGGTAGATTGATTGATCATCCACCTGGAGTTCCAGGCGATATACCCCGCATTTGTTATGGGATCCGTTCAGAAAGTCAAACACCTCCATTCCGATGCCAATGGAGCCGTATACATTTATCGGTTCGTTCCGGTTAATCCGGTACTGATTGGGAGAACTCTCTACCAGGTCAAATTCACAAATCTTCGACCGCTGTTCTATCTGACTTTCAGGATCAAGAGGGTAGAGCCGGACAGATCTTGGCTCGGGGGGCATGCGGTCCTCCACAGGAAAATCAAAGGCAAGCACATTGAGTGGATGCTGATTGGAGGTATTGCGTATTTCAAAATGAAGATGCGGTCCCGATGAACTCCCTGTATTGCCCGAGTAACCAATGATCATCTCGTTGGTTACCGGGAAGGTTTCCGGATCGAGATACAGGTCAATCTCATGTGTTTTCTTCTGATATTGCTG
The DNA here is from genome assembly GCA_964479445.1 of uncultured Bacteroidaceae bacterium. Taxonomy (GTDB): domain Bacteria; phylum Bacteroidota; class Bacteroidia; order Bacteroidales; genus CAYZMH01. The sequence continues at coordinate 233,374 of CAYZMH010000001.1, read as the reverse complement.
TCTTTTAACATAGTCAGCCAACTCTTTGTAATATCCTTCCAGGTGGCCGTACACGCTTGTATATCCATTTGGATGAGCAATATATAACGCTTTTCCATAACCTCCGGCACGTACTTTTACCCGGGCGACATACCCTTTCTCTATAGCATATACGTTATGTCCGGTTGTACCCTTTGTTTTGATATCTATACCCGAATGGAAATGATCGGATCGTAACTCCCCGAAAGTACCCGAAAGGTAGAGCGGGAAATCCATAGGTGGGGTGAAGAGAGGATTATTCTGAGAGGTTGCCGGTAAGGTAACCAACCAGAGAAATGTAAAGATGTAATATTTCATAGCTGCAAAAATGATGGTAAAACTAAAACATAATATCCGTTGTTAAAAATATTGTTCCAAACAAGATTCTCCGGGATGGGGGATTAGCTGCATATCAAATCAGCTAAGAGTTTTCAGGCCTCAGAAGTATATTGATACGTTGAACGGGAAGGTTGAGCTAACATTTTTTATTCCTAAAAACAGTCTTATATTTGTATGAAATATATCTCTGTTTAATGAGCATTGGGCAGGTCTATATTATCGATGATCTAAAAAAGAAGTTTCGATTGTTGAAAGACAAGCTGGAAGTTCAGAAAGATCTTACGGAGCGATTGGAGGAGACAAATCAGGACCTGGAAGATCAATTAGAGAAACAAAAAAAGGAACTGGAAAATTTAAAACATGAAAACAATACGCTGAAATTGGCCAATGCCTTTGTGGAGGATGGTTCCGACACGCAGGATGCCAAGTTGCAGATTAATAGAATAGTGCGGGAGATTGATAAGTGTATTGCTCTTTTAAACAGGTAAATCGGGATAGATGGATGAGAAGTTACCCATAAAGGTACAGATTGCAGAAAGGTTCTATCCCCTTAAGATAGAGAGAAAAGACGAGGAAAAGATCCGGAAAGCTGCCAAGTTAATTAACGACAAGCTGTTGCAGTATAAACAGAGGTATACCGATAAAGATCCCCAGGACTTCCTGGCGATGGCAGCACTGCAGTTTGTAATACAGCTTCTGGATTGTGAGTCTAAGCAGAATTTAGTATCTTTGGAAGAAGATCTAAAGGAACTAAACGAGGAGTTGGATCTCTTACTGAAAGAAGAGTAATAGCGTTCTTTGCATATAATGATTTTGCCCGCATTGTTTCTTCAATCATTTTTGGAACTCAACACTTATCAAATTGGAGTGAAGCTCGGTTTTTGAAGAGCAGGCCACACCTCCGGTTCGCCGGGGGATCCTTCGGGATCAGTGGAAACTCGACATAGGCCGGCAGCTCCATACATGCCTTACAGGGGTTTTATTAAATCTTGAGGAAACGTGCGGGTTTTTTTTTACCTATAAATCAACAAATATGGAACTGTTAATGAACCAGATGATATTGCAGATACCGCTTGGCTGGTGTCTGGTAACCGGCGGAGCCGCTTTGATAGCAGGAGCAGGAATTGCATACCTGGTCCTTACCACCGTCATGCGCAAAAAGAGTAACAGCATCATTGAAGAAGCTGAGCATGAAGCGGAAATGATCAAACAGCGTAAAATGCTTCAGGCCAAGGAGAAATTTCTTCAATTGAAAGCAGATCATGAGAAAGTGATACATGAAAAAGATCAGAAAATATCTGAGCGTGAAAATGCGGTGAAGCAAAAAGAATTCTCCTTTTCTCAGAAGATGGAGGACTTTCAACGCAAACAATCAGAGGTAGATGCCATCCGAAACAATCTCAGTAACCAGCTGGAAATTATTGAAAGTAAGAAAGAAGAGCTGGAAAAAAGCCATAAGATGCAGGTGGAGCAGCTGGAAACAATTTCTGGTCTTTCGGCTGATGAAGCAAGGGATCAACTGGTGGAGTCACTGAAAGAGGAGGCCAAGACCAATGCGATGTCCCTGATCAATGAGATCATTGATGAAGCGAAAATGACCGCTAACAAAGAGGCGAAGAAAATTGTCATTGAGACCATTCAGCGGGTAGCTACGGAAAATGCCATTGAAAATGCGGTAACCGTATTTCATATTGACTCGGATGAGTTGAAAGGACGAATCATAGGGCGGGAAGGCAGAAATATTCGTGCACTGGAAGCAGCTACGGGAGTGGAGGTGATTGTAGATGACACCCCTGAAGCAATTATTCTTTCCGCTTTTGATCCGGTTCGCCGGGAGATTGCCAGGCTATCCCTGCACCAGCTGGTTACCGATGGCAGAATACATCCTGCACGCATTGAGGAAGTTGTTGAAAAAACCAGGAAGCAGATTGAAGAAGAGATCATTGAAACCGGGAAACGGACAGCCATTGATCTGGGTATTCATGGTTTGCATCCTGAACTTATCCGGATGGTGGGAAAAATGAAATACAGGTCCTCGTACGGTCAGAACCTCCTGCAACACTCCAGGGAAGTAGCCAATCTCTCGTCTATTATGGCATCGGAATTGGGTCTTAATTCCAAGCAGGCCAAACGGGCAGGTCTTTTGCATGATATTGGTAAAGTTCCTGATGACGAACCCGAAATGCCCCACGCTGTTTTTGGAATGAAACTGGCCGAGAAGTATAAAGAAAAACCTGAGATTTGCAATGCGATAGGGTCTCACCACGATGAAACGGAGATGACAACCCTGATTGCGCCAATCGTCCAGGTATGCGACGCCATATCGGGAGCCAGGCCGGGAGCCCGAAGGGAGGTAGTAGAATCGTACATCAAGAGGTTGAAGGAGCTTGAATCCATGGCTCTCTCTTATCCCGGTGTGATGAAAACCTATGCAATACAGGCAGGACGTGAGTTGCGTGTTATCGTCGGCAGTGAAAAGGTATCTGACAAGGAAGCCGAATCACTCTCTTACGAAATTGCAAGAAAGATCCAGGATGAAATGACCTATCCGGGACAGGTTAAAATAACCGTGATTCGGGAAACCCGGGCAGTTAATTTTGCCAAGTAGCAGAAGTTCGGTCATACCCCTGATTCAAAATCTCATGGTATATACACTATGAGATTTTCTTTTTTTCGTAGATTTAGTCATTATTAAGGAATATGGATAAGATACTAGTGACAGGAACGGCCGGATTCATCGGTTATCACCTTGCCAACCGTTTGTTGGAGGAGGGGTATGAAATTGCAGGATTGGATAGCATCAACAACTACTACGATACCCGCTTAAAATATGACCGGTTATCCCGGGCAGGGATTAACCTCAATGAGATCGCAAAAAACAGGGCTGCAAATAGTCGTACGTATCCCGGCTACCGATTCTTCCAAATGGACCTGGAAGACCATGACGCTATTTTGCAGCTTTTTAAAGAGGAACGTTTTGACGGAGTCGTTCACCTTGCGGCCCAGGCCGGTGTCAGGTATAGCCTTTCTCATCCCGAAACATACATACAGAGTAATATTAACGGGTTCCTAAATATTCTGGAAGCCTGCAGAAAATATCCTGTTAAAAACCTGATTTATGCGAGCAGCAGCAGCGTTTATGGCCTAAATGCCTCTTACCCTTTTTCTGTCCAGAGCAATGTAGACCACCCGGTAAGTCTGTACGCTGCCTCTAAGAAGAGTAATGAGTTAATGGCTCATACTTACAGCCACCTTTTTGGAATTCCTACGATCGGATTACGGTTTTTTACCGTATACGGTCCATGGGGTCGTCCCGACATGGCATTGTTTCTTTTCACCAGGTCTATCCTTAAGGGAGAGCCTATCCGGGTGTTCAATCATGGGAAAATGGAACGCGATTTCACCTTCATTGATGATATCGTTACAGGTATAGCCAGAATGATTCCCAGGCCGGCCCGACCTTCTTCTTCATGGGACCCTGCCAATCCCGATCCATCATTTTCATCAGCACCTTACCGTATCTATAATATCGGCAATAATGCACCCGTTAAATTGTTGGATTTTATAACTGCTATTGAGCAAGCCACCGGCAGGAAGGCTGAAATGAAAATGGAACCGATGCAACCCGGGGATGTAGAAAAGACCTGGGCTGATGTAGAAGCGTTATCGGATGATTATGGATACAGACCCGACACTCCAATAAATGAGGGAATAAAAAGATTTGTCAGCTGGTACAGGGATTATTATAACGCCTGATCCCGGGAGCCTCGTATTACATCGGATAGCTCATCAAGAAACTCGATCTTATCCTGGTGACCAGATTTAAAAAAGGTATACTTGAGAATTTCCATGATCCGTTTGATAATGGTCAGGTTATCACAGGGCACAAAATGCTCCGGCATGGGCTCCATGTTCTGCTGGTTCAGGAAATACTCCAATTCATTTCTGCCCAACACATTGCCCCTGTTATGGGGGTTTATATAAAAAAGCACTCCGTCCGGATCCTCCAGGTAAGCTGGATCGTGGTAGCAAAGCAGGAAATGATGAGGAAGATTAACCCCAAAGACAGGTATCTCAAGCCTTCGGGCAATTTCCACATAGATCAATCCTATCAGTTCAGCACTTCCCCGGTGTGTGTCCAGTACATGATTAATAAGGAAGAGTTGCGGGCTCATTGATTGCCTGGCACTCTTGCTAAACCGGTGAACCGAGTATAGAAAGTAATTGATCACCTTAATCTTTTCAAGGGCTGTCAGGTGATTGTTCAGTTCCAGCCATATCTCACTGGTAAAATCCTCGATCTTTTGGTTCATTGTTTGATAATCAAGATCGGGGTATTGTACCCGTGCCAACAAAAAGGCACCATAGAGAAGATTTTCGCGATCTGAATCATACCAGTGCTTAAACTCTTTTCGAATGCTGTTAAACTGAATACGACGTATGATGCTTTCAATTCGTGCCTGAACTTCTGTTCTGAGGGATCGTTCCCACCCCTTTTCCAATGGATGCATGGCTTCCTCACCAAGTGATATTAATCGCTCCTCCACATGTTTAAAGACATCCTCGTCAGGATCATCCAGCAAGTCTATGAGTGCTTTTATTTCCTGGTTACGATCATTCATCTGGTAATTCAAGGGTTTGATTCAATACATTGGCCACCATTTCATGCATAATTGATTTATAATCGGTAACAAACTTTCCAGTAGTGCGGTTCGCCAGCCCGATACATAAAGAAACGGCATGATGCCCCAATAGGGTGGCCAGACCATAGAGGGCGGAGCTCTCCATTTCAAAATTCAAAATTCTCAGCGATTCATATTGAAAATTTTTGATTTTCGACAGGTAATCATCATCGAACAGGGGCAGGCGTAAACTTCGTCCCTGGGGTGCATAAAACCCGGGTGCGGAGAGGGTGATACCCGAAAGATCGCTGATCTTTTTGAATATAGCGGTCATCTGACCTGAAGCAGGAACGAAGTAGGCTTCGCTTTGCGCCTGGTCCCGGGCCATCTGACTGCTGAACCTGTTACCAAGCTCTTTATTGATTATATCCCGGGCTCCTTTATAGAAATAGAGTACATTATCCAGTCCTCCTGCAAATTCGGTTAATATTGTTTTTCCGGGGTTGATATCTTCATGGAGCAACCCTGAAGTTCCCAATCGTATCAGGTGGAGCTGCGAGATCTCCTTTTTCCGTGTACGCGTTTGAAAGTCTATATTGAACAGGGCATCCAGTTCGTTCAACACAATGTCTATATTATCGGTACCTATTCCGGTGGATATCACTGATAACCGCTTATTATTGTAATATCCTGTGCGAGTGACGAATTCCCTGTTATTTATTTGAATCTCCAGTGAATCAAAAAATGACGAAACCAGCTCTACACGGCCGGGATCTCCCACAAGAATAATAGTGTTGGCTACATCCCCCGGTTTCAGCCGTAGGTGATAGATACTTGAATCTGGTGCAATGACCAGTTCGGACTCTGAAATTTTTCTGTTTTCCATAATGTGCACCGGTTTCTCTGCAAAAATAATGTAATTTTGCACCCTGTGGAGGTTGTTTATAAACAAATACATGTAAACTTCAATATATAGCAACGATATGATTCAACGAAAACAATCGCTCTACCTGCTGGCTGTGCTCGTTCTTTCTATTTTACTTTTCACCGGACCGCTGGCATTCATCACTACGAAATCGGGAGGTATATACCTTCAGCACAGCGGTGCTTTTGACCTGGAAGGGAATAAGCTTGATATGGCTACCTGGCCGCTCACCGTGATGATTTCCATTGCTTCGTTGTTATCATTGTATGCATTGCTTTCCTACAAACGTCGTCCGCGTCAGATGAGACTGTGCATTTTTTTAATGCTGTTTGATGCAGGCATGATTGGAATGATATCCTATTATATTTGGTATGTTATGAACCAATACCAGGGTATCCAGTATGTTTTCCAATGGCGTATTGTTCTGCCGGCGGTAATGCTGATCCTGTTATACCTGGCATTTAAAGGAGTGCAACGTGATGAATTGCTCATAAAATCCTACGAGCGAATCAGGTAACAGGCCTGTTATTTAAAAGAAACTATTCCGTATTTTGAGGCTTGCAGGGGTCCCGGTATTACTGAACTAAGACGAAATTTTCCTGGTTGGTGATTTTTTCACAATACTTGCATTTCAACTGGACCTCATCTGTTTTTTCCACACTGAATTTTGTAATCACTGATTCGTTGTTGGTAATGCATTTCGGATTCATGCATTTCACGATGCCTGTAATCTCTTCGGGAACCTCAACCTGCATTTTTTCTACCACCTCGTAATCACGTATGATATTCAATTTTGCTTTCGGAGCTACCAGGGCAATTTTGTTGATATCTTCATTTTTAAAAAAGACATTGGAGAGTTTAATAATACCTTTTTTCCCCAGCTTTTTACTATCGAATCCGGTTCCGAAAGTAACCATGGAATCTAAGCGTTCCAGGTGAAGTATGGAGACTACTTTGAACATGTTTCCCGCGGGAATATGGTCAATTACGGTTCCGTCCTTTATTGCACTGACATTGAGTTGTTGTTTGTTTCCTTTCATAGCCCGGATTATTTAAGTCCTAAAATCGTTGTAATAATTGCCTGACGGGTATAAACCCCGTTCAGAGCCTGGGGGAAATAATAAGCCTGCGGACTTTCGTCCACATCCAGGTGAATTTCATTCACACGAGGAAGAGGGTGTAGCACCCGCATATTAGCGCGTGCCTCTTCCAACATATGCCGGCGTAGCACATATGCATTCTTAACGCGCTCGTATTCAATAGGATCTGTAAATCTTTCCTGTTGAACCCGTGTCATGTAAATAATATCAGCCTCTTTGACCAGCTCTTTGAATTCCCGGTGTTCATGGTATTTCAAACCGAGACTGTCAAGGTGGGCTTTATATTCATCCGGCATTTTTAACTCATCCGGTGAGATGAAATAAAAGGTGGCATTGAACCTTGAGAGGGCCATGAGCAGCGAATGCACCGTTCTGCCATACTTCAGGTCTCCCACCAGAAAAATATTCAGATTATCAAGCGTGCCCTGGGTCTTACGAATGGAATACAAATCCAGCAATGTTTGGGTCGGATGCTGGTTGGCTCCGTCACCTGCATTGACAATGGGTACGGATGCTACTTCACTGGCTAATCGGGCACTGCCTTCCAGCGGATGGCGCATCACAATCAGATCGGAGTAGTTACTCACCGTACGAATTGTATCGCGCAAAGATTCCCCCTTGGAGGTGCTGGATGAACTGGAGTCGGTAAACCCGATGACTTTCCCCCCAAGACGGCTGATTGCACTCTCGAAGCTGAGCCGGGTTCGGGTAGAAGGCTCAAAGAAAAGCGTTGCGATGACGTAGCCACTGAGAATATCCTGCCTCGGATTCTTCTCAAACTCCTCTGCCACATCAAGGATCCTGAGATAATCATCTCTGTTGTAATCATTGATGGATACAAGACTTCTGTTTTTCATGGAGGATCGTTTTGTTTACAAAGATATAATTGTATGTGGTCTGCTTTTTGCTTGTTAATAGATTCTTGAAAACTAACCGGTACCAAGTATTTCAATCCTGCAGTCAGCAAGTTTCAGCTTCCTGATGACGGAATCTGCATCCTCTTTCCGGATGCGTACCATCAGCGAACAGGATAATTCGAATTGCTGGTCCCACTGTTTCAAACGGTGCTCTCTGATAATCCTCATAACGGCATCCATGGAGTGATATTCAAACCACAGGCGGCATTTTATATGAATATGTTTTGTAATGATTTCACCCTTTTCTATGGCCTCCGATGCAGCTTTCCTATAGGCCTGAATTAATCCGCCCACACCAAGCAGGGTTCCTCCGAAATACCGTACCACTACAACAAGCACATTTTTCAGGCTTCGACCTTCTATCTGGGCCAGGATTGGTTTTCCGGCACTGTTAACAGGTTCACCGTCGTCATTTGCCCTGAAAAGTCGACCATCCGGCTCAAGCACATAGGCATAACAATGGTGACGGGCATCATGATAGGACTTCCGAAGTTGATCAAGCCGCTCTTTTATGGAATGCTCCGAATCAACAGGGTAGGCAAATCCCAGAAATTTACTTCCCCTGTCCTTGAACAGACTTGTGCCTTCTTTTGCTATGGTCTTATACCGGTTAATCATACTAGGCAATCATAAAAAGTAGAATGGCGATCATGGATAAGCCGATGCCCAACCAATTCACGATTCGAAGCTTTTCTGAAAAGATTATCAAGCCGGCCAATACACTCAGCGTGACAATACCGATGTTATTGGCTCCGAAAATAATGGAACTATCGACTCCAATTCCTTTTGGATTGATGAAATTAAGTGCAGAAACCATGAAAAATATGGAGCCAAAATTGCACGTTCCAAGGAGGATTCCCCAAAACCATACCCTTTTACGGTAGAACCAGCGATGGCTCTTTTTGCGAAAAGGCAGTATTACCATACCGGTTAAAAACGCCACAGAAAAAAGCACTGCACTGAAAAGAGCACGGTCATCATTGGTCACAAACCGGTGCTGGGCAAATTTCACCAGGGAATCAACCACCCCCATTCCTACAAAGAGCAGCAGGGGAATGGTGATTTTACGGGTCTCTGTTTTTGCTATATTCCTGGGTTCCCAAACAGTTAAAAGTACCCCGATAATGGCTGCAATGATTCCTGTGGTTTTTATAACCGTGAGCTGGTCACCAGGATCAATAAACAGACTGAAGGTAATGGGAAAGACCACTGACATTTTACTTGCCACCGTAGTGATAGATATTCCGGCTTTGGCTGATGAAATTGCAATCACAAAGAACATCAGGATAAACAGAATACCGATGGTGACAGCCACAGGTATCCATCCGAATCCATCCAGACCACTCCAGTCTATGGCCTGACGGTTTAATGTGTACCCAAGGGTAGCGGCCGTAAGATAATTGATGACAATAACCGGGAACGATGGAATCTGATACCGGTCTATATACTTAAATACTAAAAAGATACCAGTTGACGAAAGTATACACAATATCAAATAGACCATCCTGCCAATGTGGATTAAAAAAGCAGGTTCTCGGGTGAACCTGCCTTTTACTACATCTTCAGTTTCTTTTCAATCTCATCAATCTGCAATCTGAAACGTTTATCCGTTTCCATTAGATTGTTTACTGTTTTGCAGGCATGAAGCACTGTTGCGTGATCTTTCCCGCCGATTTGAGAGCCAATAGTCGCCAGCGATGATTTTGTGAGACTCTTGGAAAAAAACATAGCCACCTGCCTGGCCTGTACGATCTCCCGCTTTCGTGTTCTTGATTTCAGCTCATCAATCTCAATGTTAAAATAACCGCAAACTACTTTTTGAATATAGTCGATGGATATCTCTTTCTTGGTATTTTTGATCAGCTTGTCAATCATCTCCCTGGTCAGATCCAGGGTAATCTCCTTTTTGTTAAGCGTCGATTGTGCAAGAAGCGAAATCAGCGCACCCTCTAATTCACGGATATTATCAGTTATGTGCGTCGCTATGTACTCCAGCACATCATCCGGCATCTCGATTCCGTCGTTATAAACTTTCCTTTTCAGGATAGCAATTCGGGTTTCAAAATCCGGAACCTGAAGATCGGCAGACAAACCCCATTTAAAACGGCTCAGAAGCCTCTGTTCCATACCCTGCAACTCAACCGGAGGCTTATCGGAAGTCAACACCAGTTGTTTTCCGGATTGATGAAGATGATTAAATATATGAAAGAAAGTATCCTGGGTTTTCTCCTTACCTGCAAACTCATGTACATCATCAATCAACAATACATCAATCATCTGGTAGAAATGGAGAAAGTCATTTTTGTTATTGTTGCGAATCGCATCGACAAATTGAGTCTGGAACTTATTGGCATTGACGTAAAGTACTGTTTTATCAGGAAACAATCGCTTTACCTCAATCCCGATAGCCTGTGCCAGATGCGTTTTTCCCAAACCGCTTCCTCCGTATATCAGCAGTGGATTAAATGCAGTCCCTCCAGGATTGTTGGCTACGGCATAACCGGCAGATCGTGCAAGTCTGTTACACTCTCCTTCAATAAAATTATCAAACGAATTCTCGGGGTTCAGCCGCGGGTCAATATCCAGCTTTTTTATCCCGGGGATGACAAAAGGGTTTTTAATAGATTGCTCGGTTGTATCCAGCGGGACAGCAACCGGCTTGTTCTTGATCTCTTTACTGTTCTTGGCCGGAAACTTCACCGTGTAGGGCTTGTTATTGTTATACGTGTTGTTCTGCATAACAACATTGTATTCCAACTTAGCCTCCGGACCTAATTCTTTGCGCAATACCTTGCGAAGGATATCTATATACTGTTCCTCCAGGTATTCGTAAAAAAAAGGACTGGGAACCTGGATGGTAAGAACATCCTTATCCAGCCGCAATGGAACAATAGGCTCAAACCAAGTACGATAACTTATTGAGGGTACATTGTCTTTAATAATTTTCAGACAATTGTTCCAGACACGTTCATGCATTGTAAACGGCAATTTTTTTTGGTTCAGAAATATAGGTTAGATGTATCTAAAACAAAGATTGTGAAAAAATGATAATAAAAAAAGGGGGTAAAGACTTGTAATTTTGAAGATAATTATATCGTTTTTAGCATCAATCCCTTAAAATTAGAAAAAAAATAGAAAAATATGTAAGAACCTGACAATCAATACATAAACCTGTATCAATCTTAATAAATTGTTAACTAATCCTTTAGACAATATAATTCAATATAAGCTTTAGATGTTGTTGTGAAGAACCAATTATTTTCATCAACTAAAAAGACTCAATTGTCAAAAAGAGATACGTATTCTGGTCGAAAAAATGATTTGGTTACTCTTTTTTTGAACCACCAAACACGGAAAAGTGCAAATATTTTCCCGGATTTTCGTTCAAATCATTCACCAGAATATCCAGGTTATTCACAAGAGTATTTACCTGATTATAAAGACTGTCACTGCTTATAAGCAATCCTGCCGATCCTTTCCCGGAACGAATATCCCCGGTAATCTCTGAAAGGCCTGCTGAAACAGACCGGATTTCGTTCATAATCGTATCCAGGGGTGCAGATTCTAATGTACCGGTAATGGATTCAAGATCGTGAATAATCCCGTTGATTTCATTCTCACGCTTCACCAGGTTTTCACTGATTGCTGATAGGCTTTTCATGGTCTGTGACAAATCACTACCGGCAGCCAGCTGGTCTTTCATCGACTGGCTCGCATCCTCTAAATTTGACACAATTTGTTTTGTTTCAGGATTATCCATCAGTTTCCGCATGCTTTGTCCGGTGCTGTCAAGGGTGGCCGCTAACCGGTTGATACTGCCAAGCAGTGGTTCAAAATCATTCAAAAGGGCAGATATCATATCCGGAATAACAGCAGAGCGCAACGTATCACCGGTTGAATGAAAGGAGGATGTTTCAGCTCTGCGGATCCTGACTGCTTTGGTTCCCAGCAGATCTTCACTGAAAATCTCCGCCCGGCTTCCTTTGGGGATTGAGTACTTTTCCTCCAGTTCCATGGTAACACTGAATGCAGGAGATGTCTGAGGGTCATACGTTACCCTTTCCACAAGTCCTACCGCATAGCCATCCATGTAAACAGATGCAGAACGTTCCAATCCTGCTATATTCGAATAGGTTGCGAGATAGACATTCTTACTGGTAAAGATATTTTTACCTTTCAGGAAGTTAATTCCCCAGATGACGGCAATTACTGTAATAATCCCGATTATTCCGATTCGTATCTCGCTTTTTATTTTCATATCGCTACCTGTTGATTTCAACTAACGCTTCATTGAGGGGAATTAGTTCTCCATTCTTGACGGCGACCACAAATGCTCCCGGATAATCCCTTTTCACCATGGAACATTGTTCGAGTGCCTTTTCGTACTCTGCGTCTCCGGGTACTGTATACTTATACCATCTGCCCTGCCTGTATACTTTCACATGTTGGTACCCTTTGAATGCAGATGGATTTGTATCCACTTTGCTGCGGCTGGAAGCTACCTGGATCCTGAATGTAATATCGTCGCTTGCTGTTGGAGACTCCGCGGCTTTTTGTCCGGTCTTAACAGCCTCCTCCTCCTCTCGGACCGTGGTAAACCGGCTTCGCTCCTCTATTCGGTTTTTATATTGCTTAAAAGCCCTGTAAACAGCTGATGCAATGATATCCTGTCCATATTCAGACATTAGATATTTCTCCTCCTCGGGATTGGTTATAAATCCTGTTTCAATCAGAACCCCGGGCATCGCTGAGCGAGCCAGTACCAGGAGTCCCTGCTGTTTCACTCCACGGTCTTTTCGTTTTGCCCTGTCCCGGAACTGATCCTGGACATAAGAGGCAAATTCAATGCTCTGGTTAAGGTATGTATTCTGCATCACCGAGAAGATCACATAGGACTCTTCAGAATCGGGATCAAAACCCTGATAGGTCGTTTCATAATCTTCTTCAAGCATGATCACCGAATTTTCCCTGACTGCGACATCAAAATTCTCCTCTGCGCGGTGCAAACCAAGAACATGGGAGGATGTGCCGTAAGGCCTGGTACTTGTATTGGCATTTACATGGATGGAGATAAACAGATCGGCTTTATTCTCATTGGCTATCTGGGCTCGTTGGTAGAGGGGAACAAATACATCTGTTTTCCTGGTATACATAACTTTAACATCCTCTACATTTTCCTCGATGTATTGCCCTGCTTTTAAAGCTATCTTCAGGGCAATATCTTTCTCATTGACATTCCTGCCCGGGGCACCGGGATCCCTGCCGCCATGACCCGCATCTATAACGACTACCTGCACCTTGTTATCCGGCTTAACCTCTGGTCCGGGTGGATTCTCCGCGAAAAGGAAATAAGCCGGGAACAGGATAAGAAAAATCGCTGAAAACCGTTTAAGCATTAAGGATACTGTATTTGACCTTGTCATAATAACAGGATTTTCATTAGATTTGCCAAACTTCATCCTTTCAGGAACAAAAATAATAGATAAATCACGTTGCAGGAGATCCGTTACCAGATAGTTTTCACCATAATACTAACTCTTTTCAAAAGCATTTTATTGCAGGGACAAGAGGCGGACACGCTTCCCCCTGCCGATACCATTTATTCACAATCAGAGACCCCTGCCATACCGGCTTCTGATTCAGCACCCCTGCCCGTTGATAGTGTTATTGCACGTAGCGATACCCTGGCACCGGTCCCTGATACACTGCCTTCCCGCTCCGATACACTTGTTAATGACACCCTGGCTGAATCGGAGGGTATGGGAAGCGACATAACCAGCGAGGTTGATTATAATGCGGAAGATTCCATTGTATTTGATATGAAAAACGGGGCCGTGGAGCTCTATGGCAATGCTGTAATTACGTATGGTGAAATAAAACTGGAATCCGACTATATTCGTTACGAGATGGGCAATAATATCGTCACTGCAAAGGGGTTACCGGATTCTACAGGAGAAGTGTCGGGAAAGCCGCTCTTTTCCGAGGCTGACGAAAATTTTGAAGCGACCAATCTTCGATACAATTTTAAAACACAAAAAGGGTTCATAGAAGAGGTGATAACAGAACAGGAGGGCGGATATCTGCATGCTGAAAAGACAAAAAAACAGAGAACCGGCCATATTCATCTCAAAGACGGGAAATACACCACCTGCGATGCCGAACACCCCCATTTCTACGTAGCCATCACCAAGGGAGTCAATATGCCCGGGGATAAAATTGTCTCCGGACCTGCGTATCTCGTGGTAGAGGATGTGCCATTACCGATTGGTATTCCTTTCGGTTTTTTCCCAAATTCCCGTACAAAAACTTCCGGGGTTTTGATCCCGCAGTACGGGGAGGAGGAGAGAAGGGGCTTTTATCTTCGTGACGGCGGATATTATTTTGCCATGAACGACTACATGGACCTGCGTATAACGGGGGATATCTATACCAACGGAACCTGGGGAGTTCGTGTGGGTTCCAATTACAAGCTTCGATATAAGTTTAATGGGAACTTACGGGTGCAGTATTTCAAAAATGTGTCGGGCTATAAAAATATTGAGGGGCTCTACAGTGTAAGCCGGGATTACTCGATTAACTGGTCTCATGCCCAGGCCAGGGAGGCCAATCCCACAAGTAATTTCAGGGCAAATGTCAATCTGTCCAGTTCCAGTTATGACAGGAATCACACCCGGAATATCAATAATGTAGTGAATAATACCAAACAATCCAGTATATCCTATACCAAATCCTGGCCCAATAGTCCGTTTAATTTTAGTGCCTCGCTGAATCATTCACAGAACAGCAGATCCGGATCAGTGAATATGACGCTCCCAAAAATGTCGTTCAATATGTCCAGGATCAATCCTTTTGAACGTAAACAGCGTACCGGCCCCAAAAAGTGGTATGAGAACATTCAGCTCAGCTATAGCAGTTTGCTGGAGAATCGTATACGAACAACCGACTCTCTTTTATTTACCAACCAGGTCTGGAGTGATATGAACAATGGGTTCAGACACGAGATTCCTGTCAGCTTCAACATAAAGCCTTTCAGAAACGTGGCAGCCCTTCAGAGCATGACCATTACTCCCAATCTCAGTTACAAGGGAATGCTTTATTCCAGCTATACCGAGAAACGTATCACAGGGTATGAGAGTTACGAAGAGGATGGAACAACCGTTTATGATCCCATTGTGGAAGATACCACTTACCAGGGAAAGTTCACCTATGCCCACTCATACCTTCCCAGGATAAGTGCAGGAATATCTCCCAAGGTATACGGGATGTACCAGTTTACATCCGAGGATAGCCGCATTGTTGCCATACGGCATATGATGACTCCATCGGCCAGTTTTTCTTACACCCCGGATGTGAATCGATTTCAACCCAATTACTACAGGGATCTCTACGATACGGTGAATAATGAATTATTGGAGACATACTCCATTTATACCAATAGTCTCTATGGCACTCCAACCTTCAACGGAGCAAACGGTTCCATAAGCCTTTCACTTCGCAACAACCTGGAAGCGAAACTGCGCCCGAAAAACGACACAGTGGATAAACTGGAAAAGATAAAACTACTGGATAATTTCAATTTCAGTACAGGTTATAATCTGTTCAACAGAGACTCCCTTGCCCCCTCGTGGAGTCCTGTGAATTTTAACGGGAACACCCGTCTTTTCAACAACCGCCTTAATCTGAATTTCAGGGGAACCATGGATCCGTTCGGATACGACAGTCTTCGAACCCGGACCCGGGAAACTTACTTCTCACAGACCGGTAAACTGGTACGGCTTACAAACGCCAGTGTAAGTATGGGAGTCTCTTTTCAGTCACAGCAGGGAAAGGAGGAGGAGGGTGACCAGGCAGAGGCAGACAGGGAGGAGTCGCAATTAAATAATCCGGATATGCAGGGCATTGGTTCAGAATACGATCCGGCTGCCGATGATTACTATGGAGGATATGTTGATTTTGATGTGCCATGGTCGCTTCGCCTGGATTATTCGTTCAGTTATTCCAAGCGAACCGATGAAGCCCGGATTGTTCAGACCATAAGGGCATCAGGGGACCTTAGCCTCACCCCGAATTGGAAAATCGGGTTTAACACAGGGTACGACCTGTATAATAAAAAGGTAAGCACCACCAATATTAGCATCTACCGTGACCTGCATTGCTGGGAAATGAGGCTGTCGGTTGTTCCTTTCGGAAACTACAAATCCTATAATTTTCAGATCAATGCAAAATCTTCGATCCTATCAGACCTGAAGTATAACAAGCGAAAATCCTGGACAGATAACTTTTAATTCCGTTCCGGGTTTAACCCAAAACAAACAGTCATGAAAAAAGTTATTCAAACTGCAGAGGCGCCTGATGCCGTAGGCCCCTATTCCCAGGCGGTAGAAATAAATGGCATTCTCTATATCTCCGGTCAGATTGCTCTGGACCCGGCCAGCGGCAGTATGGTGGGCGACACCATTGCCGAGCAAACCGACCAGGTTATGAAAAACGTGCTTGCGGTGCTGGAGGCAGCCGGCTACCGGTCAGACGATGTAGTAAAATCCACCTGTTACCTGTCAGACATGAATGATTTTGCCGGCATGAATGATATATATTCCCGGTATTATCCCGAAAATCCGCCGGCACGGGCAGCTTTTGCAGTAAAAGAGTTACCCGGAGGTGCGCTGGTGGAGATAGAGGCCATTGCTATTCAATAAAAAACCGCAAAACATAGCGCTTTGCGGTTCCAGGTATATGGGTCTCTTAATGGTCCTATTCGGATACAATTTCAAAGGGTATCTCAACCGCTACCTCTTTGTGAAGCTTCACGGTGGCTGTATAGCTGCCAATCTCCTTGATTAACTCCTCCTTTATGGATATGTTCTTTCGATCGATGTCATATCCTTTCTCTCGAAGAGCTTCTGCAATCTGGATGGTGTTGACCGATCCAAAGATTTTACCCTTGGTGCTTGTTTTTGCTCCTATGGTAATGTGTATGTCTTTCATGTTCTCAGCCATCTCTTCGGCAGCCTCCTTGAGTTCTGCCTCTTTATGAGCACGCTGGCGAAGGTTCTCTTCATGAACTTTTACAGCAGACCTGGTGGCATTGATCGCATACCCCTGCGGGATAAGATAGTTCCTGGCGTATCCGTCTTTTACGGTAACAATGTCATCTTTGTGTCCCAGGTTAGGCACGTCTTGTTTAAGGATGATTTCCATTCTGTTTCCTCCGGTTCTTTATTTTAACATATCCGTTACATAGGGCAGCAAAGCCAGGTGCCGTGCACGCTTGATGGCCGTAGCTACCTTTCGCTGGTATTTAAGTGAGGTTCCGGTAAGACGGCGGGGCAGGATTTTGCCCTGCTCGTTCAGGAACTTCTTAAGGAATTCAGGATCTTTATAATCGATATACTTGATCCTGTTCTTCCTGAACCGGCAATACTTCTTCTTTTTGATCTCAACGGTAGGGGGTGTGAGATACCTGATTTCTGTAGTTCCTTGTGCCATGATTTAATCCTCCTTTGCTTTTTCAGTTTCTTTCTCTTTTTTCGCACGTTTTTTCTCTGCGTACTCAACGGCGTATTTGTCCATTTTCATAGTAAGAAAGCGGATGATCCTCTCATCACGGCGGAATTCAGTTTCCAGCTTTTCAATGAGGTCACCGGATGCTTTGAACTCGATCAGGTGATAAAATCCGGTGGATTTTTTCTGGATGGGATAGGCCAGTTTTTTTAGGCCCCAGTTCTCCTCGTAGACAATTTCACCCTTTCCATCGGTGATAATGCCCTTGAATTTTTGCACCGCTTCCTTCATCTGGTTTTCAGACAAAACGGGAGTTGCAATGAAAACGGTTTCATACTGGTTTAACATAATTTTACATTTTACGGTTTTCTAAATCGACCGCAAAAATAGGAACTTTTTGAATAACAGCAAAAAAGTACCCTGTTTATTTGGTTAACCGTTGAGTATTTTCTGACCGGTGGCTGAACTTCAGCCGGGATAAAAAAAATTGCTTATTCCGCTTCTGCATTTACCATGTGTAGTTTGCCGTTTCTGGAATGATGCGGGCTGGCAGAGATTCTTAAAAATCATTATCACTTTCCGCGGGAATACATTATCTTTAGGCCACGATTTTGCAGACCCCTATGGAGAATTTCATTGCTTCAGCACGAAAATACAGGCCCGATACATTTGACAGTGTGGTTGGACAGCAAGCCATTACGGCTACATTAAAAAACGCCATAAAAAACAACCACCTGGGGCATGCCTATCTGTTCAGCGGACCAAGAGGTGTGGGAAAGACAACATGTGCCCGTATTTTTGCAAAAACGATCAATTGTCAGCATGTAACCGATAAAGGGGAAGCCTGCAATGAATGTGAATCCTGCCTGGCTTTTAATGAACAACGTTCGTATAACATTCACGAGCTTGATGCTGCTTCCAACAATTCAGTGGATGATATACGCACCCTGACCGAACAGGTGCGAATTCCCCCGCAGGTAGGCTCATACAGTGTCTATATCATTGACGAGGTGCATATGCTCTCCGCGCAGGCCTTCAACGCCTTTCTTAAGACCCTTGAGGAGCCTCCTGCGCATGCCGTATTCATCCTTGCAACTACTGAAAAACATAAGATTATCCCCACCATCCTGTCGCGGTGCCAGATCTTTGACTTCAATCGTATTGACACGACCGATTCCCTGGGCTATCTAAAAACCATAGCAGAGAAAGAAGGTATCGAGGCGGAAGAAGATGGATTACATATCATAGCACAGAAAGCGGAAGGAGCAATGCGGGATGCCCTCTCCATCTTTGACCAGGTAGTGAGCTTTTCCGGCAAGAAGATCACCTATCAGTCGGTCATTGAGAACCTGAATATTCTTGATGTAGAGTACTATTTTAAAAGCATTGATGCATTTCTATCGGGTGATGTGGCCACTGCTCTGCTTATTTTTGATGAGATCCTGGGTGCCGGATTTGATTCAAGGAATTTCCTGAACGGCATGGCATCTCATATGCGAAACTTACTGGTATCCAAAAACAAAGAAACGATTACGCTGCTTGACGCAGGAGCTTCCGTACGCGAACGCATATTGGAACAATCCAACCGTGCCCCGGTTGATTTTCTTTACGAAGCACTGGATATCTGTAATACCACTGATATACACTTTCGCTCCAGTCGCAACCAGAGATTGACTCTCGAGCTGGCACTGGTAAAACTGGCCAATCTCCGCACGGAGCAAAAAAAAAAATAGCGGACACCGGGTCAGCAGCCACGGAGAATAAGCCATCAGAGACCACATCCCGAAAACATGTACAACCCGGTAAACCTCCATCAGAAGAGGAGGCCCGTTCCGGGAAACCAGAACCATCACAAACAAATTCGGAAAGATCTTCTGCTGTTCAGGAGCCTGACCGGGAGCCCACCGCTGGCACTCGTTCTGCGGGTGCCGCGGATAATGAAAAGCAACCAGCTGAAGACAATGGGGTTAATAAAATGGTGTATTCACGCAGTATATCCATCAAGGACCGCTTGCGTGGAAAGCCGCCCGGGCCATCGCCGGAAGATAGCTACCGTGATTCAGACAAGGAGCAGCAAAAGGGAGAGTCGCCGGGATCAGATGTGATTCCGCTTGAAACTTTTCAGAAAGCCTGGAATGATTATGCTGAATCCATAAGGGACAGCCATCCGAGGATTTACAGCACCCTTCAAAAGCACCAGCCCGAACAGACCGGCGATAGTGGGTTCCGAATACGCCTTGACAGCGAAGCACAACGAACTAATTTCAACCAGCGGATCAAACCCGAGCTGATACGTTACCTGAAAGAGCATGTCAGGAATATTGAATACCAAATTGAATCCTATGTACAACTGAAAAAGGAGGAGGGTAATAACAAGCTCTACACCGATCAGGATAAACTGGATTACCTGGCGGAGAAGAATCCGCTGCTGAAAAAATTCAAGAATTCATTCAAACTTGATTTTGACGATTGAACATAATTTACCACTATTTGTATAATTTAAATGTTTCACTAAACAAATCCTATGGCTGCTGAAAAAATTCAAAATCAGTATGGAAAACTAAATGTTCCGGACGAACCGATTATTCCTTTTATTGAAGGGGACGGGACCGGACCTGACATCTGGGCTTCTTCTGTAAGGGTATTCGATGCCGCGGTTGAGAAAGCTTATGCAGGAAAACGAAAAATTTCATGGAAAGAGGTGTATGCCGGTGAAAAGGCATACCACAAAACAGGTAAATGGCTGCCCTCAGAAACCCTTGATATCATTAATGAATACCTTATAGCTATTAAAGGTCCGCTTACAACGCCGGTAGGAGGGGGAATCCGCTCTTTAAATGTCGCCCTGCGCCAGATATTGGATCTCTATGTCTGTTTGCGTCCTGTAAGATATTATCAGGGAGTCCCATCGCCCGTAAAGGATCCTTCCACTACGGATATGGTGATTTTCAGAGAAAACTCTGAAGATATCTATGCGGGGATTGAATGGAAGACCGGAACGGAAGAGGCCGGTAAAGTGAAGAAATTTCTGCTCGAAGAGATGGGAGTCTCCTCCATCAGGTTTCCGGAAACCGCCTCTATCGGTATCAAACCCATTTCAAGGGAAGGTACCGAGCGATTGGTTCGTGCAGCCATACAGCATGCCATCAGAGAGAAACTTCCGTCAGTAACCCTGGTTCACAAGGGGAACATTATGAAATTTACCGAAGGACTGTTTAAGGATTGGGGTTACCAGTTAGCCGAAAAAGAGTTTGGAAACCTGGTTTTCACCTGGAACCAGTACGATCGCATTGTTGAAAAGGAGGGGAAGGAAAAAGCAAACGAAATGCAGGCCCGGGCTGTTGAGGAAGGAAAGATCATCATAAAAGACGTTATCGCTGATGCTTTTCTTCAGCAAATCCTTACAAGGCCGGCTGAATACTCTGTTATCGCCACGATGAACCTTAACGGGGATTATATATCAGATGCACTGGCGGCCATTGTCGGTGGCATTGGAATTGCTCCCGGTGCAAATATCAACTACATAACGGGACATGCGATTTTCGAAGCAACACACGGTACGGCACCAAAATATGCCGGTATGGATAAAGTGAACCCTGGCTCACTCATACTCTCGGGCGTGATGATGCTGCGTCACCTAGGTTGGGATGAAGCTGCCGAACTGATTGTAAAAGGTCTTGAATCCTCTATCCGGCAGAAACGGGTAACCTATGATTTTGCCCGCCTGCTGGATGGAGCCACCGAGTTGAAATGTTCCGAATTCGGACAATCAATCATAGATAATATGTAAACGGATTAGGGGTATTTACCCGCCAGTATATTGAATACACATATTGAAATTGTAAAACTTAAAAATAGTAACCATGTTAGAAAAAAAAGTAGAAGAGATTCTCAATGTACAGGTAGAAAAAGAGGATTATTCCTCCCAGTTATATCTTGCCATGGCTTCATGGGCCGAGACGCAGGGACTTGAGGGAACTGCCGAATGGCTCTATGCGCAGTCTGATGAAGAGCGCATGCACATGCTCAAGCTGGTAAAATATATCAATGAACGGGATGGTCAGGCGATTATTCCCGGGATGAAACAGCCTCCCAAAGAGTTTAACAATGCGAAGGAACTGTTTGACCAGGTCCTGGAGCATGAACAGTACGTCACCCGTTCCATCAATGAAATTGTAGGGGTGTGTATGGAAGAAAAGGACTATACCACCCATAACTGGATACAATGGTTTGTCACTGAACAGATTGAAGAAGAAGCCTCGGCACGCGCCATCATTGATAAACTCAAGCTGGTGGGAGATAAGAATATGTATATGTTCGACAGGGACATACTGTCCATGCGGGCAGCATCCGGAGACGGGGAAGATGAGTAAAAAAAGAAGAGATTGGATCATTCAAGGGGGCTGATCTTTGCCTCTCTCACTGCCCTTCTCTGGGGATTTCTGGCTATTGCCCTTAAAATGGCCGTTATGGAGGTGCCTCCGGTAACGGTCGTTTGGTTTCGGTTTACCAGTGCCTTTATCACCCTTGCCGTGATAACAGCACTGGTAAAACCTTCTGATTTTCGTATTTTTTACAGGTTTCCTCTAATCCTTGTATTGGCAGCCATTTTCCTTGGTGGAAACTACCTGGGTTTCATCTCCGGGATGAAGTATGTTTCCCCGTCTACAGCCCAGGTATTTATACAGGCCGGACCGGTAAGTTTTGCCCTGGCGGGGATCTTTATTTTCAGGGAAAAAATGACATGGAAGCACCTGGCAGGATTCCTGCTGGTTATTGGAGGTATGGGGCTTTTTTATTCTCAGCAATTACTTGCCCTTGTCGACCAGGGTAACCAGCTCACAACAGGTATCCTCCTTGTGTTGGCTGGCGGACTCTCCTGGGGAGTATTCGCCAGTATACAGAAAAAGCTCGTAAAACGCTATCCAACCAATCAACTGAACCTGTTTATATATGCCTTTTGTTCAGTGATGTTGATCGCTTTTGTGGATTTTTCGCGGTTCGTAACCCTCTCAGCGCCTGAATGGGGTCTTATGTATTTCCTGGGCCTGAACACGGTACTGGCCTATGGCTCACTGGCCCTGGCCATTAAATACACAGAGGCCAGTCGGGTGAGTGTAATCATTACCCTGAACCCGGTAATCACCTTTGTCCTGATGGGGTTGGCGACCAGAACCGGGGTAAGCTGGATTGAGCCGGAGCGATTTTCACTCATAAGCATTGTGGGTGCTATTACTGTTCTGTCAGGTGCTGTTATCGTAATTCTTGCCGGCCGGAAGCGGTCAGTAAAAGCAGGCTAACCTATGTCAAAAAGAGCTTCTTCCAGAACCGGAAACAGGGCCTGGTTTTTGCAGGTTTGAATAGTGTATTGCCGGATATCGGATCAATAAAATAATTACCTTTGTGGCTCGTTAGCACACATAAATCGGAAAACAGACAGCATGGACATCAATAAAATTCTCTCAAAGTTTTTTGGAAATAAGTCAGACCGTGACATGCGGGAAGTTATGCCCCAGGTTAACCAGACAAAAGAGATCTATGCACAATTGCATGATATCACAAATGATGAGCTGAGGGAGAAATCACGGGCACTTAAAAGTCGGATTAAGGAGTACGTGAAAGAGGAGGAGGAACGTCTCCAGGCCATGAAAGAAAAAGCAGAAGACCCTGAGGTGGAAGTCACCGAGAAAGAAGAGATCTATAAAGAGATTGATAAGCTGGAAGAGTATATTGATGAGCGTTTTGATAATATTCTTGATGAATGCCTTCCCGAGGCATTTGCCATTATCAGGGAGACAGCTAAACGGTTCAAGGAAAATGAGATCCTGGAAGTTACAGCCCGGGATTATGATAAAAACCTGGCAGCTCAATATGACCATATTGAAATAAAGGGGGATAAAGCAATCTGGAAAAACCGGTGGATTGCAGGCGGCAACGAAATTACCTGGGATATGATCCACTACGACGTTCAGCTTATCGGCGGCGTGGCATTGCACCAGGGCCGGATCGCCGAGATGGCTACCGGAGAAGGGAAAACACTGGTTGCAACCCTTCCTGTATTCCTTAACGCACTAACGGGAAGAGGTGTGCATATCGTAACAGTGAATGACTACCTGGCAAAAAGAGATTCTGAATGGATGGGACCCATGTATGAATTTCACGGTCTCAGTGTAGATTGTATTGACAAGCACCAACCAAGTTCTGATAGCCGTCGCCAGGCCTATAAATGTGATGTGGCATTTGGCACGAATAATGAATTTGGTTTTGATTACCTGCGGGACAACATGGCCCATGCACCGGAAGAATTGGTGCAGCGGAAACACAATTATTCCATCGTGGATGAGGTGGACTCTGTACTGATTGATGATGCACGTACTCCTCTGATTATTTCGGGCCCGGTTCCGAAAGGAGAGAACCACGAGTTCATGGAATATAAACCCAAAGTGCAACGGATTATCAATACGCAAAAAGAACTGATCAACCAGGTAATCATTGATGCCAAAAAATACCTGGATGCAGAGAACACGGAAAAGGCAGGTTTTAAATTGCTCCAGGCGCATAAGGGATTTCCAAAAAACAAGGCACTGATCAAGCTCCTCAGTGAAGAGGGGAACAAGACCCTGATGCTTAAGACCGAGAACCATTACATGCAGGAGAATTCCAAACACATGCACCTTGTTACGGATGATCTCTACTTTGTAATCGAAGAGAAGCTGAATTCCGTGGAGCTTACTGATAAAGGAATTGATCTGATTACCGGCACCTCCGATGATCCTAACTTCTTTATTCTCCCGGATATCGGTAGCGAAATAGCGGAGATCGAGAAATCGGAAATGCCCGAAAAGAAGAAACTGGAGACCAAGGATAAAATGCTCCAGGACTACGCGGTTAAATCGGAACGTATCCATACGGTTAACCAGCTTCTTAAAGCCTATGCCATGTTCGAGAAGGATGTGGAGTACGTGGTAATGGATAATAAGGTGAAGATTGTGGATGAACAGACCGGTAGGATTATGGAAGGGCGCAGGTATTCCGACGGACTTCACCAGGCCATTGAAGCCAAGGAGAATGTTAAAGTAGAGGCCGCCACCCAGACATGGGCAACCATTACACTGCAGAACTATTTCCGTATGTATCATAAATTAGCGGGTATGACAGGTACTGCGGAAACTGAAGCGGGAGAGTTCTGGGATATTTACAAGCTTGATGTTATGGTTATCCCGACCAATGAACCGGTGGTCAGAGATGACCGGGAGGACATGATCTACAAAACGAAAAGGGAGAAATACAACTCGGTTATTGATGAGCTTGTCAGACTGCATAATGAAGGAAGACCCAGTTTGGTGGGTACCACATCCGTAGAGGTCTCCGAGCTTCTGGCACGTATGCTCAAAATTCGAAAAATTAATCATAATGTTCTCAATGCCAAACTGCACCAGCGGGAAGCCGAGATTGTAGCCCAGGCCGGTCAGCCCGGCACGGTAACAATTGCCACCAATATGGCCGGGCGCGGAACGGACATCAAGCTGTCCCCCGAGGTAAAAAAGGCAGGTGGTCTGGCTATCATTGGAACAGAACGACATGAGTCGCGACGAGTTGATCGTCAGCTTCGCGGGCGGGCAGGCCGTCAGGGAGACCCCGGATCGTCTCAGTTCTATGTGTCCCTGGAAGATGACCTTATGCGTCTTTTCAGCTCCGACCGGATTGCCGGCCTGATGGATCGAATGGGTCTGAAAGAGGGCGAAGTGATCCAGCATTCCATGATCACCAAGTCCATCGAGCGGGCCCAGAAGAAAGTGGAAGAGAATAATTTCGGAATCCGGAAAAACCTGCTTGAATATGACGATGTGATGAATTCGCAGCGCGAAGTTATCTATAAACGCAGGCGGCACGCATTGTTCGGAGAGCGACTCGGACTCGATATTGCCAACATGTTGTACGATGTAACGGAGAGCATCGTAAACAACTACCATGATGGAGATGACTTTGAGGGATTTAAAATGGAACTGATCCGTGTATTGTCCATCGAATCCCCGGTGGATCAGTCTGAATTCAAAAAAATAAGCAGCCAGGATCTGATAGATTCTATTTATGAAATTCTTTTGGCTACCGTCAAACGGAAACGCGAAAGCATTTCTGCCCAGGCAATGCCTGTGATCAAAGATGTTTATGAAAGGCAGTCGCAGGTATATGAAAACATCGTTGTTCCTGTCTCCGATGGCTCAAAAGTTTTCCAGGTGCTGGCTAACCTGGAAAAATGCTACAACACCGAAGGCCGGGAGTTGGTCAAATCGTATGAGAAATCCATTATACTTGCAACGATCGATCAATCCTGGCAGGAACACCTTCGTGAACTGGATGACCTTCGTCAGTCAGTAAGGAATGCAGCCTATGAACAGAAAGATCCTTTGCTGATCTACAAGTTCGAAGCGTTCCAGCTTTTCACAGCCATGATCGATAAAGTAAACCGTGATGTGGTCTCAACCCTGATGAAGGTCCATATACCGCTGAGGGATCCTGAAAGTGTTAAAAAAGCTGATGCTCCCAGGAAAATGGATCTCAGCAAATTTGAAGCCAATAAACAGGATATGCCGCGGTACAATGATCCCTCAGGAGGCGGTGGTGGGGGAGACAGGAAACCGCAAAAATCCCAACCGGTCCGTGTCGAAAAGAAGGTAGGACGCAATGACCCCTGTCCCTGTGGAAGCGGGAAGAAATATAAGAATTGCCACGGCCGTCCGGGAGCCGGAGAAGCCTGATCGTTGCTTCAACAACTTATTTGTTCATCTGAACAAAGCGCAGATCAAAACTGACCTACCTACAAGGTTTTGAAAAGCTGACTGATCTCCTCCTGAAGGTTTTTACTGGCAGGAATCAACGGCAGCCGTAACGCGTTCACCCCCATATCCTGTTCGGACATAAGTGCTTTTACCCCGGCAGGATTCCCCTCTTTAAAAATAGCCTTGAACAACGGGAGCAGCCTGTAATGCAGGGTCCTTGCATCATCAAAATCTCCCTGGAGGGCGGAGACTACCATTTTTGTAAATAATTCGGGCAGTGCATTTCCGATCACAGATATTACTCCGCTGGCTCCCAATGCAATCAGGGGGAGGGTCATGGCATCATCACCCGATATTACCAGGAACGATTCCGGTTTTTCCCGTATGATATGTGTAATCTGTGTAAGATCACCGGAAGCTTCTTTGATACCAATCAATTTATCTCCCAGTTCCTGTGCCAGTGTTACCGTAGTATCTGCCTGCATATTGGATCCTGTTCTTCCGGGGACATTATAAAGAAGCAGGGGTACATCCGTTGTTGCTGCTATGGTGGAAAAATGTGATATCATACCGGCTTGTGAAGGCTTGTTATAATAGGGCACCACACTCAGATATGCATCAATGCCATCCGATCCTACCTGTTCCATCCACCTGATCACATCGCTGGTATTATTTCCCCCGGCTCCGATAACCAACGGTACGCGTCCTTTTGCAGTCTTTTTTACCAATTCGATAACATCCAGTTTCTCCTGGTGAGAGAGGGCAGGTGTTTCGGCTGTTGTTCCGAGAACTACCAGGTAATCAACCCTGTTATCAATAAGGTAATTGGTGTGTCTTATCAACGCCTGATAATCCATATCCCCGTTCTCTTTGAACGGAGTAATCATTGCCACACCGGTACCTTCAAATGGGTGTTTTTTTGTCATAAAAGACCTTATATTTATTGATTCAACATATTGATGTAGTGTTTCACCTGGTCAACAAAAAATGCAGTTTCGCAACCATCGCCTGTATTGATCATTAAATCAAAATCATTTTCCTCCTCCATGTAACATCCCACCTTGAAATGAGCCGGAGATAAACGCGCCAGGTACTCCAGTGGTATGGGCAGGTGAAAGCCAAATACAAACAATAAATCCGGTTTTTTTGCTAAAAATGACTCAACAACAGGACCTTTTGGCCGGTAAAGCCAGTTAGTCTCCTTGCGTGTGATCAGCTCAATATTCTCCCAGAACAACATCTCCTGGGGAACCTCTTTTTCGTCCACATACCCGAGCACAGAGGATTGTATCTTCTGTTTATCCAGGTATTTCAGAAAATCCTTGATCACCGGGAAGCAATCGGGTAATAAAGCATCAAAAAGGATAACCGAACTCCGGGCAGTCTTGAAATTGTGCACCGTTGTATCCCGGTTGGCCTCCAACTGCTTCTTTCTGATATATTTCCTGGTAATATTTTTTCTCCAGTTGGCCATAATCACCCCAAAATTACAATTAATTACCGTTTTCTGTAATCATAGCGATAAATTCATCTTCGGTTATCAAGGGGATTCCCAGTTTTCCTGCTTTCTCTTTCTTGCTGGGTCCCATGTTGCTTCCTGCCAGTACATAGTCGGTGTTGGAACTGATGGAACCTGTGTTTTGCCCTCCGTTTTTTTCAATAAGACTTCGGAGCTCATCACGAGTATGACGATCAAAAACACCGGAAATGACAAAAATTTTATTTTTCAATAGTTGGGTTTGCTCTTCATTGGAGGATTCAAGCTTCAGTTTCAATCCTGCTTGCTCAAGGTCCCTGATCATCTTCCTGTTCGACTCATCCTCAAAATATGCCCGTACCGATTGTGCAATGCGATCCCCTATCTCATCCACCCTGGTAAGCTCTTCCATCGAAGCCTGTTGCAGAAAATCCATGGATTGAAATTCCTCGGCAAGTTTCTTTGCCACAGTCTCCCCCACATAACGAATTCCAAGCGCATAAAGTACCCTGGGGAAAGCCACCTGTTTAGATTCCTCTATGCTCTTCAGAAAATTTCTTGTCGATTTATCGGCAAATCGCTCCAACCCGATGATATCTTCATATGTAAGCGTATACAGGTCTGCTGAATTTCTGATCAACTCCTTTCGATACAAAAGATCAATAGTAGCTTCCGCCGCATTGATATCCATGGCACGGCGACTTATAAAGTGAACAATCCGTCCCTTAACCTGTGGCGGACAGCCATAGGTGTTGGGACAAAAATGTGCTGCCTCCCGGTCTTCACGTTTCAGGGGTGTTTCGCATTCCGGACATTTACTGATGAACTCCAGCTCCGGCCGCTTTTTGTGCAATTCAGAGTCTTTTACTCCCACAATTTTCGGAATGATATCTCCCCCTTTTTCCACGAAAACCGAATCGCCGATGCGCACATCCAACAGTTTTATCTGATCTGCATTGTGCAATGAGGCTCTCTTCACCTCAGTTCCGGCAAGGCGGACCGGTTCAAGGTTGGCAACCGGTGTAACCGCCCCGGTTCTTCCCACCTGGAAATCTACACTTTTTAGTGTGGTTGTCGCCCGGTCGGCTTTAAATTTGTACGCGATCGCCCAGCGGGGTATTTTGGCGGTAAAACCTAATTGCTCCTGCTGCTTCAGCGAGTTGACTTTTATCACAACTCCGTCGATCTCAACCGGGAGTTCCTCCCTCCTTTCATTCCAATGGTCAATAAAGCGGTACACTTCGTCCAGGTTCCGCGCAAGCGTGATATAGGAAGGCACTTTAAAACCCCAGTCAGCACACGCCTTCAGACTCTCATAATGGCCGCTGAACAGTGGATCTTTGGTGGCCACGGCATATAGGTAGCAGTCCAGGGGGCGTTTTGCCACCAGAGATGAATTCTGTAGCTTCAGGGTACCCGCCGTGGCATTCCTGGGATTGGCGAAGGGAGGGTCTCCCGCCTCTGTCCTGGATTGATTGAGTTGTGCAAATCCTTTTTTTGGCATAACGACCTCCCCGCGTATCTCAAATTCGGCAGGGTAACCTTCCCCTTCCAATTGGAGGGGTATACTCCGGATGGTCCTGATATTGCGTGTAACATCATCTCCCTTTTCTCCGTCACCCCGGGTCAGAGCCCTGAAAAGCATGCCATCGCGGTAGGTCAGACTAATGGCCACCCCGTCGTATTTAAGTTCGCAGGTATATTGAAAGGAGGACCCGAGCGTCTTTTTCACCCGGTTGTGAAAGTCTGAGACCTCTTCACGATTATAGGTATTACCCAGGGATAGCATGGGAATCGCATGAGCGTACTGGTCAAAATCCTGTGAAATATCACTTCCCACCCGCTGCGTGGGTGAGTTAGCGTCCCTGAATTCCGGATAGTGCTTTTCAAGCTGCTCCAGCTCCTTCATTAACCGGTCAAATTCATAGTCGCTGATTTCGGGTTGCACTTTTACATAATAAAGATAATTATGGTGGTGAAGTATCTGTCGGAGTCTCTCAATCCGTTCCCTCGCATCTGTTTTTTCCATAAATCTCATTTTTGTAAAAATAATAAAAAGTGGGGTAGGAGATGACAAATAGTTTGCTTGTAAAGGAGTGCGTTAAAATGAATTCTATTTCCATGATCTTTGCTATTTTTGAAGCTTAATAACCAGCCATAATGAAGAGAATCCATATACTATATGCCCTGATGATCGCTCATTGCATTAATATACAGATCTATGCACAGGTCAGATATGGAGGGCAGCCTCTTATGAACAACCATGACTTCGATCCGGAGCAGGTACTCTATCTTCTGCCCCCGCTCCATCCCCTTGAAGTGGATGCCCTGGCAAAGAGCACCGGACAGGAATCCTTTCATAAAACGGTCCCCTTTGCCATAAAGCGCACAATAGATATCAATCCGGGTAATAACGGACAGTGGATCAGGAAAGGAGATACCCATGTATGGAGAGCACACCTTATTTCACCCGATGCGAAATCCATAGGCATCGGGTTTAACAGGTTTTCGCTTACATCCGATGCACGGTTATTTGTTTATACACCGGAAGGAAAACATATTAAAGGCGCGTTCAATGCGCAAAACAACAAAGATTCGGAACGATTCGCTATAGGGCATCTTCCCGGTGAAGAGGTGATCATTGAGCTACAGGTAGAAAATCCTTCCGGTGAGTTCGGATCCCTGGAGATCGCTTTCCTTTCCCATGGTTTAAAAGACGATGTGGGTCCCGGAACGGCCCAGGCATGCGAAATTGACATCAATTGCACCGAGGGAGATGAATGGCAGATACTCAAGAATTCGGTTTGTTACATTGAAACACCAACTCAATTGTGCACGGGGGTTTTAGTAAACAACACCGCTTATAACGGAACGCCCTACATACTGACTGCCGAGCATTGCGTGAGCAGCAACGTGATTGCAGGGTATACCACGTTCTATTTCGGATACGAGAACACCGACTGTTTCGGGGATGATGCCTCCGCAGACTTTTCCATAGGAGGTGCTCAATTGATCGCCACAGCAGACAGCATTGATTTCACCCTGCTGAAACTCTCATCGAAACCGCCCAGGGAATATAACGTCTATTATGCCGGATGGGACGCCAGGTATCAGAATCACTACTCCACGGCAACCATCCATCATCCCAATGCAGATGCAAAAAAGATCTCCAAGGATTTTGACGCAACCCACACCGCTACCTGGGTTCCGGGTGATCTGAATGATTACATCGTTTCCTCGAACCTGTGGATCAAGCAATGGGATGTCGGAACTACCGAGGGAGGTTCATCCGGTTCGCCACTGTTCAATGCAAACA
Source organism: uncultured Bacteroidaceae bacterium (assembly GCA_964479445.1). Classification (GTDB taxonomy): domain Bacteria; phylum Bacteroidota; class Bacteroidia; order Bacteroidales; genus CAYZMH01. Next base: position 202,379 of record CAYZMH010000001.1, on the reverse strand, counting down.
AAAAAGTCATCGGGTTACTGTCGGGAGGCCTGGCCTACTGTGGTGATTCAATCGGTTATGATGAAGAAAAACAGCGCGTTATATATGATCTAACTGGTAACACTGATGATTTTTATTCGAAATTATTCTACGCATTCAATTATTACGATCATCCCAGTAAGCAACTCCGGAAATGGCTTGATCCGGCTCACACCGGACAGGCTTCCATCGGCGGATTGAATCCCAATACCTTAAGTATACAGCCTGTTACATACAATGCCGGTTTTTCCATATATCCTAATCCGGTTAAAAATCACCTCTATCTTTCAATGAAAGAGACAAGCGAAGAATCATCGATTATTCGTATTCAGGATATCACCGGTAAAACAAAAATGGAAAAGAGCCTGTCATCAGGAAAACCGGTCGAAATTGATGTTTCCGGACTTGAGCGGGGAGTATACCTTATCAGTGTTACAGGTGCTCGCTTCTATGGAACACTGAAGTTTATCAGGCAATGACACTATTTAAAAAAGTGACCCTCATCCTTCTGACGATGGCCGCTGTTTCCTGCGGAACAGATCACCAGGGTAAGAAGAGAAGCCAACCGTCTTCACCGCATCGGTATGCCGAGCATTTCACCATGGAAGAGACAGGTTCATACACGCTTGTATCCGTTTCAGCGCCATGGCAGAAAGCATCAAAGGATGTGGTTTTCCGGTATTTACTGGGTAAGGATGACTTAAAAATTCCCGACAGTCTCACCTCGGTTCCTTTCATCAAAACCCCGGTCGATAAGGTAGCCCTGTACTCCACCACATTTATTCCCCACCTGTTGGAACTCAATGAAAAGGAGGTAATAAAAGGTATATCGGGCAATGGCAATGTTTACCATCCTGAAATCAGGAAAATGAATGATTCAGGCCTGATCAAAGAGATAGGAACCGATCGTAACCTGAATTACGAACTGTTGATTGACCTGCAACCGGATGTGGTTTTTCTCTATGGTATTGATGCAGGAATCACCCGCACTATTTCTAAAATGAAGGACCTGGGACTGCAGCCGGTCCTGTGTCCCGATTACCTGGAGAGGCATCCACTTGGAAGAGCTGAATGGATCAGGTTTTTCGGTGCTTTTTTCGAAAAGACGGGTCAGGCAGACCAACATTTTGACAGGGTAAGATCCCGCTATGAAAAGTTGGCAACGCATGCTGAAAAGTTCACGGGCAATCCTGCTGTTTTTATGGGACTGCCATGGAAAGAGAGCTGGTATATTGCCGGCGGAAACTCCTTTGCAGCGCAGTTCATTGAAGATGCAGGGGGAAGTTATGTATGGAAAGACCTGGAAACGGATGAAGCGTTGCCCTACGATCTGGAGACGGTTTTCCAGCGCGTACTGGAATCGGATATATGGCTTAATCCGGGCGATGCCCGTTCCCTGTCCGATATACGACAGAGAGATGATCGCTTCACGCATCTAAAGGCATTTCAATCAGGTCGTGTCTATAACAACAATAAACGATTGAATCCATCCGGGGGGAATGATTATTGGGAATCCGGATTACTCAGACCGGATCGCATCCTGCAGGACCTGATCTTTGTTTTTCATAAAACCAATCCCAGGCCTGACTCTTTATTCTATTATGAGTCTTTAAAATAATCATTACATTTGGTAGAAATCAATTTTTTGCCCAGATGGCCAGTATCCGAAGATTAAAAAAAGACATTAATGTATTGACCTATGAGCTCCTGGCGGAGTGCTTCTCATACAGGTATTATAACCCGGAACTAAATGAAACCAGTTTTGACCAGGTCATTAAAAAGATTGTGCTCCTGCGCAATGATCTGATCCTGCGAATCAACCATCCTGAAGCAGATGCTGAAAGTTCCAGTCTGAAAGCACATTATAAGAAGATTAAAGAAGACCTTTTTGAGCTGACGAAGGTCGTTGATGATCTTAAAAATTTGTAGTCTTGAGTAGAGAAAACCAGTTCAGATGGCGCTTTACAACGCTCCTCATCCTGCTTATGATTGTTTTTCTCCTGGATCTATCACTGGGAACCATGCAGATCCCTTTTTACAGGATCCTAAGGCATATAACAGGAATCAAGTCGCTTACCGGAACTGAGCTAACCATCTTCTCAGAATTCAGACTACCCAGGGCACTAACGGCAATTTTAGCCGGAACCGCGCTTTCTCTCAGCGGGTTGCAGATGCAGACACTCTTCAGGAACCCGCTTGCCGGTCCCTATATACTGGGAATCAGTTCCGGAGCCAGCCTGGGTGTAGCCATCGTGGTACTGGGAAACGGAGTACTGATGAGCGGTATTCTTTCAGAACTGGGAATTGTAGCTGCCGCATGGGTCGGGGCAGCTTCCGTTATGATGCTTATTCTACTGGTTACACTGCGAGTGCGAAGCATCATGACCATCCTGATTCTTGGAATCATGTTCAGCGGGGCACTCGGTGCAATTATTAGCATCCTGCAATATGTGGGACCTGCCGATTCGCTGAAATCATTTGTTATATGGAGTATGGGAAGTCTGACCAATGTTACCGGGGAAAGCCTGGTTATTCTGACCCTCTCTGTATTAACGGGATTGCTTGTTGCCTTGCTGGCTGTGAAACCTCTGAATGCCATGATGCTTGGGGAGAGTTATGCACGGAGTATGGGTGTCCAGGTAATCAGCACGCGGTTGCTTGTATTCCTCAGCACCAGCATTCTTGCCGGCACCATTGCTGCTTTTTGCGGACCGGTCGGGTTTGTGGGGATCGCGGTTCCCCATATTACCCGTTTTGTCATCAGGCGCAACGACCTGCGTTATCTGCTACCATCAACTGCAATCATGGGTATGATTGTGTTGCTCATCAGTGATATTGTATCGCAATTGCCAGGAAGTGAGCGGGTATTGCCTCTTAATGCAATCACCTCCCTTATCGGCATACCGGTAGTTGTCTGGGTTATTTTACAAAACAGGAGTCTGAGTAAAACATAATGAATGACAGAGAAGAAATAGGAGTTATTCTCGATAACATCACAATCGGATATAAGAAAGACGAACCCCTCATTCATCACGCCAGTGCAACGCTTAATAACGGAGAAATCATTGCCCTGGCCGGTCGAAATGGGGCCGGTAAAACCTCATTATTACGATGTTTGAATGGGCTACTGAATCCGCTGGAGGGATCGATTTTGATTAATAAGAGTCCTGCAAATAAGATATCAAACCGGTCAAAGGCGTTCACCATCAGCTATGTTTCGGCCGGAAGCAACTGGACTGAAAATCTAACCGTTTTCGAATTGGTTTCTCTTGGCAGGTATCCATACACCAACTGGTGGGGCCGCTTGCGTGAAGAGGACAGAGCAGTCGTTAAAGAATCATTACATTTTGTAGGGATGGAGAGGTTTGAAGAAGCCGGCATCCAGAGACTTAGCGATGGAGAGCGTCAACGGGTTATGATAGCCAGGGCCCTTGCCCAGGATACGCCATTCCTTATTCTTGATGAACCCATGGCTTTCCTGGATATTCCAAACCGGTACGGTATAATGCAGGTGCTCACATCCATGAAGTCGCTGGGAAAATCGATACTCTTCTCCACCCATGATATTGAAACCGCCAGTCGGTTTGCCGACAAATTCTGGGTAATACACGAAAGGGGTCTTATCGAAGGTGGAACCGAAGACCTGGGGCTAAAAGGGGTTTTCAACGAGTTGTTTCGGGATCAACACCTCTATTTTGATCAGCATACCATGCAATACAAATCGCCCGTGGAGGAGAATAGATCCATTTATCTTAAATCATCCGATGAGGAGTGTTACCTGTGGACCGAGCGAGCCCTGCAACGGGCCGGATATTCCGTAATTCGCAAAAAAGGGGACATCTCCCTGCAATGCCAGGTTACAAGATCATCAGGGGGAGATTATGAGTGGAATGTCATCACTCCGAACCGGTCGTTCATTTTTCAAACCATATACGCAATGCTGCATTACTTGACCCGTATCGAATAATTCCGTACTTTGTTTTTGTAAAAGATAAATCCTATGCCTCAATCAAGTTCTTCAGGTGCACGAAAGATCGTTGCATATGTACTATCCGCGCTGGTCTTACTCTTCTCTGTCATAGCCATTCTTGCAATATGGGATATTATTGAATACAGGTATCTCATCAAACGAATGTTTCAGTCTTTGATGGTTGTCCTTGCAGCAGCAGCTGTGGTGGTGCTTATTTTTGCGATATTGGACAGGGGAGACAGGGATAAGAAAGATGATTAAATCCGGTCCATCAAATCAATAATCTTCCTGGCGCTTGTGTCGGTGTCGAAATCAGCAAGAACCCGGCTCCTCAGTTCTATTTCATCATTCGGAACGGGCTGTTGCATCAACTGTTCTATCAGCTGAATAGCTTGAGAAGGCATGTTAAAAAGATGACACAATTCATCCAGTCCGCTTCCACTTACCATAAGAGGATTGGCTATGCAGTGCCTCCCGGCATATAAACTGTGCAGCAGTTTTAATTTCAAACCGGTAGGCTGTGCTGTATATAACAGATTTATATGGGCTTCTCTCACCAGGTCCTCCATTGCCGTGTTATCCGGATTGGGGTATAATTCAATATGAGGATATTTATTGCAACGATTTTCCAGCAGCCGCCCCGGATTTTTACCTGCTATAATCACCCGGTAATTACTGATCTTTGAAAGGATATTTCTGATTAAAAAAAGTACAGAACGCTTGTTTTCCGGAACGGCAAGATTCCCGTGCACCAATATGAAATCTCCTTTGCCCGATGGAACCGAAATCTTGTCATATTGATGAAAAGCTGGAATAAAATGGGCATTACCGTAATGGTTTTGAAAATAGCGGGTGTCGGTTTTGGATATGGCAAGTATGGAATCTGCATCGCTTAAGATGTTTTCATATCTCTTAAGCTTGTTGGACTCCATGCGTAAGTAAGTCTTGCTAAAAAAATTGCGTTCACTGCGTGATAGCTGAAGATAATAATTGTGCTCGATGTTGTGGGTCCTTACCATACTGAATTTCCCTGCTTTCCTGCATGACTCCAGCATTGCTGTAGTGTGCAATCCTTCAAATAAAACCGGGTGATTATCCGATAACAGATTCTTCGGCATGGTATTTGAAGTTCTTGTAGCAACAATGTATGGAGGTTTCCTTAAGAAAAATTTCATCCCGCTCAGGCGGTCATAATAGAACACTTTTTCACAAAACTCCTCCAGTTCTTTGGCATGTTGTCTTCCATAACTGAAACAGTGCAGTATGATACCGACACCTGCCCGGTGAAGAGATTTGATTTTATAAAAAACGTCAATTATTCCACCATAATTGGGAGGGTAGGGCACATTGAAAGATACAAGATGCAGTTTTTCCATTTCCGAAACTAAACAAACCTGCTTTTGGGTCTCTTTATACAAAGTAACGAAACAATTCACAATGAAACCAACTCTGACAGGATATTAGCATGGGAATGGATGGAGATATTTGCATAAAATACTGTATTTCAACAGTTAAATTAGTTTAACATTTTTTAATAGAAAAAATGAACCATTTATGCAACATTTTTTTTTCTGTTGCGTTTAAATAGTAAAAGATCTTTGATTTACAGAAATTTAAAAGTATTCAGTTTGTTTTCAGAAAACACCATGAAAGCATCGAAATGCATCGAAATATGTAGTTTTTTCTTTTCATAGATTTAGTTTTAGGGTTAGTTTAGTTATTAAAGCTCCCCGGTCTTCCCGGGGGGCTTTTTTTATGCAACTTTGCTATCTTTGCCTATCAATTTTAAAAAACTATGCAGAGAATAGAATATATCCTGGAGCAAACAGTCGCGGAGGCTGCCAAAAGATTGTGGAATGCGGATATTGATCCGGAGAAAGTCCAGGTTCAAAAAACAAGGCAGGAGTTCGAAGGGAATTTCACCGTTGTTGTATTTCCACTGGTTAAGATATCAAGAAGCGCCCCGGAAGCCACAGGTCAGGCCCTGGGGGATTATCTTGTAAGTCATCTAAATTATGTAAAGGAGTACAATGTAATTAAAGGATTCCTGAACCTTAGTCTTACCGGAGGGTATTGGATATCTTTCCTGGAAGAAGCGGTCTCGGATCAACATTACGGGTTGAAAAAGGAAGAAGAGAACGCTCCTTTAGAAGTAGTGGAGTTTTCTTCGCCGAATACCAATAAACCCTTGCACCTGGGTCATATCAGAAACAACCTGCTGGGTTCATCTGTTTCAAGGATCCTTGAAGCCGCAGGTTCAAAGGTTGTTAAGGTAAACCTGGTGAATGATCGGGGTATCCATATCTGTAAATCAATGCTGGCCTGGAAGAAATGGGGTAAAGGAGAAACACCGGAGTCCTCGGGATTGAAAGGGGATCATCTTGTAGGAAAGTACTATGTGCTATTTGACACCCGGTACAAGCGAGAGATAGAAGAAATGAAAGCCAGGGGTAAGGACCCAAAAGAGGCAGAAGCAACAGCTCCTATACTGGAAGAGGCACGTGAAATGCTGCGAAAATGGGAAGCGGGAGATTCGGAGGTTACCCGGTTATGGCAGACTATGAATGATTGGGTCTACCAGGGATTCGAAGAGACCTACAACAGGCTGGGAATCCAATTCGATAAAACATATTACGAATCGGAGACCTACAAATTAGGTAAAAATATTGTCCTGCAGGGATTGGAGCAGGGGATCCTGGAAAAAGAGCCTGATGGCTCGGTGTGGGCCGACTTTACCGATCGAAAACTTGATCGAAAACTTCTTCTCCGGTCCGATGGCACATCCGTATATATGACCCAGGATATTGGAACGGCCCATCAGCGCTATAATGAATTTGAGTTTGATCATCATGTATATGTTGTGGGGAATGAACAGAACTACCATTTCCAGGTACTCTCCATGGTGCTTGACAAACTGGGATTTGATTGGGCTGACAGGCTCTACCACCTGTCCTATGGTATGGTAGAGTTACCTGAAGGCAAAATGAAATCCCGGGAAGGCACCGTGGTGGATGCCGATGATCTGGTGGATGAGATGGTTGCTACTGCCCGTAGGATGTCTGCTGAATTGGGTAAGCTGGAGGATTATGGTGATGAAGAAAAGGAGAAGATCTACCAGCAAATCGGACTGGCAGCATTAAAATATTTCATCCTCAAGGTGGATCCAAAAAAGAATATGACCTTCAATCCTGCCGAATCCATCGATTTCAATGGCAATACCGGTCCGTTTATTCAATACACATATGCCCGCATACGCAGTGTTCTCAGAAAAGCAGGAGAGCAAAAGACAGATATAGCAGGCATTGAGCCCATCGAAAAGGAGCTGGATGTTATCAGGTTGTTGTACGACTTTCCGGAGATCGTTACCCAATCTGCTTCGGCCTACAATCCTTCCTATCTTGCAAACTATCTCTATGACCTGGCAAAAGAGTTCAACCAGTTTTATCATGATCATAGCATTCTCAGCGCCGAATCGGACTTGCTGGTTTCTTACCGGCTGCTGCTTACAAGAATAGCAGGGGATACCATTCAAAAAGGCATGGAGTTGCTGGGTATTGAGGTCCCTGAGCGAATGTAACGGCAGGCGGGCTATTTCAGTTGCCTCTTATAGGCCTTCAGTGTATTGCTTAACAGGGATACCCGGGTCATTGGACCAACACCTCCGGGTACAGGTGTTATATAGGAGCATTTGGGGGCCACCTGGTTGAAATCGACATCTCCTTTTAAACGAAATCCGCTTTTAGTCTTATCACTCTTAACACGTGTGGTGCCTACATCGATCACAACGGCACCCGGTTTAACCATCTCTTCGGTAATAAATCCCGGTGAACCCAGGGCTGCAACCAGAATATCAGCACGACTGCAAACATCGCCCAGTTCTTTGGTTCGACTGTGAGCCACAGTAACCGTTGCGTTGATGCTCTTCTGGGACATAAGAATACTGAGGGGTCTTCCCACTATATTGCTTCTACCGACAATGACACAGTTTTTCCCCGAGGTTTCTATATTGTAACGCCGGATCAATTCTATAATCCCAAAAGGGGTGGCTGATATGAAAGAGGGGAGTCCGATCACCGTTTTTCCCATATTCACGGGATGGAAACCGTCCACATCTTTGTCCGGATCGATCGCTTCGATGATCTTCTGTTCGTCGATGTGACCGGGAAGAGGGAGTTGTACTATAAAACCATCTGTTTCCGGATCCTGATTCAATTCGCTGATTTTTTTCAGAAGGGTCTCCTGGTCCACGTCATCCTCGAATCGCACAAGTCCCGAGTAAAAACCTACCTCCTCGCAATCTTTCATCTTATAGGACACATAGGTTTCACTTCCTCCGTCATGTCCTACCAGTACCGCGACCAGGCGGGGAGCCCGTTCTCCCTGAGAAGTCAATTTATTTACCTCGACAGCAATTTCTTCTTTGATCTTTTTTGCTGTCGCTTTTCCGTCAATAAGTTGCATGGTATAGTACAAATTTGGGGTTATCCTTTACGCATCATGTTATTCATAGCCGCCTGGCTCATTCCTTTGCTCTTGCCTGAAGTCATGGTGCGCATCATCTTGCGGGTCTGGTCAAACTGCTTAACCAATCGGTTTATTTCGGTAACCGATGTACCGCTGCCACTGGCAATTCGGGCTCTCCTGCTTCCGTTCAGAAGGGACGGATTGCTGCGCTCTTCTGGTGTCATGGAGTTGATGATGGCTTCAATTCCCGAAAAAGCATCATCATCCAGATCCATGTTCTTGAGAGCTTTACCCATACCGGGAATCATGGCTGCCAGATCTTTTACATTTCCCATTTTTTTGATCTGCTGAATCTGGCTCATGAAATCATTGAAATCAAATTGATTCTTGGCAAGCTTTTTCTGGATCTTGCGAGCCTGGTCAGAATCATATTGTTCCTGGGCTTTTTCAACCAGGGAGACAATATCTCCCATACCCAGTATTCGGTCTGCCATCCGCTTTGGGTAGAATACATCCAGGGCATCCAGTTTCTCTCCGGTTCCCACAAATTTGATGGGTTTATCAACCACCTTCCTGATGGATAGTGCTGCACCACCGCGGGTGTCACCATCCAGCTTGGTAAGGACAACCCCGTCAAAATCGAGCCTGCTGTTAAACTCTCTGGCTGTATTTACTGCATCCTGACCGGTCATTGAGTCAACCACGAAAAGAACTTCATGAGGATTGACTGCACTTTTTATGGCAGCAATTTCCTTCATCATATCTTCATCGATGGCCAGGCGACCGGCGGTATCGATAATAACCGTATTCAATCCCTTCTCCCTGGCATGCCTGATCGCTTGCTTTGCGATTTTTACGGGATTTTTATTACCATCTTCCGTATAAACGGGCACCTGTATCTGATCTCCAAGTACCTTTAGCTGATCTATAGCAGCGGGACGATACACGTCACCGGCAACAAGAAGGGGCTGTTGTCCTTTTTTGCTTTTCAAATGATTGGCCAGCTTGCCCGAAAAAGTGGTTTTCCCGGACCCCTGCAAACCAGCCACAAGTATCACAGAGGGATTCCCTTTAAGATCGACCTCTACACTCTCGGCACCCATCAAATCGGCCAACTTATCATGGACGATTTTAACCATCATCTGGTTGGGTTTCACCGAGCTGAGTATCTTCTGACCCAGTGCCTCCTCTTTTACTTCATCAGTAAACTGTTTGGCTATCTTGAAGTTAACGTCTGCATCCAGCAATGCCCGACGTACATCTTTCAGGGTTTCAGCTACATTGACCTCAGAAATACTTCCCTGACCTTTTAAAATTTTAAAAGATCGTTCTAAACGTTCCGATAAACTCTCAAACATAACCGTCCTTGATTTTCTGGCACAAAAGTAGACAAAAAACCCTAAAGTTTAAAACCCCGGTTCAGCTTCAATAGCTCTTTTATCAAACAGGAAATTATACCGGTTCCGAACGATCAACCTCGATTTTGCTCAATAAGAAAATCTCCTGGGCATCAGAAAAATCATATATATAGAACCCACTGTCGCCAATGGTGAAGAGCAATGTATCCATTGGAATCACATCGGTTGCTTCAATCTCCCCGAAGAGTGCAATCCGGTTCTCTTTAATATGATTCAGATCACTTGCATCATAGATTCCCAATCCATGCTCTCCCTCGCAAACAAATAGCAACTGGTTCCTGACACCCAATCCATAAGGCTTCGTCATAGGGTAGGAGGTAATTTTTTCAGGATTATATTTATCCTGGATATCGATAATCTCAAGCAGGTTTTCAGTGCCACCGCAAAGATTTCCGGAACGGAGGGTTACATACGCTATATTATCCTGAACCACCACGGGATCACAACTGGTTATATGTCTGTACATAGAGGTTTGGTGAGGTTTCCCCGGATCGGATATGTCCAGTATGTAGAGACCTTGCCTGGAGCCGATGTAAAGGTAAGCGTCCTGAATGAACAATGTTTCCAGTCCCCATCCAACATGCTTCTCCCTGACTATTAACGGATTATCAATGTCTGAAATCTCGAGCACTTTCAACCTGCTCTCCTGGTCAAGTACATAAAGATACTCCTCATGCGTAAGAAATCGTGCCATGGAACCTGCCACACCATAAGCTGAACCTCCCCCGGGCTGGACTGAAGACATTAGGGAAGAGGCATCCATCCGGTATTCATAGAAAGGCCATATAACCGGTTGCTGCTGAATTTCCTGGGTATGCCGTTTCACTTCCCATCCGATAACTACCCCTTTTTCTTCTTCAATCGTTGCAAGGGGATAATCAATATCATACTCAGGAAGGGTGTATTCAAACACATCCTCCACACGCTTGATCTTTTCCGGAGACCGGGGATCCGATATATCTACAAGCAGCAGGTCGGTATAACTATCCAGGAAGAGCACGGAGTCTTTGATCGCTATATCAATATTTCCAGGTACGTTAATGAATCCTATCTTCTGCGGATCACCCGGGTTTGAAATATCCACCAGGTGAACTCCCTCAAGGTATTCATTAATATACACGACCTGACCTTTAAAGTAGATCTTACCCGGCTTTTCAATAGGTCTGGATGCATCGAACCCATAAGAACTCCTCAATTCATCCCAGGAAATATAAATGGGCACATTGGCAGTCAGTGTCTGGAACCGGCGATCTTCGCATGAACCAAGAATAACAATAAGGACCAAAAGCAGGACAAATGACAGCGGTTTGCGTTTCATTTTGTATGTTTTATTCAGGATGCAACGACCGGTTCATCGGTTGCGTGATTACGCAACCCCTTGGGGATGTTTTTCATCCTCATAATAAATCCTGATAACTGAATTCCTATGAAAAAACGGAGCATTTGGACAGGTATGGTGCTTGTTTGTCTTTCCCTTCAGCTGTTTTCCCAGCAAAACGATAAAGTCGTTCTTAAATCGGGATCCGAGATAAAAGGCGAAATCGTTGAGCTTAAAACGGATGTATCCGTTACAATCTCCGATCGATGCGGTAACCGGTGGGTATTCCCCATGGAAGAGGTTGATTACATTTCAAAAACCGCCCGGGATCATGGGAAAATCCTCCTGTATGATTATCATAACGGGTGGAACCTTCATACCACTGTCGGTTTTCTGGCCGGGTCGAGAGATAATGAACACGTTGCTCCATTCTCCATCCTTGTTGGTTCGGGGTACAGGAATAATTTCGGATTATATACCGGACTCTCTGCCGGCATGGAATTCCTCCGGGTGAATCATCTTCCCTTGCTGCTTGAACTGGAATACGACCTGTTCAGCTCAGGTATAAGGCCATCCCTGCTGTTCAGGGGAGGTTATTTCATGCCCCTGAAGAGTAGCAACTCTTTTGATTACGTGGAATATATTTACAAAGGAGGATGGGGTGCAACGGCCGGACTTGGTCTGAAACTGGCATCGGGTGGGAGTCATGAATGGTATGTAAATATCCTGTACAGGTATATGAAGAACCAGTACACGGAAAAATTTGATTACAATGATGATAAATACCAGTATACAGATCTATACCGCAGGCTTGAAATAAGGATGGGGATCTTCCTTGATTAAGCGAATACCTGTTTTTCTCCCAAGAGGTGCGCAAGGTCCATGATGGAAAGTAGGCAATCTGGTATATCAGGACCTGCGCACCTTGTTTTTACAACATTGTTAATTACTTTAAGAACAGCAGGCCCATATTACTTTGGTCCGTCCCTTCCGATCTCTATATTTGTACCGGGGAACAACCTGAAAAGAACGTTAATTATTACCAGGGGAGAATAATTGCGTTTCATTATTTATATCTTTGCACATTCATAAATCATAATTGATGAGTGATTTCAGAGAGCCGGTTTACGAGAGCGATGAGTTCAGGATGCTATTGCAAAAATATGAGAAGCTAAAAAACGGAACCATTTCTGCTTTCTTTGATGTAGAGGAATTCGAGCAGATCATCGATTACTTTCTGGATGATTTTGAGTTTGAAGAGGCCAATAAAGCAGCCGAGTTAGGATCAAGTCAGCATCCTGCATCGGTGGAGATCAAGTACAAGATCGTTCATATACATATCGAACAGGGCAAATCCAGAAAGGCTCTTTCAGTGTTAAAAGAGATTCCTGCCTGGGAGCATGCCAATTCAGAATTTCATTTCCTGACGGGTACAGCCCTGTGCCTTAGCGGCAAGCACAAAGAAGCGGAAAAGAGTTTTGACCACGCACTTTCCATTGCCACCGATGATGTATTTGATGCATTGATCAATATCTCCATTGCATTTGAGAATGCCCGGCATTTTAAATTAGCCATAAAATATCTCAATCAGGCCCTGGAAATAAGTCCCGACAGCCTTTCCGTTCTATATGACCTGGGGTACTTCCATGAAAGGGTGTACAGGTATGAGGATAGTATCGGGTTCTATAACAGGTACCTGGATATCGATCCGTTTTCGGAGAATGTATGGTATAACCTGGGGGTGGTTTTATTTAAGCTGAAACAGTACCGACAGGCAATTGAAGCGTATGACTATTCCATTGCTCTCAATCCTGATTATGCATCTGCCTATTTCAATAAGGCCAATGCATGGGCAAGCCTGGACCGATACGACAAAGCGGCCGAATCATTTCATGAATTCATTGAAATAGAGACGGACAATACACAGGCAATCTGCTACCTGGGTGATTGCTATGAACACCTTGGTCGTTACGAAGAGGCCCTGGAGACTTACAAAAAGGTGATAGAGATAGATAATACCGACGCAGAAGGGTGGTTTGGTGCCGGAATGATCTACTATCATAAAAACACCTATAAAGAAGCCATTGCCTACATATTGAAAGCCCTTGAATTTGATAATAAGAACCTGGATTACTGGCTTAACCTCGGCTATATATACGAAGAAGCCGGCATGAACAAGGAAGCTATTACGTGCTTTAAACACGTAACGAAGAAAGATCCGGATGACAGGGAAGCCTGGATGGGGCTTACCGGCCTGATGCTCCAGGAAGGTATGTTTGATAAAGTAATCCCCGTGCTCCGGGAGGCTTATACTCATTTTTCAGGGGATGAGAATATTGCGGTTAAGCTGGCTGTAGCCCATATTAAAAGCGGGAATGAGAAGCTGGGAATTTCTTTCCTCAAACGTGCCTTATCAATCAGCGATACCGTTTATACCGAATTCGAATATTATATCCCTGCTCCTTTGCAGGAGCCTGATATACGTGCAATCATCAATAAGTATAAATCCTGACGATTATGCTGAATTTTCCCATATCCCACATTCCCCAACGTTCGGAGAAAGAACGTGATAAAGGACTTACCATGATGATGGATAAAGGATTGAGTTTAAAAGAGGCCGAGCATTTTTCCGATGCCGCCGGAGATTATACTGACCTGGTAAAACTTGGTTTCGGAACAGCCCTGGTAACTTCTCAATTGAAAGAAAAAATCAACATCTACAGGAGTGCCGGCATGCGGGTCTATTTTGGAGGAACACTTTTCGAAATGTTTGCGGTAAGAGATGAACTGGACCACTACAAAAGATTCCTTGATCAATTTGAGGTGGATACCGTGGAGGTATCCGATGGTTCCATAAAAATGGAACATGAAGAAAAATTGAATATCATAGCTGATCTTTCCAGCGACCGAACCGTACTCTCCGAGGTCGGTACAAAAGTAAAGGGATTGGTTATTCCCAATGATGTATGGGTACAAAATATGAAGTCCGAACTGGATGCCGGTTCCTGGAAAGTGATCGCCGAGGCACGGGAATCGGGAACTATTGGGATCTACAACGCAGATGGTACGGCAAACAAAGATCTTATAGACGCCATCATGAAACATATCTCCGTAGATGATGTTATATGGGAAGCGCCCAATAAGGCGCAGCAGGTAATGTTTATTAAACTGGTAGGAGCCAATGTCAGCCTCGGCAATATTGCTCCACACGAAGTAGTGGCATTGGAAGCACTTCGATGTGGCATGCGCGGAGATACCTTCTTCGATTATCTGCCCGATCAATTTCAGGATCGTAAACTCTAGCATCTCATTTAAGCACGTGATCAAAAGAATCAATAAGTATTTACTAACTTCCCTGAAGGGAATGGGCATGGGAGCTGCTGATGTTGTCCCGGGAGTGTCGGGGGGCACGATTGCTTTTATAACGGGCATCTATGAAGAGCTTGTTCATGCCATACGCTCTTTTGACAGCCATGCAGTACGTTTCTTTTTTACGGGAAAATGGAGATCGTTCTGGAGACACATCAATGGTTCTTTCCTGATAGCTGTTTTCACGGGAGTCCTGATCTCAGTCGTATCCCTGGCGCAAATCCTGGAGCATTTGCTGACCACTTATCCCACGCTCATCTGGTCTTTCTTTTTCGGTCTCATTGTGGCCTCCTCTCTTATTGTGGCACGGAAGATAGATTCATGGAACTACACAAAAGTGGTAGCTCTCATGGCGGGTGTGGGAACAGCGTTCTATATTACAAGTATCACCCCGGCACAAACTACCGAATCTGCCTGGTTTATTTTTATCGCCGGGGCATTGGCCAGTTGTGCCATGATCCTGCCGGGAATTTCAGGAAGTTTTATCCTGTTGCTCCTGGGAAAATATCAGTTTGCTCTCAATGCGGTGAATGAATTGGAATTATTTCCACTTCTATTACTGTTGCTCGGAGCGGTGGCAGGATTAATCAGTTTTGCAAAATTGCTTTCCTGGTTGCTAAAAAAATTCCACGATGTAACTGTAGCTGTGCTGGCGGGCTTTATGATTGGCTCACTGAACAAAATCTGGCCATGGAAAAAGACGGTTAGTACCATTATGATCGAAGGCCACGAAAAGCCATTGCTGGAGAAGAATATCATCCCAACACCGGGTGATCCCTCAAACCAGTTCTGGGAGGCTATAGCATTGATGGCGGCCGGTATAGTATTGATCACCGCCATTGAATTGGTCTCCCGGCGCCTGGGAAATAACCCGGAAGCAAACCGTACCCCGGACGAATCATAATAATAACAACCATTGCAGGAATTTTTTTATGGAGAGATACGGACTCATCGGATACCCACTGGAGCACAGTTTTTCAAAATCCTATTTTGAAGAGAAATTCCTCAGGGAAAACAGGACCGGTGTGAGCTATGAAAACTATCCAATCCCCACCATAGAAGAATTTCACAATTTATGTCATTCTGTAAAAAACTTAAAAGGGCTCAATGTAACAATCCCTTATAAGGAGCAGGTTATCAAGTACCTGGACGCCCTAAGCGATGATGCACGAGCTATCGGGGCGGTTAATACCATCTGTTTTTGCAGGAGATCAGGTATGCTTGCCCTGGTGGGGCACAACACCGACACTACCGGTTTTGAGAAATCGCTTTTAGAAAACCTTCCGGAGCTTCCACCCAAAGCATTGGTGCTTGGCACCGGCGGAGCATCAAAAGCTGTAATTCATATTCTGAAAAAAAACGATATAAAAATTCAAAAGGTAAGCCGGAAAAGAGGGCCGGATACTATCACATACAGTGATCTTACACAGGATATTATCACTTCGTCACGCCTTGTGGTCAACACCACACCGCTGGGTATGTATCCCCATACCGAAGAAGTACCCGGTATACCTTATGATGCACTTACTCCTGAACATTATTTGTTTGACCTCATCTACAATCCGCCTGAGACCCGATTTCTCAAAGAGGGACGAAGCCGTGGTGCATCTACCATAAACGGCAAAAAAATGCTGATCTACCAGGCTGAAGCATCGTGGCTAATATGGAACCGGCAGGATACGCTAAACCACTCTTCTGAACACTGACAACATGCAGGATACTTATTCCCAAAAATTCAGGATTGCTTCATTCGATGTATCTCCGGAAGGTCGTGCCAGGTTAACAAGCTTGGCCCATTATTTCCAGGAGACAGCTTACCATCATGCAAATCTCCTCGGATTAGGCTATCACGACCTGGAACGGTCCGGACAGGTCTGGGTACTGGCTCGTATGAAAATCGAAGTTGTATCGATGCCCGAATGGAACCAGGAAATTGTCGTTGAAACGTGGCCCAGGGGAACAGACAAACTTTTTGCTCTGCGTGACTACCTGGTCAAAGATCTTTCCGATACCACACTGGCAAGTGGTGCAACAAGCTGGCTGGTATTGAACAGGGAAAACCACCGGCCTGTCAGGTTCAGTTTTGATGCATTGAATATACCTGTCAGAAACAAGGGAGTCTTTCCTGGTAATCCTGAAAAGCTGGTAACTCCTGTCCACTGGTTACCACTTGGTAAACACAGGGTCCTTTATTCCGACCTGGATGTAGTAGGGCATGTGAATAATGTTAAGTATATAGAGTGGAGTCTTGATGCCCTTATTGCAAAAAACAGTTATCCGGGCAAGATAAAAACCCTGGAAATTAACTATATGAAGGAGTCTTCAAGCAATGATACCATTGAGTTACAGGTAGCCGAACCCGATCGGCAAACCGCTATGATACGCGGACTCAAAAACGATGGAGATACGATTTGTTTTATCTGCAGGATTTCGTTCGAGAAATCAGAATGATTAAAAGAGGGATCCCGGATAACCGATATCCACAATAAACAGTCCTCTTGCAGGAGCAGACATTCCGGCGAGACTTCGATCCCTGGCCTCGATAATACCCTGTAATTCAGAAACAGACTTCTTTCCGCTTCCAACATCCAGCATGGTCCCCACCATGGATCGTACCATATTTCTCAAAAAACGATCAGCCCTGATCTCAAAAACATACTCTTCATCTTCCCTGGTCCAGCCCGCCTCCATAATTTGGCAGTTATTGGTCCGTACCTCGGTATGCAACTTGCTGAAGCTGGTAAAATCTGAGTACCTTTTTACCACATCACATGCATCCTGAAGTGCAGAATGAGATAGTTTCACCGGATAGTGATAGCAGTAACTTCGATTAAACAGTGGTTTCGTGCTTGCAAGGTGATACCTGTAAGTCCTGTAAGATGCAGAAAATCTCGCATGGAGTCTATTATCGACACGTTTAATATTCTTAATCACAATATCCCGCGGAAGAACACTGTTCAGCCGATAAAGCAATCCGGGTTGCTGGTCAAGATCCCTGGAATGGCTGTCCAGATGTGCCACAAAGTAGGATGCATGCACCCCGGCATCGGTCCTTCCGGCACCTGTCACACTTAGTTTTTCCCGAAGCACCCTGGAGAGACACTCCTCTACCGTACCCTGTATGGTAGGAGCATTCGGTTGCACCTGCCATCCATGATAGCCGGATCCGTCATAGGCCAGTTGAATAAAATATCGGAACATAGTATTCGGCTTTTCCCGACCGGTAAAGATATAGATTTTAAAACGGATACTATGGTTTTTTACACATGACAACCCTTAACAATTTTTAACATGCTATAACGCCCGAATGAGCGATCCTGGGTTATTTTTGTATTTTAAACATAACCTGGATGTATATCTACAAATACAGTTAAGCATGAATGATTCATTGAATATTAAAGAATTGAATGACAGGATCAAACAGGAAAGCGAATTTGTGGACCTGATCAATTTGGAGATGAAGAAAGTGATTGTGGGTCAAAAGCAGCTGTTAGAGCGGTTGTTGATTGGATTGTTATCGGACGGTCATATCCTGCTGGAGGGAGTTCCCGGACTTGCAAAAACACTGGCCATTTCAACACTCGCACAAACCATAGATGCACGTTTCAGCAGGATTCAGTTTACTCCAGACCTCCTGCCTGCAGATCTGATTGGCACCATGATTTACAGCCAGAAAAACGAACAATTCGTAGTAAAAAAAGGCCCTGTATTTGCCAATTTGGTGCTGGCAGACGAGATCAACCGGTCTCCTGCGAAAGTCCAGAGTGCGCTGCTTGAAGCGATGCAGGAAAAACAGGTTACCATTGGTGAAGAGACCCACGAGTTGGATCGTCCTTTTCTCGTTCTTGCCACACAGAATCCCATTGAACAGGAAGGAACCTATCCACTGCCCGAGGCACAGGTAGACCGTTTCATGCTAAAAGTGATCGTGGGATATCCTGCCAGGGAGGAAGAGCGAACAATCATGAGGGAGAACCTTTCTAAAGAATTTCCCAAACCCTCTGCTATTCTCCGGCCGGATGATATTCTGAAAGCCAGGAAAGTGGTGCAGGAAGTATACATTGATGAAAAAATTGAAAACTATATCCTGGATATTGTCTTCGCTACCCGGACCCCTGATAAAGCTGGACTGGGACAATTTATTCCTATGATCCAATACGGTGCATCACCACGGGCCAGCATCAACCTTGCCAAAGCAGCGAAAGCATTTGCATTCATTAAGCGCCGTGGATACGTGGTCCCGGAAGATGTCCGTGCTGTATGTGGTGACGTGATCAGACACCGGATCGGCCTTACCTATGAGGCTGAAGCAGATAACATTACCTCCGAGGATATCATTGCGGAGATCTTAAATCACGTTGAAGTGCCATAAAAAATGATTGAAAATGAAATGGATCATAGTTGGAATTGCCATTCTCATTAGCGGAACCTTGCATGCACAGCCTTTTATCGATCAGTCGAAAGAGGAAGTCAGGGCGATTATGAAAGAACAACATAAAGACTTTCATCCCGATCGATCCGTGGTTAAGCAAGCCTATAATTATCTGAAATATGTAAATAACAGCCAGACCATTACATGGATCATCTACTTCAACGAGCAGGATGTTTGTACCTCCTCAAAAAAGGTATGCGATTACTCCGAGTATGATTTTATAATGGATGAGCTGGACGAAAAATATGAGAAGGCCGATAAATTCCAATGGAAGCATCAATACAGTGGCGATGAGTTCCTGATCCAGCTGGAGGAGCAGGATTGGTATTTTACCATCCGGGAATCCAAAATAAAAGAACAATAGCGGAAACGATGGTGAGTAGTAAAGCAGACCTGTTAAAAAAAGTACGTAAAATTGAGATTAAATCCCGGGGCCTGACCCGCCAGGTTTTTGCCGGTGAATATCATAGTGCCTTCAAAGGGAAAGGGATGACTTTTTCCGAGGTGAGGGAATACCAATATGGCGATGATATACGGAATATTGACTGGAATGTAACGGCACGGTTTAATCACCCTTATATAAAAGTCTTTGAAGAAGAGCGTGAATTAACGGTGATGCTGCTAATCGATGTTAGTGGTTCAGGGGCCTTCGGAACATCTGTTCAGTTTAAAAAAGACCTTATTACCGAAATAGCTGCCGTACTCTCATTCTCAGCTATTGAAAACAATGATAAGATTGGGGTCATTTTATTCAGCGATCGAATAGAACGGTTTATCCCGCCGCAAAAGGGGCGTAAACACATCCTGCGTATCATCAGTGAATTGCTGGAATTTCAGCCGACCAGCTCGGGGACCCAGATTGCGGAGAGTTTGCGATATCTTACCAATGTCATTAAAAAACGGTGTACTGCTTTTCTGATCTCCGATTTCAGGGATAAAGGCTATGCAAGGTCAATGCAGATAGCCGGGAACAAACATGACCTGGCTGCTCTGCACATTTATGACCGGCGCGAAAAGGAGCTGCCCCCTGTAGGATTGTTAAAGATCAGGAATAATGAGACCGGAGAAGAGAAGTGGGTAGACACCCGGTCAAAAAAAGTGCGTTATGCCTATTCCATGAAGTGGAAGAGCCACCTGGAAATGATGGAAGATATTTTCCGGCGTTCCGGGGTGGATTATGTTTCGGTCATGACCGGTACTGACTATGTAAAACCGCTTATCCGGTTATTTAAAAAACGTGAATCATAGATGAAGCATACCACGATCATCATAGCATGGTTACTACTGGGTTTTACCATTCCTTCAAACGGACAACTGGTATCGGTGAAGTCATCCCTGTCGGAAGACTCTCTCCTTATAGGAGAACAGACAGATTTTACCCTGAAGGTAACAGCACATCATAATAGTGCAGTCAGTATGCCCGTCTATGAGGATACCCTTACCCGTGAAATTGAGATCCTTGAAACAGTGCGCAGGGATACCCTGGATCAGGATTCTGCAGATGTCTATCTGCATACCTACCGGGTTTCCACTTTTGATACGGGAACTTTGACCATTCCGGCTCAACCAGTTATATTTCGGTATAATGCAATAATTGACACCCTCTTAACCCGGCCTGTCTACCTGCATGTTGCTTCCCCGGCAGTGGACACGGCACAACCAATCAAGCCCATCAAGCCGCCAATCAACACCCCGATTACCATCCGGGAAATAGTGCCCTGGGTGTTGATTGGATGGATCGGACTATTATTTATTACCCTGATCATAGCACTTATCTGGATAGCTCGAAACAGGGATAAACAATCCGGTGCCGCTCTGTTGAAGCCTTCCGATCCCCCTCATGTGATTGCCCTGAGCAACCTGGATGTGCTGGAAGATAAGCGTCTGCCACAACATGGTAAAGTAAAAGAGTATTACACCCACCTCACTGAGATTATACGGAGGTACATATCAGATCTTTATGGTATCAATGCCATGGAAAAAACGAGTTATGAAATTGTAGAGGCCTTCTCCCATCAAAACAATGAGCATCCTGCATTGAATGAACAGCTCGACAAGCTGTTGCAGCTGGCAGACCTGGTAAAATTCGCCAGGCAGGATCCCCTGCCCGAGGAAAACAAGCGGAACATGGAATACGCCAGGAATTTTGTGCGTCAAAGTTATCCGCTCTTCTACAGTGAAATACCCTCTGCGGAAGCAGATCATCAGGCTCCTGCTGATAACCGGCAATCGAAAAAAGAAAGTGACGAATGAAAGACGTGGTATTTGCAAATCCGGGTTTTTTCTACCTGTTCATTGTCCTTGTGGCGATAACAGGATGGTATCTGCTACGCGGAAGCAGGAAGAGTGCTTCCATGGGTGTTCCCGGCTTTGAAGGACTGGAAGACTCCCGGACTCCCCGTACCTGGATGCGGCACCTTCTGTTTGCAATGCGTATCGCGGCGATCGGACTGCTGATTGTTGCCATGGCCAGGCCTCAGTCCACAAACCGTTGGCAAAAAGTGACATCCGAAGGTATTGATATTGTCATGTGTATGGACGTCTCCGGAAGCATGCGGGCCATGGATTTCAAGCCTAACCGGCTTGAATCGGCCAAAGATGTAGGCATTGAGTTTGTAAACAGCCGGGACCAGGATCGTTTCGGACTGGTCATCTTTGCAGGCGAAAGTTTTACACAGTGTCCTCTTACAACCGACCGCGCCGTGGTGACAAATTTTATGAACGAGCTGGATTTCGATCTGGTCGAAGACGGAACTGCCATTGGAATGGGACTGGCTACATCCGTAAACCGTTTAAAAGAGAGTCGTGCCAAAAGTAAAGTGGTGATCCTGCTCACCGACGGAGTCAATAACCAGGGAGAAATTGGTCCGGTAACGGCAGCTGAACTTGCCGCCAATTATGGTATAAGAGTATATACCATCGGGGTTGGATCAAAAGGAACCGCTCCGTTCCCCCTGCAGGATAGGTTTGGGAGAACGATCGTGCGAAAGATGGAGGTGGAGATCGATGAAGATGTTCTCCGAAAAATTGCTGTCCTCACCGGCGGTAAATACTTCAGGGCTACCGATACAGAAAAGCTACGTGCAGTGTATGAAGAAATTGATCAGATGGAAAAAACACAGATGGATGTAAAACAGTTCAGCAAGCTCAACGATGAGTATTTTCCATGGGTGGTCGGAGCACTGTTGCTTTTTGTAATAGAAATCGTATTGCGGTTTACTTTATTCAGAACATTACCTTAAACGATAATAGGGATATGCTACAATTCGCCCGGGAATATATGCTATATGGTCTGCTGCTTATCCCTCTGCTTGCAGTCCTGATCTTCTGGTACCGCAGAAAACGAAGATCGGCCATAGGAGAATTTGGAGACCCGTCCCTTGTGGCAGCGTTGATGCCTGAGGCTTCAGAGAGCGCCTTTCGCTGGAAAAGTGCCCTGGTATTAACAGGGATGGCTATGCTGATCATTGGTGCATCAGGTCCGAGAATTGGCTCACAACTCAAGGAGGTTGAACAAAAAGGCAGGGAGATCATCATCGCACTGGATGTCTCCAACAGTATGCTTGCGGAGGATATTAAACCTTCCCGCATAGAAAGGGCGAAGCAGGTAATCAGCAGGATGGTGGATGAGATGACCCATGACCGAATCGGGTTGATCATCTTTGCAGGTGATGCGTATACCCAGATTCCCATCACGGATGACTACCCCAGTGTAAAAATGTTTCTCCAAACCACCGGTCCGGATATGGTCTCCAGGCAGGGAACTGCCATCGGATCGGCCATTCGACTGGCAATCCGGTCTTTCCCCACTGAATCGGAAGAGCTCGAGGCCTCCAACCAGGTAACCAATAAAGCAATCGTTGTGATCACTGATGGCGAAAACCACGAAGATGATGCGTTGGAGGCAGCGCAGGATGCCCGGGAGAAAGGAATTAAAACCTACACAGTGGGATTGGGCGATCCGGATGGGGTGCCAATCCCTGTAAGCCCGGGAAGCAAGGAGAAGAAGCGAAGAAAAGACGGATCAGTGGTAGTGAGCAAATTAAACGAGGAGCTCCTTATTGATATGGCGGGGGTAGGAGAGGGGGCTTATATTCCCGGCAGCAGGATCAACAGCCTGATGGATGAGCTCGATAACTTGCAACAGACAGAATTTAAAAAGAAGGTGTATGCCGATTACGCCGAGAGATACCAGTATTTCATCGGGTTAGCAATATTGTTCTTGCTGCTGGATGCCATCATCCTGAGGCGAAAGAACCCGATCATTCGAAAGCTGAACCTTTTTAATGAATCATTATGAAAACAACCTGGATCATATCACTTTTGTTGATCGTGTCGGTCTCTTCAATGGCTCAAAATGAGCGAAAACTGATAAGGGAAGGTTACCGTGCCTATATGAGAGAAGATTACAATGAAGCGGAAGTGAATTTCAGAAAAGCCGAGGATGAGAATCCGAATTCCTATGCAGCTCGCTACAACACCGGCACCGCATTGTATCAGAAAAACAAGATCAAAGAGTCTGCAGAACGCTTCTCCGAGTTGCTCGCAGAGGCTGAGAAGCCCGGAGATAAGGCCAGGATCTGGCATAATATTGGCAATACACTGTTGAAATCAGAAAATTACCAGGAAAGCATCGAAGCCTACAAGAACAGCCTGCGCCTTAATCCAGAAGATGAACAGACCCGGTATAACCTGGCTTATGCCATGGAAAAGCTCCGGGAACAGCAGAATAAAGAAAATCAATCGAACGAACAGCAAAAGGAAAACCAGAAAGAAAATCAGCAGGATAATCAGCAGGATAATCAGCAGGATAATAACCAGGATAATAACCAGGAAGAGCAACAGGAGCAACAGGAGCAACAGGAGCAACAGGAGCAACAACAAAACAACGAAAACGAGCAACAACAGG
>CAYZMH010000001.1:121752-178381 GCA_964479445.1 uncultured Bacteroidaceae bacterium | reverse complement strand
GAGCAACAGGAGCAACAGGAGCAACAACAAAACAACGAAAACGAGCAACAACAGGAGCAACAACAAAACAATCAGGACGAGCAGAAGCAAAACCAGGATGAAGTGCAACAGCAGCCCCGGCCCGGGGAGTCAATGACCCGTGAGGAGGCACAACGATTGCTCCAGGCGATTTTGCAGAGGGAGAAAGAAGTCAAAGAGAAAGTGGATAAAAAAAGAGCCCGGAAAGCAAAAACCAAAACCGATAAAGACTGGTAGCCATGAATAAGGTCCGGTACATATGGATAGCAATTCTCTTCCTGCCCTGGATTGTTGGAGTGAGTGCCCAGGATACATCATTTGAGGCAAGGGCACCCGCCAGTGTCAGGGTAGGTCAGCAATTCCAGTACACCATAGAGGGAAATGAACGGGGAGAAGTCACCCTTCCCGATCTGCAAGATTTTGAAGTGGTGGGCGGACCGTTTTCCAGTTTCTCCTCATCCACACAATGGGTTAATGGTAAAATGACCACCCGTAACAACGTCTCATTTACCTACATCCTGCGAAGCAATCAAGTCGGTACCTACGTAATACCGCCTGCAACGATAAGCGTCAAACGAGACTCCTATAAAACCAACCCGGTGGAGATAAGTGTCGGGGACCAGGGACAAACCGCTTCGGCAGCCAGTCAATCACAGAACCGGACTGCTGAACGAACCGACGAGCCTGAAGCTGAAAAGAGCGATGTCCCGGTTTTCCTGAGAATTATTCCTTCCAGGAGAGAGGTCTACGTGGGAGAACAATTGGTCTCCGCCCTCAAGATTTACACGAAAGTCAATACCCGCCCGGCTGCCGGGATTAAAGAGATTCCCTATGAGGGGTTTTACAAACATACCCTGGAGGGCGATGAAAATGCCACCCGCGAAACTATTGACGGTCAGCGCTACCTCACGCAGGTGCTGCAACGCCATGTCCTGATCCCGCAAAAATCAGGTAAGATTGTTATTGAACCCTTTGAATCGGAGTGGATGATCCAGAAGCGGGTCCAGCGAAAAAGGCCCGAAAGCGCTTTCGATGAGTTTTTTGATGATCCGTTCTTCGATGACCCCTTCTTCGACAGTTACCAGAATGTTCCGGTCACACTTAACACCAGACCGGTCACCATACAGGTGAACCCCCTGCCCGGAAATCACCCGGATGGTTATACCGGGGCAGTGGGCGACTTCAACATGACGGCTACGCTCTCGTCAGACAGGGTAGATCTGAACGATGCCCTGAATCTCAAAATCACCATAACGGGCACCGGCAATCTCTCCCTGTTGGGTGCACCCTTCGTGGACCTGCCTCCGGAACACGATGTGTATGAAACCAACCGGAACGCCAACATTCAAACAACCGGGAACCGCATATCGGGATCCCTGGTATTTGAATACCCCATCGTAGCCCGTGCGGCCGGAAAATTCCGGATTGCCCCGGTGCGGTTCTCCTGGTTTGATCCGGCATCGGAAACCTACAAGACCGTATCCAGTGATGAGTTTCTCTTCGAGGTCGAAAAGGACGATGAAGCCCCTGGTCAGGGATCGGTGGTCGTTCCGGGTAACCGGGGAGAGCGCGTGGAAAACATCGGTACCGATATACTGGATATCGCAAGGTCACACGGTAAACTCACAACCAGATCCTCCTCGATGCTCTCTTCGCCATGGTACTGGACCGCGTACGCAATGATGCTTGTGGCGTTCCTCGCCATAGTCATTTTGCTTAAACGGCAGATTCAGCGGAGAGCCGACAGCAAGCTGGTCAAGAACCGAAAAGCCAACCGAATGGCCAGGAAAAGGCTTCGAAATGCCGACCGCGCCCGTAAACAACAGGCACCCGACCGGTTTTTTGAGGAGGCAGAAAAAGCCATATGGGGATACCTGGCCGATAAACTCGGACTCGATCATGCCCTGCTGTCCAGGGAATATATTGATGAGATCCTGGAATCCCGGCAGGTGGAGGATTCCCTGCGCAAAGAATTGATGGAAACCATGAACGAGTGCGAGTTTTCACGCTACGCACCTTCTACTGAAAAGAGCAACATGGATCAAACCTATGAAAGAGCGGTCAAATTGATCCGGAAACTGGAACATAAACTGCGCTAATATGAAAAAGGTGAATCTCCTATTTCTGCTTCTGCTCGCCGGTACGCTGGCCCATGGAAATCCCGACAGCCTTTTTCACCGGGGCAATACCCGGTATGCAGAGGGTCAGTATGAAAAGGCGCTGGCCGCCTACGACTCGCTGCTGCACTCGGGATTCGAATCGGCCGAGCTCTATTATAATATGGGAAATGCCGCATTCCGCAGCAATAAGCTCGGCTTTGCCATTCTTTACTACGAAAAGGCCCTTAAACTCAATCCGTCCATGGAGGAGGCGCAGGTCAACCTGGATTATGTCTCCCGCTTCAAAGAGGACAACCTGGAGAAGGTGCCCGAGTTGTTTATCAAAACCTGGATACGGAGCCTTGTTCTTTCCCTCTCTGCGAACGGCTGGGGCGCGGCCTCCCTTCTGCTTTTTGCCCTGTTCCTTGCCGCCCTTGCAGCCTATATCTTCGCACGACGTATGGCTGTTAAAAAGAGCGGTTTTTTCAGCGGCCTCCTGCTGCTGGTGCTGTTTATCCTCTCCATCACAGCGGCTAACCAGCGTCATCGCCAGCTCGTTGATCCCAACAAGGCGATCATTGTCAATCCATCCGCCGTGGTCAAGAGCTCCCCAAGCTCATCGGGCACCGATCTCTTCGTGCTCCACGAGGGAACAAAGGTCTCCACCGACGAGATGGTAAACCAGTGGATGGAGATCCGGATCAGCGATGGACGCATCGGCTGGATCCCTGCATCATCCCTGGAATCGATCTGATCGTAACGGCCTGGTCCGTTGAATGAATTGTAATGTTGAATTGTTACAAATTATTGACTCCAGGTTTCAGATCGTAAAATTTTAAATACCTTCACCGGCAAGAATTCCGGTTACCCGGAACGGGCTTTTCCGGATTAAACCATACCCCATTCCAATGAAAACAACCAAAACCTATGACGAGATCAATGAAAAGATCCGTAAAGGAAAGGCAGTTGTACTGACTGCCGAAGAAGTGGCTGCCATGGGCCGGGAAAAAAAACCTTCCGAGGTGGCCAGGGAGGTCGATGTGGTAACCACCGGGACATTCGGACCCATGTGTTCATCTGGAATGTTCGTCAATACAGGGCATCCGCAACCACCTATCCGGATGGAACAGGTAACCCTCAATGGGGTGCCCGCAGAGGGCGGCATTGCCTCGGCCGATATGTATATCGGGGCCTCAGCCACGCATCCCCACGATCCTGCTTATGGGGGTGCGCATGTGATCCAATCCCTGATCGCCGGCGATGAGATCAGGCTGGAGGCTCACGGGAAGGGAACCGACTGCTATCCCCGCAAAGAGCTGGTTACCACCATTACAAAGGATGAGATCAATGAAATGATCCTTTTCAATCCGCGCAATGCCTACCAGAACTACCCGGCAGCAGTTAACACCACCGGCCGCATCAAGTATACCTACATGGGCACCCTGCTGCCCAGACTTGGAAACGCCAATTTTTCCACTTCCGGAGAGCTGAGCCCGCTGCTCAATGACCCGTGGCTGAGGACGATCGGAGTGGGTACCCGAATTTTTTTAGGCGGTACCACCGGGTATGTGAGCTGGCACGGAACCCAACATAAGACCGACGTGCCACGCACCAACGAAGGAATTCCCCTGGTAAATGCGGCCACGCTTGCGGTCATTGGGGATGCCCGCCAGATGAACACAGACTTTATCCGGGCAGCCTATTTTGAAAAATATGGGGTTTCCATATTTATTGGTATCGGCATACCCATTCCGGTGCTTGACGAAGAGATGGCCCGACATCTTATGATCCGGAACGATCAGTTGCGGACCCGGGTTGTCGATTACGGGAACACTGATAAACCGGTGTTGGGTGAGGTATCCTATGCCGAACTCTTCTCGGGTGAGATTACCCTGGAAGATAAAAAGATAAAAACCGCCTCACTCTCCAGCCTATATAAGGCTCGTTTGATAGCTGACCACCTGAAAGCACAGATCCATAGCGGAAAGTTCCTGCTGAGCCGGCCCGTGGAACCCCTCCCCACCAATACTACGTTAAAATCGCTAACGATCAGATAATTGACAGGAGATGCAAACCAATCATGAAACACAACAGGAGAAAAGAAGGCTGATCCTCCATTTTCCGGCCGAACGGATCGAAGAACCGATCACCTACAATCTCATTAAAGAGTATGATATTGTAGTGAACATCCTCAATGCAGATATATCCCATGGTAAAGAGGGCAACCTGCTGGTGGAGATGTCGGGTGTACCCTTGAACCTGGATGAGGCCCTGATCTACCTCGACAGCCGGAATGTCAAGTATAGTCCGGTTATTAAAAACATCATCCTCAATGAATCGGACTGCATTCATTGCGGGGCATGCTCATCGGTCTGCTTTTCCGGAGCCCTCAATATGGATTCTTATGAGCGGAAACTGGTATTCAAACCCGATCTCTGCATTGCATGCGAATTATGTATAAAAGCGTGTCCGCTGGGTCTGTTCGAACTTAATTTCGGGATCAACTGATGTTTCAACCGCGAACCTACCGCCGGAAAGCCAACAATGCAAGGTTTCATTACTTCAATGCTACGTTCCGGGAAACCGATCTCTGGATAGGCACCGACCATGCTTCCTACCATAACGGTATGCCGGTTTTTATAAACGGAACCATTGCCATGCTGCGAAAGATTATAGAGGATTACATCGTTCAACGACCCTCTTTTGCCACTACTCACAAGCCTGTTTTGCCGGAGGGCCGGGAACCTGTCCCCGTGCAGATCCTCATGCGTGCAGGCTCCGCCGCAGGGGTGGGACCAATGGCTGCGGTGGCCGGACTCTTTTCCAAATGGATAGGGGAAGCGTTGATTCAACATTACAACCCGGAAGAGTGTGTGGTGGAGAACGGCGGAGATATATTCGCATTTATTGAGCGTCCTCTCAAAATGGCAATCCATGCAGGGGACTCACCGCTTTCGGAAAAAGTGGCTTTGAATATTCCACCGGGATCCTGGGGGATCGGCACCTCATCCGGTACGGTGGGGCACTCTGTCAGTTACGGAACGGCAGATGCTGTGACCGTGCTGGATCCATCCCCACCCCATGCCGATGCCTGGGCAACTGCCATCGCCAATACCATCAGGAATAAGTCGGACCTGCAGGCGGTTGCCCGGTCATATGAAAACACCAACCGGTTTCAGGCCCTGGTGCTCATTAAAGACGACCAGGTGGCCATCACAGGGGATACCGAACTGGTTCCCGGTTAACAAAGGGGTACTTAACTAACAGACTTTTTCATGCACTCTTTTTTTTACTAAATTGCCCTGATAATAAGTAGCAATACCTATGAACAGTGCCCTGTTAGCTTTGCTTGCCCTGATAGGATATCTTGTTGCCTACCGGACATACGGTCGTTTTTTCGGGAGAAAAATCCTGCGGCTCTCCAACAAGAATACCATGCCATCCCATGCACTCAGGGATGATGTGGATTTCAGACCTGCAAAGGCCAATATCATTTTCGGACACCATTTTACCACTATCGCCGGACTGGGACCCATTGTTGGTCCGGCCATCGGTATCATCTGGGGATGGCTGCCTGCCTTTTTGTGGGTTTTCCTGGGAAGCATTTTTATGGGTGCGGTGCACGACTTGAGTACCCTTGTGGTATCGGCCCGGAACCGGGGACAGACCATGGGAGAGCTTACCGGGCATGTCATTGGTCCGGGTACCCGTTATGCATTTCAGTTTATTATGCAATTCCTGCTCTTCATTGTTCTCGCCGTCTTTGCCATGATCGTGAGCACCCTCTTTCGAATGTATCCCGAATCGGTTATCCCGGTCTGGATCCAGATCCCTGTTGCGCTCTGGCTGGGCTGGGAGATAAGGCGGGGAAAGCCTGAGTTGCTCTACTCCCTGATTGCTCTTTTGCTGATGTATGCCAGCATATTACTGGGCATTCGTTTCCCGGTTGAACTGCCCGGAACGCCCAACACCGTGGTGGTAACCTGGTGTGTCCTGTTATTCATTTATGTCTTTTTCGCCTCCACCACACCCGTGCACAAGCTCCTGCAACCCAGGGATTATATCAACTCGCACCAGTTGCTGGTAGCAATGTTGTTGCTTATAGCCGGATTGGTTGTCGCCCATCCGGCCATTACCGCCCCGGCCATCAATGAAGCTGCATTTGCCCCGGGCAATGATGTGCCTCCGATGGCTCCACTGCTTTTTATCGTAATTGCATGCGGGGCAATCTCCGGCTTCCACTCACTGGCCAGTTCAGGCACCACGGTGAAGCAGGTAGACCGGGAGGAAGACTCCCTTTTCGTGGGTTACGGCAGTATGATCACCGAAAGCTTCCTGGCCGTACTGGTTTTAATGGCGGTGGCCGGCGGTCTGGGCATGGGAATGGAAGCCGGCGGAGTGGTGTTTCACGGTGCGGATGCATTCCACCACCATTATGCAAGCTGGTCGGCTGCCAATGGCCTTGGCGCCAAATTAAGTGCCTTTATAACAGGAGGGGCCAACCTTTTAGGGGCAATTGGCATTCCTGATTCATTCGGTACCGCCATGTTATCTGTGTTTATCGTCTCTTTTGCCAATACGACCCTCGACTCAGCGGCCCGTATTCAACGCCTGTCGATGCAGGAGATCTTTCTC
This sequence comes from uncultured Bacteroidaceae bacterium, assembly GCA_964479445.1. Classification (GTDB taxonomy): domain Bacteria; phylum Bacteroidota; class Bacteroidia; order Bacteroidales; genus CAYZMH01. The sequence continues at coordinate 171,629 of CAYZMH010000001.1, read as the reverse complement.
AAATCCGATGGTAGTGTTAGAAAACCCATTGACAATCGCTATACCGCTACCTTCATCGTTGTATTACTGGCAGCCATCATGACGTTCCTGAAACCCGGGGGACAGGGAGCCATGGTTCTGTGGCCCATGTTCGGTTCCCTGAATCAATTGATGGCTGCACTGGCACTTGGTGTGGTGACCGTTTACCTGTTTACACGGAAACGACCGGTTATCTATACATTGATCCCTATGATCTTTGTATTGATAATAACGCTCTGGGCCATGGTAAAAAACATCCTGCTGTTCTATCAGCAGAAAGAGTACCTTGTTGCCATCCTCTCGGCAGTTATTCTCCTGTTAACGGGATGGCTGCTGATCAGCAGCTTCCGCGCCCTCATAAAGACGCGCCAGGCCGGAAATAGAGTAGAAGGGGAGAAGGTGAAGGGTTAATGTTGTCCGTTTTTCCAGGTAACCGTCTCTGAACCTGTATGGGTTACCTGACTAGGCAGCATGAAAAAAATCCTTGTTTAAGGTTTCTATCTTTTTGAATCACCGAGCAATATAGAAGGAGGGGAGATCTTTCGGTAATCCCTCTTCCAGTGAGATATCATCCACACGCCCAAAAGATGGTCCTTTGCGACACCAATGGATCATCTCCATTGTAGCGCCCGGAGATCCTTCGATCTCCAGAAAGACTGAACCATCTCCTTCGTTGCGCACACACCCTCTTAATTCTAGCTCCTGCGCTTTCTGCAGCGCACTGTAGCGAAATCCGACACCCTGAACCTTGCCATCCACCCGTATGGTATAGTTTTTTAGCTCCATATCCCAAAGATAACAAAGAGATTACATTTTTTTATATGCACAAATGAACATAATTACCTATGTTTTGTTAAAGATTAGAGACCAAAAAATAAACAAAATGTACGGTATATTCAGGTTAGTAATTATAATTGGTGTTTTAACCACAGGCATTATGAATACACAGGCACAATCAACAATTTACGATTTTACGGTAAAGGATATTTCAGGCAATGATTTTTCATTCGCTGATCTGAAGGGAAAAAAGATACTGGTAGTTAATACGGCATCCAAGTGCGGATTGACCCCCCAGTATGAAGGATTGGAGAAACTTTACAAGGAGTACGGGGGCGACGATTTTATGATAGTCGGGTTTCCTGCTAACAATTTCATGAACCAGGAACCCGGTACAAACGAAAAGATAGCAGAGTTTTGTGAAGTGAATTACGGGGTTACATTTCCCATGATGAGTAAGATATCGGTTAAAGGAAAAGATAAGCATCCTTTATACCAGTGGTTGACAAAGAAAGAGCTTAACGGAGTTTCCAGCAGCAAGGTGACCTGGAACTTTCAAAAATACATGATTAATGAGCAGGGTGAGTTGGTTGGACATATACCCCCAAAAAAGAAGCCTCATTCAAAAGAGATTCTTGCCTGGCTCAACGAAGACAGTGAGTAGTGTGTTAGTTAGTAGTTTTTGGTTAGTAATTGGTTAGTGGGTTTATTAGTGAAACCGTCCTGCAAAAGCGGGACGGTTTTTTATGGGTTGTGAAGAAGGAGGCTCGCATATACTTCATCCCCGGCCTCTGTGCGGAGCACAGACACCGTGCCTTCCTCAGTCTTATTTCCGGGTAACCGGATCTCCACCCGTTCCTGCATCTTTTTTTCTTTGGCCCTGGCCGGATCCACGAAAGCACGCATCAGTTCAGACGACTGGTTTTCATCGAATAAATCGGTAACCTTATGGTGAAGAAGTGTATTGTGCCTGATCTTCCAGTGTTTTTCGGCAGCTTTATTGATCAGGAGGATATATCCCATATTGTTGATGGTTACCAGGGGTATGGGTAGTTGATCGATGGTTTGAACCAGGCTATCTTTCTCCCTGCCCAGGATCGTCAGATTCTTTTCATGCTCTTTTTCGGTCTCTTCGAGTTTTTTCTGCAGGTCCAGCGATTGCAGTTTCATCTCTTCCTCTTTTTTCTTCAGCTCTTCATGCTGCCTGCGGGCAGCCATCTCCATCTCACGCTCTTTGGAGATCTCATTGGCCAGGAAAATCACTTTCTCCACTTCCTCGTACATATCATTGACAGCCGTGAAGGTGGTGCGGAACCACAACTCATCTTCATACCTGGAGTGAAGCCTGAGTTGCCCCTGATAGGGCTTACCCCGGATGACCTGTTCCCAGATCTCGTTAAACCGCTCCTGGTCTGAACGAACGATAAAATCAAATACATTCATGGATCCCGTCTCCTTTTCCGAATATTTCAGGCTATCCAAAAACAATTGGTTGCAGGTTAACAGCTTACCATCGGGGGTGAATTCGGCTTTCGGACTCAGCCGGTTGATCGCCTCAATCTGGCCCTCATAATCCAGGCTCTGCTGTTTCTGTTCCGTGGTATCAATGGCCAGGAAAAGAATCTTTTCAACCGAGCCATCTTCCTGCCGCACACAGGTATAGGTAGCCATGGTCCATAGATCCTGCCCCATTTTGGTAATGTGTTTCATGTAGCCCTCAAAATGTTTGCCTCCCCCTGCCAGTTTTTTCCAGATCTCATCGAACCATTCCCGGTCTTTATTATTGATGAACATGGAGATATGCTTGCCCTCCACCTCTTTATTCCCGGAGTACCCCAGTTTTTTCAAAAACTTGGTATTGGCATAGAGCAAAATGCCGTCGGTATCATATTCGGCGCGAATGAGTGTATGATTGACCGAATTGGTGAAACTGATGAATTTCTCGGCCTGTCGGGCAGCTTCTGCCTGGGTGAATTTTAACTCTTCAATGTTCTGCCTGACCTTTTCCTCCTGCTTGGCAAGTTTCTGCGCCTGTGCCTGTGTCTCTTTTAGAAGTTGTTCGGTGCGCATATTACTCTCCATGATGCTTAGCGTGGTAGCCGTGTTCACAGCCACCCGTTCCACAAAATGAATTTTATAATCGGGGAGCGGGTTGAAAGAGGCCAGCTCAAGCACCCCGAATATCCGATCATTCACTATCATTGGCACGATGAGCAGGTACCGCGGATTAGCTTTCCCGAGTCCGGAAGTGATGCTCAGATAACTATCCGGGATTTTGTCGGTGTAGTATGATTTCTTTTCCAGTCCCACAGCCCCGATAAGTCCGTCTCCGAATTTGATCCGTTTATCCGGAAACTTTTTCCGGTCCCATGCATGGCATGCAATCAAATCGAAGTACTGTTCTTTCTCATCATCTTTTACCAGGAAAAATCCTCCCTGGTTGGCTTCCAGGTAACGAACCATTTGGTTTATCACAGCATATGCCATGGATTCAAGGTCTGATGAATATTTCCTGAGAATATCCCCGAACTCGGCAATTCCTTCGGATACCCAGTTGCGCTGTTGCTCCTCTCTTCGCTGTTCCTGTTCACCGGTCCGGTTATCCTGAAGGGTCTGCTGCAATGAAGCCAGGCTGGTTCGAATGGAGCCATCCTCCGGTACATCTGACAGGTCGGTATTGAGTTTACCCAGGGTAAGATCATTAATTACACTGGTAATCACTTGCTTTTTCTGATCTTCGGTGAGAATAAGGTTATTAAATCTATCCAGCTCACGTATACGGGTCCGGCCAATCCTGAACGCCAGGTAAGCCCCGATAAAAGGAGCTGAATCCAACAGAAATAAAAGGGCAATCTCCCTGTGAAGCTGCCAGAGCGACTGGAAGGTAAAAGATTGTTCCCGTTCCAGGAAAAGGGTAAGCACAACAAGAAAGGGAATAACCAATCCCATAAAAAAACCGGTAATGCTATACCTGATGATTTTTTCGTTCCGTTCAAATGATTCCATAAAAAAGGCCGATGTCGCTTAAAAATACAACTTATTTTGCGAAGCCTAATGCTGATTGCATTCAATTTTATAATTTTACTTCCCTAAAAAAACGCAATGGAAGGGATCCGGATATTGGTAGTGGATGATATTTTCACCAACAGGCTGTTGCTCTCAGAGCTGATCAAATCAACGGGAAACCAGGTAACGCTTGTGGAGAATGGTGAGGAGGCTATTCGCGCCCTGGAGGAAGGGGAATTCCAGATGATCTTTATGGACATTGAAATGCCGGTGATGAATGGTATCGAGACCACCAATCATATTCGCAATGAGATGCCGCACCCAATAAACTCCATCCCAATCATTGCGCTGACAGCACATAATCCTGATCTCTTTTTTGAAGACTATGCGGACGTAGGTTTTGATGAGCTGATCACCAAACCCTATTCCATAGCAAAAATCCGGTCCAAAATTGACAACCTGATCTCATGATACAAGAGAATTACCCCGACCTTTACACGTACGTGCTTATACCTCTGCTGATTTTTGGGGCCCGTATCCTGGATGTAAGTATCGGTACAGTACGGATCATCTTTGTATCCCGGGGATACAAAATCATTGCCCCGGTACTCGGCTTTTTCGAGATCCTTATCTGGGTCATCGCCATCAGCGGTATCATGAAAAACCTGGATAACTTTCTTTATTACATTGTCTATGCTGCAGGTTTTGCTTCCGGAACGTATATCGGAATGATCCTGGAAGAGAAGCTTGCTATAGGGAACGTGCTGGTGAGAATCTTTACATCGGAGAATATCAACACATTGCTCAAAGAGTTGCACGATCGTAAATTCGGAACAACCAGCCTGGACGCCAAAGGCCAGTATGAGAATGTACAGGTGATCTATACGGTCCTGAAACGGGAGCGCATGAAAGAACTCTCCGAAATTATCAACCGGAGCAATCCCAAAGCGTTCTATGTGGTGGAAGATGTGAGACAGGTAAGGCACGGTGTATTTCCCATGAATCCCCCGAAACGCCGCAGGAGAAAACTGAGAAAGAGTAAATAATATAAGCTATTATATTTATATTCAGTTTTAATATATAATCTTTTATATTTATATATTTCAATATTTTAATCCGATATAAGGGATTTAATAATCAAAATATAAATAATTATTATTATATATCGAAATTCAGTATAATTTATTTTAATTATATATTGTTAATCAAAATCAGGTTAACCCACGATAAATCAGTGCAGCGATACGGTTCAGGTTGGTTGCATCGGTATCATCAAATTGTGCCAGCTCGCGTGCATCCACGTCCAATATGGCCTTTATATTATTATCCGTACCATAAACAGGAACCGTGATCTCTGATTTTGAACGGGAATCGCAGGCGATATGGCCGGGGAACTGTTCCACGTCTTCCACCACAACGGTCTTTTTTTGATTAAACGCTGCCCAGCACACCCCGCTATTGTTCTTCAGCTCCTGGCAGGCTACCGGGCCCTGGTAGGGTCCCACTGTAAGGATATCCCCCCTGTGAAGGTAGAATCCGGTCCAGAAAAAATAATCCATTTTATGGTGAAGAACAGCTGCGACGGTGGCCATGCGTGAAACCGGATCGTTACTCTCGTTCATCAGAGGTTCCAGCTGTTTAAAAATTCGCTCGTAGCGACCGGTCTTTTTCCTGGTATCCATCAATACGATTTTTTCTGGCGGTTCATTGCGTTCCGGTTGCAACCGGAATCGGACAAACACGCAATTGGAAATAGTGTTGATTTACTTATTTGCTAAGTTATCCAATATCCTTATTTTCTCCTCAAGTTGTTGCAGCTTTTCTTCCAATCCGGCATAGGCAGCTTTCTCCTTCTTCAACTGTTCGATCTCTTCCTGCTGCTTATCGATTTGTTGCTGTTGTTGTTGAACAAATTTTATCAGCGGGGTGATAAGCTGGTCATAGTGAACCGTCTCCACTTCCCCCTTGCGGTTGTAGCTTACAAAATCCTTTCGGATGGTTTCCACTTCCTCGGCGATAAGTCCGTAATGCTGCCTGCGGGCATCATCGTCTTTGTAATGGAACCTTACCGGGCGGAGGTTCATCATCCAGGATACATCGGACATATCCCGGATGCTCTCCTTGTACTTACGCGAGGAAGAGTAATAGCCCAGCTGACCGTTTGAGTTAATGTAGAGATCCCTGCCGGTAACGTAATCATTATATACTTCGGGCATGACTACCCGGCCGTCCCCGTAAACCAGCAACCGGGTATCGGCGTCGGACCAGCTGCCCGGACTCACGTTGGTCCTGATCCGGAACGGTTCATCGGTGCTCTCCCCGTCGGTATCAATGATCAATCCGTGGGAACCATATAGATTGTCATGATTGGCGACACGAACTGTCCCGTTGATCAGCAGGTCATCCAACTCAAAATCTCCATAGAGCAGGGGTTGGGTGTTCGAACTGTTATCGACCACCAGTTTGTCAGATACATCCTGGAAGTTTCCATACCCCACTCTGCGACCGATAAAGATGTTGTTGGATCCGGTATTGCTCCAGCCGGCTCCATAGCCCAGGTAGATATTACCGTTACCTGTTTCATTGACAGAGCCGGCTGTGCCCCCGATGATCACATTCTCAGAACCGGTAGTCAGACTGCTGCCGGCTCCTCCTCCGATGATCACCTGATGTGATCCTGTTGTATTATTTCTCCCAGCATAGCGTCCCATGATGATGTTAAAGAAACCATCCGTATTGTCTCGCCCGGCCTGCGTTCCGATGAAGATATTCTGACTGGAATTGGTATTGAGTCCGGCCTGGTCTCCGATAGCAATGTTATTCTGCCCTCCGCTGTTATAGTAGCCAGCCCTGTTCCCGATAAAGATGTTGTTATAGCTCTGGGTATTCTTTCCTGCAGCATAGCCGATGAATACGTTTTTCGTGGCGAACTGATCGTTGGTGAAATAGCCCGTGCTATCCCCGATAAAGATATTGTTCTCGTGGGCAGTACCCAGGTAACCGGCCACGCGACCCAGCATAATATTGTTATTTCCCGATGCATTGTTATAACCGGCATTCTGACCGATAAAAATATTGGAGGTTCCTCCCGAATTGGAAAAACCTGCCGCATCACCCAGGAAGACGTTGGATGATCCATCCGTGTTGTTCAACCCTGTCTGGAACCCCACAAAGACGTTTTCATTCCCCGTTGTATTGGAATTCCCTGCATTGGAACCCAGGAATACGTTCTGGTATCCGGTAGAATTGTTAGTTCCCGCGTTGTGACCGATAAAAGCATTAAAATTACCATCCAGGGCCGTCCCGGATCCGGTGTTGTCGCGCCCGGCGTTGTGGCCTATAAAAAGATTATACCGCCCGGAAACATCGCTCCTGCCTGCCTGGTAGCCGATAAAAGCATTGTATTTCCCGGCCGACGGACTTTCAACCCCGGGATCCAGGCTTGCACCGGCATTCAATCCTATCAGGTAGTTGTATGGAGTCAGTTGCATATATTTTGGTTTATCTCCGCTTCCCAGGTCACCCAGGGTGAACCCGGAACGGGGATCGCTCGTGTAAAACTGAGTTGTGCTGCGGTTGATTCCCATCAGGTAGTCCGTAGTCCGTTTTGTGTCGATGTTATACCCTCCGACGGCAAAACCGCCCTTCAGTCCTTTGGCCTGCGGATCATCGGGTACATACACCCGAACCGAGTCGGGTGTTACCCGCAGGAAATCCTGTCCTTCGCCATTATTTTTCCCTGTCTGGTAGCCGCCGACGGCGAATCCACCCTTGGCACTTTTTGTTCCTTCAGGCACAAATACCCTGACCCCGTCGTTATACACCACAAATACAGGAGTGCCATCCTGGCGTTTTACCTCAAAAAGCGGCTCTTCTCCGGCCAGCTCATCTCCCTGCACCGAGAACTTGCTTCCTTGCGGCCGGTTGGTGCCGATACCCACATTGCCGGCAAAAGAGACCGTATCCTTTTCCCGTTGCCAGCCAACCCCTTGCGTTAGTATATTTCTCATGTCGATGGGGTTCGGATTGGGATCATCGGTAAGTGACAGTTGTCCGGCCGAAAATTGCAGATCTTGAAATTCATTGGCCGGATCGGTGTCTCCATCTCCTTCAGTGCTTTCAGCATGCAGGGCATACGGTACCGAGAGAAATGGTTCGGAACCCATATCTACAAATCCATCGCCTGCATTTACCTGCACATTAAGCTCGTGTTCTCCGGAACCCCAGGATATGTCTGAAAATTCATCCAGTGTTCCTCCGCTGGCCGCAGCCCCGGGATCTCCGATCACCAGGGAGAACAGCCCCATGTAATTGGTTGTAACCTGGTGATCCTCCTGCCAGACCAACACTTCATTATGTAAAATTCCAATTCGAACGGTAATGGATGAGTTGCTCAGCGGATTATTTTCCGGGTTGCGGGCAACAGCTTGATAACGAAATCCCTGGGGGGGCTGGGCAATCAATAATGCACCAAAAGTAAGTACGGTGATAATCAGTAGCATTCGTTTCATAATAGGATGGTTTAGTTTGTGCAACATGGTATTTATAACATGGTATTTATAAGCTGCGTACTTTATTAGACAGACAATTGAACCCAATCAAAGTTTCTGCTATTTTGATCAATTTTAAATAACGAACTTGCAGACGCAAACTATTTTTTGATAAAATGACTATTTTTAACATTGAAAAGTGGTTTTGTTCCCATCATTTATGAGTTTTTTAACAAAAAGGTCCGATAGTTTATCACATAACACAGGAGAAATGTTCCACTTTTTATCATTCTGCTTTTCGTATATTGTCGGACCAAAAATTCGACTATCATGAAGTACTTGTTAACATTTATGCTACTGACCCTTTCTACCATATTGGCTACTACCGGTCAAATTCCCGATTGGGAAGGCGGGTGGCCTGACGGTTGCACTTCGATAACGGCAGGAAAAAATGCCACCACAGATGGTTCTGTAATCACTTCGCACACCGACGACAGTCACCGGACCCGCTCATGGATGGACATTGCTCCGGCAAAAACGTACGGGCGAAACGACCGGGTTACCATGTATAAAAGGGTTGCCTGCGATTCGTTCGCGATGCCCACCTACGCGCACAATCCCATTGGATCCATTCCCCAGGTCAGGAAAACCTACCAGTACATCAATACCGCCTATCCATGCATGAATGAAAAACAACTGGCCATAGGGGAGTCCACCTTCGGGGGACGAGAAGAACTTCAGTCCGATTCCGGTCTTATCGATTGCCAGCGCCTCTGCCGGTTGATGCTGGAGCGGTGTTCCACCGCCCGGGATGCCATCAGGATGGCTGGAGAGTTAACCGGGAAGTATGGTTGGAATGATTACGGGGAGTGTCTGACCATTGCCGACAAAAACGAGGTATGGCATTTTGAAATTGTCGGTCCTGGAAAGGGAAACACAGGCTCCGTCTGGGTTGCCCAGCGAGTGCCGGATGATCACGTTTCTGTTAATGCCAATGCAAGTACGATCAGGGAGGTTGACCTGGATGATCCCGATCACTTTATGGCCAGCGAAAACATTTACCAGGTGGCCCTTGACAATGGCTGGTGGGACGGAGAAGAGACGTTTCGTTTCTGCTATGCCTATGCACCGAAAAGCAGGACCTCACTTGCAGCGAGAAGGCGTGAGTGGCGTGTTTTTGATTTACTGGCCCCTTCCCTGGAGCTGGATGCATACGCAGAAAACTACCCGTTCTCGGTGAAGCCCGATAATAAAATATCCCTGGCTGACCTGGTGAAGTATTCTCCGATTATTACGAGGGAACGCCCTATGATATGACCAAAAACCTCACAGTGGCGGATGACAGCGGCAAGGTTCATATATCCCCACTGGCCAATCCACACATGCCCTACGATATGAATAAGCTTTTCGACATCAACGGAGGATGGGGTTGGCGAGGTGAGCGTACCATCGCCCGCTGGTATACAATGTATGCTACAGTAATACAGTGCAGGAACTGGCTGCCTGATGAGATTGGCGGGGTGGTATGGCTGGCACAGGACAATGTTGCCACGTCACTCTATATCCCTGTCTATTGTTCGGTTAACGATCTGCCTCCTTCCTACAAAACCCCAGGCAGGCCCAACGGATATACCAAGGAATCGGCCTGGTGGGCTTTTAACAGGCTTGGCACCCTCACAGCACAGCGATGGGGCGATATGCGGCATGATGTGAACCGGGTATGGGATGAATGGCAGAAGGAATTATTCAAAAAACAACCTGAACTGGAAGCTCGTGCACTTGAATTATATGAACAGAAGAAATACCGGGAACTCAATGAACTGCTCACCGGCTATACCATGGAGTGGGGAAATAAAGCAGTGCACAAAGCCTGGGACCTGGGAGACATGCTCTGGACCCGGTATGATGAAAAATTTTAAACTCCGTAAACCCAAAAATTGAAGCTTTAATGAATAAATATGAAAATCCACGCGGATTCGCAAGTGATAACAATGCCCCGGTACACCCCGATGTTTTCCGGGCAATGCAGAAGGTGAATACCGGACATGTAGTCGCATACGGAGATGATCGGTACACCCGCGATGCCCTGGAGAAAATGAAAACGATCTTTGGGAAGGATGCTGAGATCTTTTTTGTGTTTATCGGGACTGCGGCGAATGTACTCGGACTATCTGCGGCCACTCAATCCCACCACGCTGTTATTTGTCCGGATACCGCCCACATCCATGTGGATGAATGCGGGGCACCGGAAAAATTCACGGGGTGCAAATTACTAACTGTATCGACTCCCGATGGTAAACTGACACCCGATGCAATCCGCCAGCATATGCAGGGTATAGGTTTCGAGCACCATGTTCAGCCACGGGTGATCTCCATTACCCAGGTCACCGAAGTGGGAACGGTCTACACCCCCGAAGAGATTCGCGCAATAGCTGATTTCGCGCATGCAAACGAGATGATCCTGCATATGGACGGAGCACGCATAAGCAATGCAGCTGCCTCCTTGCAAACCGATCTCTATTCCATAACCGGAGGGGCGGGAGTGGACGTACTCTCTTTCGGCGGAACAAAAAACGGGATGATGTATGGCGAGGCAGTCGTGTTTTTCAATACCCGCCTGGCAAGGGATTTCAAATACCGGCGAAAGCAGGGAATGCAACTGGCCTCGAAAATGCGCTATATCGCAGCACAATTCAGCGCATTTCTAGACGATGAATTATGGAAACATAATGCATCCCATGCCAATCGCATGGCCATGAAGTTATACCGGGCAGTAAAAAAGATTCCTGGTATTGAGGTTACCCAACCCGTACAGGCAAATGCAGTTTTTGCACGAGTGCCTGCAGAGGTTATCCCCAGGCTGCAGGATTCTTTCTTTTTCTATATGTGGGATGACTCCGCTTCCGAGGTCCGCTGGATGTGCTCCTACGATACCACCGAGGAGGATATCGCCCGGTTTATCGATCTGCTTGAAAATGTGGTACATTGATTACCATCAAGATATAAGATGGATGGTTTCTTAAATTGGAAATTGGCTGTGACTACCGGAAGGTAGCAGGATTGAACTATCTCCATAACTGAGAAACCGGAAATTCTGATCCAGGGCAACCTGGTATATTCTTTTCCAATCATTCCCCACAAATGCTGCAATGAGCATCAATAAAGTGCTTCGCGGCTGGTGAAAATTGGTGATCAATCCCTCTGTTAATTTAAAGCGGTATCCCGGAACTATCATGATCTGGGTAGTGTAATCCAGCTGGTTCATGCCTGCCTCGTCGATCCTATGGAGAAGGGATGAAATTGCTTCTTTAACAGGAACATCAGGTGGCAGGTTATAAGCTTCCCATTGATCGAAAAAAAGATTTCGTAACGTAAATTCAGGATTAACCAGGGATTTAACCCCCAGCCAGTAGAGGGTCTCCAGGCTGCGGGTGCTTGTCGTGCCTACAGTAATCAAATTTTTTTCTTCCCGGATCAGGGTAGATAGAAGGTCCCTGCTGACCGACACCATTTCTGCATGCATGGTGTGATGGACCGCGTTTTCACTTTTCACCGGTATAAAAGTGCCTGCACCCACATGAAGGGTGATGTGAGAAAACGAGACTCCCTGTTTTTCCAGCTGTCCGAGAAGCGATTCGGTAAAGTGAAGCCCCGCCGTGGGAGCTGCAACCGAACCATTCATTTCGGCGTAAATGGTCTGGTAGCTGGTAGCATCAGAAGATTCCGGTTCTCGCTTCAAATAGGGTGGAATGGGGGTGCTGCCAAAATGATCCAGAATCTCAGCAAAAGTAATACATGTATTATCCCATTGGAAGCGAACGATGTAGTTCCTTCCTGTCGATGAACATTTCTCCGCCTGAAGGCGCACTTTTTTCGAACCGATCATCAGTGTCTGCTCCAGCAGTTCACTTCTCCACTTGCGGGCATTTCCCACAAGACATGTCCATTGACAGGAGCTGGTTTGTTCAAAAGCCTGCACATAATCCGGGGGATCGAATGGTTCCAGGCAAAAGATCTCAATGCCGGCCCCTGTAGTTTTTTTAAAAAGCATCCTGGCCTGGATGACCCTTGTATTATTGAATATCAGTCGGTTATGATTGGTCAGCCATTCACGGATACCCGTGAACCGATCCTGTGTAATCAATCCCTGGTTGTAGACAAGAAGCCGTGAACTGTCGCGCGGGGATACAGGATACCTGGCAATACGCTCATCAGGTAATGAATAGTCAAAGGAGCTTGTTCGGATCTCTTCTGGTTTGGTCATTATTTATTTATTGCAGACCGCAAAATTAGCTAAATTTGCAGAAATTTATGACCATGAGACTTAAAGTAGGTGACAGGGTGAAGTTTCTCAATGATACCGGCGCAGGTGAACTCACGCGAATAGTAGATAAAAATACCGGGATGGTTCAGATCGATGAAGGGTTTGAGGTACCGGTATTATTAAAAGAGCTGGTACCGGAATCGGGGATGAATCCCTACGAGCAGCAGGAAGAACAAGATGTTGAACACACCGGTGATAGTCCTCCTGAGCAATTCGGAGGATCGGCCCCCACAAGGAGTGAACCCGAAATGGAAGATGAAGAACTGGTCCTTGCATTCCTGCCGGAAAAGAATACTTCGGATTTCCGAAGTTACCTTATTAACAGTACCTCTTACAGGATATTCTATGTGATATCAAGAGACCAGGCAGGAGAGCAGATCAGGTATCATTCTGGAGAACTGGAAGAGGGAACCAAAGTTTTCATGGGCAATTACCATCCCCGCGATCACACCGATCATGCCGTATTCAGGATACAGTCAATTTTTCATAAGGAGGGTTTTTTTAAACAGGTTCAACCTGTTGATGCCCTTATCAGTATTCGCGGAAGCAACTTCCTGGATCCCGGCGAGCCGGTGGAAAATGATTATTTCAATGAAAAAGCGCTGGTTTTTACGGTTTACGATTTCCGTAAAAAACATTCGGCTTCCCTGGAGGTAGACCCTGAAGAAATACGTAAAGCATTGTATACCAAAGGTGATCAGAAGGACCCCAAAAGAAGCTCTCCCGGTAAGAAGCAAAAAGCGATTGAGGAGGTGGACCTGCATATTGAATCACTGGTAGAAGATTCAAGCGGATTATCAAACGGGGAAATACTGGAAATCCAGATGTCCCGGTTTCGCACGGTTATGGACACCCTGCTACGCCATAAACCCGGAAGGGCAGTGTTGATTCATGGAGTAGGTAATGGCAAACTAAAACTGGAGCTCCGAAAAACGCTGGACCGGGAATACAGAACGGCACGCTACCAGGACGCTTCTTTCAAGGAGTATGGATACGGAGCCACCATGGTCATCGTTTAAATCCGGGTTGCTATCAAGAAGTGGAAAAACATGTGGCAGCGCAGTGTTCAAAATGAGCAGTGGAATTAAAATATGAAAAAGAAGGGTTGAATCGTTACTGATTTAGTTCGTTAATGAATTTATTTGCTGTGCTTATAAGATCCTGCTGCTTATCTCCGGGCCATCTTTCAAATGTACGGACAAGCATTGCAAGACGCGGGTTTTCCATGAAAAAGTCTCGATGGGTAATCATGAACCGCCAGAACAGGGCATCCCATGTTTCCTGCCAGGGTCCTTTCTTATAATCACTCATTTTTAGTATGTAGTTGCTAGAGCTGATATAGGGTTTGGTTGCAAATAATCCACCATCGGCAAACTGGCTCATTCCATACACATTGGGAACCATGACCCAGTCGTAAGCATCTATAAAGAGCTCCATAAACCAACGATACACCTCATCGGGATCAAATTCACACAGTAACATAAAATTCCCCAGTATCATAAGGCGTTCTATATGATGCACATATCCTGTATCAAGCACTTTTTTAATGGTGTGATCCAGGGGGGTAATACCGGTGGTTCCTTCCCAGAATGAGGCCGGAATCTTTCGTTTAAATCCCCAAAAATTGCGTGTTCGCTCATTCATGCCCTGCACCTGGTATACACCCCTGATAAACTCTCTCCACCCGATAACCTGGCGTATGAATCCCTCCAGTGAATTGACGGGCACATTCCTTCGCCCCGCCGCATAGGAGAGCACTTTATCAATCACCTCCTGCGGAGTGAGCAATCCAGTATTCATCAATGGTGTAAGCACGCTGTGATGAAGTACCTTTGCATCTTTTACGATGGCATCTTCGAAGGGGCCGAACTCCTCCAGGCGGTTCTCGAAAAAATCATCCAGCCAATGACGTGCCTGCTCATGTGTTACCGGGTAATACTGTTTATCATCCAGAGTGCCGTAATTACCCGGAAAGTGTTCCTGGACATAGCCTCTTGCTTCCGTGTAATAGGTATTTACATTGGGGAGGTGCAGAGCAGGAGGTGTTTTTCCGGCATGATATTTTTTCCGGTTATCTACATCATAAGTCCATTTACCTCCATATGGCTTATTACCCTGTTCCAGCAGGATACCGCGTTTTTTTCGTTCATTCTTGTAGAAGTCGGTTTGAAAATAACGTTTCCGGTGCCTGAAATAGTCGTTGATCTCCTGCGAACTATTCAGAAACATGGGAGTCTCTGATATGATTGTTTTCAAACCATGATCGCGGGCAGTATTTGTAATTCTTTTTGTGAGCCAGTCATCCACCGGATCGGTATAATGTAGCTCAGTTACTCCATGATTCGATAAGTGAGGTATGAGGTTTCGTACATCAGAGAGTTCGTTCCGGGCACCTGTATAATGCACCCTGAATCCCTGCCGGGATAGCATGGATTCGTAGTATTTCATTGCAGCACGGTGAAATGCCAGTTTCTGTTTATGGAAGGTATACTGGCGAAAAAAAAGGATCTCTTCCACCAGCCATACCTCCCTGGCTGTTGATAAGGCAGGGTGGTGTTCGAAAAGTTGGTGGGGAAAAACGAGCGCAACAGATGTCATTCTGAAACAGGAATCAATTGGGTATTCATATTCATCATATATTTTACCCCCTGGCGACAACCAGGGCAGTTGGATATTCCATGGGCATTTTACAACCAGTTACTCCATGAATAGCATCCGGATGTAAAACATGCAAGTGCAGAAATTGTTGCTATGAAGGCAAAACTGGAAATGAGGCCCTCTTATTTAATCGGAAGTTTTTTCAAACTCCACCCAGAAAGGAAAAATACGACGGCGTTCCACATCATAATGGGGTCTTAGGCGACAGTCGCCGCCTGTCAATGATACATTTTCCCACACAATCATATCGGTTGAATCCTGTGTATGCTCTTTTACATGAATAGTTGTTCCGGTCTCCATGACCATTTTTCCATCTGCTTTTACAGGCTGAATGAATTTAAACCTGACGGTGTAGATCCCTTTGAGAATGCTGACATTCCAATATCCATACACATCTTCATGGGCCCAAATTCCCCGTTCTCCAGCTGCATCATTACGATTCAAAACAGAGGGGTTTTCCGCTGCATTACCTATTACTGACCGCGGCGGATCCATCAGATTATGAGCACTCGTTAAAACATGGTACATGCTATCCAGCTCATCCTTGTATTGCCTGGCAAGAGAAGGTTTCTTCTCTACCAGGTTATTCAATTCAAACGGATCCTCACTAATATCATAGAGCTCAAATGAGGAGATTGGGGCATCATAATCTGTATGCCCGACCAGTTTAAAATCGCCCCGTCGCCACCCGATGTTATTATACTTCTCCGGATATCGCCTGGTCCAGTAAAGAAACAGATCTCTCTCGGGTAAAGAGATTAGTTCATCCTCCATAAGCGGTAGCAGGCTTTTACCGTCCAGTTCAACCCCGGAAGGTATTGGCAGTTTGCAAATATCAGCCAGGGTAGGTAATACGTCTATATGAGCGGTGGTTTCATTGATATTCCCGGCCTCTTTAAAACGAGCAGGCCAGCTCCAGAAGCAGGGAACCCTGACTCCTCCTTCATAAACACTTCCTTTTCTTCCGCGCATACCAGCGATATAACGACGTTGCTGGGGCCCGTTATCAGTCATGAAAATTACCAGGGTATTTTCCAGTAATGACCGCTCTTTCAACTGATCAAACAAGCGGCGCATATTGTCATCGATGTTAGTAACCATAGCATAGACCCTGCGGGCGGCTTCTTTATCTCTATTGGTCATGGAAGGGAATCTTCCTTCCATATCTTCAAATCCGCTTCCGGGGTCAATATCTTCATACATATCAAGGTATTTCTGAGGTACCTGAAGGGGTGTATGAGGAGCATTAAAAGAGAGATAGCAGAAAAAAGGCTCCGGCGACTCTTTGATCATAAAATCGATTGCTTCCCTGGCAAAAATGTCGGAGCAATAGCCGCCGTAGGACTTTTTTCGCCCGTTATGCCAGAGAACCGGATTGAAATAGGCGCTGTCACCTTCAAACCAGGTAGTAAAATCTCCAACCTGACCCATTCCGCCCGACAAATGCATTACTGATTCATCAAATCCCTGATCCATAGGACGTGATGGATAGTTGTCTCCAAGGTGCCACTTACCAAACAAACCTGTACGATAACCGGCCTCTTTAAATAGTTCAGCCATGGTAACTTCTTCCGTGGCCATGATTGCTCCGCCATTATAGGTATCGTGTACCCCGGTGCGAAGGGAGTATCTGCCTGTCATTAAGCTGGCCCTGGTAGGAGCGCAAACAGGTGAAACATAAAAATTGCTCAGTCTCAGGCTCTTTTCTGCAAGGGAGTCCATTACCGGGGTTTTAATATGGTGATTCCCATAATACCCCATGTCACCAAATCCCTGGTCATCTGTTATTATCAAAAGAATATTGGGTGTGGACTGAGGACCTTCCTTTTCACAGGAATGCATTGACAGAAAAAAGATTGCGGAGATCAGAATGGACAGAATCGGTTTCATTTGTAGATCGGTTAATGGTTCAGGCAAAGGGTACAGTAGCCGGTTAAAGATAATAAGTATTTGCAATATATCCAGTTATTATAAGCTGGTAAGTTATTCACTGTATTGTAAGCAGAAATGGTATACCAAATTGCAATGCTCTGCTTTTCTTTCCAGTTGTCTTCAGTGCATATTCCGGGATTTCTTCCACAGCCTGTTACAGGCAACCGCAACTTTAATTCAAAAATCTATAGAGGCGGTGAATCAAACCAATTACTATACCTTTGTCATCTGCAAAATGTTGCCATTATGAAATACATAAACGGGGGAAAACTATACAGGTTTTTTATCGATCCACTCCTGAACAAAATGCACCGACTGATGACCTCCCGGATTAGCACCGGGCAACACGTGTTGGATATTGCGTGCGGCAATGGAACATTAGCTTTAAAAATGGCCCGGCGAGCAGGTCATGTCACAGCCATAGACCTTTCTGAAGCATCTATTCAATATGCCAGTGAAAGAAAGAAAATGAACGAAACCGGTAATATAGATTTTATTCAGGCTAACGCTACCGATATTGATATTTACGAAAAGATTCCGTTTGATTCAGTGGTACTTTCAATGGCCATACACCAATTTTCGTCAGATGATCTCCGGAAGATACTAACCTATATATCGAACTACAGGGCTCAGCTGTTTGTCTTGGATTATGCCTCTCCAATGGCCAGAAGTTGGAAGGGTTTTGCCGCAAACACGATCGAAAGAGCTGCCGGCAGGGAGCACTATAATAATTACAGAGTATATCAGAGTGAAGGTGGAGCTAAAGAGATATTGAAAAACTATGGCATTGAAATTGAACATGTATACATTAGCACGAATGGTGTTTTTCAGCTTGTATCGGGTAGAAGCTGAGTGATCGGCCTCTATACAATACGATTATTTTGTATCTTTGCCACAAAGCAGTCTGCTCTGCCGCTCCGCTAAATAGCGGGGAGGAAAGTCCGGGCAACAAAGGGTGCCGCACTGTTGAAAAACAGGTGTTCGTAAGAGCACAGTACCGGAGAAGAAAATAACCGCCCCGGTGATTCCGGGGAACGGGTGAGAAGGTAAGGTAAAAGCTTACCAGTGGATCGGGTGACTGATTCAGCTGTCTGGCTTGCGGGTTGTAAGGCTATGTATACCGGCGTTCAAGGGTGACCCGCCCGTGCCGGGGGGTAAGCCGCTCAGATAAATGGCGGAGACCGGTATAACCGGCACAGAACCTGGCTTACAGGACTGCTTGTTATAAAACGGGGAGTACTTCCCCGTTTTTTAATTACGGGTGTACACCGGGCCGTTTAAAGAGTTCGTCAGACAGGGCTGATTTCGCCTTCACATCCTTCACGTAGATTTTTGTCATCTCCACCCCGTGGATAACAGCAACGATCTCAGTAGGGAAGTAGCCTGTGTCAAACTGTTTGTAACTTCCTGTACGGTAAACCTGACTATACCTTCCTCCGTTACGCTCATAGGTGAATCGCACAGCGTCGACCCGGTAGGTTTGCCGGTTGATATAGATATCCAGGTATTCCGACTCTGTTTTCAGAAAACGAAACAGATAGACCTTTTTTTCCCGGAATGATTGGTCTCCCAGGTATTGCATTCGATAGCCCTTTTCTTTATAGAGCATAAAGGGACCTTCAATAGCGGTAGTCATTGCAATAACCTCCAGATCCTCGCCATCTGCCTCCTTTGCTTGCATGCCCTGTGCTGGATTGAGTAACCAGGCCTTCTTCCCATCATAGGTCTGAACCACTTTCATACCAAAGAGCGATGTTTCAATCCGAATACGATCAGGTCGTTTTTGATATAGTTTAAAAGGCACCTGCAGGTCGGTCCCACTCATAATAAAATGACCCGTAGTCAGCAAGCCGCTGGCATTTTTTCTGGCCGAGAAATTGTGTGCTTCGAAATTTTTTTGCAGGATTCGTTCCTGGTCCTGGCTGAATGCAACGGTTGTAAAAATCAGGAAAAGGATAAGGACACTGATCGTTCTCATGACAGAGAGGGTTATTTATTTAAAAACGGTTAGAAATTCAGAATTGTTTTACGCAGCGCAACCAGTTTATCCAGTAATTCCTCTAACTGATCAAGCGGTAACATGTTTAATCCATCAGATCTGGCCACAGATGGATCAGGGTGAGTCTCAATAAAGATTCCGTCCACTCCTGCTGCAATACCGGCACGACCCATAATCTCGATCATTTCGGGATGTCCTCCTGTGACCCCGGAGGCCTGGTTTGGTTGTTGCAGTGAATGAGTAATATCCAGAACCACAGGAACCCCCATTTTTTGCATTTCAGGAATTCCCCGGTAATCCACAACCAGGTCATGATAGCCGAATGTGGTCCCTCTTTCGGTAATCAATACTTTCTTATTCCCTGAATCCCTTACTTTATCCACAGCGAATTTCATCGCCGAGGGGGAAAGAAACTGTCCCTTTTTTATGGCAACGGTCAGACCGGTAGCAGCTGCCGCCATTAAAATATCAGTCTGTCTGCACAAAAACGCTGGAATCTGTAATACATCAACATAATGGGAAGCCATTTCTGCTTCCGGTGCTGCATGGATATCGGTTACAACAGGTATACCGCACATTTTACCGGCTTCAGCAAGCAATTTAAGGGCTTTCTCATCACCTATGCCGGTGAATGAGTCGATCCGCGAACGATTTGCTTTCCTGTAGGACGCTTTGAAAACCAGTGGGATGTCAAGTTTCGTAGCGATCCTGTTCACTTCTTCTGCCGTTTCCATTACCACCGTGCGCCCTTCCACCACGCACGGACCTGCCATGAGGAAAAAATTGTGAAAACTGCTGGTACGAATACCTGGTATAAAGGCCTCGTGTCGGATTCTCTGGTTATTGGTCATTGTACTTTTTTTTGTCTTTCCATTGATAGCCCAGCCTGCTTCTTATTTCTTCTTCGCGTTTATTGGAACCGGGCTTGTAGAACTGGGTCTTTTTAAGCTCGTCAGGCATGAATTGATCTGGCACAAAATTATCCCTGTAATCGTGTGCATATTTGTAATCCTTTCCATAGCCAATCTCTTTCATCAATTGTGTAGGAGCATTTCGCAGGTGCAGAGGAACCGGCAGATTCCCTGATTTTTTTACTTCATCCATAGCTTTATTGATCGCCATATATGCCGTATTGCTCTTGGGAGAGGTGGCAAGGTAAATTGCTGTTTCACTTAAAATAATCCTGGCCTCAGGCATTCCTATCACATGGACTGATTGAAAACAGGTGTTGGCTATCAATAATGCATTGGGATTGGCCAGTCCGATATCTTCCGATGCCAGGATTACCAGGCGTCTTGCGATAAACTTCACATCTTCCCCTCCATCCAGCATCCGCGCCAGCCAGTAAACGGCAGCATCGGGATCACCACCCCGAATTGATTTGATAAATGCTGAGATGATATCATAATGCAGCTCCCCGTTTTTATCATATACTGCTATATTCTCCTGTAATCTGTCCTTCACTGTACCATTTGTGATAGGAATGGGTATTTCAGCATTTCCATCGTTTTCCGATAACGCCGAACGCACAACTAACTCCAGTGTATTATATAGTTTTCGCGCATCACCACCTGAATATTGTAAGATTGCCTCAACCTCCTTCAACTCGATATTCAGCTTCTTAAGATAAGTATCGTGCTCCATTGCTTTTTGCAGTAATCCTACAAGATGATCCCGGGTCAGGGTCTGGAGAATATAAACCTGGCACCTCGAGAGCAAAGGGGAAATTACTTCAAAAGATGGATTCTCTGTTGTTGCGCCAATCAGGGTTACAATCCCTTGTTCTACTGCACCCAGCAATGAATCTTGCTGTGATTTACTGAAACGATGGATTTCGTCTATAAAAAGCACGGGATTAGGCTGATCAAAAAACTGCTGTTTCTGTGCCTTCTCAATGGTTTCCCGAACATCCCTGACCCCTGAATTAACTGCACTAAGACTATAAAATGGCCTTTCCAGCTGCTGTGCAATAATTTTTGCGAGTGTTGTTTTACCTACCCCGGGAGGACCCCAAAGAATAAATGAACTGAGTGATCCCGATTGAACCATGCTGTGTATTACAGCGCCTTCTCCTACAAGATGTTCCTGACCTGTATAGTCCTGCAGCCTTTTGGGTCTCATCCGGTCGGCCAATGGTCTGTTTGGTAATTGTACCTTTTCCCCCATATCAGCAAATTTACTGAAATAAAAGCGCCGTAAAAATAAATATTTTGTGTATGATACGGGGTTATTGGGAAGGTGAATGTTTTTTTCTAAATTTAAACCGGAACTAACACCACGACTATGAAAAAAGTAAGATTACTCGCAGCACCTCTTCTTGTTACAGTTTTACTGATCAATGCTGAGAATAGTAACGGTCAGCTCTCCATGGACTTCATTTACGGGGGTCTGGAGGATACTGAGATCCTCTTGCAGGAGTATATACAACCGTATGCCAATGTTCTGGGGGCCAATTTAAATGCAGGGTGGTACCATACCGCCAAACCCCATAAGCTTGGCGGGTTTGATGTTACTGCTACGGTAAGCTGGGCCTTTGCACCACCTTCAGCACTTGATTACGATTTAAGCACCATTCCGAATTTGAATGCAACCATTGAAGGAGATCCGGTTGCGCCAACAGCTGCCGGAAGCATGGATAACCGTCCTGACCTTGTTTACAGTGAAGAGGTCAATCTTGGAGTAGGAGGAATGCAGGAAGTTGAAATAGCCCGCTTCACCCATCCCAACGGATCCGGACTTAACTGGCTGCCACTTCCTATGGCTCAATTATCGGTGGGATTGCCAAAGGGAACCGATGTTACAGTCCGTTATATACCTGCTGTAAGATACAGGGATTACGGTGAAATCGGTTTATGGGGTGTCGGAGGAAAACACAGTATATCCCAGTGGATTCCTGTAATTAAAAAACTGCCCATACTGGATATCAGCATACAGGGAGGATATACCAATGTCTCTTCAGCCGCCCACCTGGGACTGGAACCCTTGCCGGTGGATATTGAACCGGATAATATACCGGATTGGGATGACCAGTACCTGAATCTGGATGTCCAGGGATGGACTATCAACCTTATCGCATCGCAAACCATACCTGTACTTACATTTTACCAGGGAATCGGGTATTCCAATTCCATTGTTGACATTTCCATGACCGGTCATTATCCCATGCACACTGTGATCACAGAAGGAGGGCAGGCTGGATCCACAACCTATACAGTGGAAGAAGATCCGCTTGCATTCAATGTGGAAAACTTCAGGAATCTTCGTCTCAATGCAGGAGTTCGGGTAAAACTAGGAGTACTTACACTCCATTATGACTATACGTACACACTCTATTCTACCCACACGGCAGGAATCGGAATATCGTTCCGGTAGAATATTTCTGAGGATCAGAAACCACTGAGGTCTATCAATACGGTTGGTAAAAGGAGCAACCAGCCTGTAATGATGAGAACCAGCATGAACGGGGCGATCCATTTAACCCATTTCTCATAGGGTATCCGGGCTACACCCAGAACGCCAATCAGAACTCCCGAAGTAGGCGTTATCATGTTCGTAAATCCGTCTCCAAACTGAAAAGCCATTACTGTTGCTTGCCGGGAAACTCCAATCAGATCCGAGAACTGGGACATCATTGGCATCGTCAGAGCTGCCTTGGCGGATCCGCTGGGGATTACAATATTGATAATTGTTTGTATGACATACATTACACTTACCGATGCAATTTTGCCAAACTCATTCATGGATTGCGAGATATAATAAAGCAGAGAATCGATTACACGACCATCCTCCAGTATAATCAGGATTCCTCCTGCCAATCCAACCACCATGGCAGCGGATAAAATATCTTTCATCCCTGCAATAAATAGTTTAACAATATCATTTGCACTTTTATTCATCGCTATTCCTGAAGCCAGTCCCAATACAAGAAAAAGTGTAGCAATCTCTTTTACGAACCAGTCAAAGCCCATAACACCAACGATCAGGAAAATGATGGTAAACAGGAGCAAATTAAGTACAAAGAAATGAAGTGATTTCCGAAGAGAGAGAATTCCAGACAAAAGGAACAACGCCGAAATAGCAGGGAGGAAATAGCCTGTATAATTGCTGTTACCAATATGAAGCGTGATTCGCGGATTTAGGACTGAAAAGGCAATCATTACTGCAAGTATTACCCCGAAAACAATCCATGCACTTAACGGGGTATAATATTTTAATTCAGCCAGTTTGACATGATCCTTTTCCCTCCAGTACGCGTCATCACTGTAAACAAGTGATCGCTGAGGATTTGTCCTGATGCGGGCTGCATAGCGCAGAACCCACGCAATCCCTATAACATTGATCACCAGCCAACAGAACAGCCTGTACTCAATTCCTGAAAACAAAGGTAAACTTGAGAGACCCTGGGCTATTCCGATGGTAAAAGGGTTTAACAGGGCCCCGGCAAAACCCAGCCCGGCTCCGACAAAACACAGACTCACACCAACAATGGAGTCATAACCCATGGATATGGCCAGAGGTATGAAAATTATAGTGAATGCAATAGTCTCCTCACTCATGCCGAATGTAGCCCCGAAAATACTGAAGACCAGCATGAGAAGAGCTATTACAATATTATCCACTCCAAGCAAACGGAAGAACTTTACCCTTTCCAGCTTCCTGACTGTCTTAAGAAATGATTGAATGCCCACATCAATAGCCCGGCTTTCGTTCATAATCCAAAAAGAACCTCCTATAAGAATAATAAAAACGATGATGTCTGCTTTATCTACAAAACCATCAAAAAGGGCGGAGAAGACCTGCCAGGTTTGCGGATTATTCTCTGTCTTATGAAAAGACCCCTGGACAATTACTTCCCGCATCTGACCATTGACCTCAATGTTTTCGCGTTCATATTCACCACCGGGAACAACCCAGGTGAGCATAGCGGCCATGATAATAAAGCCAAATACTATGACATAGGTGTGGGGTACTTTCTTTCCTTTAATCATATCGGAGTCTTATTTTCTGAAAAATGAGTTATCAACAATCCCGCAAAAGGGATAAAAATAGCGATTATGCCGGAACAGGACCATTTGTTTTCACATCTTTTTCTATTTTTACCAATCGATTTACGATCTCTGTCAAAGCCATGAATTACAATTACCGGATGAACAGGATCACTCTATGTATACTATGTGTATTGTTTCTTTGGGGATTCATCTCCAATCTTTCTGCTCATTATTCAAATCGTGCAGATTCCCTGAAAGAGGTATTGCAGGAGCTTGATCGTGATACATCAAAAATTCGCACGCTGGCCGAGCTTGCACAACACTTCCGGCAAACAGATACGGTGGAAGCCATCCGGCACCTGGACAAGATGTTAATGCTGGCGAAAAAGAACGAATCTGCCGAAGGGTTTGCTTTGTATTATCATGAGATGGGGAAACTCCGCTCATACCATGGCAGGTATAAATCAGCCATACATTTACATGAAAAGGCTATGAGGCATTTTTTACTTGCCAATAATGATATTTCATATTGCCATGCAATGGTAGACCAGGGAAATGCCCATCTCTTTCTTGCCCAATATGAAAAGGCGCTTCAAAACTATGAAACAGCCCTTGGTATCTTTGAGCAGTCGGATAATCCGGCCGGAGAATCCCGTTGCCTTAACAACATGGGGATTATCTACAAAAATTTCGGTGATTATGATAAAGCGCTTGAAAGTTATATGAAAGTCGTGGAACTGGATAGCGTTCTTGCTAATAGCGGTTCACTTCTACATACCTACATTAATATTGGAAATGTCTACCTCCTCATGGGGCAATATAAATTCTCCATGGATTATTTCGATAAAGCATACCAGGTATCCAAACAAATAGGCAACCGGCGTCAAATGGCTAAGGCGCTTGTAAGTAAGGGGGTTATACAAAACAAGATCAATAACTATTCCAGGGCACTGGATTATTATCAGGAAGCCCTTCAAATCAGTCGATCCATTAATGACAGAATTGGGGAGTCCATTGCATTGACCAATATAGGGACCAACTATATTGAAATGAAAGAGTATGACAAAGCAAAAACATACATAGAAAAAGGGCTGGAAATCAAAAAAGAGTTAGGAGATACCCGTGCAATATCCAATGCCTATAATTATTTAGCACATATCCGTTTTGAGCAGGGCGATTATTCCCATGCAGAACAATTGAATCTGAAGGCACTTTCCTTTAAAAGAGATTTGAATGAACCTGCAGGGATCACGCAGAGTTTGCTGGGACTTGGACGAACTTACATAGCCACGGGGGCTTATAACCAGGCAATGCAGGTTGTCGATGAAGCCCTGAGTCTTTCAAAAAAAATCGGACTGTTGGAACAAATCGTACAGAGCTACCTGCTAAAAAAGAATATCGCCGCTGAGAACGGTCTGTATAAAGATGCCTACCAATACGCTGAATTATACAAAGAGTACAGTGACAGTTTACTAAATGAATCCAAAACCAAGGCAATACAGGAGATAGAATATGGTTATCGATCCCGGACCCTGGAGCAGGAAAACGAACAACTCAAACTGGAAAGTTCTCTGGCAGAGGAAAAAATGAAAAGGCAGGATGCTATGTTTTATGCCATACTTTCAATTTCAATCCTGCTTGCCGTAATTCTTATCCTGGTTTTCTACTACCAGTCAAGGCAAAAACAACTGAACTTTCAACTCAAGAAGAAAAACCTGATTATTACCCGTCAAAACACCCGGCTGGATAAACTAAACCGCACCAAAGACCGCATTCTCTCCATAATTGCCCATGACCTTCGGGGTACCATTGGAAATCAAATTACTGCCCTGGCAGTGTTACGGGACAAGAATTTAAGGCCCAATCCGGAACGCTCGAATAAAATGCTTGCCAATCTGAGTCATTCCTCATCTGCATCCCTTGAGTTATTGGAGAACTTATTGCTTTGGTCCCGGATGCAGGAAGGAGGAATTACTTATCAGCCCTCCCGTGAAAACCTGCGAGAAATCATTGAAGAGACCATTATGCTTTTTGAACCTACCCTGCAAAACAAGGAATTAAAACTGGAGGATAACACTGCAGAGGAGTTGACTTGCCATGCCGATCGTTTCATGATACATACGGTTTTTCGCAATCTTATAAGCAATGCAATTAAGTATTCTCACCGTGGTGGACAAATAACCATTGAGGCGCAACAAAAGCAAGAGTGCCTGGAAATAAAAGTAAAAGACCGGGGTATTGGAATGACCCGGGAAGAAATAACAGAGACATTGCAGGGAGTCACAGGTAACTCAAAGCGGGGAACGGATAATGAAAAGGGCTCAGGACTTGGATTAACCCTGGTCAGGGATTTCCTGGAGTACCACCGGGGAGACTTCAGGATTGAGAGTGAAGAGGGGAACGGTACGTTGGTTTTAATAACCTTGCCCTGTATATCGGATAAGCAGTGAACCTACAAATTCCTTATCTTTGTATGCTGCGGGACTGATTTGTTCATCACTGAGCACTATGTTTGAAAGAGAGATAAAACAAAATTACCTGAAGCTTCTGCGTTGTTGCCAGTACGAATATGATAAGCGTAGTGTACAACTTATCAAACGCACGTATCGTTTTTTAGTGGATCATCATGAATGTGTGGAACCCAAATGGGAAGCCACATCTATCCACCAATCGGTTGAACTTGCCCGGATGATCACCCGTGAATTGGGTCTTGAAGCAATCAGTGTCGCCTCTGCCATGGTTTTTGATCTGGCCCGCTCACATGAACATATTCGTATTGCTGCCCAACATGATCTCGGTAACAGGGTGGGAGCAATCCTGAAAGAGCTGATACGAATAAGCAACCTGGACACTTCTACAACTTCCGGACAAGCTGAGAACATGCGCAATCTTGTCTTATCATTCTCCACCGATTTCCGGGTTATACTCATACTTATTGCTGAACGATTGCATCGCATGCGGCACATTCAATATTTAGATGAAAAAGAACAAATTGAATCAGCGTGCGAATCAAAATACATATATGCTCCTCTGGCACACCGGCTGGGACTTTATAACATGATGTCCGAAATGGAAGATATTTCAATGAGTGTGTTGGAAAAAGAGGTATACCAGGATATCAGCAGGAAACTAAAAGCCTCCTATGACAAAAGGCAAGGGTTTATCCGCGATTTCATTAAACCTGTAAAAGATGCGCTTGACAGGGAGAGGTTTACATTTGAGATTACAGGGCGGCCCAAAGCTATTTCATCCATCTGGAGAAAAATGCGTAAGAAAAACGTGGAATTTGAGGAGGTCTATGACAGGTTTGCCATACGCATAATACTGGACTCATCACCGAGGAAGGAGAAATCGGATTGCTGGCGCGCATACTCTGTTATCACCGATATATATCAACCCAATCCCGATCGTCTCAGGGATTGGATATCAGTTCCCAAATCCAATGGTTATGAATCGTTACATACTACTGTAGTCGTACCTGGAGGAGAGTGGGTTGAGGTACAGATCCGGACCCGGCGTATGAATGAGATTGCAGAGCGTGGACTGGCAGCCCATTGGAAATACAAGGGAATAAAGGGTCAGGCTGGAATCGATGAATGGCTTAACAGGGTTCGCGAGGCAATTGACCAGGAAGGGATCGATAATATCGCTCCCCTGATGGATGATCTAAAACTGAGTCAGTATAACAAGGAGATTTTTGTGTTTACCCCGCAGGGTGATCTAAAAAAGTTCCCGGAGGGATCAACAGTACTTGATTTCGCCTTTGATATTCATACAGAGGTTGGAAGTTCCTGCAGCGGTGCACGTGTAAACGGAAAAAATGTACCAATTCGTTATCATTTAAGAAACGGGGATAAGGTTGAGATACTCTCCTCGAAAACACAGAAAGCGAAAATGGATTGGCTCAACTATGTAGCCACCTCCAAAGCAAAAAGCAAGATCAAGCAGGCCCTGAAGGATGAAAAGCTGACTGAAGCCGAACAGGGAAAAGAGATCCTGAAAAGGCGGTTCAAGAACTGGAAGATTGACTACAACGACGAAACGGTAAGAAAAGTTATTCAGCATTTCAAATATAAAGATTCCATCGACCTCCATTTCGATATCGCTACGGAGAAGCTGGATCCTCTTCAGATCAAAGAATTTCTCACCTCGGAAGATCCTGGTGAAGAGAGTGGGGGAACCCCAATTGAGGATAAAGCCGTAGAGCGCATTATCCACTCCTCTATGTCAGAATCGGAGGATGTACTGGTAATTGATGAGCAGATCGCCAATATTGATTACAGGCTGGCAAAATGCTGTAGCCCAATTCATGGAGATGATGTGTTTGGTTTTGTAACGAGGGGAGGGGGGATTACAATACACCGCATGAATTGTCCCAATGCGCACCAGTTATTGACCCGTTACGGGTACCGGGTTGTTAAAGCACGGTGGACAAAATCAGCCACTGACACCCGGTTTGCTGTTACACTGAAGGTTACCGGTTTAGATGACATCGGCATTGTCAGCAACATCTCAGATGTAATCTCCAAAGACCTTCAGGTCAATATGCGTTCCATTTCCATCGATTCAAATGACGGGATGTTTGAAGGGAACATTACGCTTTTTGTAAAAGACACACAACACCTGGAAGCTCTTGTGCGCAAATTGAAAAAAGTGAAAGGAGTTATGGGGGTCAGGCGTATCCATGAAATTTCCTGATCAATACCGGGGATCCGGTCTGAAAGGCAGCCTGGCCATTTTCTCCACGATCATACCGGGATGTCCGTTCTCCTGGGTGATCTCTCCTAATAACAGGTAGATTCCATGGCCTTTGTAGGGATACTTCTTAAGTGAAACGGGGAAGTTTACAACATCAAAGAACTGTCCGTTCGCATCGAGAAAAGCCCCGAAATGCATCCATTCTCTTTTCACAGTACGAACATTTTTCACTGATACCAGGTTACCAACCATCCGACGTTTTTTACTGATATGGTTTAGCATATCCGACGCCATGATCTCCCCCCTGAAAGAGGTCTCCAACATATCAAATGCACTCACAGTCAACGGAAAACCGATCAGTTCCATCTCATCATAGGCATCTTCCAACGGGGTCTGCTCCAATTCGGGTAATACGAATTCTCTTCGACGAACCTGAAAAATTTCACGATTCTTTTCCCGGTTTTTAACATTTTTCAATAACAACTGAGCTTTCCAGAGCAATTCTTTCTTCGTCTTTCCTGTAAACCGAAGAGCATTGATCCGGATCAGAATAACCAGCTGTTCATGTCCCATCGGAACCCGTTCCACCAGATCTTCCAGGTCCTGAAAGACTCCACCCCGGTTACGTTTCCGCAAAATATCTTCAACAACATGGTACTCCAGGTGTTGCACATGCACAAATCCCAGATAGATATCCGTTCTGTGTATCGTGGTTTTATAATCGCTCTGATTGATACAGGGAAGTTGAATCATAGCTCCCCACCGGCGGGCTTCGTTTACATATACCCAGGTGCGGTAAAATCCACCAAAATTGTTAATGACAGCTACCATAAATTCCAGGGGATAGTAGGTTTTCAGGAAAAGAGACTGGAAGCTTTCCACGGCAAAGGAAGCGGAATGGGCTTTGGAAAAGGAGTAACCGGCAAATGAACTGATCTGTCTCCACACCTCCCTGGTAAGTTCTTCTGAATAGCCATGATCGCGGCAATTGGAGAAAAATTTTTGGGCAATTCGTTCAAATTCCCGGGAAGAACGGTATTTTCCACTCATAGCCCGGCGCAGCACATCAGCATCGGCCAGGTCGAGTCCTGCAAAATGATGACATACCTTGATCACATCTTCCTGGTAAACCATCACTCCAAAGGTCTCTTTGAGCTGCTCTTCCATAACGGGATGCAGGTACTCGAAATCATCAGGATGATGAAAACGATGGATGTATTCCCGCATCATTCCTGATTTAGCCACTCCTGGGCGTATGATGGAGCTGGCCGCTACAAGGCTTTTGTAGCTGTTGCATTGCAATTTTTTTAACAGGCCCCGCATGGCCGGACTCTCAATGTAGAAACAACCATTTGTCTCACCTGTCTGTAGTTGCCCGATCACCCCGGGATCTGTTTTGAACCGGGGCACATCGTGTACATCCACATCCACCCCCTGATTGGCTGCAACAAGTTGAGCGGCCTCTTTAATGTGGCCAATACCCCGCTGGCTCAATATATCCAGTTTTTCATACCCAATAGTTTCCGCCGTATACATATCCCACTGGGTAGTAGGCAATCCTTTTGGTGGAAGATCCAGTGCAGTGTAGCAGGTAATCGGCTCTTCCGAAACAAGCACGCCTCCTGCATGAATGCTTCGCATGTTGGGAAAGTCCATGAGACTGCTCCCGATGCGATAAATCTTTTCAGTAATGTGGTGTTTGTTAGCCGGATCTTCGGGAGTGAGCACCAACCGGTCGATCTCCTCTTTAGGCAATCCGTAAACTTTTCCCAGTTCCCTGAAAATGGATCGGTCGCGAAAGGTTGACATGGTACCGATCAGTGCCGTATGACGTCTCCCGTATCGTTTAAAGATATAATCCAGCACCTCGTCCCGTTCCTTCCATGAATAATCGATATCGAAATCGGGAGGGCTGGTCCGTTTAGGATTGATGAACCGTTCGAAATAGAGATCCAGATCGATGGGATCCACATCGGTAATACGGAGACAATAGGCAACGATGGAATTGGCACCGCTTCCACGACCCACATGGTAAAATTGACGGGACAAAGAGTATCGAATCACATCCCAGGTAATCAGGAAATATGAAGAAAACCCGAGTCGGTCTATGATGGCCAGTTCGTGGTTGATCCTGCGTAACGCTTCCGGATTGTCCTTTCCATATCGGTATTCCATACCCTCCATAGCCAGCTTCTCCAGCAGGATACGGTCGTCACCCCGGGAACCGGTAAAAGTTTTCTTGTTTTTCATGGAACTAAAGTCAAAGTCAATGGTGCAATCCCTGACCAGTGCTTCCGTATTTCGGATTATTTGTGGAAAATCCTCATATGCACAGCGCAACAGGTCGGGAGGAACCAGCACCTCATTTTTACCGGCCAGCATGGCGGGTTCCAGTCTGCTGAGTACCCGGTTATGACCGATCGCCCGCAAATGGGTATGCAGGGGGTAATCTTCGGTTGTCAGCATGGTTACCGGCTGTAAAATAACATACCTTGACTGATCGTTCTTCTGAAATCCGGTATATAGCCGGTTGATATCACCGGGAGCAACACCGATCAATTCATTTTCTTTGAGTGTGCGCTGTGGAATCCGGTTCATCCGGTAGATAAACCACACCTGCCTGGCAGGCGGAGCAGTAGCGGGGAAAGGTAATCCCGATTCCTGGTGATAGGTGAGGAATTCGTTAAGTTCACGAAAGCCTTCGTTATTACGGGCAATTCCTGTGTACAGGTACCGGTCTCCCTGGCGGAATTCTATCCCTGCAACAGGGTGAATACCATGTTCCCTGCACAACCGAACAAAGTCGACCATCCCCGTGGAGTTATTAATATCGGTAAGAGCCAGGACTTCAATTCCTTTGTTTGCCGCTTCCCTGATCAGGATCTCCGGGGCCATGGTGCCATACCGCAGGCTGTAATATGAATGACAGTTCAGATACATATCCCATACCATTTACCGCCAGTAACTCCACCGCCTGTTTTTTAAATTATCCACCTGTTGTGGTGTACCAAGAGGCAAGGTTCCCGACTCCGCCTGTTCTTTTTTTTGCTGCTCTTCCAGTTCCCCGAGTTGAATACCACTGGCACGGCGTATCGATCCACTGCCAAAGCGGTTGCGCATACGGTCCACAGCCAGGTAAAGCCGTACCATTTCCGAGGTGTCCTCGAACATATCCAATTGCTGCACCCCTCGTACCAATCCGGAAAACCGCACACCCAACAACCGTATAAGCATACGACGCTGGTAAAGCCTGTCGAAAAGCTCCCGGGCTACACCAATCAGCACATGGTCAAAGGAAGTGTAGGGGATACGTTTCTGGAGAGTATGAGTATCAAAATTAGCATAGCGGATCTTAACTGTGACTACCGATGTAAGTTTCTGCTCCTTCCGTAACCGGTAGGCCAGGTCTTCCACCTGCGACACCAAAAGGGATTTGAGCCCGGTAACATCCATCGTATCATGGTCAAAGGTACGCTCCGATCCAATGGATTTACGTTCCGAATATTGCTGGACCGGGGTAGGATCAATACCATTGGCCTTTTTCCAGATTACCATGCCATTTTTACCCAGCACACCTTCCATCATATCGGGAGGGATACGGCTGAGTGTACCAATGGTAGAAACCCCCATGGAGCGAAGCAGGTGAAAGGTTTTTTGCCCGATCATGGGAATCTTGCGAATGGAAAGCGGAGAAAGAAAGTCAGGTACTCCCGGCACCGGAACTTCAATTTCCCCGTTCGGTTTCGCTTCCCCTGTAGCTATTTTTGAAACCGTTTTATTAACAGAAAGGCCATAAGAAAGGGGCAACCCGGTTTCCCTGATAATACGCTTACGCAACTCGCTAGTCCACTGCATGCACCCGAAAAAACGATCCATCCCGGTAATGTCCAGGTAATGCTCATCCACGGAGGCTTTTTCAAATACCGGTGCCTGACCGGCAATGATCTCGGTGACCATCCGGGAAAAGCGGGTATACAGGTCCATGTCACCACGGATCACCATGGCTTCCGGACACAAAACACGCGCCATCTTCACCGGCATGGCCGAGTGCACCCCGAAACGGCGTGCTTCATAACTGCAACTTGAAACCACACCACGATCTGAAGTTCCTCCAATTATTACCGGTTTTCCGTTTAACCCACTGTTCTGTAAACGCTCCACGGAGACAAAAAACGTATCCAGATCCAAATGCACAATGTTCCGTTCCATAATCATCCTCCTGAAATCATCTGTAAATCCGTACCACTGACTTTACGAATCCCTTGCTCCTTAGCCACTCCTTCACGGGACCGACAAATAACCTCCACTTTTTCATTCTCTGATTTGGATAACTTATTTTTTTATTTTAGATTTGATTAATATTTAATCATATTACTGACTACAATATAATCATAACGATAACAGCTTCCAAACATTTACCAGTAAAAATGCACGATATGATGTGTTTCCACTCCAATATCAAGTTGTTGCGAAAACGGCGAAATATGACGCAGGACGAGCTTGCCGCAGCGCTCTCTATGAAGCGTTCCACGCTTAGTGGTTATGAGAACGAAGTGGCAGAACCCGGCCTGGATACCCTGCTGGCTTTTGCCCGGTTTTTTAATATTGCAATCGATACATTGCTGCGAATAGATCTTTCCATGCTTACCGAGAACCAGCTCTATCAGTTGGAAAATGGAAGCGATGTATTCCTGCGAGGCGGGAATTTACGAATCCTGGCCTCCACCGTAGACCAGGAAAATGAAGAGAATATTGAACTGGTAAACCACAAAGCCCAGGCCGGTTACACCAATGGATTTTCTGATCCTGAATTTATACGGGAGCTACCTGCTTTCCAGCTCCCTTTCCTCTCCAGGGAGAAAAAATACCGGACTTTTCAACTGAATGGTGATTCCATGCTTCCCATTCCTGATAAAGCATGGGTTACGGGAGAGTTTGTGATTGATTGGAATGAAGTAAAAACCGGGGAAGCATACATTATTCTAACCCTGGATGACGGCATTGTCTTTAAAGTGGTGGAAAACAGGATTGAAAAGGAGGGGCAATTGTTGCTTTACTCTTTGAATCCCCTTTATGAACCTTTTCCGGTGAACGTAACGGATATGCGGGAAATCTGGAAATTTGTCCACTTCATCAGTCATGAACTGCCCGAACCCGTATTGCCGGAAAATCAATTAGTACGTACAGTAGCCGGTTTACAGCAGGAGATGAATCGTTTAAAACACAAATTGGATAGAAGATAATAGCTAATTCAAACCAAAATCATTGTCCAGCAGGAGCTCCTGGTTGCGAATCAACATCAGGTATTGAATCTGATTATTCAAATAATGCTCACGTGCCTCTTTCGAGGGAAGGTTAATAAAACGGAACTTCTCCTCGGAAGGAAGGTTGAGAGCTGCCACCAGTTCATAATATCCCGGCGGCGTATCGCTTTCTAACCGATCAGAAAGAAATTCTTTATCAAAATTTTCGTGATAATACTTGAGACGAGCCAGCAATTCCGGATCCCTGATGTATCCGGGGTCACTGAGACACGTTACTGTTCCGCCTGCATAAAGCTTACCGGTCATCTGCTCTGTCATGCTATGAACTGTCACCACATTTGCTGCTTCCACAGTAATAACCATTCTTCCACGGGGACTCTCCGCAAGCACCTGTTTCACCTTCACTTCGCAACCAATATCCTGAATTTCATTATCCAGCACATAAGGTATCACAAAGGTGAAATCCTCATCCCGGGCCTCTTCTATCAGTTGAATATACCTTGGCTCGAAAATACGCAGCGGAATATCCTCCCCGGGAAGGAGAAAGACACTCAGTGGAAAAAAGGGTACTATTTTCTGCTCTTCGTTCACGTCTGGATGGGTTACAGAATCCTAAACAAAAAACAATCACTCTTTGTTTAAAAAGAGCTTATTATATTGCCGGTTAGTTATCAACCACATTATAAAAAACATAAACCATACCAAATCATGTGTTTTACTGTAGAAATCCGTTTAACCAGGGATGCAATTGAAAACCGATTTCAGTCTGATTCTTCTGTGCTTGAGGGTTTTGATTTCCGCTATTACTACAATGCGTTTGATAATCCCCTCCTCCCGGTAATAACGCAGGATGAACCATCCCGTGTTCAATTATTCCGGTGGGGACTGATACCGCATTGGGTGAAAGATATATCACAAGCCCAACAGGTAAGAAAAGGCACATACAATGCCCGTGGGGAGAGTATCACCCGAAAACCATCCTTCCGGGATCCATTCAAACGGTCCCGATGCCTGGTACTGGGTCATGGTTTCTTCGAATGGCAACACAGAACAGAAGGTAAATTTCCCTGGTATGTAAAGCTTCTGAATGATCGTCCATTCGCTTTTGCCGGAATCTGCGAAAACTGGAAAGATCCTGAGTCCGGAGAAGCAATGCCCACATTTTCTATTGTTACGACCCGTGCCAATCCCCTTTTGTCGGAGATACACAACTCCAAAAAGCGTATGCCGGTCATTCTACCCGAAATATCAGAAAAATCATGGATAACTAAAGATACACCTACTGAAAAACTCCACGATTTGCTGGCTCCTTTGCCCCAGAAACTCCTTACTGCACACCCTGTTTCCGCAAGACTAAATAACAGGCAGACTGACCCACATGACCCTTCCCTGATCAAACCCACCCATCTTTCAGATAACGGTGTGCTTTTTTAACGTGTTGAAAACGATTTCAACACGTTGTTGAAAAGCCAATATTTATGCGGAATAATTCGTTTAAATATTTAGTTCACAAATTTTTATAGTTATTCACAATTTGTTCATAACGAATGTTGGTTTATTGTTCATTTCTACAACATCGATTATTTGGTACATATTGTATCTATCGCTTAAATTTGATTTCATCAAGTGAGCGATAAAAGGCCACTCAGTTCTTTGCATGATGAACTCATCAAAGGCCACCAACGGGATCTTCCCGGGAAGTGGAAATGAGTCAAAAGAACGGTTCAAGCGGGTATTGATACCGTTCTTCCGGTGAAACAGGCAACTGTAAGACCGGTCTCAAAACAGGGATGGTTTTTCTGCCGTAAAACGTTGATTAATCATCCACACGGAAGCCAGAAGGATACCTGGAAACCTGGTGAAAGTGGTTGCGAGGAATTGTCACTGGAAACTGTCTTCGGATAGTTCCTGTGGCGCACCGGATTATCTCCGGTGTCAGGGAATAGGTTTGTTTCGGCAAGCCATTCCGGTCATAATAACCGTAACTTGACGAGAAATGGTTGCTACGGCTACCATGGATCGAAATGGGAGTCAGACTGAAAGGTCAGGCTCCCATTTGTGTTTATATACTATTCAATTTCTCTTTTGATCAATACCACAATTTCTCATTTCGAATATCCAATCCCTGTACATGAAATGCCAGATAACTGTGCGAAGAACTCTTTCTGTAATGTATATATATTACATTCGCATTTGAACCAGATCCATGACAAGTTGTTGTATACCTTTGATTTATGCTTATTAACAGCAGTGTGTTGATAACGCAAATATCAGTTTATCTGAGGCTTACATCAATGCACTACTTTTGTAACAGATGACACAGGCAGGTTTTTTTGGTTTGTTTGAAGCAATGAAACAGAAATTGATCATATTGGTGATTTTAGTTGGGATTTTCTTTTTCGGGGAGATCGCCATCACCTTCTCCGACAGGGGTAACTCTTTTATCGTAGAAGATGAAGAAGTGGCATTTTCTCTAAAACTGGAGAACGCTCAGTCTGATTTTCCATCGCTCGAGATTATTGATCGCCGGGTAGAGCATTTCATGAATCACTGGGATATAACGGGTGCAAGTGTTGCCATAACCAAAGATGAAAAACTGGTTTATACAAAAGGGTTTGGATCGGCTGTTGAAGAATCAGGAGAGTCTGTTAAACCGGGACATTTATTTCGAATTGCTTCTGTATCAAAACTAGTTACAGCTGTCGCCATTATGAAACTCTACGAGAATGGAAATCTCTCGCTGGATGAAAAAGTATTTGGTAAGGATGGTATTATATACCGAAATGGATTTCATGAATATAAGGATAAACGAGTTGAGCAAATAGAAGTGCAGCATTTGT
This sequence comes from uncultured Bacteroidaceae bacterium, assembly GCA_964479445.1. Classification (GTDB taxonomy): domain Bacteria; phylum Bacteroidota; class Bacteroidia; order Bacteroidales; genus CAYZMH01. The sequence goes on along the minus strand of CAYZMH010000001.1, from coordinate 134,635 downwards.
TGAATCATACAGCAGGTTGGTCCAGAAGGGCAGGCGATCCAATGTTCAATTCGCTTTACATAGCCCGAAAAATGGATGTGCCCCCTCCGGCTTCGGTGGATCAGATCATACAATTCACCCTGTCACGAAAACTGCATTATGAACCCGGACAGCGTTACAGCTACTCCAATCTCGGTTATGCGATACTTGGAAAGATCATTGAGGTAAAATCGGGAATGCCTTACGAGGATTATGTAATGATGAACATTCTCAAACCGGTTGGTATTCATGATATGCACATTGGTCGGAGTTACGTGCACGAAAAATACCCGAACGAAGTTAACTATTACACTGCCGGCATATCGAGGAAAGTATACGATTTCAGCGGATCTGGAAAGTACGTGCCGATTCATTACGGGGGAAATCCCATTGAACTTTTAGGCGCAGCCGGGGGATGGATTGCTTCATCCCCGGAGTTGATCAAACTGCTTACAGCGCTTGATGGTTTCCCGGAACAACCCGATATACTAAAACCTGAGACGCTCACAATGATGACCAATCCAAATCTTTCGGGCAGAGGTTTATTCGGATGGCGCGGAAGTGATAAACAGGGAACCTGGTGGAGAACCGGATATTTCAACGGAACCACAGCATTGCTGGTCCGGCAGGCAGATGGGATTAACTGGGTCATCCTGCTTAACACATCTACCTATAAAAAGTCGCGCATTCACCGTTACCTGTCAGCGATGATGTTTGAATCAGTTAACAGGGTAAATCAATGGCCCGACAGGGACCTATTCTTCGTCGATCGATATGAATCGAATTCCATTTTAACCATGCTTGCCAAAAATCCCAAACTTTAAATACGGGATTAGGTTTAATCAATGAAAAGCTGCTATATTTGGTGCAATCTTTGCCTTTTTATGGAGCTTTCTGAGATTAACCACATACAATACGACCACCTGCAACAATTCGAGCCTGATATTTTCATTGCCGCATCCGGGTACGAATCGAGGGCCGCATTTGTGACGAATGCCTGCAGACCTGATGCAAAAAAACATATTGTATTTGCATTTACCGAACACAGGAAAGATCTCGCCCGACCTAAAAATGACCAGTTTTTCAACAAAATGGGATACGAATTCATCCCCGTTTCAGGTTATTCAACTCCTGATTACGATAACCTCTTCAGCAATTACCACGGGAAATCGCTGCAGGTTTTAATAGACATATCCTGTATGACCAAAAAATGGTACTACGGACTCTTGCATTATTTATCGAGTTCAGAACACTTTACTACGGTCCAACTGATTATTGTCTACAGTCCGGCTACTTTTGATGAACCCCTGCAATTAAAAAAGCAGGTAAGCCTGCGCAGTTATTCCATGACAAATCCCGCATGTAGACAAACCCGGGAAAAAAATAAGCATGCAGTTATCATGGGACTGGGAAATGTGCGGGGACTCGGCAGTAAAATATTAAAACAACTACAGCCCGATAATACCTTCCTGCTATATGCCGATCCTCCTTCGGATAAAAAGTACGTCGAAAGCATATTTGCAAATAACCATGAAATAATTGAACATGTACCCATCCGGAACCTGATTGGATACCCTATTCAAAACGCCAGGGTGATCTACCAGAAACTCATAGATGCTATTATGCCCCTCCGTAGCAATTACTCCGTTACAATCGTCCCAATGGGTCCAAAGCTCTTTGCAATCACGTCATTTATTGCGCTAATGAGCTATCCTGATATACATCTCAGCTATCCCCATTATGACGTGAAAAAAATAAAGGACCAGAAGTCCGGTGGATCAATTATCGGACTTCAGTTAAAACTCGACCAGGAATAGTCTACTCCTCTTTTCAAGGCATTACAGGAAGCAAACATTTTCAACGATGGCTTGTTATATGAACGAATTATTTTCATAAACCCCAAAGTACTATATTATGGCAACGTTTGACATTCAGATGCCTAAAATGGGAGAGAGCATTGAAGAGGCTACCATCACAAAATGGTTTGTCAAAGAAGGTGATCAGGTGGAGGAAGATGATGTGCTGCTGGAGATCGCAACAGACAAAGTAGACTCTGAAATACCCTCACCTGTGGAAGGTGTGGTTAAGAAAATCCTTTACCAGCAAGATGACACGATTGCCGTTGGAACCGTAATTGCAGTTATAGATATGGACGGTGAAGGCGGTAGTGAAGAGGAAACTCAAAAAGAGGAAACTGCAGATAAATCCGGTGATGCTGAATCACATAAGAAGCCTGAAGAGGAGGAAATTGATCGGAAAGCTCCCGGTTCTGAAGAAAAATCCCAAACTGAAAGAACTGCCTCTGAAACAGCCATCCGTTCCGGTGCTGAAAGATTCTACTCCCCATTGGTACGAAAAATAGCCAGCGAGGAGGGAGTCACCCAGGATGAGCTGGATTCAATAGAAGGTAGCGGTGCAAACGGAAGAGTTCAGAAAAATGATCTGTTGAAATACCTGGAGCAGAGAAAAGAATCATCCGGGACAGAAAAAGCCGGATCAGCCCCTGAACAAAGCAAACAGCCCCCGGAGAAGAAAGCCAAAGAACCTGTGAAAGTTAATGCTGCAGAGAACGACGAGGTTATCGAGATGAACCGGTTACGAAAACTGATCGCCTCTCATATGGTTCAATCCAAACAGACATCCGCCCATGTTACCAACATGTTGGAAGTGGATGTTACCAATGTTGTTAAATGGCGCAATCGTGTAAAAGAGGAATTTCAAAAACGCGAAGGCCAGAAACTAACCTTCCTTCCAATCTTTCTGGAAGCTACTCTCAAAGCCCTGCGGGATTATCCCATGCTGAATTCCTCTGTGGACGGGGATAACATTATAATCCGAAAAGATATCAACCTTGGAATAGCTGTTGCCCTGGAGGATAACAACCTCATAGTACCGAATATCAAAAAAGCTGATGAGCTCAATATTACAGGTCTCACCAAACGACTTAATGAGACAGCAGCAGCCGCACGAAATAACAAACTCAGTCCGGACGATATTTCAGGCGGAACCTTTACCGTTACGAATTTCGGAACATTTAAAAACGATATCGGAACCCCTATCATTAATCAACCGGAGGTGGCAATCCTGGCCATCGGGGCTATTAAGAAAAAGCCAGCCGTCATTGAGACTCCCGATGGAGATCTCATAGGAGTACGTCAGAAAATGTGGCTTTCGATCACCTATGACCACCGCATTATTGATGGTGCTCTCGGTGGTGCATTTCTCAGAAAACTGGGAGACTATATTGAGGAATTTGACCCCGAACGTTCATTATAAATATGTTAACCGATTATTTATCCATGAGAAAAGATAGAAAATACCATATTAAGAAGACCGATAAAGAAACACTCGCCAAGTGGTTTAAAATACTGGTAGTGGGTCGTGCACTTGACGACCGTGCTCCGAATTATCTCAAACAAGCCATCGGATGGTCATACCATGCCCCCTATGCAGGGCATGATGGAATACAACTTGCAACAGGACAAATATTCAATAAGGAACAGGACCACCTGTTCCCTTATTACCGGGACCTGGGAGTGGCGCATTCAGCCGGATTAACTGCAGAAGAGATTATTCTCAACGGAATCTCCAAAGATGACGATCCGGCAAGTGGTGGCAGGCACATGTCCAACCACCTGGCCAAACCTGAATGGAATATCCACAACACCTCTTCCTGTACCGGTAACCACGCGCCGCATGCAGTCGGGGTGGCCAGAGCCATAAAGAAATACAAGGTTCCCGGTGTGGCAATAAGCAGTAAGGGGGAGTCATCTGTATCTGAAGGCTACGTTTATGAGGCCATAAATGGTGCCACCACGGAAAAACTACCTGTACTTTTTGTAATCCAGGACAATGGCTATGGGATTTCAGTTCCTAAAGAGGATCAGACCGCCAATCGTAAAGTTGCCGATAACTTTACCGGTTTCAAGAATCTCAAAATTTTCCATTGCAACGGGAAAGATGTTTTTGACTCCATGAATACTCTCACCGAGGCAAAGGAGTACATCGAAAAACATGAGCACCCGGTTATTGTGCAGGCTAACTGCGTGCGTATTCATTCTCATTCCAACTCAGACAGGCATGAACTGTACCGGGACGATTACGAAATGAACTATGTAGCTGAATATGATCCAGTTGCAAAATACAGAAGGCTGCTTCTACGATATGAGCGTTTCACCGAGGAAGAGATCAAGGAGATGGAAGAAGAGGCTAAAGATATCGTTAAGAAAGCCCATAAAGCTGCTATGAAGGCAGCTGACCCTGCCCCGGAATCCATTTATGATTTCGTATTACCGGAACCTTACGTTTCTGAAAAATATCCCGATGGAACTCATAAGGAAGAAGGAGAACCTAAGAAACTGATTGAGGCGCTCAATGAGACCCTTAAAGCTGAATTCAGACATAATCCCGACACCTATCTCTGGGGACAGGATATTGCCAATAAAGAAAAAGGTGGAATATTTAATGTATCCAAAGGAATGCAGCAGGAATTTGGCAAAGAACGGGTTTTCAATGCACCCATTGCAGAGGATTACATCGTCGGAACTGCCAATGGGATGAGCAGATTCAGCGATAAAATCCGGGTAGTGGTTGAAGGAGCTGAATTCGCCGACTATTTCTGGCCCGCCATGGAACAACTCGTTGACACATCTCACGATTACTGGCGTACTAAAGGTAAATTCTCTCCCAATATTACCATCAGACTTGCCTCGGGAGGCTATATCGGTGGTGGACTATACCACAGTCAGACCATTGAGGGCGCACTTGCCACCCTGCCCGGAATCCGCGTGGTATATCCCAGTTATGCCGATGATGCTGCAGGCCTTCTGCGCACAAGCCTGCGTTCCAGGGGGGTGACACTTTTCCTGGAGCCAAAAGCATTGTATAATGCGCCAAAAGCAGCAACTCCAATCCCCGAGGATTTTGAAGTTCCTTTTGGAAAAGCAAGAATCAGAAGGCAGGGAGAAGATATTAGCATTATTACCTATGGAAATACCACTCCCATGGCGATTGAGATTGCCGATGAGATGAAAGAAAAAGGAATGTCCATCGAGGTGCTGGATCTGCGTTCACTGAGTCCTCTTGATACCGATGCTATTAACAATACGGTTCAAAAAACCAATAAAGTCCTTGTAGTCCATGAGGATAAAGTTTTTTCGGGTTTCGGTGGAGAGGTCGTTTCCCATATAACAGAGCATCTTTTTGAATACCTGGACGGACCTGTTTTGAGAGTGGGATCTAAATTTACGCCCGTAGGATTTAATAAAATCCTGGAAAAAGCAATCCTGCCCGATAAGGAGAGAATTAAAACAGCACTGGATAAATTGCTCAACTATTAATCGCAAGATACCATGAAAAAAACAGCTATCATTTACAGCTTCAATACCAAAAAAACAGCAAAAATCGCTGAAATGATCCGTGATGCATTCAATGACAAAAGTGTTGAAATGGTAAATGCTGAAGATCTTACAGAAGAGAAGTTCATGACCTATGAGCAATGCATCCTTGGGGTACCTACCTGGTTTGACGGTGAACTGCCCAACTACTGGGATGAGTTTATCCCCGCCCTTGAATATCTTGATCTAAAAGGAAAGAAGTATGCTGTTTTTGGGTTGGGAAACCAGAAGGACTACCCCCAGAACTACCAGGATGGATTGGGAATTATGGCTATGCTTCTTGAAGAACTGGGAGGTAAAATAGTCGGACACACCAGCACCAAAGGGTATACATTTGAAACTTCCCGGGCACTTGTCGATGATCAAACTTTTTACGGACTGGCCATTGATTTCGAAACACAGGGTTCTAAAAACAAAAAACGTGTGGAACAATGGGTCGACACGCTTAAAGAAAACCTTGAATAGCAACCTTACCGTATGAAATAAGTGCTCAAACCTTAAGAATTAACGTGTTTTCCCCTTCATTTTTTGCAAATCATAAGATTCCCGCAACAAAATTTGCATTTCTTATGTTTAATAGCATAAATTTGTTCAAATTTGCAAATCTCTTAGTGGCCGATCTAAAAACGGAGGAACTATGGCGAAAGAACACGTTTATATCTTTGATACCACATTGCGGGACGGTGAGCAGGTCCCCGGATGCCAGTTAAATACCATTGAAAAGATCGAAGTAGCGAAAGCACTGGAAAGCCTGGGGGTTGATATTATTGAGGCCGGATTTCCCGTGTCAAGTCCCGGCGATTTTAATTCGGTAATCGAAATCTCCAAGGCAGTTTCCGAGCCTGTTATTTGTGCACTCACAAGGGCGGTTAAAAAAGACATAGAGGTTGCAGCAGAATCATTGAGATTCGCCAAGCGTTCACGTATTCATACCGGCATCGGAACATCCTATTATCATATCTATCACAAACTGAACAGCACCCCGGAAGCAATTATTGAGCGAGGTGCAGAAGCCGTTAAATATGCAAAAACATTTGTTGAAGATGTGGAGTTCTATGCGGAAGATGCCGGGCGAACCGACAATAAATTCCTTGCACGTGTCATTGAGGCCATGATTGAAGCCGGTGCAACCGTCATAAATATACCCGATACGACCGGTTATACGCTACCAGACGAATATGGCAAGAAAATCCGGTACCTCAGAGAACATGTTAAAAACATGGACAGAGCTATATTGTCCACCCACTGCCACAACGATCTGGGTATGGCCACTGCCAATACAATGTCCGGGGTTCTCAATGGAGCGCGGCAGGTGGAAGTCACCATGAATGGTATCGGGGAACGCGCGGGAAACACCTCTCTTGAAGAGGTAGTTATGGTCATGAAAAGCCGCAAACATCTGAACCTGAACACCCAGATCAATCCAAAAAGGATCTATAAAACCAGCCGGCTGGTTTCCACGCTAATGCGCATGCCTATCCAGCCCAATAAGGCGATCGTGGGAAGAAATGCATTTGCACACTCATCCGGAATCCATCAGGATGGTGTGCTAAAGCGTCGTGAAAACTATGAAATTATTAATCCACGCTCGGTAGGGATCAACGAATCCTCCATCGTTCTCACAGCCCGCAGCGGAAGAGCAGCCCTGAAGCACAGGCTGAATCAACTGGGATACAGTTTCGATAAATCCACGCTGGATAAGCTATATGAGGAGTTCCTGGAATTGGCTGATTCCAAAAAAGAGATCAATGATGAAGATCTGAAAGTATTGGTCGGAGCCAGTGCAAGAGATATCAGAAGAAATCTTCACCTTCACCGCCTGCAGGTTCTCTCCGGAAAGGGTTCGGTGCCGGTTGCCACGGTAACCATCGAGTGGGACGGTGTCTGTCACTCAGCCACCGCTGAGGGTAACGGCCCCATCGATGCATCCTTCACGGCAGTAAAAAACGTGGTTAAAAAGAAGGTGAAGCTGGAAGAGTTTCTGATCCAGGCTATCCACCGGGGCAGCAATGATCTCGGCAAGGTACATGTCCAGGTAGCGTATAAAAACCAGGTCTATTTCGGATTTTCAGCCTCCACCGATATTGTGACCGCATCAGTGGAAGCATTTATTGATGCCCTCAGCCAGATTGTCTGATTCTGAAGGATCATCCCTTTGATCAAGGATTGATCTTTTCGGTTACCCGGAACGAAAAAAGTGGAAACCCTAAAAAAATAGGGTTCATACAAGCTTTTTGTTTACTTTTTAACAAGGCTTTATTAAACCCTTTTGCTCTTTGTTTGTCTAACCTGCCGTAACAAAGAGCAAGACTAATGAAACGATTCATATTATTTTTCCTCCCACTTGTACTAACTGCCTTAATGGTAACTGCACAGAGCGGACCCAATCCCGATTCTCCGGAGACCAATGCTCCCCGGGGAACCATCAGTGGAACAGTAATTGATAAAGGAAGCGGCACGGCCATGGAATATTCAAACGTCGCCATCTACCGGATGAATGATTCTACCCTGGTTGACGGGACGGTAAGCAATGAACGGGGACAATTTGTCCTGGAAAACATTCCCCTCGGCACCTATTATGTGGAAGTTAATTTTGTAGGGTACAAGAAAAAGACCCTCGAACCGCTGCAGGTAACACGGGAGAATAAAAAAGTCAATCTCGGAACGGTAGAACTCGGAATAGACACCCGGGCACTTGATGAAGTCGAGATTGTTGCCGACCAGCGACGGGTGGAATATAAACTGGACAAAAAAGTGGTTAATGTGAGTCAGGACCTGAATGCTGCAGGAGGGACCGCCGTGGATGTGCTTGAAAACACGCCCTCCATAACAGTTGACATCGAAGGAAACGTAGCATTGCGGGGAAGTTCTGGTTTTACAGTGCTTATTGATGGAAAGCCCACTGTGCTGGACGGTAGTGAAGCGCTCCGGCAAATTCCGGCAAGTAACATCCAGAACATTGAGATCATCACCAATCCATCCGTGAAATATGATCCCGACGGGAATGCCGGTATTATCAACCTTATCCTGAAAGAACAGATCGAGAAGGGCACCACCGGAATCGTAAACGCCTCTGTTGGTCTCAATAATAAGTACCGGCTGGATGCTCTGCTCAACAGGAGAATGGGTGATATGAACTTTTTCATTGGTGGAGGTTACAACGATAATCTTTACGACGGATCCCTCGAACGCGAACAAATTACTTTTAAAGATGAGCTGGACGATTACCTGGTGGCCAATGGTGATTTCGATTTCATGCGTGGTGGAATAAACCTCAGGGGTGGAATGGATTACGACCTTACTGATAAATCCAATCTTTCGATAGAAGCAGACGGGGGGAGCTATACATTTGGCATTGACAGATCCAACCAATCACATGAATATACCGTACCAGCCACAGAGGACATTTACTATGTGAATGAAAATATCATGGAGAATCAGGGCTGGTATTACGGGATAAACCTGAATTATAGTCAGGAGTTCGATACACCGGAGCACAAATGGATTACCCTGCTCAATTTCTCCCAGAGAACAGGAGATGATATGGAGAATCAGGCATATTACAATACCGATGCCGATTATATCATCGACAGTGATATCATACCGGAGAAAACCCGTAACCTGGAAGATGAGAACGGATATGAATTCAGGTTTCAGACCGATTATACGCTTCCCCTGGGGGAAAACGGCAAACTTGAAGCAGGCTACCAGGCACGCCTGGATAGTGACCTTGAGTACTACTCCTTCCAGGAATTTGATCCGGCATCCGAATCCTGGACCGAGAACGGGTTATTCAGCAGTGAGATCGATTATTTCAGAAACATCCAGTCTGCCTATGCCATGTATTCAGGTGAATGGTCTCAGATACAGTACCAATTCGGACTCAGGGGTGAATATACCTACCGGGCTATCCGGTATGAAAATTTCAACAGCTCCAATGTGATCAACCGGTTTGATCTTTATCCAACCATACATTTCGCACGTCAATTTACCAACGATCATCAGCTTATGCTGAGCTACAGTCGTCGCGTAGACCGACCACGTGGTTACTGGCTTGACTCTATTCCGAGCTACATCGACCGTCAGACCGTTCGCATAGGAAATCCCGGACTTGAACCAGAGTATATCTCCTCCATGGAGCTGGGGTACCAGAAAGGATGGGGTAAAAACTTTCTGGCCGTGGAAATGTATTACAGGAACACAAATAATCTGATGACCCGAATAACCGAGTATGATGATGAGTCGGACCTGTTTTACCGGAGAGTTCAGAATCTTAACGAGGATCACTCGCTTGGTTCCGAAGTGATGCTCAACTGGCAGCTCTGGAAGTGGCTTAAGATGAACGGAAGTGTTAACTCCTACTATTACAGCATACGGGGCACGCTAAACGAAGAGGTCATTGACGACCAGAGCTGGAACTGGGACGCCAACCTCAATGCCACCTTTACCATTACGCCAACCACACGTTTCCAGGCCAACCTTGCCTATCGGGGTCCGTCTGTGACTGCGCAGGGAAGAAGAGAGGGATTCACCTACATGAATTTAGCGTTGAGACAGGATCTGTTTAAGCGGCAACTTTCAGCTACCCTTCAGGTCAGGGACTTGTTCGGCACCATCAAACGTGATTTCACCAGCACGGGACAGGATTTTCAACAGCACGTTATCATGCAACGGGAACCCCGGGTGTTGATGCTTACCCTGAGTTACCGGATTAATAATTATCGTCCTGATAGACAGGGGGAAGCGGGCGGAGGTTCCGGAATGGGAATGGATGCCGGGTTTAATCCCTGACAGGCAGGAGTTTCCCTGGTTTTAAGTTCCGGGTAACCTTACCAGAACCCGTTGCATGAGTGGACGCGTGACACAGGACATCGATCCGGTGTTTGGCATGGATACGGATCGGGTAGTGGATTTTGTCCTTGCATACCTTGATTGAGTAACCGAATGGCTCACCATGTAAACTTTTCGTTATATGTTGGCTCCCTTAAAAACCAAATAGGAAAAATTCCGTTAATTACTTATAAAGATCCTGGATAATGCGATACTTGATAACGGGCCTCATTTTCATTCTGTTGATCACAAACTCAGCTCTCATCAAGGGTCAGGAGCGGGTGGTTATTAGCGGTTATATCCGGGATGCCAGTACCGGTGAGGCTTTGATAGGGGCAAATATTGCAATTCGCGAGACGGGGAGGGGAACAATTGCCAATCAGTATGGGTTCTATTCCCTTTCGCTGGAACCGGGATTCTACAACCTGGTTATCTCTTATATAGGTTACGCCACAGATAACCAGGCGATAAGGCTGGGTGACGATACTGAACTTGATGTGGAACTGGAGAGGACTAATCAGGAGCTTGAAGAGGTTACCGTATCCGCAGAAGGATCCAACGCAAACATCACACGCCTGGAAACGGGGTCTACGCAGCTGCCTATTCAATCCATCAGGAAAATCCCCGCCCTGCTGGGAGAGGTGGATATCATAAAAGCGATTCAGCTTCTGCCCGGAGTACAATTCACCAGTGAGGGATCTTCCGGTTTTAGTGTGCGTGGAGGGAATACCGATCAAAACCTCATTCTCCTGGATGAAGCTACCGTATATAATGCTTCTCATTTGTTCGGGTTTTTCTCTGTTTTTAACAATGATGCCATTAAAGACGTGAAATTGTATAAAGGTGATATACCGGCAAGTGCTGGCGGCCGGCTGGCATCCCTGCTGGATGTACGCATGAAGGAGGGGAATAACAAGCAATTTCATGGGACCGGCGGAATTGGCACTATTTCGAGTCGTCTTACCCTGGAAGGTCCGATTGTCAAAGATAAAGCATCGTTTCTGCTGTCTGGCAGAAGGACCTACGCAGATATATTTTTACCTTTTGCGCAGGATACAGCCATCAGGGACAATGCCCTGTTTTTCTATGATCTCAATGGTAAAGTGAACTATACGCTTAACGAAAACAACCGGATCTATCTCTCTGGTTACTATGGGAAAGATGTGTTTGAGAATGATTTTGCAGGAATGAGATTTGGTAACAGGACCTTCTCATTGCGATGGAACCACCTGTTTTCCAAAAGACTCTTCAGTAATTTCACCCTGGTAAACTCTCGGTATTTCTACGACCTTGGAACTCCGGAAGGGGAGATCCCGTTTTTTAATTGGAATTCAAACCTGATTGATTATGCATTCAAGGCAGACTTTACATGGTATTTAGCTCCGGAACATACCCTGCGCTTTGGTCTTTCTTCGATCTATCATACCATTGAACCCGGTAATATCCGAACTACCTCGGAGGGTGATCAGGAAAACAATACGGAGATTCCGTATAATTATGCCCTGGAAAATGGTGGCTATCTATCCATTCGATCAAATTTCAACAACAACTTTTCCTTTAGGGCAGGCCTCCGGTATTCCTCCTTTCATAATATTGGAGAAGCTACAGTTTATGCATACAATGACCGGTACAGGGTGGTAGATTCTACGCTTTACGAATCCGGTGAGTTTTTCAACTTTTATCACGCCCTGGAACCCCGTATGGCATTTAACTACATGTTCAATGAAAAAAATTCTGTCAAGCTGAGCTATGCACGAACCGTTCAGTATATGCAAATGGCATCAAACAGTATGGCAGGCACCCCGCTGGATATCTGGTTCCCGGCGTCACCTAACATACAACCTCAATTCTCTAACCAGGTTTCGCTGGGTTTCTTCAGGAATTTTCTTAACAACCGCTTGGAAACTTCCCTGGAGCTTTATTATAAGAAGATGAATAATGCTATCGATTTTGTCGATCATGCAGAGTTGTTGCTGAATCCCCGCCTTGAGGGTGAATTGCGGGTCGGGGAAGCAGAGTCATACGGAATAGAGCTTTATGCTCGTTACGATTACCGGGATCTATCTGGCTGGATCAGTTATACATATTCCCATACTACACGCTATATCGATGAAATCAACGATGGAGTTCCCTATCCGGCTCCCTATGATAAACCACACGATCTCTCACTGGTTCTGAGTTATGATCTTGGAAAGAGATGGTCATTCGGACTCAACTGGGTATATGCAACAGGTCTCCCTTTTACTATACCCACCGGGCGGTATGAAATAATGGGGGATATCCTTCCTGTATATACGGGGCGCAATGAATATCGGTTACCCGACTATCACAGGATGGATCTTTCTGTGACCCTTAAACCGCGACCTGAAAAAACACAAAAATGGTCGGGAGAATGGAATCTTTCCCTCTATAATGCTTACGCACGAAAAAATGTATGGACCCTCAATTTTGTCCAGGATGAATCCAATCGCGACCAAACCTATGCTGAAATGACCTATCTATTCTCCATTATCCCGGCAATAACCTATAATTTCTCCTTCTGATGCGAGCAAAGATCCTTTTCCAAATAATTTTTCTTCCGGGCATATTTTTAATGTCATGTACAGAGCGAATCGATATCGAGCTGGAAACTTCTAACC
>CAYZMH010000001.1:83972-121742 GCA_964479445.1 uncultured Bacteroidaceae bacterium | reverse complement strand
ACTGGTTGTTTATGGAGAAATAACAACTGATTTACAATATCACACGGTTCATCTCACCGAGACTGCTCCTTACTTTTCAAATGAACCCCCTCCTCCGGTCTCCAGGGCTCTTGTCGAAGTTGATTTTGACACTGCCACGATTCGTTATAACGAAATCCCCGGAAAATCCGGAATTTATCGCTCCGAGCAGCCTTTTCAGGGTGTACCGGGAACCGAGTACCAATTAACCATTGATAATCTTGATATGGATCAGGATGGGGTCAACGAAATTTACCGGGCATCTTCAGTGATGCCTCCAACTGGTTTTGTGGACTCTCTTGGTTTAGAACGGTTTCAAAGTCCTTTCTTCTCAGGATATCAGGTAAGACTTTATGGTCCGGATCCGCCAATGCGTCAATGGTACAATTATAAACTTATTCGGAATGAAAATCCGCTGAATGAAAACCTATCATCCTTTTTTGTTCAATCGGATGATTTCTTTAACGGGAGCTATATTTACGGACTTCCTATCGGTTTCCTGGATGATGACGAGCCATTTGAATCCATCAACCCGGGTGACACAGTTATGCTGGAATTGAACAGCATCACTGAAACCTACTACACTTTTATACAGGAAGCACAAAATGAGTTAAGCGGCAATAATCCCTTATTTAGCGGTCCGCCTGCCAATGTAACCTCAAACATAAACCAGGATGCATTGGGCATTTTTACAGCCTATGCCATTACCCGTAAATACAAGATCGTGGAATAAAAAAAAAGGACGATGCTTTTGCATCGTCCCCCATGGTAAACATGCTGGTTGATCAGTTAGTAAACATCCAGCTGCTTTCTCTTTTTGATCACCATCTCAGGTTTGCCCTCATACCGGGTTACCAATCCTTTAGCTATGATGTGTTGTCCGAGGAAATAGCGATGAGGTCTCCAGCTGTATCTGCGTGCGATCCTTCCCGGAACCACCAGGGTGAAATCCTGGTGAGGATACTCTCCTCCGAAGAATAAAAGGAGATCATCGGTTTCTTTATTGAACCAGGTTGCATACACTCTTCCGTATACCCGGCTGATTTCTCCTATATTATATTTTGCGTCGAATGCGGAAATGGTCTGGATCCGATACCCAAAATGATAATGCCAGTTGGTATAGTGGGGATAAATATCGCGGTACTCGCGGAACATCCCACGGGTCCAGATGATCTCACTGTATCTGGGATAGTAAAGGACCTTGTAGTGGTTATGATAAGTATGAGGATGTACATGTACTTTGATCTTTGCCGTTGGATAATAGCGATATCTGTAAGCACGGCGTTTGGCCGGAACATGATGTTTAACCACGTTGGTTCGGTTGTGATATACTGCACCTTCAACTCTCCCGTCTTTAGGATCTCGTGCGGTTTTCCCTACATGAACGGTTTTGTCTGCCATCCTGTAATTACTCCTGGGATTATGATGATTGGAGACACTGGTCTTCTGGCGGCTCACATGACTCCGGCTCCGATCTTTTGATGAAGAGGAACGGCCTCGAAGGCCTTCATCTCGATCTGTTCGGCTCGACCGTACCTGGTTCGATGTCTTGCTGCTTTTATTGCGAGTATCATGCTCCTTGCGATAGTGTGTCTGGCGTTCAGATTTCCTGGAAACCTGCGTGGAAGTCTTCCTGTGATCTTCCCGGCCGCGTTCCCTGCGAGCTGATTGTGCACTGGCTTCCAATGCACCGATTAATATCGACATCAGCATAACGGTTATGGTAAGTTTTGTTTTCATGGCTCATAATTTTTGTAATTGAACCTGCTTGCTAGAGGTAAAACAAAATCAATGCCAAAAATAGAATCCATAAAAAAAGCCCTGCTTCTGACAGGGCTTTCTAAAAGAAATATGCTATAAGCTAAGACTTTAACTCATTTGGTTTTTTGCCAGCTCTCCAGTGATCTTCGATCTCCTCCAACGTTACTCCTTTTGTTTCCGGAATATACCTGTAACCCCAGATAATACCTACTATACCTATTAAGGCATAGACGAAAAAGGCACCGGCCGGATTGGGATCATTGGGCATTCCCTCTCGCACTACTTCCATTCCCGGCGCAGTAAACGCCCATGCAATTTTAAGGAAGGTAAAGGTAACAATCGCATTGAAAAGCCAGTTGGAAAGGGACCCGATACTCATGCCCAATCCTCTTACTTTTAGTGGGAAAACCTCTGAAATCATGAGCCATCCTAACGGACCGAGGCTGATGGCAAAGAAGAAAATATAAATCAACGTTGAGGCTACGGTAATGTATTTCAATGAAGGTCCTAAATTATCCTTCAATAGAAAGAAAGTACCCAGTGCTGTCAGGGCAATTACCATTCCTGTAAGTCCAATAAAATAGAGTTTCCGGCGTCCGATTTTATCGATCAGGAACATGGAGAGCACTGTTGATACAACATTAACCACTCCAACACTCACGGTAGCAGCAATGGCCGCCTTGGCGCCACCAAACCCTGCAATGATGAAGACGGTAGGAGCATAATAAATAATGGTATTGATACCAACAAACTGCTGAACAAACATAATGCCGATCGCAATAAAAAGCGCCGTACGAAGCCAGGGTTTAAACAGTTCCCTCCAGTCTGTCTGAGCTTCTTCGTCCCTTCTCATGTCCTCCTTTAGTTTCCTGTAAGACTCCTCTACCAGTTCCGGGTCTTCAACTTTGTTCATCACTCTCCGGCCTTTCTCGTCTTTTCCCTTGCCAATGAGAAACCGGGGTGTTTCAGGCAGGAACAACATCCCTACGAACAGGATAATCGCCGGGAATACTCCTACATAAAACATCCAGCGCCATGAAAAGGGGTTGCTTTCATCGGCAATAGCCAGGTCGGTAAAATAGGAAACCAGGATTCCAATGGTAATCATGAGCTGAAATGATGAGACCATGGCACCGCGGATTTTTGCGGGAGCAATCTCCGAAATATAGAGGGGAACCGTAAAAGAGGAGATTCCAATAGCAATCCCGAGCACGATCCGGCTTACAGCCAGGAAACCTGGTGTTGGCGCTGCTCCGGTTAATATAGCTCCCAGAGCAAAAATCACCGAGGTTACCAGGATGACTTTCTTTCTTCCGAAGATGTCTGTAATTCTTCCCGAAGACATAGCTCCTATGACCGCACCAACCAAAGCTGCTGTCGTAATCCATTCCTGTTGTCCTGAGGTTAATCCCCAGCTCTCTTTGAGAAAGGGCAATGCCCCTGAAATAACACCTGTATCAAAACCGAACAGCAGGCCTCCGGTAGAAGCAACTGCTGCTATGATGATAACCAGTGTCATGTTTTTTTTCTTCGCACTTTTTGCCATGATAAATCGTTTTATTGAAATATTTCCCGAATATAGTACAATGCCAATAAAAACCTGAGAAAAGAACAAAAAAAATCCTGCTCTTAAAAAGAACAGGATTCTTCTTCATAGATTCAGCTTAGGGTTAGTGAGTAAGGTAATTTCTTTATAATCCCAAAGGCAAATATAAAGCTTCCATTAAAAATATCAATTTTTCATGCGAAAAAAATAATGCAGCTATCAAAGATCACCGAATACATCGGCTTCATAAACATAAAGGGAGGATTCGGGAATCTCATCGGGTGAAATGCCGGCTTTGTACCTTGCACAAAAATCGGTGAACTCACGGGGAGTCCAATTATTCTTAACGGCCACTTGTGGCAGCAGGGTTCCACGATTTGCGTTCTTTTCAATATAAATACCATGCCTGCCAATCTCAATTTCATCGGGTGAAGATACCGGTATTTTTGGACTCAGTACAGATAGCTCAACCTTTGCGTCTTCCACTTCCATGGCAGTCACGGGAGCAAACCTGCAATCATGAAAAGCTGCGGAAATCGTCATTCGCTGCAGCACTATAAATAATTGTTCTTCTTCGCGAAATGTACCTATGCAGCCCCGGAGTTCATTCTCCACATAAACCGAGACAAATAACCCTGTCCGGATAGTAAGCCGCTTCGACACCCTTATTTCGCGATCAGTAGTATATTCTCCTGTTTGAATATACCTTCGCATTGTGCGGTGAGCAATACTCAGCATCTCTGTTCGATCGTTCTCTGAAAACTGGAACCGGTTCATATCCTAAAGGGCTTCTTCGTAAAAAAGGAGCGAAATATAATCCACTACCTCATGGGACGGACTCACCTCGCCCGAGTGTCCGCGAGCCATCTGCATAATTGAATACTTTTTGCTATTCATCCCTGAATAAATCATCAATGACATAATTGGCCCGTAACCGCATGCATTTATCTGTTTTCGCTGCACAGTTTTCTCAACCTTTTCTGGATTTTTACTAAATATAGCGTCCAGAAGAATTTGATCCTGATCATATCCCTCCTGTGCTGGTAAAAAGTGGGTGAAATCGCTTGATGCCAGGACCATGATTTTTCTATCCAACATTTTTGTGGCATTGTAAAGAGTTTTGGCCAGTTCTTCAGCAGTTTTAAAAGTTTGCTTACCCATACATACAGGAAGGATCTTAAGATCGGACTCCCCAAAATAGTAGTTAATAAATGGTAACAAAACTTCTCCTGAATGTTCATTCCTATGGGCATCCTCGTCTCTTGGTAAATCAAGCAAATTGGCTAACTCCTGATCCACTTCCAGTATCCCTGATGCATTGCGCCAATACAGATGGGGTGATAATGCCAATGGTGCTCCCATACCGGTATGATTGGGATGCACAATCACAAATGTTTCTGGTTTATGACCCTTCCGGGTAAGAAACTGGAAAAACGGAACAGTTTGATAACCACAGAAGACATGACCGGCATGGGGTAATACTGCACCATATACAGAGACATCTTTTAAGGCAGGAACCGGGTAACGCTCCGAGTGCTCAACCTGTCTGATTAATTCAAATATGCTTTCCCTGGATGAAGGATAGAATCTTCCTTCCACAGCGGGCTCTCTAATCTCTGTGTTTGTGAAATGTGCCATATATCTTGTAACCACAGGTTTTACAAATTCCGTCTTCGGTTATGCCTGAATTCCTGGCATGATACAGGTGCCTTTCAACCAGTATATTTCCACAACCCGGACAAAATGTGTCACTGCCATTATCGATAGAAATATTTCCGGCATACACAAAATGCAATTCCTTCCTTGCAATTTCCAGGAATGATAACATTATTTCGGTTGGGGTAGGGGGGGATTCCGACTTATACCTGGGAAAATACCGTGAAAGATGGAGAACTGTCTGCTTTCCGCAGGTGTCTCTTATCCACCTGACAAGATCCTTAAAATCATCTTCATGATCATTCCGGCCAGGTATTACCAGATGAGTGATCTCCAAATGCTTCCCAGCATCTGAAACTTTTTTAATAGTCTTAAGAACCGGTGCCAGCTGCGAACGGGTTACATTCTTATAGAAACTATCGGTAAACGCTTTTAAGTCAATATTGAAAGCATCTATACAGGTAAGCAGGTCTTCCAGGGGAGGTATATTGATAAATCCATTGGTGATCATTGCATTCACAAGACCAGCATCATGAGCAAGCTTCGCTGTATCCAGCATATACTCTGTAAAAACAACAGGTTCATTGTATGTATAGGCAATCCCACTGATATTCTGACCATCACGGGCCCTGGAGACAATCGCACCGGGTTTATAAATATCCATCTGCTCCAGATCCCAATCTCCACCCAGGGAAATTTCACTATTCTGACAGAAATTACATTTCATAGTACAACCAAAACTCCCAATGGATAGCATCCGGGTACCCGGATAAAAATGGTATAAGGGCTTTTTCTCAATAGGATCCGAAGTAACAGAAGATAAAACTCCGTAAACACGACTGTACAAAGTTCCTTTGTCATTATACCTTACTCCGCAAATGCCTGATTTGCCAGTAGACACTTTACATAAATGAGGACATAAATGACATTGGACCTGGTTATTAGATAATTTGCTCCAGTACGATGCGGTATGCATATAACAAAGCTACAATAAAATTCAACGCATGTCCAGTTTCAAACAATCTTAACGACACGTTGTTATCAGAAAAGGACCCTCGCAAAGAACTAAATAATTACAGAATAATGAGAAGATTCGTTTGGTCTTTCTTACTGATGGGGGTAGTAAGTATTACGGTATTTTCACAAATCGAAAAAGGTATGGAAAACAATAAGGAAAAAGCCACTTTTGGTGGTGGTTGTTTCTGGTGCACGGAAGCTATATTTGAGCGGATCGAAGGTGTATCAGGCGTTATGTCTGGCTATTCAGGTGGGCAAATAAAAAACCCAACATACCGCGAAGTCAGTTCAGGTGCCACCAAACACGCAGAGGTTATTCAGATCACTTATGACCCGGCAAAGGTATCGTACTACACCCTTCTTGAAGTGTTCTTTAAAACTCATGATCCTACAACCCTCAACCGACAGGGAGCCGATGTGGGAACTCAATATCGATCGATAATTCTATATCATACGGAAGAACAAAAAGAACAAGCACTTGAGATTATACGGGAATTGGACAACCAGGATATATGGAATAATCCCATTGTTACTGAAATCGTGCCTTTTGAAGCTTTCTACTCGGCAGAAGACTACCACCAGAATTATTACGAAAACAATTCCAAGCAAGGGTATTGTCGGATGGTAATCACCCCGAAGATTGAAAAGCTGGAAGAGATCTTTGAGGATAAGCTCAAGTAATGATCATTCGGCCAGGGGCAAACAAACGGTGAACGTACTTCCGGTTCCCGGTGAACTGTTCACCGTTATCGTACCTCCATTCCTCTCTGTAAATTCTTTGCAAATAATAAGCCCGAGTCCGGAACCACCCTCTCCCGAGGTACCCGGGGTCGTTGAATTTTCACTCCCTTTAAAAAGAGATTCCCTTACCTCCGGTTGCATTCCGATTCCATGATCGGTAACATCGATGCAACATGCACCTTTAGCTCTCCGGGTATTTATCTTTATAGTCTCACCGGTAAAACTGAACTTAATGGCATTGGTTACCAGGTTCCTCAGAACCGCTTTAAGCATCTCCCTGTCTGCACTGACTTTAATCGATTCCGTTGCCCGAATTGTCACATTGATCTTTTTATGCTCAATGGTTCCTTTTAGCGGCCTG
Source organism: uncultured Bacteroidaceae bacterium (assembly GCA_964479445.1). Lineage (GTDB taxonomy): Bacteria > Bacteroidota > Bacteroidia > Bacteroidales > CAYZMH01. The sequence continues at coordinate 114,642 of CAYZMH010000001.1, read as the reverse complement.
ATACTCTCTTCAATCAGGGGTTTTACTTGCAATGATACCGGATGACAGGTTATTGCCTGCATCTGTGATCTGGCCCACAGCAGCAGGTTTTCCAGCAATCCCTGGCTTCGGTCCGCTCCCTGCATGATTTGTAACAGGTACTCCTTTCTGGAGGCATCATCCAACTTCTCATAATTGTCATGTAACAACTCTGAAAAGCCCATTACAGCTGCAACAGGATTTCGAAGATCATGAGCAACTATTGAAAAGAGGCGATTTTTTGATTCATTGAGCTCTCTCAACGCTTTCTCCGATTCTGTCAATTTTTTGTTCATCTCGGTAAGCTGACGATTCTTGTCTGCCAGCAATTGGTTGATGCGTTTCTTGTTTCTTACATTGTAGATAACAAGGCCAAGAACAAATAAAATTACCAGGATCACCAATATAAACAACTGGTTGATAAGTTGTTGTGATTTTTGTTTCTCTTTCAATTGGCTGATTTCTTTTTCTTTCACCTGTTGCTCATGACTTGCCATCAGGTTGGCAATTCGCTCATCCGCTCTCTCGCTGTGCAGGTTGTGAACAGAATCATGGTAGATACGGTAGAGCCATAACGCTTTTTTATAGTTCTTCCGGGCTGCCTCGAGGTTTGATTCCTCTTCCAGAACATCCACATAGAGGGCTCGAAGATCTCTTTCATGCGCCATTTGGCCTGCTTTCTGTAAATAATTGACTGCTGAATCATAATGACCCTCTGTAGTATTGAATGCCCCCAGATTGATATAAGCTGATATTTCATTATAGGTATCTCCAAGATCAAGAGCGTGTTCCAGTGCCCTGTGCATATATAAGCTTGCAATGTTTCCCTGTTTCAAGTGATAGTAACAAAGGCCGATATTGTTAAATACACCTCCCAACTTATCCCTCTCTCCATACTCCCGATACACGTTTAACGCATCAATAAAGTAGGAAAGCGCTTTCTCAAAATCTTCCTGATCAAAATAAATTAGTCCGGTATTGTTAAGAATCCTTCCCCTTCTTTTCTCTTCGTTAACTTCACCATAAAGTTCCAGGGCTCTAGTGTAATACTCCAGGGCTTTACGGGGATGGCCGGAAACATAACTAACGGCACCTAAATTATTATGTATGTCACCCATTCCTAACAGGTCCTGATTTTTTTCAAATGCAACGAGTGCCATTAAAAAATAATCCATGGCACTGGCATAATCACCAAGTTGAAAATAGCTGATTCCCAACCCCCTGGCATTCCAACCGATCTCATTGAAATTATTTAGTTCCCGAAACAATTCATAGGCTCTGATGCGAAAAGGAATGCTTTCTTTATAGTTTCCCTCTTTTGAAAGAGTGTTGCTTTTATATTTATTAAAATAGGCATCCACCTCCTTATTATAGGTCTTTTGCAACTGATCCTGCATTTGTTGGAGGAAATAGCGGGCTGAATCAAGATTGAATGGAATGTATTGGTGAACCAACTGGCCATCCAGAAGGGCGCGTTCACTCCCGGTAAGGGTATTCCTTAATTGGAGCAATGAATCTTTCTCTGCCAAATCGCGTTGTGCATCTATATCCGTATGGAATGCAAAAAAAACCAGGTAAAGCAGAATTCCGATTGTGGAGCGGAAAGATGAATTGTAACTCATATCAGGTTATCTATCAATACGAAAATAAGAAAAAAATAGCTATGTATTTATGAGATTCATCCAGCCTATTTAAAAATCAGCGCATGCTTTAATAATATACAACATATAGGGATTAACCTGCCCATAGAGGGATGAAAAAAGATAAGATGAAATCTGCAGAAAAGTATCTTTGATATAACAAATGAAACGAACATGTTATTATATAAGCATATTATAACAATAAGAAACAGATTCTAGGAGCTCGACAAAGTCATATGATTACAAAATATCATGGGAGAGCGATAGCGGTTGTATTCGTTCTCAAATTATTAATTAACTAATTTATAGAGAATTAACAAATTTTAAACGAATGAAAAATCAGAATACTCATCGGAGGTTTACAAGAGGGGAGGAGATGGCAAATGCACTGTCTCATTTTGCCGGAGCGTTATTAGCCATAGCCGGACTTGTTTTGATGGTAGTCTATTCAGTCAGGCTGGGAAATGCCTGGCATATTACAAGCACGGCTGTTTTCGGCGCCTCCATGATCTTTCTTTACATTTCATCAACCCTCACACACATTTTAAAGCCCGGGAAAATAAAAGATTTCTTCTTCACCTTTGATAAAATTGCCATCTTTATTCTTATTGCGGGAACTTATACGCCTCTGGCTCTAATTACCTTACGAGGTGGATTCGGTTGGACTATATTCGGGATCGAATGGGGCCTCGCGTTAATAGGTTCTTACCTGGTAGTTCGCAACCCGGTAGGATATGAAAAAGGAGTAGGTCGATTTACGGTGCTGGCCTATGCTCTTATGGGTTGGTTAATTATTATTGCTATTGTTCCTGTAATCAAAAGCTTGCCACTCATGGGCTGGTTATGGATTTTAATAGGTGGTGTGGCATACAGCCTCGGCATCTTATTTTACAATACATGGCGTTTTAAGTATCACCACCTGGTATGGCATCTGTTCGTCATAGCAGGTAGCCTTTCCCATTTCTTTGCCATCTTTTTTTATGTGATTCCTTCATGAAAGTGCTGTTTATAGATCTGCACAAGAACAATCCGAACGGTAACAGGTTATTACAATACATACCTGTAAAATGCACTGAATGGAGGCCTTTTATATTTAGAAGAAGCAATGGTGAAAGCAAAAGAGTTAATATACAACGATAATAAAAAGAAATTATGGGTTGAATTAACTTTACTTTATATACTGTTACCAGGCACCATCGCATTGGATATATTGCCCGTGCCTCTCATGGTGATTCTGTTTATTATGGGGGTATCTGTCTTCCTGTTTCTGCGGTATGATAGAAACTATGATCCATCCCTGTACATAAACTGGCAAAAAGGTCGGAAATATATTCCCCAGGTTCTCCTGTTTTTTTTGGGGGCGGCGGCTATTATGTCTCTGCTCACATGGCTCATTATGCCGGAGCGTATGTTTTATTTGGCCAGGCATGATCCGATCATGTTACTCATGATCAGCATATTCTACCCCATTTTTTCAGTGATTCCCCAGGGCCTTGCCTACCGGTCTCTTTTATTTCACCGGTATGGAAAATTATTTTCCAATAGATATCAACTTATCCTGGTAAGCGCACTGCTCTTTTCATATGGCCACATTTTATACAGGAACTGGCTGGTACTTTTACTGACTTTTGTTGCCGGACTCGTATTTGCTTACAGGTATTACCAGACTAAATCCTTAATGGTTAGTATTATCGAACATGGCCTTTACGGAGTCTGGCTTTTTGCATCCGGACTCGGCTTCTACTTTGTCAGTTCGTTTGTAGAATAGGGGCAGGGTTGACGAAATGTATAACCCCTGATGCGATTCTTAAAGAGACCGGGTAGACAGGGGATATCGAGTAATAAAAAAAGACCGGCACCGCCGGTCTTTCTTCTTGTCAATCAGAGATTAATAACGTGAAGATCTTCTATCAGTGTTTCTTGCTCTGGATTCAGCTTCTTTAACTACAATTTCCCTTCCTTTAAGGCTTGTTCCATTCAATTCATTGATCGCTTGTTCTGCTTCTTCGTTGTTATCCATTTCAACAAAACCAAAACCTTTTGACCGGCCGGTCATTTTGTCAAAAATTACATTGGCAGAGGAAACCTCGCCATACTCTTCGAAGACTGCTCTTAAGTCTTCACTTGTGATGCCATAATCTAATCTGGCTACGAAAATGTTCATTATGAAAAAAATTAAAATTAACATTCCCCGGTAACCCGGGCTTATTTTACGTCTGATCTAAACTCCATTAAAAATCCAATTGGAAAATATAACAATGAGAAAGAATCATTCGCTCTGCAAATATACACATATATTTAAAACTGCAAGAAAAGTCAAAATTATTTATCCTTTAAATAATCAAATAGTTAGATGAAATATAGTAAATTTAACAATAAACTCCTCCTCAGATTACGCAAAATCTGCATAAAAAAACATATTTCATTAATTATCAGGCATCAAATTTAAAAGAGACCTTGACCCTGGCTCTATAGGTCTCCACTTTTCCATCTTTTAAATGCATATCAAAACTAGAAATCTCTGCAATACGAAGATCGCGTAAAGATTTTGATGCTTGTTCAACTGCATTGGCAGCTGCTTTTTCCCATGATTCACTGCTGGTACCAACCAGTTCAATGAATTTGTATACACTTTCACTCATAATTATATAATATTTATTCAATGCATTTTACAAATTATTATTCATAAAGTCAATAAGTTACTTATGTTTAACAAATACTTTTTCAATCCATTACCTTCACCTATACAACTTGATAAAACGCCTGAACATATATCAATAGGTCTTATACCATGAATTTCTGTAATCTGGCAATAAGAAAGAAAAAACCACTGCTTGCATATCTGTATTATACTAATATTCTGCATTTTATAACAACTGCGCTGATTTGAACGCCAGTTTATAAGGGAGACCATTTTTTTTCCCTGTATTATATAAATTATCGTACTTTTGCAGCTTCATTAAACCATATATGGAAGAGATTAGAAATATTGCCATCATTGCCCATGTGGATCATGGCAAAACAACCCTGGTTGATAAGATCATATATGCCTGCAATACACTGGATAAAAGAGGCGGTGAAAAAGAGCTTATACTTGATAATAGCGACCTGGAGAGGGAGCGGGGTATCACCATTCTCTCGAAAAACGTATCGGTTCACTACAAAAATGTAAAAATTAACATTATTGATACACCGGGTCATGCTGATTTTGGTGGAGAAGTGGAACGTGTATTGAAAATGGCAGACGGGGTCCTGTTGCTTGTGGATGCCCTGGAAGGCCCCATGCCACAAACCCGTTTTGTACTCAATAAAGCCATAGATTTAGGGTTGAAACCTATTGTTGTGATCAATAAGGTGGATAAAGAGAATTGCCGCCCCGATGAAGTGCAACAGGATATATTTGAATTGATGTTCAACCTGGAAGCTTCCGAGGAGCAACTGGATTTCGAAACCGTTTTCGGCAGTGCCAAGCAGGGATGGATGTCTCTTGACTGGAAAAAACCTTCTGGAGACATAACCGCCCTTCTTGATGTTATCTTGAATGAGATACCCCCGGCACCGGCAATAGAAGGCCCTGCACAAATGCAGATTGCCTCCCTGGATTATTCCAGCTTTGTAGGACGAATAGGGATAGGTCGCATCTTCAGGGGAAATATTCAGGAAGGAATGAGCTATGCATTATGTAAGAGAGACGGAACCATACATCCGGTAAAAATAAAAGAATTGCATGTTTTTCAAGGTCTTGGTCGCATCCGAAAGAAAATCGTAAGAACGGGAGATATTTGCGCTGTCGTGGGAGTGGAAAACTTTGAAATAGGAGAGACCATAGCAGATGTCGAACATCCTGAACCCCTTCCCAGAATTGCCATTGATGAACCAACGATGAGCATGCTTTTTTTGATCAACAATTCTCCCTTTTTTGGAAAAGAGGGAAGGTTTGTAACTTCAAGGCATTTGCGTGACAGACTCCTTAAAGAGACCGAAAAAAACCTTGCCCTGAAGGTGAAAGAGACTGCCTCAGAGGATAGGTTCGAAGTATTTGGACGTGGAATTTTACACCTTTCCATACTGATTGAATCCATGCGAAGGGAAGGCTATGAACTACAGGTCGGGAAACCTAATGTAATCCTGAAAACCATTCATGGGAAAACCTGTGAACCCTATGAAAACCTCGTGATTGAAGTGCCGGAACAATACTCCGGCAAAGTGATCGAGCAGGTAACGCGCAGGAAAGGTGACTTGCTCGTCATGGAACCACGCGGAGATCTGTTGCACCTGGAATTCAATATTCCTTCCAGGGGTCTGATAGGTCTGAGAAATAACCTTCTTACCATAAGCGCCGGTGAAGCAGTAATGAATCACCGGTTTAATAAATACGACTCTATTAAAGAGGATATTCCAGAACGTGTGAATGGATCCATTGTTTCTTCTGAGACAGGTATGGCGCTTGCATTTTCAATTGACCGGTTGCAGGATCGGGGAAAATTCTTCATTGATCCCGGGGAAGAAGTTTATAGAGGACAGGTTATCGGTGAGAACACCAGATCAGAGGATCTTCCCGTTAATGTAACAAAGGGAAAGAAATTAACCAACATGAGAGCTGCCGGTACTGATGAGCACGTGAAAATTGCTCCCCGTATACAATTCTCTTTAGAGGAAGCCATGGAATATATTAAAGAAGATGAATACCTCGAGGTTACTCCAAGTAATATAAGAATGCGAAAAATCGGTTGATAATCCGCAAAAGCCAGTTAGTTACATTTAAAACCATGGAATCAGGAATTATTATTTTTGTCCTATAATTAATATTATGTTAAATTGATATTTTAAAAAAAAGGAGGCTTTTTCACTTATAGCCTCCCTTCTATTCTTTGATACCTTAAAGTTCGTTTTTCATCTTTTTCACGCGGTTATACTCATCCATCATCTGCAGCTTATAATAAATCCTCTGAAGTAAATCCAGCGTTTCATATTTCACATCACGATTCGCTTCATTAAATTTAAAAGCCTTCTCTAGCATTGGAATAGCTTCCATGTAGTTTTCCTTACCCAGTTCATTGAGTTTTTCCCGTGTTTTATCATCTTCTTCTAAGCTGGCTCTTTCATAAAAATCAGCCCCTTTCAAATAATAGATGTATCCCATGTCATACCAAACATAGTAGAGCGTTTCGTCCAACTCAGCCGCTTTCTTATAAGCTTTAACCGCCTTGTCAACATTTGTCTCCTCGGGTAACTCCTCTCCTTCTTCCGGTTCCTTTTGCTCCTTATTGATCAGTAAACGGCCTTTCCAGTAATATGGCTGTGCCAGGTCCGGATTCCCGTTAATAACCTTTTCAATAAATTCGAGCCCTTCCTCTATCCTGTTACTGACAATATATGTATCTGAAATGTTAGCAATGATATTAACACTGTCAGGATATTGCTCATAACCCTCTTTGAGAATCTCGATTGCCCCTGAGGTATCCCCTAACGCAAAATAGTCCAGTTTGAGCTGCAGATAGGTATTGGGTCCTCCAGTGCCAAGCTTTGCCAACTTCTTATAATACTTGATGGCTTGCTTGTACATTTCCTCACTGTCATTCTGATTGGCAATCTCCCTGGAAATGATACCGGTATATTGGATCATCAGTGTATCGATAACTCCCTCGAACATGGGCATATCGTTGATGGCAAGCACACTTTTAAAGTCTTCCAATGCCTTTTGATAATTCTCTTTGTAATAATCATTTACTCCAGACCTTTTAAACTGAAGTTTTAACTCTTCCAGGTTGGGTTTTATTTTATCAGGCACCCTGTCCCTGTCATCCAGTTCCATCGCTTTGTTATAACTTCGAAGCGCCTCCTGGAGCGGATCTTCATGAATGGGTTCTTTCCGCTCCCATGCAAGCAATGTACCATTGGTAAAGATGTAAATAATGTGATCATACACATACCGCTCTACAACCGTTCCGTCCTCTCTGGTCTCTTTCTCAACATTATTGGGCTCTCCGTAAAAAATCCGCAACTGATTGGGACCCATTCCTTCCTGCACCTGCTCAATGCCCTGGGCAAATACATCCTGGAATAGTTCACCTCTCTTTCTCCATGTACGGTCTCTTTTACCTCTACGTTGGTGTTCTATATTCTCATTACTTTTTTCTACTTTACGCTCGAGTCTATCGAAGTTTAATAGTGTAACAGACTCCCCGGTTTGGTCAAATTGTGCGTTTACCTGGGTAATCGCGAACGTAGCTGCTAACGCTACATAAAGCAATCTTTTCATGATATCTGTCTAATTTAAAATTTGATCAAAAATAAGAACTTTCCTACGAACCATCAAATAAGGTGCCAGAACATTTTTCAGGTTTGTTAAAATTGAGAGCAAATCTTATTAATAACTCATTACCTGTCTACTCTGGAGACGTACTGGCATCTTCGCCCAAATCTTCAACTCCCTCTTCTCCATTATCAGAAGGCACCTGGGTGGCTGCAGCGATCTGGTCGTCTTCTCTGAGATTAATCAACCGGACTCCCTGAGTATTTCTGCCCATTACCCTTAATGCCTTTATATTTAGACGAATAGCTACTCCTCTCCATGTAATGATCATGAGATCGTCCTCATCTGTTACTGCTTTGATTGCTACAAGACTACCAGTTTTATTTGTAATGTTAATAGTTTTTACACCTTTCCCTCCCCGGTTTGTAACCCGGTAATCTTCCAGGGAAGAGCGCTTGCCAAAGCCTTTTTCAGATATTACCAGGATATCTTCCTGACCTTCGTTGGCCACTACCATTCCCACAACTTCATCATCATGCCCTGTGAGTGTGATTCCTTTGACCCCGGATGCGGTCCTTCCAACAGCCCTGACTGTATTTTCATGAAAGCGGATAGCTTTTCCGGAACGAACAGCAAGCATAACTTCCCGGTTGCCATCAGTTAATCGTGCCTCCAGCAGGGTATCTCCTTCCCGGACGTTGATCGCATTAATACCGTTCTGCCTGGGCCTGGAATATGCCTCAAGGCTTGTCTTTTTAACAACCCCTTTCTTTGTGGCCAGTATAATAAAATTGTTATTAATGTACTCTTCGTCTTTTAAATCACGTATCCGAAGGTATGTTCGAATATCATCATCCGGATCGATGTTAATAAGGTTCTGAATAGCCCGTCCTTTTGAACTTCTCGTTCCTTCAGGGATTTCGTATACTTTTAGCCAGAAGCACCTTCCCTTGTTAGTGAAAAAAAGTATGGTGTTGTGCATACTTGCTGAAAACATGCTCACAATCACATCTTCATCCCTGGTGGTGCTTCCCTTTGCACCCACTCCTCCCCTGTTCTGTGTTCGGAACTCATAAAGCGGGGTTCTTTTGATATAACCCAGTTTTGAAATCGTAATCACCATCTCTTCATCTGCATAGAAATCTTCAGGATTGAACTCCCCTTCATCAGGAATAATTTCCGTGCGGCGTTCGTCTCCATAGTGCTCTTTGATTTCCAGCAATTCATTTTTTATGATCTCCATCCGCAGGGATTCATCATCCAATACCCTCTTATAATAAGTAATACGCTCCAGAAGCTGGTCATATTCCTCTTTCAATTTGTCCCGTTCCAGGCCAACCAGTCGCTGAAGGCGCATATCCAATATAGCTTTCGCCTGAACTTCGGTAAACTCCCATTTCTCCATCAATCCTTCCCTGGCCTCATCCGGTGTGCGTGAAGCACGAATCAAGGCTATAACCTCGTCAATATGATCCAGGGCCTTTAAAAGTCCCTGTAAAATGTGAGCTCTCTTCTCCGCCTGCTCCAACTCGTAACGTGTACGACGAATCACAATTTCATGCCGGTGGTTAACAAAATGTACAATCAACTGCTTTAGATTCAGAGTTCTCGGCCTGCCCTTTACCAGTGCAATATTGTTGACATTGAATGCGGTTTGAAGCTGAGTATACTTTAAAAGATTGTTAAGCACCACGTTGGCACTGGCTTCCTTTTTTAAAATGATTACGATCCGCATTCCCCTGCGGTCAGACTCATCATTGATATAAGAGATCCCTTCAATTTTCTTTTCATTGATCAGATCGGCTGTTTTTCTGATCAATTCCGCTTTATTTACCTGGTAAGGAATTTCGGTAACAATAATCTTCTCCCTTCCCGATTCAGTCACTTCTATTTCTGTGCGGGCCCGCAATACTATCTTGCCCCGGCCTGTTTCATAGGCTTCTTTAACTCCTTGAAAACCATATATTATACCTCCGGTAGGAAAATCAGGTGCTTTGATAATTTCTGCCAGTTCACCAGCCTCAATTTCCTTATTATCTATGTATGCTACAACTGCATTTACCGCATCATTGAGATTATGAGGAGCCATGTTGGTAGCCATACCAACTGCAATACCTGAACTACCGTTTACAAGAAGCAGGGGAATCCGTGTCGGTAATACTGTCGGTTCTTCCAGTGTATCATCAAAATTGAGCTGATAATCCACCGTATCCTTATCCAGATCGCCCATGGTATCTTCCGCAATCTTACGAAGCTTTGCTTCAGTATACCTCATGGCAGCCGGACTATCACCATCGACAGATCCAAAATTTCCCTGTCCGTCAACCAGCGGGTACCGCATCGACCAGGTCTGAGCCATGCGCACCATTGTGTCATAGACCGATGAATCTCCATGAGGGTGGTATTTCCCTAAAACCTCCCCTACAATTCTTGCTGATTTCTTATAGGGTCGGCTGGAAAGTACACCTAACTCTCTCATGCCAAACAAAACTCTTCTGTGAACAGGCTTCAAACCGTCTCTCACGTCTGGTAATGCCCGTGATACAATGACCGACATCGAATAGTCGATATAGGCCGATTTCATCTCTTCCTCAATGTTTATTCTGAGTACGCGTTCTCCTTCTGCCATTTCTATATAAAGTAATTTAAAATCAATGTGTTAAAGATGGTATTTCCTCCAGGGAAATTAAAGTACGAAAATAGCGAATTCTGCGCTATTTTTAGCATCTTTGCCCTTGAATTATCAACATTGAACTGTTTATAATTGAAATTTGTTCTATTGGTATATTCATCGCTTTATATTTATTTTGTTATGGAAGATTTCTGGAATTATATACGATACATGGACGCACAGTTTTCACAGCGCATCAAGGATGTTTTGAGTTACAGCAAAGAAGAAGCTGTTCGATTGGGAAATTCCCATATAGGGGTTGAGCATCTGTTTTTAGGAATTCTAAGAGATGGAGAGGGTCGAGCAATTGATGCCCTTATATCACTTGGAGCTGAGCTATACGATTTGCGAATAGCAGTGGAGAAAAGCATTAAAAATGAGAAACCAGCTCCGCTGGCCGATCCCGATACCTTACCACTTCTTAAAAGTGCTGAGCGAACACTGAAGCTAGTATATCTTGAAGCAAGGGCCATGAAGCAAAAAACCATTGAAACAGATCACTTGCTTTTAGCCATCCTCAAGGATGAAAATAATTTTGCCACACGCTTTCTCGTGGAGAATGGCATTACTTACAACAAAATCAAGCAGGAGATAACCAACGGTGATGTAGAAGGAAAAGCCGACTTTCCGGGAGACGATGATGATGAGGTAAAGGGCCCCTTCAGTGGTGGTGGATCATCAGGAAGTGGCAAAGGTGGTGGCCTGGGAGGATCACAAAAATCGGCATCCGACACACCTGTACTGGATAACTTTGGTATCGATTTAACCAAAGCTGCTGAAGAGAATAGGTTGGACCCTATTGTTGGAAGAGGAACAGAAATCGAAAGGTTAGCCCAAATTTTAAGCCGCAGGAAGAAAAACAATCCCATTCTTATCGGTGAACCCGGAGTGGGTAAATCTGCTATCGCAGAAGGACTGGCATTGCGGATCATTCAGCGCAAAGTATCCAGGGTCCTTTTTGATAAACGGGTTGTAACCCTTGATCTTGCATCAATTGTAGCTGGCACCAAATACCGCGGACAGTTTGAAGAACGGATGAAAGCTATTCTCAATGAACTGACGAAGAATCCAAATATTATTCTCTTTATCGATGAGATCCATACCATCGTGGGTGCAGGGGGAGCCACCGGATCACTGGATGCAGCCAATATGCTTAAACCAGCCCTTTCTCGAGGTGAAATTCAGTGCATTGGTGCCACAACACTGGATGAGTACCGTCAGCATATTGAAAAGGACGGGGCACTGGAAAGACGCTTCCAGAAAGTCATGGTGGATCCGACTTCCGAGGAGGAAACCGTCAATATCCTTCATAACATAAAAGAGCGTTACGAAGACCACCATAATGTGAATTACACCGATGAAGCCATTGAGGCGTGTGTAAAGCTCACCCAGCGTTATATCAGTGACAGGCACCTGCCCGATAAAGCTATAGATGCAATGGATGAAGCGGGCTCCAGGGTTCATATTTCCAATATTGTGGTTCCAGACCGTATCGTAAAACTGGAAGAGGATATTGAGAATACGAAGCAGGAAAAGATCCAGGCCGTTAAAAACCAGAATTTCGAAAAAGCAGCCAGTTTTAGAGATAAAGAGAAAGATCTGCTCGATCACCTGGATTCTGAAAAAAGAAAATGGGAAAAAGAACTTGCCCTGAACCGGGAAACCGTGGATGAAGATAAAGTGGCTGAAGTAGTCGCTATGATGACCGGCGTTCCTGTGCAACGAATCGCTCAGGCAGAAGGAACACGCCTTCTTCATATGGGGGATGAGATGCGTGGCAGTGTAATCGGACAGGACGAAGCCATTGGGAAAGTGGTAAAGTCCATTCAGAGAAACAGGGCCGGATTGAAAGATCCCAATAAACCCATTGGTACATTTATTTTCCTTGGACCAACAGGAGTTGGTAAAACCCAACTGGCCAAGGTATTAGCCCAATACCTGTTTGATTCGGTGGATAACCTGATCCGTATCGACATGAGTGAGTATATGGAGAAATTCTCTGTGTCTCGTCTTATGGGGGCTCCCCCCGGATACGTGGGGTATGAAGAGGGGGGACAGTTAACAGAAAAAGTACGGAGAAAGCCCTATGCAGTGGTCTTGCTTGATGAGATCGAGAAAGCTCACCCGGATGTGTTCAATATCCTCCTGCAGGTTCTCGACGAAGGCCAGCTTACCGATAGCCTGGGGCGGCGGGTTGACTTCCGAAATACGATTGTCATCATGACGTCCAATATCGGATCCCGGGAATTGAAGGATTTTGGTCAGGGTGTTGGTTTTGCAACAAAAGCTCGTCAAAGTTCAGCCAATGAACACACAAAAAGTGTTATTCAAAAGGCATTGCGGCGTGCTTTCGCACCAGAATTTCTGAACCGGATTGATGATGTGGTCCTATTCAATACACTGAGCCGTGAGGATATCCACAAGATTATCGATATTGAACTCGAAGGCCTCTATGAAAGGGTAAACCTCCTTGGATATCACATCACCATTTCCGATGAAGCGAAGGATTATGTACTTGATAAAGGATATGATGTGCAGTTTGGTGCACGTCCCCTGAAGCGGGCTATCCAAAAATATCTTGAAGATCCTATGGCCGAGACCATAATCAAATCTTCCCTGGAAGAGGGAAATACACTGATGGTCGATTTTGACAAGGAGAAAGATGAAATCTTAGTAAGAGTTGATAAAAAGAAAAAGGAACTTCCCAGCGCCAAGAAAGAATTGGAAGCCCGTAAAACAGGAAATAAGAATAAAAACGAGGATCAAGGCAAAAAAAGCTCTGATTCCTAGAATTATAAACACCCTGGGAAAGGGGTATCCGGGTACCCGGATACCCTTTTTTATTTCTTCTTCCCGATTAGTAGCACGCCCGCCATTATGAAACTTAATACATAACCTGCCTGAAGCAACATATTGGCACCGGGCCAGTGCATGAGCTTAAATAATATGCCCAGAAGCATCACCACAAAATAGAGGGCCAGTAAATACTTGAAGTCAGTACTCTTACCAATAAAGAACCAAATCATCAGAAGCACCGCCAATCCCCCTCCACCTATTACGAGCAGGATCGATGCACCGGGCCAGTGAACCAGCTTGAATATGGCTCCCAGTAAACCTATAATGATAAGAATGAGGGAAAGAGTAGAAATGATATCTTTTTTCATGGGACTGTAGATTTTGTGATCTGAAACAAATTACACTTTTTTGAAGACAAAATCAATACCAAACCTACCTGACACTTATTATGCCTCCTCAGATCAATTCACCTCGAAGCTCGAAATGATCTGCGCCTGTAATGCGCACCTTAAAGAAATTTCCCACCTCCATGAAGTTCTCATTTTTGGAGATCATGACCTCATTATCCACCTCGGGCGAATCAAACTCGGTCCTTCCTGTATAAAAACCTCCCTCTTCCCTGTCTATCAATACTTTTAACACCTTCCCCACCCTGGAGCGGTTAATGGTATACGAAATATCCTGTTGTGCCTCCATGATCAGAGCTGCCCTGCGCTCCTTTTCCGAAGCAGGAATATCATCTTTCATCCGGTAAGCAGAGGTTTGCTCTTCGTGGGAATAGCCAAACACTCCAAGCCGCTCAAACCTGAAGTGACGGACAAAGGCAAGCAATTCATTGAATTCTTCCTCGGTCTCTCCCGGAAACCCTGTCATTACGGTTGTGCGAATGGCAATCCCGGGAACCTGCTCCCGAAAACGCAAGAGGAGTTCTTCCAGTCTTTGACGGGTATGCCCGCGATTCATAGAACGAAGGATTCGATTATTTATGTGTTGTATGGGAATATCAATGTAGTTGCAAATACGCGGCTCATCTGTCATCAATTGAATCACACCGGATGGAAAGCCTGTAGGATACGCATAATGCAATCGGATCCATTCAATCTTTTCCACCGTTAGTAGCTTTTTTAAAAGCAAAGCCAGTGACTTTTTGCTATAAAGGTCTGTTCCATACGATGTAAGGTCCTGCGCAATGAGAATCAACTCTCTAACCCCCTTATCAGCCAGCCGTTGCGTTTCTTCAACGAGATCCTCCATCCTCCGTGATTGCTGAGACCCTCTTATCGATGGGATGGAACAAAAAGAACAGGAACGGTCACACCCCTCCGAAATCTTCAGAAATGCATAATGAGAGGGAGTTGATAAATAACGGTCATTGATCTGATCAGGGTAATAAACCCCTCCAACTGATTTTATTACTGCCTGTTGGTCCCAAACTCCAAAGAATCCATCTACTTCAGACATCTCCCTGGTAAGCTCTTCTTTGTATCTCTCGGAAAGACACCCCATAACCAGCACTCTCTTCACAAGACCCCTGCTTTTCAGGTTTATCGCTGTCAGTATGGCCTCCACCGACTCCTGCTTGGCATCGAGAATAAAACCGCAAGTGTTTAGAATCAGAATATCGGAGGGACCGGGATGATCAGCGTGGCGTGCCTGAAAACCACTGGCTTCAAGCTGACGAAGAAGACGCTCCGAATCCACCAGGTTTTTCGAACATCCCAATGTTACAAGCTGAATGGTCATGTATTATTCCCGAAACAAAGTTTCCACAAATGCTTCTTTGTTAAACAGCTGAAGATCTTCCATTTTTTCACCAATACCAATATATTTCACCGGAACTTTGAATTGATCGGATATTCCCAGGACTACACCCCCTTTGGCTGTACCATCCAACTTGGTTAATGCGAGCGCATTAACTTCCGTAGCGTTGGTAAACTGACGGGCCTGTTCGAAGGCATTTTGTCCCGTTGATCCATCCAGTATCAGCAAAATCTCATGGGGAGCATCAGGAATAACCTTCTGCATCACTCTTTTTATCTTGGTCAACTCGTTCATCAGGTTGACCTTATTGTGAAGACGTCCTGCCGTGTCGATGATCACCACATCGGCATCAGCTGATCTTGCCGAATCCAGTGTATCATAGGCAACTGAGGCAGGATCAGATCCCATAGGTTGTTTTATAATATCTACCTCTACACGATCGGCCCATATGGTCAACTGATCTACAGCAGCAGCTCTGAATGTATCGGCTGCACCTAAAATCACTTTTCGCCCGGCTTTTTTAAAATGGTAGGCCAACTTCCCTATCGTTGTAGTCTTTCCCACTCCATTCACACCCACCACCATAATCACATAGGGTTTAGAAGATAATGGTGCATCGAATCCCCGGAACTCCTCCTGGTTATTCTCTTCCAGTAAGGCAATGATCTCCTCCTTCAGGATACGGTTTAACTCCTCGGTGTTCATATACTTATCCCGGGATACCCGTTCCTCTATACGTTCTATAATGCGTATGGTGGTATCCACTCCTACATCAGATGTGATCAATACCTCCTCGAGGTTGTCAAGAACCTCCGCATCAACTGAGGATTTACCAACAACTGCTCTTGAAAGTTTACGAAAAACATTCTCCCTGGTTTTTTCAAGTCCCTTGTCCAGGTTTTTTTTCTTCTCCGATGTAAATATTCCCATATCGCGGAAATTATGAACCCAACTATATAAAAAAAGCTTTCTTCATTGAGAAAGCTTTGTCACGTATATATCTCCCGGATGTAAAGGCAACTATTGTGCGAAATAATCTTTGATATGATCATTATGGACAATCTCCTCTTCAAAAACGTACGCACCCGTTTTCGGAGACTTCACCATTTTTATGCATTTCGTGAAATTTCTGCCTTCGCCTTTCTGTAATGTTGCAACAACTTTCTTAGCCATAATTCAAAATGCTTTATTTGATCTCGCGATGCAATGTAACTTTCTTAAGAACTGGATTATATTTTTTCATTTGAAGCCGGTCAGGTGTGTTTTTCCGGTTTTTGGTAGTGATATACCTCGAAGTTCCCGGCATACCACTATCCTTATGCTCAGTGCACTCAAGAATAACCTGTACCCGGTTGCCTTTCGCTTTTTTTGCCATGACTATAGGTTATGATACATTAATACTTGGTAATAAATCCCTTCTCTACAGCTTCGTCCAAACAACTCTTCAGCCCTCTTTTATTGATCATGCGCAATCCTTTGGCAGACACTCTCAATTTAATGTGGCGATCCTCCTCGGGCAGATAAAAACTCTTATCGAAAAGGTTTGGATAAAACCTTCTTTTTGTCCTCTTCTTGGAATGGGAAACGTTATTACCGCTTACCACTCTTTTTCCGGTTATCTGACAAACTTTTGACATTTTTTGATGAATTTCTTAACTGATTCTCTAACGAGGCGCAAAGTACGCTATTTTATTTCAATTAATCAAACATTTCAACCAAAAAATCCACTTGAAACGCTATTAACCACCGCGATACACTATTGCATAATCAACTTCCGCATCATGGCCAATCCCATAAGGCTCGCCTGCTCTATTATTCTTTCCCTTGATCCGCCAAATTGAAATTTCCGGCTTTCAACAGATCCCAGGTATGATACAGCCATCCATACCGTTCCCACGGGTTTTTCATCGGTTCCGCCACCCGGACCAGCGACTCCCGAGCTGGCTATACCACAATCTGCACCAAGCTCCCCGGTTACACCAACGGCCATTCGTTCAACCACCGGCTGACTGACTGCTCCGTACCGATCCAGGATCTCAAGAGGAATACCCAGTTTCTCGCTTTTAAGCCGATTGCTGTAAGCTATGATTGATCCCTCGAAATAGTCTGAACTACCTGGAACCGATGTGATCAGACGGGCTATGTTACCCCCGGTGCAACTCTCTGCGGTTGATACAGTCAAGTTATTATTTTTAAGCACTTTACCCAGTGCCTCCTGAAGTGTTTGTTCATCATAACCGTATATATGCTTCGGAATTATCTTCTGCAACTTATCTATCTGCTGATCCAGTATCTTTTGCGCATCCCTGGCACAACTACCTCTTACTGTTAGTCTCAACCGTACAATTCCCGGTCGTGGCAGATAGGCAAGTTTCATGCAATCAGGCAGTTCCTCTTCCCAATCCCTGATCATTTCGGCCAGATATGACTCAGGTACACCCTGGGTCATGATCGTGCGATGAACGATCTCCGGAGTGCCAAACCGGTTCTTCAAACGGGGTATGATCTGCTCCTCCATAAGCGCTTTCATTTCATAGGGTACACCCGGAACGGAAATTACCGTGGTGCCCGACCTCTCAAACCACATCCCGGGGGCTGTGCCCTGACTGTTGGGTAAGGCTTCACAGGTGTCCGGAACCATTGCCTGATCACGATTCGATGGCAATACCCCTCTTCCCCGGCTGGCGAAAAATGCCTCGATAAATGCCAGAACTTTTTTATCCATTACCATTTTTCCTCCAAAATACTCTCCAAGGGTCTTTTTTGTCAGATCATCTTTGGTCGGACCCAATCCCCCTGTTAATATCACCAATTCCAGTTTACCAATATACCGGTCAAGTGTTAGGCTGATATGATCAGGTGTATCGGAAATGCTGCTCATCTCCGTAACTTCAACTCCCATAAGATTTAATTGACCGGCCAGCCAGGCAGAATTGGTGTCGGTGATCTGACCTATCAAAATCTCATCCCCGATGGTCACAATGACTGCTTTCATAGCGATTTATGGTTGATCCAGGTTTTCAATGCGTTGTAATAACGGAGGATGCGAATAATGGAAAAAGACGTAAGCAGGGTGAGGCGTAAGATTGCTTAAATTATTACGAGTCAGTTTTTTAAGACTGGAAATAAGGGGATCAGCCAATCCGAAGCTTCCCGCATATTCGTCTGCCTGGTATTCATGTTTTCTCGATATCTTATTCATCAGTATTCCCAACACCGTCGATACAGGTGTATATATAATACCAAATGCAATCAGGCCCATATGAAAAGATGCTTCAGATCCTCCCAGAACCCTGGAAAAGACAGGAAATTCAACAAACAGAGAAAACAGGTACAACATAATCCCCGTATGTACAGTGGAAAGTACCAGGTTCAACATGGTGTGTCGCTTCTTGTAATGACCTATTTCATGGGCAAGAACCGCCACAATTTCCTCATTCTCCAGGTCATCCACCAGGGTATCATACAGAACGATCCTTTTCTTCGGACCAAGTCCTGTAAAATATGCATTTGCTTTTGATGACCGGCGTGAACCATCGATAAGGTAAATATTGGAAAGATTGTATCCGGCTTTCCTGGCAAATGCTTCAATACGATCACGCAGATCTCCCTGCTCCAGGGGGGTCTGTTTGTTGAAGAGAGGAACGATCAGATTGGAATAGAACATGCTCATAAACAAGGAGAATAGTGTAATTACTCCCCAGGCCATTAACCAGAAATTGGATCCGGTAGCTCGATATAACCAGGTTATCAGTAAAAGGATGCCACCGGCTATGAGAGCAGTGAGGATCCACCCTTTCAAATGATCCGTAATGAATGTTTTTACAGTGGTGCGGTTAAAACCGAAACGTTCTTCCAGGACAAAGGTGTCATACACACTGAATGGCAGCGATAACAGATCAGATAATATCCCGATAATTCCAAAAAACAGGAGCACGAATAGATAGTAAGAATCCACCCGCTCCATTAGAAATCGCTCCAATACGCCAAACAATCCAAATAACAGAACCACCAAAAGTAAGATGAGACTGAACGTACTTGAAATAAACGAAAACCGGGTGTTGGATTGTTTGTAAAGCTGACTTTTACGATATTCCTCATCATCAAATACATCCTTCAGTTTATCCGGTAATTCGGGAACTGTATATTGCAGATTCTGGTAGTCAAGCCATTGCTCCAAAAAATAGCTTCCTGTAATAATCACTATCATCGTAATAAACACCAGCTCGGTCATAATCATATATGTATTGTACAGTTCAACATATGAGAAAACAGGTGATTCTCACGCAAATCAATGCACCTGTTTTAATACCTTCTCTTTCTTCCGAACACGCAATTGCAGATCGGTATAGTACCGGTCTGTCTCCTCATTATCCCAGGATTCGAAGGCCAGTTCAGCCATCATCAATGCCTGTTCCAGCTCATCTTCGAGTTCGTAGTAAATAGCAAGATTGTGTGCCGATTTACCCACCAGGTCTGTATTGTCACTTTTCACACCCTTTGCCCAGAGCTCCCTTGCTTTCTCCCACTCGCCTGCATCGGTGTACTGTGCAGCTTTTTTAAGTAACGTTTCTCTTCCCCTGAATACCGGACGGGAAATTTCAATCCAGAGTGGAACCAGGTGACTACCGTAAATCTCTCCCGCAGAGTAAAAGGCATCCCTGATCATTTCAGTCGGCGAGTAATGCATCGAGACTGGATCCTCGGCATAATTCACATAAAACAGGGTGTCATAAATCCTGAATTCATCAAGCGGATTGACAGAATCGGGAAGGTAAACCCTCCACATAACCTCCTGAAGCAACGCATATACCTCTTCCTGCTGCTGAATACTCCAGTTAAAACGTACGGTCTTTCCCAGTCGCAGACCGTAGTATTCCTGGGATATCAACGCATCACTTCCATAACGATCACATATGGCACGAACCTGGTAAGCCGGCAAAGCCTCCTCCTGCCCTGTAGTATCATTCCTGCGGGAGGATAAAAAAACCGGCTCTCTCAAATAGTCCAGTGGCGAATCCTGCATTACATCCAGAAACCCGCGGCGCAACCCGTTTACAATGATGGTATCCAGAATGAAAAGATCCTTTTGATCATTCTGCATCAATGTTGCTTCATCAAAAGCTGCTTCGGGTTTGGGTGCGCGGTTCAGATACGCCACTTCTTCAACCACCTTGGGAAATGTTACAGGGGCCGGTTCAAGGATCTCAAAGGTAATATAACTCCGCGGCGCTACACACCCCGTAAGCAGAATCATCATCAGCGCCAGTACGCTCCCTCTCCATCGGTTTTCCATACAAAATCGCGCTAACTCATTCCACCGCATACCGAAATCGTCTGTCCGGTCACATAGGAGGACAAATCCGATCCCAGGAAAACCGCAACCCTGGCCACATCCTCTGGTGTACCGCCCCTTCTGAGAGGTATCTGCTTTGTCCACTCCTGTTTTACCTCATCAGAAAGTTTCGCAGTCATCTCTGTTATGATGAAACCAGGCGCTATGGCATTGCAACGAACATTCCTGGAGCCCAGCTCTTTTGCAACAGATTTGGTGAATCCCAGGATACCGGCTTTCGATGCAGCATAATTCGCCTGTCCCGCATTTCCATTTACACCGACAACCGAACTCATGTTAATAATGGCTCCCGATCGCTGCTTCAGCATAATCCGCTGAATGGCTTTGGTGAAGTTGAAAACCGACTTAAGGTTTACCTTTATCACCATATCCCACATCTCCTCTTCCATACGCATGAGAAGCGTGTCACGGGTGATACCGGCATTGTTGACAAGAATATCGATCTGACCAAATGTATCCACAATCTCCTCGACTGTCTTGCTCGCTGCATCAAAGTCGCTTGCATCACTTACATACCCCTGGCATTTGACACCCATGGCTGTCAGTTCCTTCTCCAGTGATTCCATATTCTCATCGCGCTTCAAATCAGTGAATGCAACAGATGCTCCTTCACTTGCATATGTTTCTGCAATTTTTCTTCCGATGCCCCGGGACGCCCCGGTTACAAGCGCTACTTTTCCTTTTAATAGATCCATAGTTTGTGTATTTACGAAGTTTTACAATTTTAATCGGTATATCAGGAGGGTTTATTGCTTTTCTGACTCTTTTTCAACACCTGTTCCAGTTTCTCACTAACCGCCCCCGCTCTTCCCTGGAGAAAAAGATCGGTAATATCGCGGGTATAAAGAGAGGGCTCCGTGTTGATTTCAATGATAGTCGCACCTGCTCCCTTTGCCATACGAGGAATCATGCTTGCAGGCATCACTTCCCCGGTAGTTCCCACAAGGATCATAACCCGGCACCTCTCTGCATGCCAGGCAGATCTCCTGGCGGCCTCCTCCGGTATAGGTTCACCGAAAAAAATGAAATCCGGTTTTAAGATCGTGTGATCATCCGGACACCTGGGAGGAAGATGCTGAAATGTCTTTTCTTCCACCGGGTATTCTTTTTCACACTGAGGACAGATCAACCACTTTGCATTTCCATGATATTCAATAACTTCTTTACTGCCGGCCATCTGGTGCAGGTTATCGATATTCTGCGTAATTACCGCTTCTAATAGTCCTGTCTTCTCCATGTAAGCCAGGAACTGATGAGCACGATTGGGTTCTTTACCGGCAAAGAAGTCATAAAAGATCTCAACGATAAGGGGCCATGCTTCTTCTGCATTGTACATGAAATTAGTTATGCTGAGTATGTTCGGATCATACTTGCTCCAGATTCCGTCCTCACCGCGAAATGGCGGTATTCCGCTCTCCTGCGATATACCTGCGCCGGTAAAAGCAGTGGTATGATCACTCCGGAGGATCATCTCCGCAGCCAGCTGAATATCTTTGTCGTTCATATCATCCACACCTACCCCCTGGAATTAGTCATTCAGGCATTCGGCCATCTTTGAACCTATTTCTGCCGGAGAAGTCACCACATGGATCCCGCTGGATTCCATATCCCGCATTTTCGCTTCAGCGGTATCTGCTTTACCTCCGATAATAGCACCGGCATGTCCCATACGCCGGCCTTTGGGAGCCGTTTGTCCGGCTATAAATCCCACAACAGGCTTGGTTCCGTGCTCTTTGATCCATGCTGCGGCCTCACTCTCCATACTCCCTCCGATCTCACCGATCACAATGATACCCTCTGTCTGGTCATCCTCCATAAGCAACTTTACACCGTCCAGCGTGGTTGTGCCAATGATCGGATCGCCCCCGATACCAATGCAGGTAGACTGTCCTAACCCTGCCCTTGTAACCTGGTCAACCGCTTCATAGGTAAGCGTGCCGGATCGACTGACAATACCGACTACCCCCTTTTTATGGATAAACCCCGGCATAATTCCCACTTTGGCTTCCCCGGGGGTGATCACACCCGGACAATTGGGTCCGACCAGCCGTGTTGTGCTTCGTGCCAACACCTGCTTCACCCGAACCATATCCTGGGTGGGGATTCCTTCCGTAATACAAACCACCAGGCCTATTCCTGCATCCTCGGCTTCCAGTATCGCATCTGCTGCAAAAGGCGGCGGCACAAAAATCACACTGGTGTCTGCACCGGTCTCTGATACAGCATCACACACTGTATCAAATACGGGAAGTTCCAGGTGGTTCTCTCCACCCTTGCCAGGAGTTACTCCCCCTACCACCGTAGTGCCGTATTCAATCATCTGTCTGGCATGAAAGGTCCCTTCACTACCCGTGAATCCCTGCACTATCACCCGGGAATCTTTAGTTAACAGTACACTCATCTTAAATCCCTTTATTAAAAAAACATCTAAAAGTAGGCAAGTTGTACTATAAAACAAAATAATTCACCGGCGGTTGAAACGTGGATCCACTTTTTTGACAACCTGCGTAAACAACCACTTGATGATACCTCGTTTTTACACACTTTTTACTACCTTACCTGTGTGGAAGCAATTCTTTATATCGGACTGGCACAAGCCTTTTTCGCAGGCATTATCATTGTCACCAGGAAACCCCTCACCCTGGCCAACAAGATCCTTGCCAGCTGGTTTCTACTCATAAGCATTGAGATGGCCCTGGTGCTTATCAATGCCAATGCCGTGGCACTCTATTCTCTCAAAATACTACCCTTCACTTATGGTCCGCTTCTATACCTCTATGCACTGTTCATAACTACTGAAAAGCCAACCTTCAGAGCGCATCACCTGTTGCATTTCATTCCGTTTATAGCTTTTGCGATCCTCTCCCTGACATTGATAAATAAACCGGTAATGAGGGGAACCGAGGGATTCCTGGTGGCTGACCGCTTTATATCTGTGCGCATTATATACGCCGTCTCGTTTTTTATCTCCATAACCACCTATAGCATCCTTACTTTTATTGTCATCAAAAAGCACCAAAAACATCTTAAATCCCTGGTAAGCTATACATCGGGCAATATCACCCTGCAATGGTTGCTGGGAATCTCTATCACCTTTTACCTGGGATACGTGATTATGTTCATCTTCGGGGGAATCGATATTCTTATGAATTTTATGCCCTTCGATCCGTATGAGATCTCCTTTATCGGACTTACCATCTTTGCCTACCTCTTCGGTATTTTTGGTATCAACCAGCCGGTAATATTTACAGACTTCCTTCAATCCGAACCGGAAACCTCCGCCCCGAATCAGCAAAAAAACAATGGCTATGTCCGCTCGGGCCTGGGAAAAAAAGAAGCCCTCCGGATTAAGGAGATGTTACTGAAACATATGGCCAGTGAAAAACCCTACCTCAACCGGGAACTGTCTATCATTGACCTCTCCGGGAAACTTTCCATACCCCGGCACTTCATCACGGAGGTCATCAACCGGTATCTCCACAAAAATTTCTATATGTTCATCAATGAATACAGGGTCAATGAGGTGCTACAGCGAATAAAAGACCCGGCCAACAAAGACCTGACGCTCCTGGGAATTGCCTACGATTCGGGCTTCAATTCCAAATCAGCCTTCAATAATGTGTTTAAAAAGATCACAGGACATCCTCCGAGCCACTTTGCGAGAAACAGGTAATCCCTCCCCTTCCTCTCCTGACGACCCGACCGCTCAGTCGGAACCTCCCTGTTTCACAGAAAAAGCCCCATCCGCTGGGAAAGGTCGATTTTCTGCTGCCTACAGTCTACATTTGACAGAAAATAATGAAGCGACTTCTCCTGCTCCCCTTGTTGCTATGGTTAACAGTACCCCACCAGGGCCAGGGACTCTTTGAAGAAACACTGGATACGCCCTCTGCGGCAACTAACAATCTGCCCATTTCAGGATCCGTCCGAAGCGAGCTTTTTATCGGACAGGATCCGCCTTCCGGTGTACCATTACTACAAAGCGTTTTCACAGCCATCAACCTGGAAAGCCGGTTTTCGTCAGGTACTTATTCCGCTTACGCGGAAGGGAGGCTGAGACTGGGCAGGGAATTCGGTCAGCCCCTGGCTTCCGGAATCCTTCGCGAGGGCTGGATAAAGGCCTCTGTTTCGCCCCTCACCTTTACGATAGGCCGTCAGATCCTCAACTGGAATCATACCGGCATGACCAATCCTGCCGGTGAAATAACCCCGGTGAACACCCTGCTCCGCACCTCGCTTGACGATGAACGGAACCTGGGACAATGGATGGTAAAAACCGATATGAACCTCTCGCCCGCCTCCCGGCTATCGTTGGTATGGATGCCTCTCTATACCTCTTCTGTATTGATGACCAGGCTGGCTGAATATCCCGGTTTTGTATCCTTTGAAGAACCCTCGGCACCGGCAATGGAACTGAGAAACAGCAGCGGCGCATTGAGATACCAGCGCTACGGCGACCGGATGGATGCAGGATTGACACTCTTCTATGGATACCATCACTGGCCGGGTATCGACCTGACTGATCTCACTATTGACTCCGTCTCCGGAATGCCGCTCAGCGCCGGCCTGCAGGAAAAACCCTATCAACTTTTCCGGGTGAAAGGCTATGCCTCGATCCCGCTTCCCGGCTCCCTTATCCGTATCGAGACCGCCTGGCAGAAAAGTCCGCAGAACGAATCATCCACCCCCCGGGCACCACTCCCTGAAATCCGCTATGCAGCTGAATGGGAGATTACCCGGTCCACCCTCACCCTCCTGGCCGGATATTCCGGCAAGCATGTACTGGACTATACCAAACCACCGCAACCCGACCTGCTTGCCGGCGATTTCGATCCCTCCCTTTTTTCACAATATGCCGCTTATGGTCCTGGAGCGTTGCAGGAACAATTCCGCCAGCAGGTAGTCGCATTCAACCGCCTGATGAACTATCAAATGAAGCAATTCTACCATTCGCTTTACCTGGCCGCTCAGTGCGATCTTTTCCACAACACCCTTTCCATCCACCTGCCGGTTATGTACACCATCACAAGCGAAGAGTTCTCACTGCACCCCGCCCTGGAAGCCAGCCTCTCCGACCACGCGGCCATTAAGACCGGCGCCGGATTATTAACCGGGCCGCAGGAAAGTTTATTTGAGCTGGTGGGCCCTGCCCTGAACGCCGGCTACCTGTCAATACGTGTAACCTTTTAAATGTCATACCCGTGTCGTTTCGAAAAGAGAACCATACAACCCGCCACACGCAACATAAAGGAGCCTCCCTGATCATCCGGTTCCGCTGGTGGATCATCTCGATATCGCTGATCATTCCGGCATTGGCGCTTATCCTGGGCGGCCGCCTGACCATTGACCCGGATCTGAAACATTACTTCCCGGATACCATGGAATCAATGGTCAACACCGAAAAGATCGAAACCATTTTCGGCAACCAGGACCTGCTTATGATCCTGTTTGAAACCGACTCCATCCTGCAACCCGAAAGCCTGGAGCGAATCCGTGCCATCCACCGGGAATTGAAACATATGCGCGGAGTGCGACGAATCATGTCCCTTTTCGGGGCCAACAACATCAGCAGTGAGGATGGATATATGCTCGTGGAACCCACTGTAAATCAGGTTCCGCGTACGCGGAACGACCGCCGCCTGCTGGAAGAGCGCATTCGTTCCAACGAGCTGGTTCACGGGGTGGTCGTGGCAAACGATTTCAGATCCTCGGCTATCATCCTGATCCTGGAGAAAGAGGTAAATGAAGATACCCTGTTTGCAGATATTCATACCGTACTCGACAAATACCCGGGAGACGAACAGGTACTTTTCGGGGGATTGCCATACCTCCGGCAGGCGATCAGGAGCGATATACAGCGTGACGGACTGTTCC
The DNA here is from genome assembly GCA_964479445.1 of uncultured Bacteroidaceae bacterium. Classification (GTDB taxonomy): domain Bacteria; phylum Bacteroidota; class Bacteroidia; order Bacteroidales; genus CAYZMH01. The sequence continues at coordinate 88,270 of CAYZMH010000001.1, read as the reverse complement.
TGGTTCCGGCTGCCCTGCTCCTTATGCTGGTATTCCTCTACGCGGTATTCCGTGAAAAACGCGGCGTGGTACTCCCTTTCCTGGTGGTGATCCTCTCTTCTGTACTGGCTTTGAGTATGATTCCAATCCTGAACTGGAAATTCTATATCATCAGCCTGCTGGTCCCCATCATGCTCATTGCCATAGCCAATGACTACGGGATACACCTTATTGCCAAATACCAGGAAATCAATGCCCGTCAGGAGTGGACAATGAGACAGATTACCATTCAGCTGGTGGAACGGCTCTGGCAACCGGTGCTGATAACCGGACTTACCACAATTGCAGGTATTTCAGCCCTGCTGGCCCATACCATGATACCTGCCCGGCAAATGGCGGTCATCTCCGCTATAGGCATCCTCTTTGCCCTGTTTTACAGCCTGTTGCTGCTTCCTGCAATACTCTCCCTGCTGAAACCTTCGGCTCCAGTTAGAAATCTGACCACGAAGCACCACTCTTCCAATGGCTTCCTGGGAAAGATGGCCCGGTGGATCATCACACAGCGAAAAACCATTCTCGCCTTTACGGCCGGATTAACCCTGGTTGCCGCAGCCGGAATCTTCCTTCTCAGGGTAGATTCCAACGAGGAGAACTTCTTTCCGCGTAAGCACCCTGTAAAACAGGCTTCCCGGCTGATTAACGAGAAATACGGGGGATCGGAAAACCTGTCGGTCATGTTCAGCGGAGATATGCTGGATCCCGAAACCCTGCGCAGACTGGATCACTATGAACAAACATGGCTTCAGATGGAGGAAGTGGACCTGATCCTCTCTTTTACCGACGTGGTAAGGGAAATCAGTAAAGCCCTGAATGAACCCGGCGACCGGTGGTATGATACCATTCCCCCCTCCCGGGAAGCGGTGGCGCAGTACCTGGAGCTGTACAACATGAGCGCCGGCCCGGGCGAGCTGGAACAGGTGGTGGATTTCGGCTACACCAACAGCCATATGATCGTGCGCATTAACAATGTGAGCAACAGGGCTATCAACAAGGTTATTCAAACCATCCGTGAAACCGCCGGACCGGATGAGGCCTTTGCTGCCATCGGCGGCTACGGGTATGTCAGATCCCAGCTGGCGGATAAGGTGGTAACGGGACAGTTCTATTCGCTGGGCATCGCCCTGGCGGTTATCATTACCATCCTTGCTATCATTTTCGGGTCGCTGCGAACCGGATTCCTGGCATCCATTCCGCTGGCTATCTCCATCGTATTGCTTTTCGGGATCATGGGATACACGGGAATCAGGCTGGATGTGGCCACGGCCCTGCTCTCCTCGGTAATGATCGGGGTGGGGGTCGATTACACGATCCACCTTTTGTGGCGTTTCCGGGAAGAGCGTCAGAATGGAGATGATCCGGGGGATGCTGTAAAGACCACCATTACCACCACGGGTCGGGGGATCATCTTCAATGCCCTCTCGGTGATCATCGGATTCAGTGTACTGGTTTTCTCTTCGTTCACCCCCATCCGGTTTTTCGGATTGCTGGTGGTGATTTCCATTGCCGCCTGCCTGGCCGGAGCCATGATCGTGCTTCCGGCCATCCTGACAACCTTGCACAAACCTGTTAAAATATAAAATCATGAAAACAAAAATGACCTGGATCATCCTGCTGTTAACAGGCATAACAGCTGGATCGTATGCGCAGGAACCTGCAGAGATTGTAAAAAAGAGCCGCGATATTATGAAGGTTTCCGCCTTTGAAGCAACCTCTACTCTTACCATCACCGATGACCGGGGCAATCAGCGTATCCGTGAAAGTACCATGGCCTCCAAATCGTACCCCGGGGAGATCGAGAAACGAATCATCAAATTTACCCATCCCCCGGAGATTCGAGGCACCGGGATGCTCATCGTTGATTACCCTGAAAAGACCGATGACCAGTGGATCTATCTCCCGGCTATGCGCAAAACCAGGCGGATCGTAAGCCGTGAAAAGAGCCGCAGTTTTATGGGTTCGGAATTCTCCAACGCCGACATGACCGCTCCCGGATTGGAAGACTTCCACTACCGCATGGAATCCCCCCGTTCGCTCCGAAATACCGACTGTTTTGTTATTCGCGCCACACCCGTCAACGATGACCTTTCAGAGCAATACGGCTATGCCTCCTCCCTGCTCTGGATCGGCAAAGAGAATTACCTGATGCTGCGCAAAGAGTTCCTCTCATCAGATGGAACTTGTTTCAAAACCATCGATAACCTGGCGATCGACCTGCTTGATACCACGAGGAACCGCTACATGGTTACCCGTATGAAAGCCGTTAATCATAGCACCCGGCGGGAGTCGGAAATGGTGATGGAACGGGTGGATATTGTTGATACCCGGGATGCCTATTTCACCGTCAGCTACCTGGAACAATGAAACAGGGGTATCCGGGGGAGATACCAACCGGAGCCGGAGGTGAACCACCTGGAGAACCGGGAGGACAACTCCCGGAACACGGGGAAGTACCTCCTGGAAATGGGGATCTGCCTCATGGAAATGGGGATCTGCCTCATGGAAATGGGGAGTACCTCATGGAAATGGGGATCTACCTCCTGGAAATGGGGATCTACCTCCTGGAAATGGTAGCTGCTCCCTGATAATGGAGAGTACCATATGAATCCGCGGTTTCACGCGTTAAATACACGCGGATTCGTGAAAGTTTCCCTATTTTTGCAAGCATGGAACAGGGGTTGACCCATACCACCATTTGTGCCGTTGCCACTCCGGGAAACGGGGCCCTGGCAATCATCCGGGTCAGCGGGAAAGAGGCTTTTCCGGTTACCCGGAAGATCTTCCGGCCTGCAAAAGCGGGGAAAAAGCTGGAAGACCAACCGGGAAATACCATCCACTTCGGAACCATTATGGACGGTAATGAACTGGTGGACGAAGTGCTGGTGAGTGTATTTCGTGCCCCCCACTCCTATACCGGGGAGCATTCGGTGGAGATCTCCTGCCACGGATCACGCTATATCGAGCAAAAGATCATCCAGCTGCTTCTTGAAAACGGCGCGGTGGCGGCGCGGCCGGGAGAGTTTACCCAGCGTGCTTTTCTGAACGGAAAAATGGACCTTTCCCAGGCCGAGGCAGTGGCCGATCTGATCGCTTCTGAAACCAAGGCAGCACACGATGTGGCAATCCGGCAGATGAGGGGCGGGTTTTCCCAAAAGGTGAAGGAGCTGCGCGACCGGCTTCTGCATTTTATCTCCATGATCGAACTGGAGCTGGATTTCAGCGAGGAAGATGTGGAGTTTGCCGACCGGGAAGCCCTGATGTCGCTGGTCAAAGAGGTAAAATCACTCACCGACCGACTCATGAATTCCTTCTACCTGGGTAATGTGCTTAAAAACGGGGTTCCGGTCGCCATCGTGGGAAAACCCAACGTGGGAAAATCCACCCTGCTTAATGCCCTGCTGCGGGATGACAAAGCCATTGTATCGGAGATCGAGGGAACCACGCGGGATTCCATCGAGGACACAGTCAATATCGAAGGGGTGGTATTCCGGTTCATCGACACGGCAGGTATCCGGGAAACCGCCGACACCATCGAGAACCTGGGCATACGCAGAACCTACCAGAAAATCAATTCGGCCAGTATTGTTCTGTTACTGGTGGATGCGACCGATCCCGAAGAAATTATTGTGCGCTCCGTAGAAACCCTGCGCGGCCAGCTTCAGGAAGATCAAACACTGGTGGGGGTGATCAATAAAAGCGACCTTGCCGGTCCGGACACGGTTGAGCGTAAAAAATCTGCCATCCCTGCCGGGGAGAACGAACACATAGTGGCCATCAGCGCAGATCAGGATCATGGCAGCGATGAACTGACAACCCTGCTTACCCGGTTGGTTCATGCGCCCTCGGCCGGACAGCAGGATGTGATCATCTCCAATACCCGGCATTATCATGCCCTGAAAGCTTCTTCGGAAAGTCTTGAACGGGTGATCGAAGGAATTGATAACCAGCTGCCGGAAGATCTACTGGCACAGGATATCCGCGAAGTGCTGCACTACCTGGGCGAGATCACCGGGGAAGTCACCACCGATGAGATCCTGGGCAATATCTTTAAGAATTTCTGTATCGGAAAATAACCTCCAGAAAACTCCACATTAAAATTATCCTGCATTCCATGCTGATTTCCTGGTACTGCCTCGGACAGGACCGGTATAAAACATTAAACGCCTAGCCTTAGAATCTGAATCCACAGTATCAACTACAGAAAGTAATACAGTCCTGTTATCCCTTGAAGCTGTATTTACATTATCTGTGCGACGATCTCA
>CAYZMH010000001.1:79694-83872 GCA_964479445.1 uncultured Bacteroidaceae bacterium | reverse complement strand
ATCTCATTGTGCGGCGATCTCATTGTTCGCCGGGCACGGTTTTTTTGAACAACACCCCCTATATGATTGTTATTTCAGTAACAATAAAAGGTTAGAATAATAAAAGTAATGTTATAATAAATCAAAAAGGAGTACCGTATGAATTATCCACAGCACTATACTAAGTTAAAAGAGTTAATGGCAAAGCTGGGAAAAGACATTCCGGCCACCATGAAAGGGTTTACCGATCTGCACCATGCAGCGGTGGCGGATGGCGCGATTACCCCCAAAACCAAGGAGCTTATTGCCCTGGGCATTGCTATATCGGTTCGTTGTGACGGGTGCATTGCATTCCACATTCACGATGCCCTGGAGGCGGGTGCCAGCCGTGATGAGATCACCGAAACCATCGGGGTGTCTGTTCTCATGGGTGGTGGACCTGCCCTGATGTACGGGGTCGAGGCCCTGGAAGCCCTGGAGCAGTTCCAGGAAGCATAAATGATATGTTGAATCTGTATATTGAGCCCCGGATTACCGGGGCTTTTTTTTGATATATCCCTGGATATTGGGATAACCTCTGTTTACTGGTATAATCAGGGATTCACGGGAATATGCACGGAGGTATGAGCAGGATCGGCAACTTCCCGGTACTTATGGAATATCTTCTTATAATCCTCCCACGTGGGGCGTTTCAGGGCTGGGTTACGGAGCAGGGCTGCTGGGTGAAAGACCGGCATCACCAATTTATCAAACCAGGTCAGCCAGGTTCCCCTTACCCGGGTGATCCTGTACTGGTTTCCCAGCATATACCGTAGAGAGGTAGCCCCCAGTAATACCAGGATATGCGGATTGACCAGGTCGATCTGCTGGTAGAGCCAGGGCATGCAGACCTTGGCTTCCTGGTCGGTGGGGGGCCTGTTTCCGGGGGGGCGGCACTTTACGATATTGCTTATGAACACATGTTTTTCACGGGTAAAATTGCAGGCCAGCAGGATCTTATCCAGGAGCTGACCGGATTTCCCAATAAAAGGCCGTCCCTGGATGTCTTCATCCTTTCCCGGTCCCTCGCCTATCACCATAATCGGTGCCCGCGGATTACCCTCACCAAATATAACCCGGTGCCGGGTTTCCGACAGGGGGCAACGCCTGCAGGCAACTACTTCGTCACGCAGTTTTGCAATCATGGAGCCGCTGTCATCCCCGGGACTATTCATCGGTTTGCCTGCCGGGTTTGGTGAAGTTTCTTACATAGTAGTTGTATCGTCCAAAACGGACACGCGTTACTTTTTCCTCCTGAATCAGCTCCTCAACCACCTCATTCCGGTCACCAGACTGCCTTTTAAGGGCTTCCACTGCATCCTGCCGGATGGGGTGAACCGCTGTAATACGCAACAGATCTTCCGCCAGGTTACCAGTGGATACAAACGCATTCCCCTCGTACCCGGTCAATAATTCGGTATCCAGTTTACGCTTACGAAAAAGTTCATAGGCCTGTACCAGCGAAAGGTGGGCAGGTTGATGTACATCCTTAAATGCCGGCGGGCGGGTGGGTACCGCTATATATGCAATATCGGGTTCCACCTGTTGTATAAAGTCTGCTGTTCTCTCCAGCTCAGACGGGTTATCGTTTTCATTCCTGACAAGCATGGTTTCAGTGACCAATTCGCCACGGAAACCCGAAGCAAACTCAATAATTCCCTCTTTAACACGCTGAAAATCGAGGGATTTGTGAGGTCTGTTCACTCGTTTCCACAGCGTTTCGGAAGCAGTATCCACTTTCACCGAAACGAAATCAGCCCTGGCAATGCGCGTGCTTACATCGGGGAACTGGAGCAGGGATCCGTTGGTAATCACAGCCACCGGGTATCCCGTTTCTTTCAATCCGTCAATCAGTTTACCCAGGTTGCGATCCAGGGTGGGCTCCCCGTCCGGAACAATGGTCAGGTAATCGGGTAACTGGCCCTCCTCCACCTCTTCCAGGCGTTTCTGAACCGCTTCAATCAGGATCTGCGGTTCCAGGAAGACACCGCGTTCAGCCTGCATTTTAACTGCTTTACCCACCTGGCAATAGATGCAGGAATAACTGCAATGCTTGTGGGGGATGTTATTAATGCCCAGGCTCTGGCCCAATCTCCTGGATGGAACAGGACCAAATACCGATGTATCCCTATTGCTCATGGATTTCCCTTTTTTTCGGACTCCCGTATCACGTAGTTCCGTATGTCGTTGATTTCAAAACCGTACCATCTTCTGAGTCTGCCTACCCGCTGTGACGTTTCAGAAAGGGGTACCCCCAGGTGCCCTGCCAGTAATGACACCTCCAGGTTATAGTGATCTGCAATATCATCCAGGGACATGAATCCGTAGATCTCGGTATCATGCCGCAAATGATCCTCCCGGTGCACTCCCCTTCCCTTTCCATGACCCTCCTCATCCGCCTCAATAGTTTTCACAGGTACGACAGCATTTTCTTGAACTGCTTCCCTGACATCCGCATGAAGCTGTTTTCCACGGTCCAGATCAACAATTTCGCTTTCGGAACCATGTTCGGCATTTTGAAAACGATGATTGGCCACCACCGGCTCTATCTCCGGGTCAACAAACAGGGGAATAGCTATAAGCCCCATGGAAACCACTCCAAAGACAACTGCCAGTGTGTTTCTAAAGGTTTTTGGCGGGAACATACACCGTATAATGGTTACGATCATTTTCCAGTGAAAGACAATATGCAGGATCAACAATACCAGGAAAGCAAGGCTGATCACCAGGTGTATGGTTCCCCACTGATGGCGGTCCATTCCCCAGAAAAAGAGTTCCACATCGGCACCATACCTTGCATTGCGTTCAAAACCCGGAACCAATACATATTTTATAAGAAAACCGATACCAGCCATAGCAGTAAGCAACGGAAACATCATCAGATCGATGATCATATTGAGCCTGGACCGTTTGAGTGTTATTTTCATGACCGCGTGTGCCTTATTAATTAGAAAATATAAGATAACGGACCTCTTATGGAAGGAGATTCATTACAAAAATACACACTTTAGTGATGCATGGCGGGCTCGGAATGTGAAATATTTCACAGAAATAACATTCGTCACTCTGTTTGGAACGCTTTAACTAACATTCAGACCGGTTGTTTGTTGCATATTCATCCAACTAAAAAATCAATCACATGAACACACTGATCAAACTGGAAGAAACTGCACTCCTATACAGACTGAAGTAAACCGATCATTTTAAGCACACCCACCTCGGCTGGATCGGTCAGAAGTAACCTTTTACCAACAAATCTTACTCGTCAAGATTCGTAAAGGTTTTGAATGAGGGTGGGTTATTCAGATGTTTTTTAACCGCGCAGAGATCCATCGACTGAATCGCGGCTTTTAGATATTTCCTGGGAAAATCATCCGGCAGGATCGCTTCCAGTTCAACCCGGTCAATTCGCCGCTCCTCCCGGTTATAATGGTGGTGCTGTATGATCCGCACCTGGTCGGTGGGTATACTGCGCTGATCACAGAATCGCTTCAGGTAAATTCCCGCACAGGTTCCGATGGAAGCCAGGAAAAGATCAAAAGGGGCCGGTGCTGAATCATCACCCCCGCCTGAAACCGGTTGATCAGTTGGTATCACACGATTTCCAAGCCGTGCATTTACTTTGCCTTTCTCTTCAAAAAATATCTCAAGTTCCATACGCGTTCAATCTTTCTTATTGGTTTACCCACTATAACCCGTATGTACTAAAATAGTTTACGAAAAATGGCGATACCAGGAAAATGTGAAATAGATCACAAATAGGGTACTCATGATGCTCTATTTTTATCGTCTCTGATTTTTTTTTACTTTTAAAATTAGGATAGAAATTATTAATCCCAACAACCATTAAAAAAACCCTTTGTCATGAAATTAGCTGAATTCCATTTTCATTCTCTTTTTTCTAAGTCAGCACGCGCACTGGTGCTGGCAGTGATAACAACTCTTCTTTTCTTTACAGGCTGCGATCCCGCGGAGCAGATCCTGGAAGATGAATTTGAGCCGAACAACGAATTCAACATGGCTACGCCGCTTTCGGTGGACACTACCCTGCAGGTTAACCTGACCACCCAGGAGGATGCCGATTATTACCTTGTATCCATTCCTGCGGAGATGGTCGGCATTATTGAATCCTATGATATACAGGTAGATAACCAATCCGA
>CAYZMH010000001.1:0-79594 GCA_964479445.1 uncultured Bacteroidaceae bacterium | reverse complement strand
AGGTAACCAACCAGGAAACCGATGTGGTGGATAACATCCGCATCCACGTGGAAAACCTGTCCACGGCAAATCTGCTCCTGGAGGTTTACGATGAAAACCGGCAGATGGTCGGGGAAATATGGTATCCCGGGAACAGCGCCAACGCCACGTTCTATTACCATACCAATGCCGCCACGTTTTATGTGAGAGTTACAGGAAAAGACGCTGAGACCTACCCGTGTGATTATGTACTTACCGTAAGCCACATGAACGATGCCGATGCATTTGAACCCAACGGCACCATTGATGAAGCAGCCCTTTTCCCGCTGGATGAGATCCACGATTGCACCTTTTTGGTCAATGACGATGATTATTACAAAATAGAGAACGCCTCTTCAGAGAACATCTGGGATCTCTATGAAGTGCAGTTCACCAATAATTCGGATATCAACCCCCGGTTCCGGTTCTATGACAACGATAAGACCGAACTGGGAGACTATGAGATCTGGTATCCCGGCAGCAGCGCCAACTTCAGTCAGCGAATACCCATGAAATCCGGATCGTCAAATGGCGTTTATTTCCTGGTAAACGGCAAGGATGGAACCGGAATCAACGGTAGCTGCCCCTACCAGCTGAAAGTGGTATCGCTCCACATGAACGACGATAACGAACCGGATGACACCTTTGCCCAGGCGCGGGAGATCACCTCCTATCCGTCCGGCACGATCAGCGGTGCGGTGGTAACAGTGGCCGCCAATGACAACGGGGGCGATTACGAATTCTACAAGGTCACCCTCAATGCCGGAAAAAAGGTATCATTTACCATTGATCCGGAGTCCAGCGATACGGAGATGCATTTCGGTATCTATGACAGCAGCCAGGCATACATGGACGGATTGGACGGCGGTGATGGGCAAACCCTGGACTACTATGTAAACAATTCAGGATCCCAATCGGTCAGTTTCTTTATTAAACTGGGCGGCTTCCCCGGTGCCACCAACGGCAATTATACGATATCTTTCACGGAAACAAACGCCGACTAACCCACCCTTGCACCCCAACGGTGTTTACAAAAACCACCGCACTTTCAGGGTGCCGGTGGTTTTTTTGTGGGAAATAGTGCCCTGATTGGAGCGGACTTTTTAAATTTACGCTTTCACACTATTAAATGACCAGTTATGAAAACCTCGAACACTGCCCTCCTTACAGCCACCCTTTCTTTGCTCATCCTTCTAATGCTGCCACAACATACCGGGGCATGCACCATCATTGCAGTTGGCAAAGAGGCCTCTGCAGATGGTTCGGTCTTTATTTCCCATACCGATTGCGGGGCTGATTGCCGGATCAGGGTGGTTCCCGGACAATCCTTCGAAAAAGGGTCCATGGCCGAGGTTTACTGGGGCATCCAGGATATCAACAGACCCCTGGACGATTATGGAGAGGTAATCGGAACGATCCCCCAGGTGGAAGAGACCTACACCTATTTTCATTCCGCCTATCCACACATGAACGAACATCAGCTGGCCATCGCCGAAAGTACGACCAGTCAGCGAGAGGCCATGAAAGTGGACCGGTCGGTCTGCAAACAGATCATGACCGTGGAGCAGGCCCAGGTGTTTGCCCTTCAACGGTGCAAAACATCAGCGGAGGCGGTCAGACTGATCGGTCGTCTGATGAACACCTACGGATTTCTTCCCTCCTGCGCCGGGGAATCAGAGACCCTGGTAATCGGAGATCCCGGAGAGATATGGGTATTCGAAGTGTTCAGTGTGGGAAATGACTGGGATCCGGATTCAGGTGAGCCCGGGGCTGTCTGGGCAGCAAAGCGTATCCCCGATGACCACGCCCTGGTTGTGGCGAACTGGAGCATCCTTAAAGAGATTGATGAGAACGATCCGGAAAACTTCCTCTACTCTTCCAATTATAAATCCTATGCATCAGAACAGGGCTGGTATGATCCGGATGGAAGCCAGCCATTTATCTGGCAGGAAGTTTATGCTCCCACCCCCCGGGAGTGGGCCACCAGCAGGCTGTGGCTATTCTACAGTTCCTACGCTCCTTCCTATGCCGACTGGCCCAAGCGAAGCCTTGAAGATGGCCACATGATGGGTTACAACCAGTATATTCAATACGTTGAACCGATCTCCATGTACCCCACTTCAGTGAAAACGGAACAGATAATCTCTCTTCAGGACATCATGGCATTTCAGCGCTCCACGTTCGAGGGTACCATCTATGATAAAACCGAGGACTATGACTGGTATGTACCCGATGGAAAGGGTGGCATGAAAAAGAGTCCGCTTGCCACTCCCTTTCCCACACGCGACTGGCGTGAATTGCTGGATATCAATAACCGGCGCAATGTAGCCCGTCCACAGGGGTATTATGGCATGATTGCCCAACTCCGGGATTGGCTACCCGATCCCATCGGGGGCCTCTACTGGGTGTTCCTCGACAACGCCTATACGAGTCCGTATGTCCCCATTTACACCGGTACCCGCGAGATCGCCGAATGCTATAAGAATTTTGATCCAACCACCTACAGCAGAGAGTCGGCCGCCTGGGCCATTGACTTTGTGGATAACCTGCTCTATCTTAAATGGCAGGAGATGATCCAGGATGTCAGGGCCGTTCGGGATCCTTTTGAAGAGCGTCTTATTAAGGAGCGTGACCACATTGATGCAAAGGCCCTGGAGCTCTATGACAAGAATCCCGGTAAAGCCAGTGATTTCCTGACCGAATATACCATAAAAAACATGGAAGAGGTATTACAAATGTATAATGATCTTCATGATCAGCTGATTGTCAAATACTCCAACAGCAGATAGGTCCGGGTTCCCGAACAAAAAGAAATATACAAACGTGAATCTGCCCGCCTAGCTAAAATTGGGCTGACAGGACTGTCGGGATTTAAAGTGGTAATATAGGTTACAATATATTTTATATTGAAAAACAATCATTTATATTCCAAATGGTCAGAAATGGGTATTGATGCCCAGGATATCGTCGATTTCTGTAAAGCTTGTCATGGCAACTGCAGCGGCATCAATAAAATCACGTTCAAGAACCCATTTAACGGCGTGGTGATATGAGGCATGGTTTGATTTTTCCGGTTGATGCGGACCACCCGAGCAGGTTTTCATAGCCAGGGTCCCCACGCCATGTTCCCTTGCCCTGGCCAGCTCTTTTCCGATGACCTGCTGGTCCCATGCAGCATGCCATCCCGACCTGGAATGAACGAACTCTCCCGAAGGGTTGAAGGGAACCATTACCACCCGAAAAAAGAAATCCCTGTTGTTGGTTTGCAACAACTGAAGTTGATTGCGGTGCGCAGAGAATCCGGCGGCACGAACCATACCCCGATTCTTCATCTTTTCAAAGAACTTTCTCACGGCAGGGTGTGTAAGCTGTTCATTTTTATCAACACCATGCATAAGGAGAATGTCCACATAATCGGTTTTAAGTGCCTGTAAAGAACCTTCCAGCTCCCGGGTTAGAATATCCTCTATCTTTTTATCGCTGACCCTGTTTTTACCGGTAAGTTCAACATCTCTTAAACGTGCCTTGGTTTGAATGATGAAACGCTGACGGTCCTCCCGGATCACCTTCCCTACCAATTCTTCATTCTTCCCATTAGCATATGAACGCCCGGTATCGATAAAATTAATGCCCTGATCCAGGGCATATCTCATAAGTGTGGTATCCTGGGTACGGGATGCACCGAAGCATAACGGACTAACAGAAAGCCCGGTATCTCCGAGGTCGACCTTCCCTGTCATTTTATTCTGATACCGGGAAAAAAGCTTCAAAGGACTCATCCCAAGAGTTGTTACACCCATCGAAAGTAAAGCGATAAAGCGTTTTCTTGAAAACAATGAATTTCGCATCCTGTAACGTGATTTGATGTCAGGTTAATAAGATATATTATCTTTAAATATTATAAAAATAAATATAATTTTATTTTTATATATATTAGATAATAATAATTTTTAATGATTAATTAATATATAAGTTTATTTAATTATTTATAATTGTTTCTTTCGTCTCTGAAGCAGAGACATATTAGCAATATAGTGCTTTTTACCCCGATCTAAGTTTGAAAGAGCCATTTTCTGTACCTGGCTTTTTTCAGGACCAGGAATCTACCTCCCATTTATTAAGTAGGTTTTTCAAACTCGGTTTAACTGTCCGTGCAGAATGCGAAAAAGAATCTGGAATTTAATCGGTATATAACGATGATGAATATTTGTTATCTTTATTCTCATGTGATACGCGGATGGCCGATCACCCGGTAAAAAAGTGACCATACATATGTTCTCAAAGGAAGAAGCCAAACAGTTACGAATGGAGTTCTGGGACGGTTTCAGGGTTTACACCCGGAAACGAAGAGTGAAAGCAGGAAAACCCTCCTGGTGGATCCTGGACAGGACCGGCATCAATGCGCTTAACCTGCGGCTGCATATAGACCGGGAAAAAGCCCTCGCCGGCATTGATATTGAAACAAGAAATATGGACAAGAGGTTTGCGCTTTACGAAAAACTGGAAAGCCTGAAGAAATTGCTGCACCAGGTGATGGAGAGAGAAATGACCTGGGAACTCGATTACATTCGCGAAAACGGTAAATCGGTAAGCCGCATCTATATATCCGAAGAGGGTCTGGATATTTACAACCGGGAGACATGGAGTGAGGCTTATCGATTCTTTTACAGACACATGGAAAAACTTGAAGAGTTCTACCTGGAATACAAGGAGTATATCAAGGCAGGAACCTGATCCACTCACCAATCACAGTTCTCCCCCACGCTGAACCAAACAGGTCCTGCTGTTGTTACACTTCAAACCGATCTCCAGCACACAACCCCTTAACCTGAAAGGAAACAGCCATGAAAAATGCAGTGAGTATGATATGGTTATTCCTGTTGTTTATCCCGGCTGCATGCGCACAGGAACCGGAAAATGCAGGAAATGAGAATGTTAATCCCATAAGTGAATTGAAAATCAATGTAATTGAAGATCCTATGAATTATAATCCATTGAATACATTTGAGAAGTATGTAATTGATCAAAAAGGAACAGAAAGACCGTGGTCCGGAAAATACGTAGATCACAAAGAGAAGGGAGTTTATGTTTGCAAGCGCTGCAACGCTCCCCTGTTCCGGTCTGAAGATAAATTCAACAGTCATTGCGGGTGGCCCAGCTTTGATGATGAAATTGAAGGCGCTGTTACGCGCCAGCAGGATGCAGATGGAATACGTACCGAGATTATATGCAGTAATTGTGGAGGTCACCTTGGTCATGTGTTTAAAGGAGAGGGTTTTACACCAAAAGATACCAGGCATTGTGTGAATTCAGTTTCTATGAACTTCATTCCCGAAGAGGAATGATTTTATCCAGTTCGCTCTATTTGTAAGAAGAATATTTATTTAGTACTTTTAAACACCGCACTAAAAAACAGATTAAAATGGGAAAAGGTGACCAAAAGACAAGGCGTGGGAAACTATTCAGTAAAACCTACGGAAAGCGAAGACCACGAAAAAAGGTAAGTAGAAAGAGTATTCCTCAGCCCGGAGCGAGTCAGAAGAAGAAAGAGCAACCAGTTGCCGAGTCAACATCCGGTGTTAAAAAGCCAACGGGTGCCAAAGCGGCAGCCCCGGAAAAAGCACCTGAATCTTCTACACCACCTGTAACTGAAAAGACAACCAGGAAAGCAGCAGGTAGTAAATCAATTGAGCAGGCTAAAGAAGCCACTCCGGTCAAAAAACAGAAGGCTGCATCTGCCACCCCAGGGAAAGCATCAGAGCCTGCAGGGGATACAGCCCGGAAAGATAAAGATGAATCCACAACCAAAGAGACAAAGAAAGCCGCTGATAAGCAGTCAGAGGAGACCCGGAAAGGGGCTGATTCCAGGTCTGTAAAAAAAGCGACTGAGTCAGGAGATCCAGGCGAAAAGGCGAAGGATCGGGGATCAAAAAAAGAAGCCTCTGGTGTGACTCAGTCTAAAGAGAAGGGTGCGAAGAAGCCTGAAACAGCCGGGAAGGCAGGTAAACCTGATTCTAAAAATGAGAAGAAACCCGCGGGCAAGGCCGGGGATAAAACACCGACTGAAGATAAGAAAGAAGAGACTACCAAGGAATCGGGAAAAGAAGAGGCTGACAACAACTAATCGTCCGTCTCAATTCAATGATTCCCTTTTCTGCATGAGGTGGCTACCCATTGAAGCACATCATGTACGCAATCCTGGATATTGAAACCACGGGAGGGAGTCCCAAGACCGAGAAGATCACTGAAATTGCCATTTTCTTTCACGATGGAGATCGAATCGTGGATGAGTGGTCTAGCCTGATCAATCCGGAAAAGAGCATTCCCTACTTCATTACCGGCTTAACAGGCATCACCAATGAGATGGTAGCAGATGCTCCCCGCTTTTATGAGATTGCCCGGGACCTGGTGGAGCGGACTGAAAACCATGTCATTGTTGGTCACAATGTGATCTTCGACTACAACTTCATAAAAAGTGAGTTTACCCGCCTTGGCTATGACTACCAGCGCGAAGTTCTCTGCACGGTCAAACTGAGCCGCAAGATCATACCGGGATTTAAATCCTATAGCCTGGGAAGATTGTGCGAAGAACTGGGCATAACGATAAACGGGAGACACCGGGCAGCAGGTGATGCAATGGCCACGGTCAAACTCTTCGATCTGCTACGGGAGAAAATGGGGAAAAACGGACAGGAATTGGAGAGCATGCTTCCCCGGAATGTCCGGTATAAAAATTTAAATGCCAACCTGTCGGTTTCTGATATCGAGAAGCTACCGGAAAAAACGGGGACCTACTACTTCTACGATGAAAACAACATCCTGATCTATATAGGCAAAAGTACCAACATCAGGAAAAGGATTCTTTCACATCTTGGCAATACCCGGGGCAAGCGAGCCATGGAGATGAAGCAGCGCATTGCCTCTATATCCTTTGACCTTACTGGAAGTGAACTGATCGCACTCCTTAAGGAGTCGGCTGAGATCAAGCAAAACCGTCCCCTCTATAACCGTGCTCAGCGAAGACAATCCTCCTACTGGGGGTTGTATACCAGAAAAGATCCGTACGGTTACATTACCCTGGACCTAAAAAAGATCAATGAATCGCCTGAAAAACCGGTCACCTGTTACAACAATAAAATTGAAGCGAAGCAAGCGCTCTCCCGCCTGGCAGAAAAATACTGGCTTTGTCAGAAATTATGCGGACTCTATAAAACGGAAGGAGCCTGTTTTCATTACGAGATCCGGCAGTGCAACGGAGCATGTATTCAGAAAGAAGCTGTCAGGGGGTATAACAAACGCGTGGAAGCAATGCTGGAGCGGTTCAGACTTGACCGGTCTAACATGCTGATCATTGACCAGGGCAGAACGGCCGATGAACGAAGCCTGGTAAGAATTGAGAAAGGCATCTATATGGGATACGGATATCTGCCTGTAGATGAAGGATATGTGAGTATCGAGCAGATGCTGGATTGTGTGCAACCCGGACTGGACAACCGGGATGTCAGGCAAATACTGAGCACCTGGCTCCGTAAACACCAGGTTGAGAAGATCCTTTACTACTGATTCTCTTCCAGCTCCTCCAGGTTTTTCATTGCGGGCATATCCATGCTATTGGCCAGGCTTGAAATACTCTCCAGGTCAATATCACCGGTAATAACGATCAGGGCATCCTCCCCACCACTGTCAACGATCAGTAAAAATTCGGAGATCTTCCCCTGTTCTTCCCGGGCCAGGAAGAGCACCTCTTCGTTCTCCTCCTTTACGACCATCAACTCCTGGTATTCACTTCGCGGGAGAATATCGAGCAACTCGCGCGCAAAACCGGGTCCGGAGGAGCCTTCCTGTGCAAGGATCCGGATCGATTCAATACCTGAAGAAGCTTTCTTAAACTCCTCGTAGTCCGGATCACTGGTTTCAATATTGGACATCAGTTTAAACATATAGCTCGATATGTAGACGGTGGTATAGCCGTCTTTTCCCGCATATTTATCAAAAACGCGATCGACCGGGGTTTGAGCGAATAGCATCAGCACCCCTGAGAGCAAAATGATTGTGGTTACTATTTTTTTCATGGTCTTATGTTTTCAGTACTTATTGTGTCCTGGTTTCCCCGCTCACATCGAATTTTCCCAGCAATTGCAGCTGTTTACTTCCACTGGATATCTTGGTGATCGGTTGTATGGTCTGCATGGTCTCATTGACCTCTTTCAGGGGTTGAAGTTCACCGGTGCCCTGGCTGAACTTGTAAGAGACAAAAGAGAGCGCTTTCTTAGCTTCCCTGTAGGCTACCATGGGGTTTTCATAGGTATCTTCCGCGATCAGGTTACTGGATGGTTCTTCCCTCAAAAACATAAAATAGATTCCCAGCAGTACCAGCAATCCCGCTGCGAGTCCGGAAAGCGACAACCAGCTGACGCGTCTCACCCTGGCCTCTTTATCATCGACCTCATCGATGGCTGAAAGAATCCTTTCATTCAGGCTACCGGGTACATCCACAGGCTTCCCTGAAGCCAATTGCAGTGCTTCGAACAACTCCTTTTCGGGCAAAAACTCGTCGGGAACAGGTTCCTGTGAAAAATAATCCAGCAATTCCTGCTCTTCCGCGAGCGTTGATTCACCCTCGTAAAACCGTTGAAGCAACTGTTTTATGTGCTCTAGTTTTTCCATGGGGAGTATTGTGTATTTAGCATTTCCCTGAGTTTTTTCCGGGCTCTTGAGATATTTACCCGGATTGCATTTCCTGTCATATTGACTATAGCAGCAATCTCTTCGTATTCCTTGCCTTCAATATGACGCAGATGGATCAGTGAGCGTTGCGGCTCTGGCAACCGGTTGATCATTTCATGCATCAACTGCATCTTTTCTTCTTTTTCCGCATGATCCTGCGGGGTTGACTGCTTATGCGACTCCTGCTCCCGTTTCTCTGATTCGATCACATCCATGGTCGTTTTCCTTCTTCGCAGCAGGTCAAGACACTGGTTGCGGGTTATCCTCACTGCGAGGGCTTCGATGCTCTGGTAGGAGGGCAATTCATTTCTCATTTTCCACAATTTCAGGTAGACCTCCTGTACCACATCCTCAGCCTCTTCCCGGTTGCCCATCATCCTGAAGGCCAGGCGATACAACCGGGAAGCATATGGCATTACCATCAATTTAAATTCTGAGGATCTCATCATACGCCCTGCTTTTCACGGGCTACAAGTTAATCAATTTCCAGGTTATTCAGCTCCTCCATACCCTGCATTCCACCCACAGATTGAGCAAGACCTTCAATATCGTTCATGGTGAAATCACCCTGGATATAGACAAGCACATTTTCATCGGGACTGCCAACGACCAGGAGAAACTCCAGGATGCTTGGACCATCATTCTTCATCCACATCCGTACGTCCTCCTCCCCGTCATGCACGGTCATTACCTCGGCATACCGGTCCACGTCCAGATCGGTGATGATCTCATCATAGAAGTTGACTCCTTTGAGGACTTCGGGTTCTTCGATGGCCAGAACTTTCAGGCATGTAAGCTTATCCATCGGAAAATCGGGGGCACCCATCTCCTGTGTATCCATTGCAGATACTACCTGGAAGAGCTCGGCGCTGATGTTAACTACGGTTACACCTTCCTGTCCCTGGTATTTCTGAAAAATTTTATCAACGGCGCTATTCTGTCCGAGCAGGAACAGGGGTACAAGCATCAATGCGGTAATCAGACTAATACGTTTCATAATGGTTTGTTTTTAATTGAACAATGTTTTAATTCAGGTTTCTAAGCGGAAGACGAACAGGGATACTTTTTATTACAGCTCCCGTTGATTTATTTTACTCCACGTATTGAACTCTACCTGTTTGGTTTTTGTTATATATATGAATATCAATACAATCTGACCAGTCAGATTTCTCTGCGGAGATAAAATTTAGGGATAGAATTTGCATAGTTATTTATAGTTCCTATCTTTGCAACCGCTTTACAAAAATGAAACTGGTTGATTCAGTAGCTCAGTTGGTAGAGCACCTCCCTTTTAAGGAGGGGGTCCTGAGTTCGAGCCTCAGCTGAATCACCACCCAGAGATCCCCGGAAATATTTTTTCCGGGGATTTTTTTGGCTGTACCCCCTCCTTTTCACACTAATGAGCCTGATAGGATAGCGCAGTTTCCGGGTAACCTCGCTCCTCTTGATTCCCAACCGGTGATTTTGTATCTTGGGGGTATGACGAAGAGGATTATTATTTTTCTGATTTTGTATTGCACAGGCGCAGGAACTGTTTACGGGCAGCATCCGCGGGATACCATGAACCATGATCATCCTGCTTTCTCGGAGCGGGTAAGGGAGCGCTATTCCCTGGTGAAAAACTCTATCGAGGAGTATCCTCATATGGATGTATCAGATCCTGATGTATTGAAAGCCATGCGTATTGTGCCGCGCCATGCATTTGTACCCCGGCAATTTCAGGATGTGGCGTACCGGAATCACCCGTTATCCATTGGGTATGATCAAACCATCTCACAGCCTGTAATCGTGGCCCATATGACCCAGTTACTTGATGTTCAGCCTGATGACAGAATCCTGGAGGTTGGTACGGGGAGTGGATACCAGGCTGCTATCCTGGGGGAGTTATCGGCGCATGTATATAGTATAGAGATCGTGCCGGAGTTGAGTGTCAGGGCATCGCGGACGTTAAAAGAACTGGGATACGATCATATTAAGGTGAAAACGGGAGATGGATATCTGGGATGGCCTGAACATGCACCATTTGATAAGATCATTGTAACCTGTTCTCCGAAGGATGTTCCGGAGCCGCTTATTGAACAGTTGAAACCCGGTGGTTGGATCGTTATCCCGGTAGGAAAGAATAGCTGGAACCAGCAATTGATCATTATGAAGAAGAACAAGCGCGGGAAACTGATCCGTGAGAGCCAGTATCCGGTTCGGTTTGTACCCATGACCGGGAAAGCGCAGGATAAGGATTAACCTGCCGGGATAATCGTATCATTGGCGGAGAATAATTACCTGCCGGTGTAACCGGTATAGATTCCTGTTGCGGCTACTGAACAATCCCCCGCTTATTTTGCCGATTGCCGACCTTTTTCAATTTACCAGGTGGATTCTTTGGTTTTTCTGACATCATTCAAACTCTAAAACGCTATTTTTGTTATAATAAAAATGTATCAACCCCTTTAATATCATGAAAGGCAAATTACAATGGATATTGATGGCTCTGGCCCTGGTGGTCTTTGCTACAGCTTGCGATAAGGAAGAAGAAGAGCAGGAACCCACGGAAACCGAGATCCTGAATCAGTGGATTTGGGATGTGATGAACGATGTCTATTTCTGGGCTGAAGATGTTCCCCAGGATCTTGATCCCATGGAGGAGAGCGATCCGGAAGCTTTTTTCTATAAACTGCTTCATCCCGATGACCGGTTCTCATGGATCGTGGACGACTACGAGGAGCTGCAAAAAAGTTTCAACAATATTGAGGAGGGCAACGGGATATCTCCTTATTTCATCCGCATTTCAGGAACAGATGAAGTGATCCTGGTTGCGGCCTATATCGTGAAGGGTTCTCCGGCTGAGGATGCCGGACTCACGCGGGGCGAAATTGTAACGCGTATTAATGACCAGGTGATCACCATCGATAATTACCTTGACCTGTTCTACGCTGATGATGTGACCCTTGAATTTTCAGATTATGATGAGGAAGCCAATACACTCACGGCCAATGGTAAAGAGGTAACTCTGCAGGCAGAAGTCATTGATGAAAACCCGGTACATCATTATGAGGTGATCGATTACGAGGATCTAAAAATAGGGTACCTTGTATACAACCAGTTCACCGGCGGAGAAAATGACAAATATCTAACCGCACTGGATAATGTTTTCACCGAGTTTGTAAGCGAAGGGATCGATGATATTGTGATTGACCTTCGATACAATCCGGGAGGCTCTGTGAATATGGCCACCCATATAGGGTCGGTGCTCAGTCCGGCCTCCGTAACCAGCAGTGAAGATATTTTCGTACGATACCAGTGGAACGATTACTACCAGGATTACTTCACGAACAACCCTGATTACGGTCCGGAATCGGAGTACCTCGTTCAACTGCTCGAGAAAGACCCATCGGTTGATCTTGGTCTGCCCGATGTCTATTTCATGACCTCCGGCCGGTCGGCTTCTGCAAGCGAGCTGCTGATCATAGGGGTGGATCCTTACCTGGATGTTACCCATGTTGGGGATTATACCAACGGTAAATTTTACGGGTCGATCACCATTCCCGATACAGAGGAGCCTCCACGGCATAGCTGGGCCATGCAGCCAATCGTTTTTAAATATACCAGTGCTACAGGGTTTTCGGGATTTGTGGACGGACTGGAACCTGATTTAGAGGTTTACGATGATCTGCTCACTGCCAGGCCATTCGGAGATATTACCGATCCGATTCTGGCCCGGACACTGGAAGCGATTACCGGGGTTTCCCCCATAGCAACCAAGGGACTGCCTGCAAAACCGGGTTACGAGGTGTTGCCCGATCCGGTAAAGAATCTCAAAAACCGTCTTACCATGCCGTTGCCTGACAAAGGTCCGCTGGTATACCCTGCTAGGTGAGGCGGCGTTCCAGGATCGCTTTCTGAATTCGTTTTATGAGGGCCGGACCCTCATAGATGAATCCCGTATACAGCTGGATCACGGAAGCTCCGGCATCCAGCATGCGGAGGGCGTCTTCTACCGACATAATTCCTCCAACTCCCATTATCGGCATGGTACCACCTGTTTTTTCGGAGATATAACGGACTACTTCCAGGCTTCGACCAGTAATTGGTGCACCGCTCATTCCGCCGTCTCCTATCTGTTCCAACCGCTTTTTGCCGGTTTTCAAGCCCTCACGCTTTATGGTGGTATTTGTAGCCACAACGCCATCCAGACCCAGCTTTTGCACAAGGGCCAGGGACATATCAATCTGGGCGTTATTCAGATCGGGAGAGATCTTCAGCAACAGGGGCAGCCTGTGATCCATCTCATCTCGAATACCCGTTAACCTGCTGAGAATCTGCTCAAGTGAATCCTGGTCCTGCAATTCATGGAGATCGGTAATATTCGGACAACTCACATTGACTACAAAATAATCCACCCACGGATAAAGTGTTCGGAAACTGAATTCATAATCGTGTGCAGCCTTTGCATTTGGGGTGGCGGTGTTTTTCCCGATATTACCGCCTATCACCAGACTCCTGCGACGTTTTTTTTGGAGCTGTCCGACCATGGCATCTGCTCCCCTGTTATTGAACCCCATCCTGTTTATAAGTCCGCAATCTCGTGGTATCCGGAAGCTTCTTGGTTTGGGATTTCCAGGCTGACCCTCGGGGGTAACTGTTCCCACCTCAATGAAAGAGAAACCAAAATCGTAAAATTCATTGTATACCAGTCCGTTTTTATCAAATCCTGCTGCCAGCCCAACCGGTGATTCCAGCTTCATTCCCAGGAATTCGGTTTCAAGCCGTGGATCCCTTACCTTATAAATTGCCCTTATCAAAGCACTAAAACCGGGTACCCGGAAAAGAATAGATAATCCGTTTACTAAAAAATGATGTATGGTCTCAGGGGCAAAAAGAAACAGGAGGGGACGTATGATGCGCTTATACATGCAATTTTTGCTGGCAAATATACACAGAAATCATTATTCAGGTTCATAGGATTGAAAAGTATGATCGGAATAGAGTACCATGACCCTCTTTATGTGTTTATCCGGACTCTTCTCAGCCCGACTTACTGTAAGATCCTCATCCAGTCCATTATCCCCGGTTACAGAATCGGATTCACCGTTTTTCTCATTGTTTACATCTTTAAACACATTGGATTGCGAGAATAAATTGCTTTCTTTTTTATGGATATCCGTACTACTATCTCTCCCTGCAACAGAGTTTCCATCATCCTTCTCCTCTGTTTTGTTTTCGCTTTTTCCACCTGACAGAACTGTACCGGACGGATTGAAATCTTCTTTATACATACTTCCCTCTCCTAGCAATAACCAATCAGCCCTCAATCCGGGAAATGCCTCCAGTGTTTTAATAAGGAAATCATAACTGGGCTTGTTACGACCGGCCAGCAGGTGCGAAATGCTAGAGCGCTGAACTCCTATTATATCAGCAAATGCAGAAGATGAGAGCTGTTCACTCGCGAGCAATTTACGCAATCGTTCATTCATTATAACATGTTTTTACAAATGTAACAAATCTGTAGTTCACATGTGTGAATTTATGTAGTTTACTTTTGTAACTTTAGTTGTTTGGTTGACTTGTATGCAGGTTGCCAGGGGGTCAGGTAAACCTATTGATTTTATCCCGGTATGATCATATTGTTATATATTATATGTCTATATTACTGTATATTAGAGTTAATTTTACTGTTTTATTGCATATTTAAATTAAAACTTTATATATATTTTATATAATGCTGATATTCTGCATTATAATATAAAATATTTACATATTATAAGGCATAAATCCATTATGTTGCGATGTTTAATTGAACCTTTTATTTATATATAAATATATATATAATTGATTTACAGTTAATAATACGTAATAATTTATAAATCCTAAGCTTGTTGAAACAACGTTTACATGTGTAACCTGCGTTCTGGCTTAGCCGGACCGAAAGAGGTTCCTGTTCTGTTAACATTTATAAATTATACTTGTTTTATTTTGTAATATATTTTTATTTTCCCTGTCGGGAAATATTTCTGAAGTGTGTAAGAAGGAATTTACAATTGTTTGTAGCGGGCGTATCAATTCCCGGTGGTCTTAGTTTATGGATAACTGTGCGGGGGTTCTTTTGGCTGACAACTTTGCTTTTCTGGTGACAGCATTTTCTTCCGGGTGGTAACGTTTACGTTCCGCTTCCTGTTTTGTTATTGATGTGGGTTACTCAGGTAGTTAAGCTGGTATTTTAGGATGACTATTTTTTCCCGTTTCTGTTTTAACTATTTACGCCCTCTCCCCTGCTATTTTTAAAATATGGCATTCTCAGGAGGTTGACAGATCGGGTGATTCGTCGGTACCCAGCTCATTTTCAGATTTTGCAACCACTGTCGCGACGGTAGAATCGCCGGTAATATTAACGACCGTTCGGAGCATATCGATAGGTCGGTCCACCCCAAGAATAAGTGCCAGTCCTTCTGCGGGTATTCCCACGGAGTTAAGCACAATGACCAGCATCACGATGCTGCCCCCCGGTACACCGGGAGTTCCAATTGAGGCCAGGGTTGCTGTAAGGACGATAATCAGTTGCTGACTCAGGGTAAGGTCCATTCCAAATACCTGGGCAATAAATACAGCAGCTACTGCCTGGTAACAGGATGTTCCGTCCATATTGATGGTCACCCCCACGGGGAGTACAAAGTTGGCGATACCGCGTGAGACCCTGAACTCATTGATCACCTGTTTCATCGTGACGGGCAGTGTCGCGGCGCTCGAACTGGTGGAGAACGCAACCATTTGTGCAGGCAGGATGCCGCGAAGAAAGCGAAACAACGGAATAGATGCAACCAGGCGGATAATCAGGGGATAGAAAATAAGAATCAGGATAAAGAGGCTTATGGCGGCGGTAAGAATATACATACCAAGGGCCCCAAAGAGTTCCGCATCACCTGAAAAATCGACAATCAGTGCTGCCATCAGTGCAAATACACCATATGGAGCTGTGAACATGATCATGTCGATAATTTTCAATACAATGGCATTCAGACCGTCAAAAAACCTTCTTACCACTTCGGTTTGTTTATCCGGTATCATGACAATCGCGATGGAGAAAAGGATCGCAAAGAAAATGACCTGGAGCATTTTCGAGTTATCCCCGGCTGCTGCAAAGATATTTTCCGGTATCATGTCTTCGAGAAAAACAAGCGGTGACTCTTTCTCCAGTGATTCTGCGGACAGCTGACTGGCGGAGACGTCATCCATGAAGCGTTCCCGGTAGGACTCCTGTCGCTCTTCGGGAAAGACATTCCCGGGCTGGATGGAATTCACCATGATCAATCCAAGCGTAGTGGCGACCAGCGTGGTAAAAATATAGATCCCGATGGTTTTCAATCCGATACGGGATAATTTGGTAATATTAGAAAGGCTGGATATCCCTTTTACCAGGGATACAAAAATAAGTGGAACGGCGATGAGTTTCAGCAGCTTGAGAAAGATATTCCCCCAGGGTTTGATCCAGTTGGTGGTAAATTCATCAAACTCCAGCCATACAGCGACCAGGCCCCATACAATGCCCAGACCCATTCCTATAAATATCTTAGCCCAGAGAGGTAATTTTTTAAGCATCGTTATTCTCTTAGTAGTGTTCAACAAATGATGGTTATAAAGCCAGATTTATTCTTTCAAATGAGTGCTTCGTAAAGTATTTCCACCGGATGCCATGCCCTGGTTCCGGTACCGTCCCAGATCTGGTGCCGGCAGCTGGTTCCCGGCGCAGCAATCAGGGTCCCTTCTTCTGATTGTCTTACTGCGGGGAACAAAACCAGTTCGCCTACTTTCATAGCGACATCGTAGTGTTCTTTTTCATACCCGAAGGAACCCGCCATACCGCAACACCCCGACGGGATCTCCTCCACCGTGTAATTATCGGGCAGGGAGAGCAGTTCCAGGGTGGTCCGGGTTGATGCAACCGCCTTTTGCTGGCAGTGGCCGTGCAGTTTTATGCGTTGTACACTCTTTGTAAACACCTCATTGGTAAACTGTTTCTTCTTATAGGCCACCATAAGAAACTCTTCGATCATCAGGGCATTTTCCGATAATTGGGTCGCCTCCTCTTTCATATCCTCGCCCACCAGTTCGGGAAATTCATCCCGAAAACCCAGAATTGCCGAAGGTTCAGTTCCCACCAGGGGTCTGTCATCATTTACCAGCGGAGCCAGCGCTTTTACACACCTTCGTGCATGTTTGCGAGCTGTTCTCAGCAATCCCTTAGAGATAAAGGTCCGTCCGCTCTGTCCGTGACCGGTAATCATCACCCTGTATCCCAGTCTGTTAAGTAGTCGAATAGCGGTAATTCCGATGGAGGTATCGTTATACTCGGTGAACTCATCTGCAAAATAGATTACCTCCGGTGCCTCTTCAGGCAGGGAGTTATTGAGAGCATCCAGGTGGCGTCGGGCCCACTTTCTAAGCGGAACCCTTGCAAGGGTTGGTATACTGCGGGTGGTGGCAAATCCCAGGAATTTTTTCAGCAGATTAGAGGACAGCGGTGATGTGGCCACATAATTGAAGAGAGACGGCATATGGGATCCCAGTTTATTGATGCTGGTAATGTAAGCAATCATTCTCGTTCTCAGAGGAATACCGTGCTGATCGTACCAGTGCTGAAGGAATTCAGCTTTCAGTTTGGCCATATCCACACTCGAGGGACACTCCGATTTGCATGCTTTACAGGAGAGGCAGAGGTCCAGCACCTTGTAGATCTCCGGGTGATCGAAAGGAGCTTTTTCAGGATCGCTTGCTATGAATTCCCGCAACATATTGGCTCTAGCCCTGGTGGTTGTCCACTCCTCCCTCGTGGCCATATAGCTGGGACACATGGTACCACCCACCACTTCTGTCTTCCTGCAATCTCCCGAGCCGTTGCACTGTTCGATATGGCGCATCATACC
The DNA here is from genome assembly GCA_964479445.1 of uncultured Bacteroidaceae bacterium. Classification (GTDB taxonomy): domain Bacteria; phylum Bacteroidota; class Bacteroidia; order Bacteroidales; genus CAYZMH01. The sequence goes on along the minus strand of CAYZMH010000001.1, from coordinate 61,934 downwards.
GCCATCTGCTTTAAAATCAAATATGGTTTCGATCGTATCTGCGCCCGGGGCGGACCGGTATCGCAAGGACGTATTCATCGGGGGTGTATCGGTGATCTTACCCCGGTTAAATATCCCCCGGGGATCCCATGTATGTTTTAATTCCCGCATCAATTCATAGAGCTCATCGCCTACCATGAGCGGGATAAATTCTCCTCTGAGTCTGCCATCTCCATGCTCACCGCTGAGCGATCCGCCAAAGCTTTTTACAAGCCGGGCCGTCTCCCCGGCCAGGGTATGGAACAGTTTTACATGTTCGGGATCTTTCAGGTTCAGCAAGGGGCGGAGGTGAAGTTCTCCCACGGAGATATGGGCATGGTACACGCAATCAAGTCCGTACTTATCGAGCATCGCATTGAACTGATTGATATACTCCTCCAGTCTTTCCGGCACCACGCTTGTATCTTCAATCACCGACACCGGTTTGGCATCGCCCTCCATCTTGGAGAGCACGCCCAATCCGGCCTTACGCAGGGCCCACACCCTGGGGATATTCTCACCTCTTACCACCGGGAAGTGATATCCCAGTCCGGATTCCTCAAAATCGGCAATCATCCCATCCATGTTACGTTGCAACACCTCCGGAGTGGGAGCATTCATCTCCACGATGAGGATAGCCCCGGGGTGGTCTTTCACGAAGAAGCGATTCTTTCGCTGGGTGAGGTTTTCGCGGGTAAGGTCAAGGATAGTGCTGTCCATAAGTTCCACAGCAGAAGGTGAATGGCGAAGGGCCACCAGGTTGCCCTGTATAGCTTCTTTAACCGAACGCATATGTACCGGGATCAGGGCTTTTTCGGGGGGCGGCAGGGGGTCCAGTTCCAGGGTTGCTTCGGTAATCATCCCCAGGGTGCCTTCAGAACCCGCGATCAGGCGGCAGAAGTTGAAACTTTCCTGCGAAGCTTCCGTTCCGCTGAAAAGCTCACAATCCAGTAATTCATCCAGGGCATACCCCGTATTTCTTCTCTTCACCCGGGAATCGGGGAATTCATTTTTGATGGTATTGCGAATACGCTTCTCCCCCAGCTTGTCCCTTACAAAGCGATAGACGTCTCCCTCGGTTCCCTGTATCCCGCACTTTTCATGGAATGCTTTCTCATCCACCGGTCCGAATTCAACCCCGCTCCCGTCTGCCAGCACCATCCGAAGGGAGCGAATGTGTTCCCGGGTAGTTCCATAAACCAGGGAGTGCAGGCCGCTGCTATTGTTTCCGATCATACCCCCGATCATGCAGCGATTGGAAGTGGAAGTTTCCGGGGAAAAGAAGAGTCCGTAAGGTGCCAGGAACCGGTTCAGTTCATCGGGAACCACGCCGGGTTGCACTTTCACAAGGCGTTTTTCCGGATTGAAATCGAGAATGGCGGTCATATACCTGGAGATATCCACCACCATTCCTCTTCCCACTACCTGTCCGGCCAATGAAGTACCGGCAGCTCTCGGGATCAACGTGATCTTTTTGTTCCGTGCAAACCTGGTTAATTCCCGGACATCCTGCTCATTTTTGGGCCTGCAGACGGCCAGGGGCAGTTCACGGTATGCAGACGCATCGGTTGCATACATCCATCTTCGCGGGGTATCAAAAAAGAGGTCTCCGTCCAGTCTTGCGTCGAGTGTTCGGAGATCTGACTGCAGTTCTTTACCCAGTTTCTCGTTGATCAACTGCTTCTCTTTCGCGGTACTGACCTTCATTTCAATCCTGTTGATTGAAAAGCAAAGATAGCAGAATTTTCAAGGAGGAGATACGGGTGACGCCCGGAACGGGACTATTTCCTGAAGTCGGTACTCTCGAATATCTTATCCGCGGAATCTGCGATAAACCCGCTGAAAAGGCGGCCCTGTTTATCAGGATAGCGACGGGCGAACTCGTAATAGCAGGTTGGGACCTTGTAATCTCCTTCTTTGAAAGAAACCTTCACCTTGTCGGCCAGTGTGCTGGATTGTTCAAGCAACTGGTCCGGATCCCCTTTGATTTCTCCCCCGGAATCATTCATCTCAAATCCGTTTCTTTTAAGGAAATTATTCACCTCCCGGAGGGACTTGAAATGATTTAATCCGTTTACGCTTACCGTGAAGTGATTGGCACGGAATCCGTGTACATAAAACCATGCTGCGTACTCTGATTCCCGGCGCAGTTTTTCATAGGTTTTATAGGACAGGGGATCAAAAACAGATCCCGAGAGCACCATCAGTTCAGAATCGAAGAAGGAGGCGCTCAAGTCTTCAAGGGCCCGCTCCAATGCCTGGTTAAGATCTTCGGAGAACTGCTCCAACAGCAACTCACTGATAAAAATCCGTGGCATATCGTTTCTGCCCGGTATCTCAAAGTGTTTGGCAAACAGCTTTTTCTTTTTAAAATGGTACTCCCCTGATGCCACGTAGCCGGCACTTTTAAAAGGCCGGGCAAGAACATCAATGGAGATCCTCGGGTCATTCAGGGTACGGAAAGCGATGTGATCATTGACAATCTCCTCCCCTTTTTCCTCGAACAGCGAATGGATCTTTTTCGCGGAGGGGTTTTGCGAAGCATACTGGACCCACAATCGGTCCATCAAATGTTCAATCTGCATGATTTAAAATTTTTAGGTTTACTAGTATAACCCCTGAATGCATAATTTGGTTGTTAATTCGATGGAATATGATTTAAATCATTTCAATATCATGAGGAAAGTTAGAGATTTTTGCTATTTTTAGTCGTTCTTTTCTGTTAATTTAAATAATTGATTTCCAATGGATTTAATTGAGAAAATACGGCAAAAAGCCCAAGAGAACTGTCAGAAGATCGTGTTACCTGAGGGGGATGAAGAGCGTACAATCCTTGCTGCGGACACGGTCATTCGAGAAAAACTTGCCGGTGTTACCATCATAGGCAATCCCGACATGGTCATGAAGCAGGCGGAAAAATACGGTCTGAAGAATATCGAAAAAGCCACCATTGTAGACCCTGTAAATCACGAAAAGAAGGATGCCTACATCCAGTTGCTGGTAGAATTGAGAAAACATAAGGGCATGAATGAGGAGAAAGCTGCCCGCCTGGTGGAGGATCCCCTTTACCTGGCAACTTTAATGATTAAAGCCGGAGATGCAGATGGAGAGGTTGCCGGTGCAAAGAATGCTACGGGGGATGTCTTACGCCCGGCCTTTCAGATCGTAAAAACCATTCCCGGAATCAGTGTGGTATCGGGTGCATTTATCATGATCCTCAAGGACCAGGAATTCGGAGAAGAGGGAGTACTGGTATTTGCCGATGGGGCTGTACATCCCGATCCTACAGACAGGGAGCTGGCTGAAATTGCCATATCCACTGCAAAAACCACCCGTTCGATTTTAGGTTTTGAACCGCGCATTGCCATGTGCAGCTTTTCCACAAAGGGGAGTGCATCGCATCCAATGGTGGACAAGGTTGTGGAAGCTACCAGGCTGGCCAAAGAGATGGACCCCAGTCTCACAATTGACGGCGATCTGCAGATCGATGCTGCCCTGATCCCCTCCATTGCAAAAAGCAAGGCCCCGGGAAGTCCGGTTCCCGGTAATGCCAATGTAATGATTTTTCCTGATCTCAATTCAGGCAATATCGCCTACAAACTGGTTCAGAGGCTTGCCCATGCCGAGGCCATCGGTCCGGTTTTACAGGGAATGGCGGCCCCGATTAACGATTTGTCGCGTGGATGCTCAGTTAGCGACATTGTAAACCTGGTAGCTATAACCGCCAACCAGGCTTCAGGTAATAAAAATTAATATCCTATTAAATACGCACTATGATCATATTAGTACTTAACTGCGGTAGTTCTTCGATCAAGTACCAGCTTTTTAATATGCAAGAAGAGGGTGAAGCTGAAGTAATTGCCAAAGGAATTGTAGAACGGATTGGTCTGAATGACGCCCTTTTGAATCACAAACCGGCGGGCAAGGAGAAATACAAAGAGGTTACTGCCATACCCGATCATACGGTGGGCATCAACATGGTTTTCAAAGCCCTCACCGATGAGGAGCACGGAGTAATCAAGGACACCGGGGAAATCAATGCGGTTGGTCACCGCGTGGTTCAGGGAGGTGAAAAGTATACAGAGAGTGTTCTCATCACCAAGGAGGTCATCAAGGATGTCGAGGAGAACAGTGACCTGGCTCCCCTGCATAATCCTGCCAACCTGAAGGGCATTCTATCGGTGGAGACCCTGATGCCGGGGATCCCACAGGTAGCTGTTTTTGACACCTCTTTTCACCAGACTATGCCGGAACATGCCTACATGTATGCCATCCCACGGGAGTATTACAAGAAGTACAAAATAAGGAAATACGGGTATCACGGTACGTCCCACAAGTTTGTATCCAAGCGGGCCAGCGAGGTAATTGGCCGGGATAGCCGCAAAATGAAAATGGTAACCTGTCACCTTGGTAACGGTGCTTCAATCACTGCCATTGAGAACGGGAAATCGATTGACACCTCCATGGGATTCACCCCTGTGGATGGATTGATCATGGGTACCCGGACGGGAGATATTGATCCCGGGGTTCTGCTTTATCTTGCCGACAAAGAGCATTTGAGTCTGAAAGGGATCAGCAACGTGATCAACAAAAGAAGCGGTATGATGGGTATCTCAGAGATATCCAGTGACATGAGGGATCTGGAGCTTGCCTATTATGAGGGTAATGAGCGTGCCTCCCTGGCTCTCACCATGTATGCCTACAGAGTAAAAAAATTCATTGGTGCCTATACTGCCATTATGAACGGCTTGGATGCCCTGATATTCACAGGGGGTGTTGGAGAGAATGATTTCAATATCAGGCGGATGATCTGTCAGCAACTGGAGTATCTCGGCCTGGAATTCGATGAGGTAGCAAATCACGGTGTTAAAGGGGAGGACAAGGTCATCAGTAAAGACAAATCAAGAGTAACTGCTGCGGTTATAAAAACCAATGAAGAGCTGGTGATTGCTTCCGACACCCATAAAATCGTTCAGAAATGTGTTTAACATCATAAGAGCGAACCGGGTTTTATAACCCGGTTTTATCTTTATTTGCATGTGAATCCAAACTGAACACCATGCTTTTGAAACTGAACGACCTCCGCGACCTGCTTCCTTCCGAGGGAAATCCAAAAAGACTGGTCCTGGCCGCATCCGAAGATGCCCACTCACTGGGTGCAGTAATTCGTGCTGCCCAGGAAAAGGTGATTGAACCCATCCTGGTCGGAGACCGCGAAAAAACAGAGGGGCTGGCCGAGGTAATGAATATTGATTTAAAAAAGGTCAGGTTCCTGGAAGAAAAAGATACTAACCAGGCTGTCATCAAGGCAGTTAAGATGGTTCATCAAGGGAAAGCCGACGTGCTGATGAAGGGAAAGGTTGGCACATCAGAACTGCTTAAAGCGGTACTTGATAAAGAGTATGGTCTGCGCACCGGTAAACTCCTCTCCCACTTTGCGCTATTTGAAGTAGAGACCTATCATAAACTGATCAGTGTTACGGATGTGGCAATGAACATTGCCCCCGATCTTGCAGATAAGATTGCGATCCTGAACAATTCAGTCTGGGTGTTAAACAAACTGGGAGTTGCAGAACCGAAGGTCGCTGTTCTTGGCGCTGTTGAAAAGGTCAACACGCACATGAGTGCAACCACCGATGCAGCGCTTCTTTCCAAGATGAATCAACGCGGACAGATACGTAATTGCCTGGTGGATGGGCCGCTTGCCTTCGATAACGCGGTGAGTATGGAGAGTGCCCGGCATAAAGAGATCAAGAGCGAGGTGGCCGGGGACACCGACCTGTTGCTTATGCCTGATATTGAGGTGGGCAATGTATTGTATAAATCCCTTGTTTTCTTTGCCAGGGCCAAGGTGGCCTCCATGATCGTGGGAGCAAAAGCTCCGATTGTACTTACCTCCCGTTCGGATTCAGAGCAGGCCAAGTTTGATTCCATTCTCCTGGCAGCAGCAACGGCCTAGGAATAACAGGTAAGCAGCATGTTACCCTCTGTTACCATGAATGGTATGATTGAAGCTGATCCCCTGCATCAATTTTTATTCCGGCAAATATCAGGCCTATGATTGTAACGCTCTTTCCATCTGTAAACAAGCATCACAAAAAGAGAAAGTATAATGGATAAAGGTTATATTCTTGCAATCAATCCCGGTTCGACCTCCACAAAAATTGCGGTATACCAGGGAGAGAAGTCCGTTTTCCTCAAAACCATTCGTCATGAATGCGATGAACTGGCCCGTTTCAGGCTCATTACCGATCAATTTGAATTCAGGAAGAAACTGGTATTGAATGAAGTGAAAGACAATGCCATTCCCCTGGACAAGATTCGCATAGTTATTGGACGGGGAGGGCTGGTTAAACCGATTCTTTCCGGGGTATACGAGGTTAATGATGCGATGATACGGGATTTAAAAGAGGGGATCCTGGGTGAGCATGCCTCTAACCTGGGCGGACTTATTGCAATGGACATTGCCCGGGAGTTTCCGGATGCCCGGGCGTACATTGCTGACCCGGTAGTTGTGGATGAATTACAGGATGTTGCGCGTTTATCAGGTCATCCTGCTATTAAAAGAAGGTCTATTTTTCATGCGTTGAATCAAAAATCCACAGCCCGCACCTATGCTCAATCCTGTGGAATGGATTACCATGAGCTGAACCTGATCATTGCGCACCTTGGTGGCGGAATATCGGTGGGAGCCCACAAAAAAGGGAGGGTGATAGACGTGAACAACGCCCTGGACGGTGATGGACCGTTCACTCCGGAGCGATCGGGATCCCTTCCCCTGCGAAGCCTGGTCGATCTGTGTCATACGGAGGGGTACAGTTATGATGATCTCAGGAGTATGATTACCGGGAAGGGAGGGTTAATGGCATACATGGGCTTCAACGATGCCCATAAGCTGGAGATCATGGCAAGGCAGGGAAACAAGAAAGCACGTCTTATTCAGGAAGCCATGGCCTACCAGATCAGCAAGGAGATTGGTGCTATGGCCGCTGTGCTTGCCGGAGAAGTTCATGCGATCATTCTTACCGGTGGCATAGCCCACAATCCGGATCTCACGGGTTATATAAAAGAACATGTAGGTTTTATTGCACCGGTGTTCATCTACCCGGGTGAGGATGAGATGCGTGCCCTGGCAATGAACGGCAATCTTATCCTGAAGGAACGTATTCAGCCCATGGAATACAGAGAGGAAAACTTTGTAAAGGGGATTGAACTGGATGAGCTCGACAAGGCCTGAAATCATTATTGATTATGGAGTTGTTGTAGAGACCGGAAGGATTTTCCCCTGGAAAAACCGGTATCCTTCCCGCACGAACCATCTGAGAAATTCTGCAGTCTGGACGGGTCCGACCGGTGCTTCCACCCCAGGAAATGCCTCCTTTAACATCTCGGTTTGAACGGCTCCCAAGGCCAGTGCGTTGACCGAAATGGGATAATCGCGTAGCTCTTCTGCGAGGCATTCGGTTAGTGTATTCAGCCCTCCTTTGGACGAACTGTACATGGAGAGTCCGGGGAATTTTTCACTTCCCTGTATCCCTCCCATACTGGTTACATTGACAATTCGGGGAGATTCAGAGGATTTTAACAGCGGGATCAATTCCCGGGTCAACCAGGCAGGTGAGAGGAAATTGACATGTACCATCTGCTCCATCTCCCGGGCTGTCAGGGACTCAAAACGCTTATTTACCAACAAACCAGCATTATTCACCAGTACGTCAAGGTGGTCGGTATGGGATGAAATCAGTTGTATCCATTTTGCCGATTGTCCGGGCAGATCAAGCAGGTCAAGTGCCAGGGGAATGGTCTTCGAAGCCGGATTCACTTTCCTGCATTGATCAGCGACCTCCTCCAGCAGCGTTTCGTTCCGGGCAACCAGTAACAGGGTACATTCCTCTGCTGCCATGGCTTTTGCAAGTTCTGCCCCTATGCCTTTGCTGGCGCCTGTAATGAGTATTACCATGAGAATAATATCTTTGCAGTTAAAATTACGCATTTTTCACCTAACCGATAATCAAAGGCGAATATGAAAAAGATTGTTTGGTATGTACTGGTCGGATTGCTGTTAAGCGGACCCTTGTCGGGACAAGAAGACGAATCTTCCCGAAAAGGAAAGTTTTTCCTGGTTCCGGAGCTTGGCCTGCAATTTGGAACACTGACCAATATTGAGGTTGCGCCGCAGATCGGGTACCATATAACAGACAGGCTGGTGATTGGATCAGGGGTACAATACACCTATTTTAAGCAGAATGCCACTCCCCTGACACCGCAGTCGTTTTCCACCCACATGTACGGGATCAAGGCGTTCACCCGGTTCTATCTTATAGTAAATGCTGAGCAGTACCTGCCCGTTAACTTATTCAGTGATCTGTTTGCTCATTTAGAGTACGAGACCATCAATGCAGAGAGGAGATATTTTGATGCTCCAGGTTTCCAGGATGAAGGTCGTTTTTGGATGAACCACCTTTTTGTGGGAGGTGGTATTACCCAGCGCATGGGGAGCTTTAGTTCATTAACTATTATGGCTTTATGGAACCTTAATGAAGGTATTGCTTCACCATATAACAATCCCCTGATTCGTGTTGGGATCAATCTTTATCTGTAAAAGTAATTTTCGTTGTAAATCCAGGTATAAGGGCATCAGCATTTTGCACTCGCCGGATAATACAGGGTTATCCATGCATCTAATCCATTGGAAAATATTTGCATGGGAAAAATGAAAAGATTCATTCTCCATAGCGATAATCTTTAACATGCCCGTTTCATTATCACAATATATTTGTTTTCTTTGTGTTAAATAATATTTGATGGATATGGAAATTACAAAAGACAAAGTTGTATCGGTTGCATACGAATTGAGAAAAGATTCAGAACAAGGCAATGTGGTTGAGAAGGTAAACCAGGAACAACCCCTTACCTTCCTATACGGGAATGGAAATTTATTGCCTAAATTCGAGGAGAATTTATCGGGGTTAAAAATAGGGGATTCTTTCTCATTCTTGCTCCCATCCGATGATGCGTATGGACCCGTTCTTGAAAATGCCATCGTGCATGTTCCCAAAAATATTTTTGAAATTGACGGTAAAATTGATGAAAACATATTGCAAACAGGCAATATGGTTCCCATGATGGATAAGGACGGGCGAAGGCTGAACGGGAAGATTTTAGAAATCGAAGATGAAGTTGTAAAAATGGATTTCAATCATCCCATGGCCGGATCTGATCTGCACTTCACCGGTGAGGTAACTGAAATAAGAGAAGCCACCGAAGAGGAGTTATCACATGGTCATGCCCACAATGACAAGAACTGCGAAGATTGCGGGGAGGACGAAAAAGATTGTAACTGTTAATTCAGCATCATGCGGTTGTCTTTGACAGGGCAACCGCTTCTCTCTTCTCACTATCAATCGACCCCGGGCATTGTAAAGGAATCTGCATCTTTCCATACGGGAAATGAGCTCCTGAATCGCCGTAGCTCATTGATATCGAGACTCACATGCAATATACCCTCTTTTGGTTCATCCAGGGAGGCCAGACGTTGTCCTTTCGGATCAATAGCGCATGACCCTCCCACGTAGGATACACCCTCTCCATCGGTCCCAACGCGATTGACGCCAATTACATAAGCCTGGTTTTCCAACGCCCGGGCTGCAAGTAACGTATCCCAGACGTGTTGCCTGGCTTCCGGCCAGTTAGCAATATAGATAATCAGATCGTAGTCATTCCTGTTCCGGCTAAACACAGGAAATCGGATGTCATAACATATTTGCAATAAAACCCTGACTCCCCCTGTCTGTGCAATGACGCGCCTGTTTCCCGGCAAGAAATTCTTCTCTTCGCTACCCATGCGAAAAAGGTGTTTTTTATCGTACCACAGGAAATAATCCGGATAGGGTGTGATCCACTGCATCCTGTTATAGAATCCCTGTTCTTCCCGCGTGATTGCACTCCCGGTAATATTCCAGCCATATTCAGAAGATCTGTTCTGCATCCATTCCCTGACTTTTCCGTCATCGGCACAAGCATGCACATTCATGGAAAAACCTGTTGAAAATGTTTCAGGAAGTATGACAAGATTGGTACCTGACTTTACAGAGCCGAAGAGGTTGTCCAGGTTATCAAGGTTACCAGGAATGTCTTCCCACAGCGTATCGGGCTGAATCAGTGCGATTTCAATGGATTGTGAAGGCATAAAACAGATGATATAATAAGACGCAATGGATATTTTCTGGTCGGGTAGCGGACCTACTCTGTATCTTCCACCTGGCCCCGGCTCTCTGAAAGCACATGATCCATAAATGGCTGATAATAGCTATAGAAGAAATTGGAGGCATTGGATCCCCCACCCTTCAGTATTGAAACCAGGTTATTAAAAAACAGGGTCCGGGAAAAAACCAGGTTTACTTTAGACTTTCCAAAATCTCCAGCCAGAAAATAGAATTGTTCACCGGGCTGTATAATGGCCGGGAAATCATGGGGCAATCCATTCTGTTGTAATTTCTGAACTCCTGTTTCGGTTGGATTCAGACTAAAATTGGCGATTACCTTATTCTTCCCGGGATGCACCAGGGTAAACCATCCTGTATAGTTGGCTGTTTCGGGAAGGTCAAACTCTTCCAATCCCTCTTCGAGTGTAACAATAAATCCTTTTTTAGTTCGAATGTCTTCACCTTCTCTAAGCACAACCACCCGGGTGTTTTCCAAATTAATAAAGATCAATCCTTTCCCGGTAAAATCCCATGGTTTTCCGGCATACGACTCATAAACTTTTTTCCAGTCTGTCTCTTCCTTTCCTGACAGTGGTTTGGAGAGATCCTTTACATACTTTCCCATCCATCCTGCGTAATACACATCTGTGAGCTGCTCCATATTATAGCGTACCAGGGGTTCTGTTGGAGGTCCGAAAAAATTGCATTCTACCACCAGAGGTTTACCGCTTTCGATCAATTTTCGGCAAAATACGTAATCGGTATTATTCAAACCACCGTATTCAAGGCTTTTACTGCTGCTTTTTGGATTAGCATTTCGTTGTGGCTTTGAAATACCGGCAACATCCGCAAAATAGACGAAATCTGATTTTTCGGTCATACGATCCAACTCTTTTAGCCTCGGATAACGGATCCGATAATCGTCTTTCATCTTATGATATCCATAATAGTCCACCTTCATATTATATTTCCGGTTCCCATTTGTGAAAACCTTCTGATCATTGAGCACCCAATTAATGGCCTTGTTCTCACTACCCTGAAATTCAAGCATCGATTTGTTGATCACCACAACTTCCATGGGTTGCTCTTTTTTCAGAAACCACCCTAATAGCCCAAAGAACGGCAGAAGAATAATCACGGCGACAATAATAAGAACAGTTTTGAAGGCTTTCATTTTCCTGTTTTTTTACAAATACATTAGGAGATCGTAAAAACAGAGCATTTAAAACTCCCTTTTACGAATAAAAGTAAGAAATATTTTAACACAAGTAAACAAAAAAACAGCTATGCGCAAAGGAAGAGAAAACGTTCAGCCCCTTGCCTCGAATCGGTATCCGACCCCTTTTATGGTGCGAATCCGATCCTTACCTATCTTTTCACGAAGTTTTCGTATGTATACATCTATGGTTCTGTCACATACGTATACATCTGAACCCCAGACAGAATTATATATTTCCTGGCGGGTAAAAACCCGGGATGGCCGGGAGGTAAGGAGGGAAAGCAGGCTAAACTCTTTTTTGGGAAGCTCTAAAACATTTCCATTTACTTTAACCAGGTGTTTTTCAATATCTATCACCAGATTTCCCAGTTCCCTGGGGACTGGGCTTAACGTTTCCCGGTCCTGAAGGGTGTATGAATATCGTTTAAGAAGCGCCCTGATTCTGCTCATCAGCACCCTGGGTCTGATGGGTTTGGTAATATAGTCATCGGCACCCGCTTCAAAACCCGCTATCTGGCTATAGCTTTCTGATCGCGCTGTAATCAGGGCTATCACTGTATTGCTGATCTCCGGAGTCTGCCGTATTTCTTCGCATACTTCAATTCCATCTATCTCGGGCATCATCACATCAAGCAGGATCAGGCGTGGCTTGTGTTTTTTCACCTGTTCAATGGCCAGCCTCCCGTCTTTTGCCGTAACCACCTGGTAACCTTCTTTCTTTAGGTTATAGGAAATAAACTCCAGAATGTCCTCCTCATCGTCAACAACCAGTATCTTTTGTTTTGTTTCGTCCATTATCCCATTGGAATTAATCTCAATGCTAAACTAATTTGATGCATTTAACTAATCGTTAACTGACTGTTATCTTTGGAAGAATCTTAGTATGGATCAGAATAAGTACATAAGGTTGGGTTTACTTTAACTTAACATAAGATTAATATTAAGCTTGCTGAATAAATCTATTTTTGAGGTATAAAATTTAGAAAAGCAATAGATGGAGTCATATTACATATTGATCGTTGCAGTACTGTTTTTTCTTGCCATTTCCGATCTGATTGTAGGCGTTAGTAATGATGCAGTTAACTTTCTAAACTCAGCGATTGGTTCCAGGGCAGCATCTTTCAGGGTTATCATTCTCATTGCCGCAATAGGGGTGATTATAGGTGCATCTTTCTCCAACGGAATGATGGAAGTGGCCCGAAAAGGAGTTTTTCATCCATCACAATTCAGTTTTGATGAGATCATGGTGCTTTTTTTGGCTGTAATGATGACAGACATTCTGCTACTTGATTTCTTTAACACAATGGGGCTTCCCACATCCACAACAGTATCCATTGTTTTTGAACTTCTTGGGGCTTCTGTGGCTGTAGCTTTATACAAGATCAGGGCTGCCGGAGAGGGTGCAGAAAGCATGGTGAATTACATTAATACCGATCGGGCCCTGGGTATTATTGCCGGGATATTTTTATCTGTCATAATTGCTTTTACGGTGGGAATGATCGTTCAATGGCTGGTAAGACTTGCATTCACATTCCGGGTTGGTAAAACCCTGAAATACTGGGGTGGATTATGGGGTGGTATCTCCATAACGGCCATTTTCTATTTCCTTTTGATAAAAGGAGCCAAAGGATCTACCCTTGTTACCGATGAGGCACATGCATTTATTGTAACCAATACCGGTTCCATTTTACTGGTGAGCCTGATTGCATTTACCATTATTTTTCAGCTATTATTGCTCTTCTCCCGTTTCAGTGTACTCAAAATCACCGTTTTAATAGGCACTTTTGCCCTGGCCATGGCATTTGCCGGAAACGATCTTGTAAATTTTATCGGAGTACCTCTGGCCGGTTACGAATCCTTTAAAGCGTTTGCTGCATCGGGCATGTCAGATCCTTCCGGATTCTTTATGTCCGCCCTTGCCAAACCGGTAAATACGCCCATCTATTTCCTGATTGCTGCCGGATTAATAATGGTTATCACGCTGCGACTATCCAGAAAAGCCAAGTCAGTAACCGCCACTACCATAGACCTGAGTCGGCAGGGAGAAGGCTCCGAGAGGTTTCAGTCCACGCTCCTGGCGAGATTCCTGGTTCGGCGTTCGGTGGAGATCAGTACGTTTTTTGATCGCATCATTCCCGGGCGGATAAAACGTATTTTGAAATCGCGTTTTGCACAGGAGGAGGAACAGGGAAAAGCCAATGAAGAAAGCCTGGCTTTTGATCTTGTAAGAGCTTCTGTCAACCTGGTTGTTGCCAGTATTTTAATAGCATTCGGTACATCACTGAAATTACCCCTATCCACTACCTATGTCACCTTTATGGTGGCAATGGGAACGTCGTTATCAGACGGTGCATGGGGACGAGAAAGTGCCGTTTACAGGATCACCGGAGTACTCACAGTAGTCGGAGGATGGTTTTTCACAGCTTTTAGTGCATTTTCAGCCTCTTTCATAATTGCAACGATCATCTACTTCGGGAAACTGCCGGTCATACTGGTGATGATCGCGCTGGCCATTTTCGTTGTTTTCCGAACGCACGCACTTCACAGAAAGCGGGTAGCCCTGGCAGATAAGAAGAAAGAGGCGAGCAGTGTTACTGAAAGCGTGCAGGTTTTAAATAATTGCGAACAGGAGGTAAAGAGTTCCGTCATTCAAATATCAAAACTTCTCTTTCTTGCCTATCACAGTTTTTCTCAGGAGCATAGAAATGAGCTGAAATCAATCAGAAAGCAGTCCAAAAAGCTGAATAAATCCATTGACGAGATAAAGGAGGGGTTGCCTGGTACATTAAAAACCTTTAAAGAGAATGAGATCGAAACAGGCCACCACTATGTCCTTTTGGTTGATCATCTCAAAGAGTCTTCAAATTCCCTTTATCACATTATACGAACGGCATATAATCACATCAATAATAATCATCCCCTGGATAAGGAGCAGAGCAAAGAATTACTGCGTTTCAATGAGCAGGTTAGTGAATTCTTCAATTTTACCCTGACCCTGCTCCAGAAGCAAGATTATGAAAAACTTGATGAACTTGTTGGAAAACGGGATGATATGATCAGTCTGATTAACACTATCATTCGAAACAGGATAAAAATCCTTAAGAAGAAGCAGAAAGGAACCAAGGTCAGCATGACCTATATTGAGATGCTTACAGAGACCAAGACTTTACTTCTTCAGATAGTGGAATTGTTAAGATCGAGCAAGGAACTCAACGCATCAATTCAACGGAAAGCGGTGGGCGACTTAAAATAATTAGGAGAAATAGAGGAAATCAAATCAGTCCGGATACTCTCTATCTCACGTATTTGTATCCAATCCCTTTAACTGTTTTTATATATTTATCACCTAATTTTTCCCGCAGCTTTCGTATATGGACATCAATGGTACGATCGCCAACTACAATGTTTTCTCCCCAGATCCGGTCAAAGATCTCTTCACGGGAGAATACCTTCTCAGGTTTTGAAATCAGAAGGGAAAGCAACTCAAATTCTTTACGGGGAAAAAAAACCTCCTCGCCCTTTAGAATGATCAGGTATCTTTCTTTATCGATTATCAAATCCCCTGAAACTATTTGATGATCAGAAAGACTTTTGCCTTGCGATTCAGGGTCGGTTTTCGTGCGTTTCAGCAGGGCTTTTATTTTGCTAACCAATACTTTGGGTTTAACAGGCTTCGTGATGTAGTCATCACCCCCCGCTTCAAAACCTGCTATTTGCGAATAATCTTCTCCCCGTGCAGTAAGAAAAGCTACAAGGGTGGATTCCATTTCAGGGATTTTTCTAATCTCTTCACAGGTCTCTATCCCATCCATTTCTGGCATCATTACGTCCAACAATACCAAATGAGGTTTCACCTGACGTGCAATCTTCAATGCCTCCTTGCCATTGGTAGCTTTATATATCACAAAACCCTCATTATGAAGGTTGTAACTTAAAAACTCCAATATATCCTTCTCATCATCTACAAGAAGAAGTTTATAATCACTCCAATTCATAGGTTATTTATTTGGTCAATAAAGGTAAAAAAAAACCGTAAACCATTTTATTTCCCAATCATTTCTCTTCCCTCTTTGAATACGGGCTCACGGGATTAACCCTTGCTCACCGGTTGATGCTCCGGGTTTAACAAGTCAAAAACCGTCTTTACAGGTGAGAAAGTAGAGATAGGCACTTCCACAAATACCGTAATCCACCCGGCCATGGCCCCATTCCAGAGTCCGGGCAGTTCCAAAGCTTTCAGAGCTTTTCCCTGCATGGATTTTTTTGAAATGAATCCTGTTTCCGGATCCCTGAATTCCATTAGGTTATAATTACTCCCATCGGCTTTTCGAAAACTGCATACCATATCAACCGGATTGAAATGGGTTGATTGTTCCATAATATGCTTTTTTTCAGGGTTGCTCGTATCGATCTGTGATGCTTCCACTATTTGAAGACTAACCTCTCCCTGACTATTCCTGACGTAGAATGGACCTCCTCCCGGTTGTCCTTCATTTCGCACCATTCCGCAAACTCGTATGGGTCTGTCGAGAAGATCCATGCACCAGTTGCGTTTATATTCAGGCGAGCCCTCCTGAACTAGGTTTGGAACCGGTTGCATAAGTTGCTCCTGCATCCAATGAAAGAGTTCTTTAAAAAAGGTGTCATTCGAACCTTCTGGCTTTTTTAAGGCCTCCAGGTAAGCAAAGGATTCACTGCGCAATTTGGTTAAGAGTCCTGACAATATTTTTTTGTAATTGACCCTTACCGGTTTTTTCTGATCAATTGCCACATTATCAATGTTGCTGATAAAAACCTGATCAGCAGTCATTCCATTAAGGTTTTCGAGCAGGGCTCCATGGCCTCCAGGTCTGAATACCAGCCTGCCCTGAGAATCCCTGAAAGGTTCATTATTCAGATCAACTGCCAGGGTATCGGTAGAAGATCGTTGAAATGAGAAAGAGACATCAAAACTTACTCCTAATTCTACTTCAAGGTCAGCTTGAATCTCGAACAACTTTTCATGAAACATAGCCTGATGTTCGGGCGATATCGTTAAGTGCAATGGCACGACATCTCCATTCCTGCAATAGGATGCTGCCTCCCTCAAATGCTCCTCCATTGCTGTTCTGCTTCGATCTGCATAGGAGTGAAAAGTTAGCAATCCCTTGGGCAAATTTCCATAATTCAGTTTTCCGGGGGTCAACAGCAATTCAAGGAGCTCCGCATGAGATTCACTTCCGGTCAATTCCAGTTCATCCTTAAAAGGATAGGATTCGAGCTGATCAAAGAACTGCTGTAATTCCGGGTGTTCCTTTACCCATTGTGTCTGATCCGGGTAATTCATCAACCTCAGCTCTTCATAGGAATTAAAAAGATCTTTAAACATTCGGGATGCTGCTCCCGAAGCGGGAATAAACCGTTTAAGCTCTATTGATTCTGTCCCTTTATCGAAACGCTCCTTCAACATATCTTTATCCTCTTTGGAAAAGACCCTTATCCCGTTACCTATGGTTGCGGGTTTTACAATATCTGCCGGCAGAAACCCGTTACGAAACTTCATGAGCTGGTATTCTATCTCTTCCCTGGAGATATTTTTCTCTGCAAAATGCTGAAGATCAGATTCACTAAACATAGGCATTGAGATGATTCATCTAAATTTACAAACTATTTTTTTATTTTGCCACTGCATTCCTACCCTGATCAAAAGCACGGAGATTTAAATCAATAATATCCTGTCCTTTTCGTGTAAATATTTTTTGGATGCTCTTTTTTAATTGTTCCCGCGAGAGTCCAATCTTATCAGAGGCTGCCCCGAGCATTACCATATTGGACACTTTACGTGTACCTATTTCATGAGCAATCTTGTCGGCATCGATCATCCTGTGGTTGGACAAATCTTTAATAGTTTTAAAAAGATCCTCTTCATCCGGGTAGTTGTAGATATTCTTTAGAGGATTCACATTGGTAATCACCCATCCTTTCACCGATAGATAAGGTAAATAACGAAGAGATTCCATGGGTTCAACCGAGAGGATCAGGTCACAAGAACCGTGAGGAATCAGGTCTGATTCCACCGGTTGCTCTGAAATTCTCAGGTGGGATTGTACAGCTCCGCCACGCTGACTCATTCCATGAACCTCAGATTGTTTCATAAACAGGTTTGCATCAATTGCAGCAGTGCCGATAACGGCAGCGATAGAAAGGATACCCTGTCCACCCACACCTGATAAGATTATATCTGTTTTCATTCGCATATTGTTGATTACAACTGGTATTCACGAAATTCGTATGAACATGAGATCATTTTCTTTTCCAAGGTTCTATAAGCTAATTGTTACATATTATTTCCTATTTCATCCTGCATTAAATAAAAGATCAGGTTATGATCTCAGGTTGATTTTGCAGCTTTTTTCTTCCTTGCAAGGGTTTGAATGCACTCCCTTCTGGATAGTATCACGGAAACTCCTCTATAGTTTAGTTCATTGCTTATTAGTTCCGTATTCTGTTCATGAAATTTCTTTAGTGGATTAATGGTTATTATATGGTCTGGCTCTACGCCAAGTCCCCGGCATATTTCAATCAACCGGTCTGTCGCATGCGAATCCTGTCCGCCTGTCATTCCTGTAGTGGAATTATCTGAAATGATAACGGTTACAGGAGTATTTTCGATAACGGCATCCAACAGGCCCGTCATTCCTGAATGGGTGAATGTGGAATCACCAATGACGGCTACCGAGGGAAATAGTCCTGCATCTGCTGCCCCTTTGGCCATGGTTACAGAGGCTCCCATATCAACACATGAATTGATCGCATTATACGGGGGTAAAGCTCCAAGGGTATAACACCCGATATCGGAAAAGACTCTTCCCGGACTGAAAGGCTGCAGAGCAGCGTTAAGGGCATTGTACATGTCAATATGGCTACATCCTTTGCACAGAGCCGGGGGTCGGTTTACAACCACAGAAGGCACTTCTCCACCCTCCTGGTACTCGATGCCCATTGCCTTCATTATCAGAGCCGGATGCAACTCTCCATCGCGTGGCAGTGTTCCGTCCAGCCGTCCATGTATTCTATAAAGGCTTTTTAATTGACCCTTCAACAACTCTTCAATAATGGGATATCCCTCCTCAAATATCACCAAACTTTCATTTTCGTCAGCCATTTGTTGGATTGTATTCACAGGGACCGGGTATTGAGCCACCTTGAGTACCGGGTAATCCAATTGATTTTTGCGGGCCACCTCCTGGTAATAGTTATAGGCTATCCCACAGGCGATGATTCCCCTGGAGTGATCAGATCCTTCCTTATACCGGTTAAATCCTGATTCTTCTGATGCTTTTTCCAGATCAGGTTGCTTATCCAGGAGCCCACGATACCTTTTTCGCGCAAAAGCAGGAAGCAGAATGAACTGAGTGGGGTCATCCGGTAACTCCAACTGATTTTGAGGTATTATCTTATTTCGGGTCACACCGGAGCGGGAATGGGCCAGCCTGGTGGTTATACGTATCATTACAGGCAGGCCAAACTCCTCAGAGCTTTTAAATGCCTGGTATGTAAAATCATAACACTCTTGCTGGTTTGCCGGTTCAAAGACCGGGATCATTGAAAAACGGGCATAAAACCTTGAATCCTGTTCATTTTGTGAAGAATGCATGGAGGGATCATCCGCCACTACAACAACCAATCCACCCTTCACCCCGGTTATGGCTGAGTTGATAAATGCGTCAGCGGCTACGTTAAGTCCCACATGTTTCATGCATACCATCGCACGTTTGCCTGCATAGGACATTCCCAGCGCCGCCTCCATGGCTGTTTTTTCATTAGCCGACCAATCGGAATGAATTCCGCGACGCTGTGCATCTTTTTGTTGTTGTATATATTCCGTAATTTCTGTGGAGGGGGTGCCGGGGTAAGCATACACACCCGATAGTCCTGCGTCCAGTGCTCCCCGGCCTATCGCTTCATCACCGAGTAATACGATCTTTTCCATGTGCAGATATTCCTTAATTAACTTTTAAAATTAGTTAAAAAACGGGGGAGCAGCTAACTATTCTAAAACATCTATCAACTGTATACCGTCAGTACAACCTTTCTTACTCCCGGGTGATTCCTGAATTCACACAGATAAATGCCCTGCCAGGTTCCCAGGTTGAGCTTTCCCCCGGTAACAGGTATTGTGAGAGATGATCCAAGCAATGATGACTTTAAGTGAGCCGGCATATCATCCGGTCCCTCCAGGGTATGAGAATAAACCGGATCATTCTCCGGCACCAGTTGGTTGAGAAATCCCTCAAAATCAGTTCGAACTGAAGGATCAGCATTTTCATTCAGGGTAAGTCCGGCCGAGGTGTGTTTCATGAAAACATGCAGCAAGCCCTCTTTCGGTAAATCATCCAGCGCCTCTTCAATTTCTTTTGTAACAAGATGGTACCCACGACCGGCTGCTTGCAGGGTTATTTCTTTTTGATAAATCATATGATCTCTTAATAATTGTTAACATTTTACAAAATTATGAGTTATATAATGAGCATCCCATTTCTTACTCATTTTTTTGGCTATTTTTGAGGTCGCTTATATGAGGTGTTGTTATAAAATAGGGTATTTATTGCTGCTTGTATTGGTATTCATGTGCGGTGTATCCACTGCCAGTGGACAGCAATGGTTTGGAAATGAACAAGACGAGGAATTGGTCCAGTTTTCCGGCATGATCCGGGATTTGCAATACAGGCCTCTTCCGCATGTCAATATTGTGATCCTGAATAAGGACCGGGGTACCACTGCCGACCAGAGAGGGCTATTCTCTTTCGTAGTAGAACCCAATGACACCATACTTTTCAGCCACGTTGGATTTAAACCTACTCTGCATATTATTCCCGATACCCTGGAATCTGATCAGTATCCATCCGATATTTTCATGGTTAGTGATACATTCAGGCTTGCAGAAGTCAAGGTTTTTCCATGGAAAACTTACGAAGAGTTCAAGCAGGCATTCGTTGAGATGGAGTTACCCGATGACGATGAGCAGCGGGCTTATCGCAACATTGCCCTTATCAAGACCCAGATCAAGATCAATGAACAGGGCGCCAGTCCCAACATCAATTTCCGGGAAGTGATGAAACAACAATACAACCAGCTCTATTATGAAGGTCAGTATCCCTACTATACCATTTTTGATCCCATGCGCTGGGCCGAATTTTTTGATGCGTTAAAAAACGGTGAATTCAGAGAGGATTAGATAATGGTGTTTCAAAAATCGTTTCTGTATACAATTTTTTAATCCCTTGTGAGTTATGATAAGTGTTATGGTCTGAGATGAGAAAAAAAAGGCTGCTCATACAACTGTTGCTTTTCGTACTGTGGATTCCATCATTGGCCCAGCCAGGTTCTGTACTTTTCGGGCACATCACTGATTCGACTGGTAATCCCATTGATCTTGCTAATGTGTCGGTCAGGGATTCCCAGGCTGGCACTATGACCGGTGAAAACGGCTATTACGAGCTGACCGTATCCCCCGGACTGGAGCTGGAGCTTCTCTTTTCCTGTGTCGGCTACCTGCCCGAGGAAAAACAGATTACTCTTAAACCCGGCGAGAGAAAAAAACTTGATGTGGTTTTAGCTACCAGTGTGGAAGCCCTCTCTGAAGTATCAGTCAGTGCCCGCCAGGAACGCGCCAGCACTTTTCAGCGCATCAACCTGGAAGAATTAAACTATATACCGACTACTACTGGAAAGGTGGAAGCGGTAATAAAATCCCAAGCCGGAGTGAGTTCCAACAATGAACTTACCTCTCAATACTCGGTTCGAGGCGGAAATTTTGATGAAAACCTCGTATATGTAAATGACATTGAAATCTATCGGCCTTTTCTTGTACGGTCAGGGGAGCAGGAGGGGTTAAGTTTTATCAACTCCGACCTGGTGTCATCAATCCGTTTTTCTGCCGGAGGATATAACGCCCGGTACGGAGATAAAATGTCGTCTGCATTGGATATCACCTACCGGCATCCCACCCGTTTTGCCGGTTCTGCTTCAATCAGTTTGCTGGGAGCATCTGCCCATTTGGAAGGAGCAAGCCGGAATCAACGCTTTACGTTTCTTTCCGGTTATCGATACAAAACCACCTCCTATTTGTTGAACACACTGCAGACCAGCGGAGATTACAAGCCGCAGTTTGCCGATTACCAGATGCTCATGACCTACCGGTTCTCCTCGAGGGTCGCGCTCTCTTTCCTGGGCAATTATTCATCTAACAAATATCAGTTTATTCCTGAAACCCGGAATACCGAATTCGGAACCAATGAACTTCCTTTCAACCTCAAAATTTACTATGACGGACAGGAGGTCGATCAGTTCAATACCTACCTGGGAGCCTTATCACTGGACATTAATCCGACACAAAACCTCAACCTGAAGTTTATCGCTTCGGGTTTTCAGACCAATGAGCAGGAGACGTATGATATTCAAGGACAGTACCTTATCAATGAATTGGATAACACAGCCGGTTCTGAAACATACGGAGACAGTATACTGAACATCGGTGTTGGCACACTGCTCAATCATGCGCGGAATTACCTGGATGCATACGTATTATCTGGTTCGCACATTGGAAACTGGAATACGGGGTCACATCATATCAAGTGGGGATTGAAGTACCAGTACCAGGACTTTTATGACCGGATCAGTGAATGGGAATTGATCGATTCAGCCGGTTATTCGCTGCCATATGACGGGAAGCATGTATCTGTTCAAACCTCCTCCCGGTCGGAGACAACGATACAATATGATCTTTTCAATGCGTTTATCCAGGATACCTGGGAGGTCAACACCCCAAGTGCCGATTATTTCTTCACATCCGGTGTACGTGGCTCATTGTGGAATTTTAACCGCACCTTTATGGTGAGTCCGAGGTTAACGTTAAGTATGCAGCCGGCCTGGGAACGGGACATGATGTTTCATCTATCATGGGGATACTATTTTCAACCCCCCTTTTACAAAGAGATGCGACTTCCCAATGACCAGATTAATACAGAAATAAAACCACAGCGCTCCATCCATTTACTGGCCGGTGGTGACTATATTTTCAACGCCTGGAACCGCCCATTTAAACTCACAGCAGAGGTGTATTATAAATGGCTTAATGACCTGATCCCCTATAAGATTGAAAATGTTCGCATACGGTATGCCGGAGAAAACCTTGCCAGGGGATATGCCACAGGCCTGGATCTGAAAATAAATGGCGAATTTGTACCGGGAGTACAGTCATGGTTAACCGCATCACTTTTGCAAACCAGGGAGGATATTATGGGGGATTCTATCCTTGTATACAACCAGGAGGGTGAGCAGGTAATGCAGGAGGCCGGCTATTATGCGCGTCCGACCGAACAACTGCTCACTGTGGGGCTCTTCTTCCAGGACTATCTTCCCAGCAACCCCGGTTACAAAGTTCATCTAAGTGCATTTTACGGAACCGGACTTCCTCTCAGTCATCCCGACGAAGGACGCTACTACACGGAACTGCGGATGCGTCCCTACAGGCGGGTAGATATTGGATTTTCCAAGGCTCTCATCCGCGAAGGTGGCGATAAACCCACCGGTAGACTTTTCCGTTTTTTCAACTCGGTATGGATCAGTGGAGAGGTATTCAATTTGCTTGGGATCAACAATGAAGCCTCTTATATCTGGATTAAAACCATCTCCAACCAGCAGGGCGTACCTGGTCGGTTCGGAGTTCCCAATTACCTTACCGGCAGGAGATTCAACATAAAGATTAGTGCAAAGTTTTAAAGATCCCGGAAGGTTTCCCGAAAAACAAATTCATGCTTCTCTTTTCGGGTACGCGCTGATGTTTCCCTTTCTGCTACATCGGGAGGGAGCTGTCCCGCATCCCCCTTATATCCTATCGCCATCATAGCGACCGGTGCATATCGCTGAGCAATCTCAAGTTCTTTGATTGCCCTTTCTCTGTCGTATCCGCCCATCTGATGCACATACAAATCCATCTCTGTTGCCTGAACTAACAGGTTTCCCATGGCCATTCCAGTATCATGAAAAGCGTATAAATTCTCCGTATCCCTGCCTGCGGGAATCAGTTCTGCAACACTGAGTGCAAGTACCGGTGCTGTTTTTGCCCAGACTTTGTTTCCCTCATAAAGCAATTCAAAAAGAGTATTATAATGGGGATCTTCTTTAAATGCAACTATGAATCGCCAGGGTTGCACATTACGGCTTGAAGGAGCCCAACGTGCAGCTTCAAAAAGGGTTTCCAGGGTCTGCTCCGTAACAGGTTTGTCGGAAAAGGCTACAGGACTCCACCGTTTTTCCAGTAAAGGATGTATTTTCATAGTTCCAATCTTGTTATCACATTAACAGATCAGCCCTACATTTGTTTAAGCAGGCATGGTATATGTTTTAGAGTATGGAAGAGAACGGTTTTTTTATTTTCTGAAATAGGGTTAAAAGCGAGGTATTATATAACTTTACCGCCGCTTACAGGTACCTATTAAAATAACATTCGCCAATGAATACGCAAGACTACATTAAAAGGGAAGAGAAATTCGGCGCGCACAACTACCATCCCCTGCCGGTAGTGCTGGACCGGGGTGAGGGCGTGCATGTCTGGGATGTGGAAGGGAAAAAATATTATGATTTTTTATCTGCCTACTCAGCAGTCAACCAGGGACACTGTCATCCCAAAATCGTCAATGCGCTGAATAACCAGGCTCAAAAACTTACACTGACATCCAGGGCATTCTACAACAGTGTTCTGGGAGAGTTCGAAGAGTATGTAACCAGCTATTTTGGTTATGACAAGGTTTTGCCTATGAACTCAGGTGCAGAGGGGGATGAAACCGCTCTGAAGTTATGCCGCAAATGGGCCTATGAGAAAAAAGGGATACCGGAAAACGAAGCAAAAATCGTAGTCTGCGAGGGTAATTTCCACGGAAGGACCATAACGATCATTTCCATGTCAAGTGATCCTGATTCATACCGGGGATATGGACCCTACACCCCGGGGTTTGTTACCGTTCCTTACAACGACGTGGATGCACTTGAAGAGGCGCTCCAGGATCCGCATGTTGCAGGTTTCCTGATTGAACCAATCCAGGGTGAAGCAGGAGTGTATGTCCCGGATGACGGATATCTTAAAAAAGCGTATGATCTGTGTAAAGCCAACAATGTACTTTTTATTGCAGACGAAGTGCAAACCGGGCTTGCAAGGACCGGCAAGTTGCTTGCTTGCGACCATGAAGAGGTCCGACCTGATATACTGATCCTTGGAAAAGCGCTATCAGGCGGTGTCTACCCTGTATCTGCGGTTCTGGCCGATGATGATATCATGCTTACCATCCAACCGGGGGAGCACGGATCTACCTATGGCGGCAATCCCGTTGCAGCAAAAGTAGCCATTAGTGCCCTGGAAGTGATCAGGGAAGAGAATCTGGCTGATAATGCCACAGCACTGGGAGAAATTTTCCGTAATGAACTCAAGAAGATGAATCACCCCATGGTTAGTATTGTGAGAGGAAAAGGGCTATTGAACGCCATTGTGATTGAACCCAAAAACGGAAAAACTGCCTGGGATGTATGTGTCGCACTGAAGGAAAACGGGCTGCTTGCCAAACCTACCCATCAGCATATTATCCGGTTCGCTCCGCCACTTGTGATCACTGAAAAGCAGCTCCGGGAAAGCATCGATATCATCAGGGACACCATCAGTCGGTTTTAGAGAACCATTTCAATTTTTTTTTGTTTTATAGAAAACATGGCAATCATCTTCCGGATGATTGCCTTTTAGTTTTGTAATTATGAGAAAACCAATTGATTCTTCGAACCTGGATCCTACCACCAATCCTTCGTCTGATTTCTATCACTATGCCAATGGTGGATGGTTAAAAAAACACCCCATCCCGGATGAATTCAGCCGGTATGGCACATTTGACATACTTCGCGAGGAGAATAAAAAGCTGGTACGTAATTTAATCGAGGAGGTTTCTTCAAAACCGGATGATGATGATCCTGTTGCACAGCTCATAGGAAGTTTCTACCGGACGGGCATGGACCAGGAGACCATTGACCGGCAGGGAATTGAACCGATAAACCCCATTTTTAAGACCATCGACTCGATTACAAGCAGGAGTGAATTGCAAGCCACATTAACCCATTTATTCAGGAAAGGGATACCAACCCTGTTTCACATGTTTCCCAGTCCTGACAGGGAAAATGCTGAAATGGTTGTTGCCAACTTTTACCAGGGTGGAATGGGATTACCCGAAGTCGAATACTACCGGAAAAATGATGACCGTTCAAAAGCCATACGTGCAACATACCATAGTTATATCAGCCGGATATTTGAATTGAGCGGCGAGGAGCCTGAACGTTCTGCTGCTATAGCCAGTTCGATCCTGGCCATGGAACGCCGCTTAGCCTATAGCGCTATGACCCTGCTGGAACGCCGGGATCCGCATGCAACCTTCCATAAAATGAACCCCGGAGATCTTGGCAAGCTGGCTCCTTCCTTTGACTGGACCCTCTTCCTGCAAGAATTAAAATTGCCGGTTGAAGATGCCGTGAATGTTAGTCAGCCCGGCTTTTTTAAGGAAATATCCACCATGTTGGAAGAAATACCCCTTGAATCGTGGAAATCATTCTTCAAATGGCGGATCCTTAACATCTCTGCACCTCTTCTATCCAGTGAATTCGAGCAAGAACGGTTCCGTTTCTATGGTACCTATCTTTCAGGCAAAGAGGTAATGCAATCCCGCTGGAAAAGAGTTACCAGCGCAACCGAAACAGCCCTGGGAGAAGCCCTGGGGGAACTATTTGTTGCCAAATATTTCCCCCCTGAGGGAAAAAAGCGCATGCTCGCGATGGTAGAAAATCTTCGAGAAGCCCTTCATGATCGTATTCAATCGCTTGAATGGATGTCTTCATCCACCAAAAAAGAGGCGCTTGAAAAGCTCTCAAAAATGCGGGTGAAGATCGGGTATCCCGACAAGTGGAGGGACTTTTCGCAGTTATCACTCAGCAACCGTTCATTTTTCGACGATTATCTTGCTGCATCCCGGTTTAACCAGGCTTATGAATTAAAGAAAATAGGTAAACCGGTGGATCCTGATGAATGGGGTATGACCCCGCAAACGGTCAATGCCTATTATCATCCTATGCTAAATGAGATCGTCTTTCCCGCGGGAATTTTACAACCCCCATTCTTCTACCTGGAAGCAGACGATGCTGTGAATTACGGGGCTATCGGGGTCGTGATCGGACATGAGATGACACATGGCTTCGATGACCAGGGGCGTAAATATGATCACCATGGTAACCTTCGCGATTGGTGGAACAAAGAGGACAGGCAGCGATTCGAGGAGCGTACCCGGGTACTTACCCGGCAATTTAATAACATCCCGATAGAGGGTGATTTGTATGCAAATGGCGAATTGACTCTTGGAGAGAATATTGCTGATTTGGGCGGGGTAAATATCGCTCTTTCAGCACTACGAAAAGCCTGGTCTCAACAAATCCCTGATAATGTAACAGATGGACTCACTCCCCTGCAACGGTTTTTTCTCTCATATGCGCATTTATGGGCTAATAATATACGAGAGAAAGAAAAAATCAGGCTTACCTATGAAGATGTGCACTCCC
This sequence comes from uncultured Bacteroidaceae bacterium, assembly GCA_964479445.1. Taxonomy (GTDB): domain Bacteria; phylum Bacteroidota; class Bacteroidia; order Bacteroidales; genus CAYZMH01. The sequence continues at coordinate 34,868 of CAYZMH010000001.1, read as the reverse complement.
TTGGTGCACACCGGGTTAATGGAATTCTTCCCAATGTGGATGAGTTTTATGAAGCTTTTTCCATAACCGATAGGTCAACCATGTACATTGAAAAATCAGCGCGAGCCCGCATCTGGTAAAAATTGAGGTTCAGGAAAAAACTATTTGCGGTGCCTCTCTTCCAGGACCTTTACTACATCATGAATTCCGTAGCCTTTTGCCGAAAGCAATACTAGAAAATGGTATACCAGGTCAGCAGCCTCATTGAGGAAGAGCGTATCATTTTCATCTTTGGATTCAATAACCAATTCCACAGCCTCTTCGCCCAATTTCTGGGCGATTTTATTAATCCCTTTTTCAAAAAGTTTTGTAGTATAACTCCCTTCAGGCATCTCCTCTCTCCGGCGGCTAATTAGCTGTTGCAAATCAGCGAGAAATTTCAGAGATTCCCTGTTCACTTCATCAAAGCAGGTATCACTGCCTGTATGGCAGACCGGACCTGCCGGATTGACTTTTACCAGGAGTGTATCCTGATCGCAATCCTCCAATATCTCTTTTACTTCCAAATAGTTACCACTCTCTTCACCCTTGGTCCATAGTCTCTCCCTGGTTCGGCTGTAAAAAGTAACTCTCCGGTCTTCAAGGGTTTTCCGGTATGCCTCTTCATTCATAAAACCCAGCATAAGCACTTTGCCTGTTGAAAAATCCTGAATGATGGCCGGTAATAATCCATTCATCTTATTAAAATCCATCATGAGCTATCGTACTATTATTTGGTTTTCTTTTAGGTACTTTTTTAATGCAGGAATGGGGATCTCATTGTAGTGAAATATGCTTGCAGCCAGCGCTGCATCGGCTTTACCCCTGGTAAAAACCTCGTGAAAATGCCGACTCTCCCCTGCTCCTCCCGAAGCAATAACAGGGATCGAAACATGCTGCGACAATTCCGAGAGCGCTTCACATGCAAATCCGTTCCTGGTTCCATCATGGTTCATGGAGGTGAAAAGAATCTCTCCGGCTCCCCTGTTTTCCACCTCTTTTGCCCAGGAGAATAGTTCTTTTCCGGTGGGTATACGCCCACCGTTTATGTATACCAACCACCGGCCCTGCTCCAACCTGGCATCAATGGCAACAATAACAAATTGATTCCCGAAATTTTGCGCTATTTCATCCACTAATTCCGGGGTTCTTACAGCAGACGAGTTAACCGATAATTTATCGGCCCCGGCCTCCAATAAAACCTCTGCATCCCTCCTCTCATTGATACCGCCTCCTACCGAGAATGGAATATTCAGATTTTCTGCTATCCGGCGGACCAGGTCAGTAAACAATTTTCTCTTTTCATGGGATGCAGTAATATCCAGGTAAACCAGTTCATCAGCACCTTCTCTTGCATACTTTGCACCCAATTCTACGGGGTCACCCACTTCCCGGATATCTTCAAAATTGATTCCTTTAACCGTTTTACCATCACGGATATCGAGGCATGGTATAATTCTTTTCGCCAGCATAGGTTGTCTTTAAAGAAATTTTGCCAATTCGTTCAACCTTATCTTTCCTTCATAAATGGCTTTCCCGATAATAACAGCAGGGATTCCCCACCTTTCAAGTTCATGGATGTCCTCCATGGAAGCAATCCCTCCGCTGGCTACCATGTAAAGATCAGGAAATCGTTCTCGGATAGCACGATAGATTGTTACAGCAGATCCCTGCAAAAGACCATCTTTGGAGACATCCGTGCAGATGGTCTGTTTAATCCCCTCTGCTATCCAGTCCTGCAGGAATTCATAGAGACTGTACCCGGTTTGCTCCTGCCAGCCGGAGATCACAATGTTACCATCCAAAAAATCACTCCCAAGGATTATCCGTTGGGATCCGTATTTTTCCAGCCATTTCTTAAACAGATCGGGGTTTTTTACTGCCAGACTTCCTCCTGTAGCCATAGAGGCTCCGTTCTCAAAAACTATCCGCAAGTCTTCATCCGAATATAAACCACCACCTGCGTCAATCACAAGCCGCGTATGACCGGCGATTCTTTCAAGAACTCTGTAATTCATTACTTTTCCCGCTTTCGCACCATCCAAATCAACCAGGTGCAATCGCTTCATCCCATGATCTTCGAACCGCTGAGCCATCTCCACCGGATTTTCCCGGTATTCGGTCTTTTGCGTATAATCACCCCTGCTGAGTCTGACACATTTACCATTGATCAGGTCAATAGCCGGTATAATTTCTATCATAATTTTAAAAATCGTTCCAGAATATAATGTCCTATATCCCCGCTTTTTTCAGGATGGAACTGGGTAGCATAATAATTTTCGCGCTGCATCGCTGCACTAAAGGATATTCCATAGTCACACACTGCAGCTGTATCTTCACAAAGTGGCACATAATAGGAGTGCACAAAATATACATATGGTTCTTCTTCCATATTTTTGAAAAGATCACCTTTTCTTTCTTTCAGACTGTTCCAGCCCATATGAGGTATTTTTTTTCCCTCCGGAAACCGGCGAACGGTTTCATTGTAAATCCCAATACACCCGGTATTTCCTTCCTCCGATGCACGGCACATCAGCTGCTGCCCCAGGCAGATTCCGAGTACCGGCTGGGTTAGTTCACGAAGAAGAGAATCCAATTTATGATCCCGCAGGTATTTCATAGTGGTTCCGGCTTCCCCTACACCCGGAAAGATAACCTTATCGGCATTTTTAATATAGTCCGGATCTGCCGTTACTGCCGCGCGGATTCCAAGGCGTTGAAGTGCGAAATCCACCGAACGAATGTTCCCTGCATTGTATTTAATGATTGCAACTTTCATAGTTTGCTTTTTTCCTTACAAAGATCTTTTGGCATCTCTTTCAGGCAACAACGGTCCATTCACAACATTCCCTTGGTGGTAGGGAGCTGTTCATTGTCGTCTCCGGCAGCCACTGCCTGATGGATAGCCTTTGCAAATGCCTTGAAAATAGCTTCGATCTTATGATGCTCATTTTCCCCTTCTACTTGTATATTGAGATTACAGCGTGCAGCATCCGAAAAAGACTTAAAAAAATGAAAAAATAATTCTGTAGGCACATCTCCTATGCGTTCCCTGTTAAACGTTGCATTCCACACCAACCATGGTCTGCCACTAAAATCCAACGCAACCTGAGCCAGACTTTCATCCATAGGCAGTGTGAATCCATACCGGCTTATTCCCCTTTTATCACCCAACGCTTTATAGAACGCTTCACCCAGGGCAAGGGCCGTATCTTCCACCGTATGATGTTCATCCACATGCAGATCTCCCCGGGTTTGTACAACAAGATCCACCTGTCCGTGTCGTGCAATTTGTTCCAGCATGTGATCCAGGAATCCCAGTCCGGTTTCAACCCCGGACCTGCCGCTTCCATCCAAAGCAACTGTGACCTCCACGTCGGTTTCCCGGGTCTTACGAACCACCTTCCCTGTCCTTATAGAGGCACGAAGGAAACGGTATATCTCATCCCATGATTCGGTGATCAACTCACAATACGAACTCAGTCCGTGCTTAACTAACTCATCCGTTCGACCGGGAGAAGTCAGCCATATACCTTTTGCACCCAAATTTTTAGCAAGCTCTATATCGGTAAGACGGTCACCGATCACATAGGACCGTTCCAAATCATACATGTCATCGAAATACCCGGTAAGCATACCGGTACCTGGTTTGCGATTGGGAGAATGATCCCCGGGAAGTGACGAATCAATATGTACTGCATCAAATATCACTCCTTCGTTCTCAAATGCCTTAAGGACTTTATTGTGCGGGGCAAGGAATGCATCTTCAGGATATGACCCGGTCCCCATGCCATCCTGGTTAGAGACCATTACCAATTCAAAGGGAGTTGTCTTTGTTAACCTGTAAAGATTCCTGAAAACCCCGGGCATGAACTCCAGTTTCTCCAGGGAATCCACCTGGTAATCTCCCTCTGGCTCAACAATCAGCGTACCGTCCCTATCAATGAATAACACTCGTTTCATGGGTATTGAACTATCGTTATATTCCTGTTTATAAATAGATTCTCATTGGGATTGCAGTGGAAAACGATCCAACAGGCCTATTAATTGCTGATTCTCTTGTTCAGTCCCCACTGTAATTCGCAAAGCCCCCTCACAGAGAGGAACCCGTGATCTATCTCTAACAATCATTCCATTTGATTTCAAATAGTTATATAAAGCCGTTGGATTTTGCACGCGCACCAGTAGAAAATTCGCATCGGAGGGATAGACCTCTTCCACATATGGATAGGATCCCAGGCGCTCAGCCAGTTTGTTCCTTTCATTCAGGATCATTTCCACCCAGCGATCCTTCCTTTCCGGCTTGTTAAGTGCTTCCAATGCATGCTCCAGGGTTAACCGGTTCACATTATAAGGGTATTTAACCCGGTTCAAATAGGTCATCACTTCGGGTTGGGCTATGGCCATTCCCAGGCGTATACCTGCCATACCCCATGCTTTTGAGAAGGTCTGTAAGATCACCAGGTTGGGGAACTCCATCACCTTTCTGAGCATGCTTTCCGAGGCAGAAAAATCAATATAGGCCTCATCCAGAACTACCAGGGCATCTGATTCCTTCACAACTTTCAAAATATCCTCCGCAGGAAAGGAATTTGAAGTAGGATTGTTGGGGGAACAAATAAAGATCAATTTTGTATGATCATTGACGGCTTCCAGTATTGAACGTATATCCAGACTATAGTCCGGATTAAGAGGTATTTTCCTGACTGCAATGTTATTGATATCTGCACACACCTGGTACATCCCGTAAGTGGGTTCTATCGATAACACATGATCCTTCCCAGGTTCGCAAAATACTCGGTACAAGTTGTCTATTGCTTCATCGGAACCGTTTCCCAGGAATATCATCTCGCCAGGAATCTCCTTTAATTCAGATATCCGCTCTTTCAAAGCCATCTGCATAGGATCCGGATAGCGGTTATAGGGATGGTTAAACGGATTTTCGTTGGCATCCATCAACACCGCATCACTTCCCGAGTACTCATTTCGGGCTGATGAGTAAGGCACAAGGGAACGAATGTTCTCTCTCACAAGATGATCAATCTTAGCTATCATTACTCTTCTGATCCGTTTTTCATTCGTATCTCTACGGCATTTTTATGCGCATCCAGGGCTTCCGCGGCTGCCATCGTGGTAACAGCCTGACTTATATTAAACAAACCATACTTACTGATTTCCTGAAAGGTAATCTTTTTCACAAAACTATCCATATTGAGGCCGCTGTAAGCATGAGCCCACCCGTTCGTAGGCAAAGTGTGGTTGGTTCCTGAGGCATAATCTCCGGCACTTTCCGGGGTATAATTTCCCAGGAAGACAGATCCGGCATTCACTACCTTTTCTGCCATTTCCTGGTAATTCTCACAGGCTATTATCAGGTGCTCCGGGGCATATGCATTCATCATCTTGATCATCTTACCGGGATCTTCCATAAGTACAATTTTGCTGTTCAACAACGCCTGGACAGCAATGTCTTTGCGTGGTATTGCAGTAAGCTGCTGTTCAATCGCTATCTGCACCTTTTCGATGATTGCTTCGGAATCTGTAATAAGGATGACCTGGCTATCGATACCATGTTCAGCCTGGGAAAGCAAGTCAGATGCTATAAATTCAGGAATTGCCGTTTTATCAGCTATCACGGCCAATTCAGAGGGGCCTGCCGGCATATCAATAGCTACACTATCCTGGCTTACCAGCTGCTTGGCAGCCGTTACATACTGATTTCCGGGTCCGAATATTTTATTGACACCGGGAATGCTTTCCGTGCCATAAGCCATGGCAGCAATTGCCTGCACACCACCCACCCTGAATACCTTATCAATATCCAGCAGGTCGGCCAGGTAAAGAATGGATGGATCTATATTTCCCTTTTCATCCGGAGGTGTGCATAGAATAACCTCACTGCATCCTGCCAGTTTAGCCGGTATTCCGAGCATCAAAACCGTAGATAGAAGCGGGGCTGTACCCCCGGGAATATAGAGTCCCACTTTCTCGATGGGAACCGTTTTCTGCCAGCACCTTACACCGGGAGTGGTTTCAATTACCTCGGTTTCGCATAACTGGCGGGCGTGAAATTTTTCAATATTGCCCCTGGCCTCATCAATGGCCTTCTTCAGAGAATCGTCCACATTGTATTTTGCTGCAGTAAGCTCTACTTTACTGCATTGTAACTCTTGGGGTGCTACTTTATCAAATTTCCCGGAATAGTATTTCACAGCCTGATCACCCCCGGATTTTACTTCATCCAGAATCTTTTGAACCGAATCAAAAAGATCGCTGACATCATTGGTGGGACGTTTCAAAATATCGGGCCATTGATCTTCTGAGGGATTTTTTATTACGTTCATTATCTGTTTTTTACATCATACAATCATTTTCTCAATAGGAATAACCAGGATTCCCTGGGCACCCAGTTCCCGCAGGCGATCGATCACTTCCCAGAACTGTTTTTCACTGAGTACCGAATGCACGGAGCTCCAGCCGGTCTCCGCCAGAGGCATCACCGTTGGACTCTTCATGCCGGGAATCTGAGCAATAATCTCATCCAATTTATCATTGGGTGCGTTTAACAGGATATATTTGTTATTGGATGCAGCAAGAACACTTTTTATTCTGAACCGTAGATCATTGAGCAATTCCTGCCTGGTTTCATCCAGTTGATGCCCGGCTATCAATACCGCTTCGGAGTGCATTACGGTTTCCACCTCCTTCAGCCCGTTACTAATCAGGGTGCTCCCGGAGCTGACAATGTCGAAAATAGAATCAGCCAATCCGATCCCCGGAGCGATCTCAACTGAACCACTGATTTCATGAATCTCAGCACGGATACCCTGCTGCTCCAGGTATTTTGCCAGAATTCCCGGATACGATGTGGCTATCTTCCTGCCCATGAAATACTCGGGACCATCATACGAGACCTGCCTTGGAATGGCCAGAGATAAACGACACTTTGAAAAGCCCAGCCGTTCCTCAATTTTTACATCCGCTCCTTTTTCAGCTACAATATTTTCTCCCACAATACCGATATCGGCAACCCCATCTTGCACATATTCAGGTATATCATCATCCCTGAGGTATAAGGCTTCCAACGGGTATGAACCGGATGGTGCAATGAGCTTCCTTGTACCATTGGTCATGGCGATACCAGATTCTTTAAGCAGGTTAATAGATTTTTCGCTTAAACGACCCGACTTCTGGAGAGCGATTCTAAGTTTTTCCATACTTCCGTGTTTTAACAAAAAAAGGTCTGCAGAAACTGCAAACCTTTCAAGAATTATAAGCGTTTACAACTTTCCACACGATTACCTGACAACACCGTGATGGTGCAGGAGATGATGACCGTTATGTGTGAAAAGCCTGTTCATTTTCAAATTTTAGCAGTGCAATTATAAGTAATAATTCTGAATAATCAAATATACAGCACTATTAAATAATCATTAATGATTTCAATAATCCGATAATTCAACAGAAATATCACCCTCTCAGATATCTTTTATCAGAATATTGGATGGTGATTCCCTCATGGCGTGAAGAAGGTGTTCGTGAATACGTGTAATTTTATCAAGTTTTTCCGATTCCGTAACGATCATATGATCCCCTCCCATCTGTTCAAGACGCGTATAAAGCTCATCTACCGAGAGTTTATTAATATCCATGGCTGGCTGATAATAGCGTTCCTTGGGATTATCGGAAGCCAGCTCTGCAATTACACCGCATTCCATCAGGTCAAAGACAAGCTCGCTCAGCAGGCGCATGGGTATTCCCAATTCATGGCTCAGCATAGCAGCGCTTTTTGCTTCTCCTCCCTCCTCGAAATTTCTAACCACATAGTGAGTGATCAGCAGGGTTAAAATACGTTTGTTGTTATGGCTTAATTTCAATGCCTCATCCTCATATTCATAGTTTTCAATATTCTGATAGGCAAATGAGACCTCCGCTCCCATAAGCACAATCAGCCAGGTGATCTGCAACCACACCAGGAAAAGTGGTATGGCAGCAAAACTACCGTACAGTGTATTAAAGCGAGTCACACCAATCTGGAATTCAAAATATCCCCACTGTACGATCAGTGAAAGCGTTCCGGCAAATATCCCGGCGATGATCGCATATTTGAATTTTACTTTTGTATTAGGCATAACCATATAAACCACCGTAAACAAGAGCCAGATAGCAACATAGGGGACTGCTTTGATCAATAATACCAGGACGGGTTGTAACAATTCAAAATCGCTTGCGGCCGATTGAATTTTTACCATGAAGCTTCCCGATATGGCAATGGCAAACGGACTGACAATCATGATGGCCAGGTAATCTGAAAATTTACGAACCGGACTCCTGGGTTTCTTTACCTGCCAGATGTCGTTAAAAGAGAGCTCAATATTATTTAAGACCTGGATCACAGACCAGAAAAGGATGATAAACCCGATCCCGGCCACGAGACCACCCCTTGTTTTTTGCAACAGATCATCTACCATTTGTGTAATCCAGGCAATGATCTGATCCTGCCCCTGGAAATTATTGCTAATGAATCCATGGAGTCTGTCTTCGAATCCAAACCCTTTTGCAATTCCAAACCCCATTGCAAAAATGGGAACAATGGAAAGCATGGTGAAATAGGTGAGTGACGATGCCCTGAGTGCTGCCCTATCTTCAAAGAAACCCTTGAATGCATAAGTCAAAATGCGAATCTGACGTATAACAAAGCCCTTTCTTCCTGACTTGGTCTTTAAATCAGCCGACCATACCTCTTCCCTGAGAAATCTCCTGATTCTGGATATCATAGTCATCATTTGATAAACAAAGATACAATTCCTGCAAAAAAAGCAGGCGTTTTTTCTATGTTTGCATTAAATAATTCCCGATGTATGCAACTGACGCGTACCTTTTTGCAAAAAACAACACCATGAAATGTTGTCCCGGTCTCTTTCCGGCAGGTGCTATTATCGCAATGATGACCCTTCATGCAAAGGGACGAACGAAAGATTTCCGTCTTATGCAGATTCTCCCCAAAACCACAGCTACTGTGCCCCTTTCCGAGGATCGTATTTCTACGGGAATCACATCATACCCGGTCAGTTCGACCCTGATTACGATGACGGGGTCAATAATTATTTTTACCCTCTATTCGCAGAGGAATAGACTCAAGAAAAAGAGGGCTGCCCCCGGGACTTTTTGTATCTGGCCAAAGGCATGTTTTTCATGTTTGATGCCTGTATACGGAGGAACGGATTGCTACAGGGAACAAAATACGTTGTAATAATCATCAAATATTAGCCTGGAACAATGAATATTGAGATACTAAACATGGTGGAAGGTGCACGGCAGGCAAAAGGACTAACAGTCGTGATTGACGTATTCAGAGCTTTCTCAGTTACCTGTTATGCCTTTGACGGCGGAGCAGCAAATGTATATTCGGTAGGAAACCTGGAACTAGCATACAGACTCAAAAAGGAGCATCCTGAATATCTCCTTGCGGGAGAGCGGGAAGAGAAGCTCCCTCCTGGTTTTGACATTGGAAACTCACCATCGCATGTACTTAAGTCCAAGATTCAAGGTAAAACACTTATTCATACGACCAGTGCCGGTACACAGGGGCTTGTTAATGCAGTTAATGCCGACGAAGTGTTAACAGGAAGTTTTGTCAATGCCGAAGCCATTGTTCACTATATCCGGGAAAAGAACCCTTCACATGTCGCCCTGGTCTGTATGGGTTACGGCGCTAAGCACCCCACTGAAGAGGATACCTTCTGTGCCCACTATATACGGGACCGGTTGAAAGATAAGCAGCCCGACTTTGAATCCATGGTAACCGAGATTCGTGCTACCAGTGGTCAGCGCTTCTTCATAGCCGAAAAACAGGACTTTGCCCCGGAAACAGATTTCCACCTTTGTTTGAACCTAAACCGGTTCAGATTTGTTCTCAGGGCACATGGAAAAAGAGAGCCTCTGTTCCTTGAGAAAATAGATATAAACTGATGAATAAGATAAAAGAACGTTTTGAACGCTGGAAAAAGCGACCGGTTCTTCAAAAAGCAATTGACATTATCTTCTGGGTATTATTGTTGCTGCTTATTATCCCGGGTCCGAGAAAAGCAATTGTAACCGGTGTTAACAAGGTTATGCTGCATATCCGGCAACCATCCGTTGCGGGAGAAAAGAACCAGGTTGAACTTGACAGATCTGATTATTCCTGGAAATACCGCGATTCAGAAGGCCTGACACAATCTTTTGCAGATCATCAGGGCTCGGTTGTTTTCCTGAATTTCTGGGCCACCTGGTGTCCCCCGTGTATTGCAGAAATGCCTGAAATACAGGAAATATATGAACAATACGGAGATCGTGTCACCTTCCTGCTGCTTACCAATCAATCCCCGTCGGAGGTCGAACCATTCATGAAGCGGCACGGATATGACCTTCCGGTATCATACACGCAGGGAGGAGTTCCCGAAGTATTTCGTTCCCGTTCTATTCCCACCACTTATATCATATCAAGGGATGGCAGAATTGTACGGAAAATTACCGGGGCTGCCGACTGGAACTCCAGGTCTTCCAGGTCGATGTTTGACCAGCTGCTGGATCAGGATGTTTTACGATAGTTATTGATCGCCAGGGTAAGCATAACAACCGCAAAGAGGCAGAGGCTGTAGAATTCCCGGCTGATATCCTGGAAACCTGACCCTTTCAATAGAATCATCCTGTTCACGCGCATGAAGTAAGCCATGGGATTGATAATATTGATCTTCTGAGCCCACTCCGGCATGCTTTCGGCCGGCGTAAACACCCCGCTCATCAGAATGAATGTGATCATAAAGAAAAATGCGACAAACATCAATTGTTGTTGCGTTTGTGAGAATGTGGAAAAGAAGAGACCGATCCCCAGAACAGCAAGCAGGTATACGGAGGCGAAGCCAAAAAGTAACGGGAGGCTTCCCCTTATTGGCAGGTCAAAAAGTATTCTTCCCAGCACCAAACCAAAAGCCAGTTCAAACAGGGCAATGATCCAGAACGGAAGCAATTTGGACACCAAAAATTGATATTTCCTTACCGGGGTCACATTGATTTGTTCTGCGGTTCCCAGTTCCTTTTCCCGAACAAGATTCAATGCCGTCAGGAACATTCCTATAAGCGTTACCAGGATTACAAGGATACCGGAGAACATATAAATTTTATAGTCAAGAAGGGGGTTAAACCAAAAAGAGGGTATCATCCGCCACTGTGCCTGTCCTGCATGCTGTATCCCCGACCACTCGGTTCTGATATCCTGGTTAAATTTCCGGATAATCTGTTGCGTATTCCCCTGAATCAGTCCTGCCTCGGTGGCATTTATTGCATTGATTATTAATTGAATATCCGCATTTCCTTCATTGACCAAATCCTCTTCAAACCCATGCTTAAAGCGAATAATGATATCAGCGCGATCCCTGATCATCAGGTTTTCAGCTGCCTCGTCATGCTGCGTATTCCCCTTCAGCGTATAAAAATCCGATCCTTCGAAACTTGCCGTGAGTCGGCGGGAAGTCTGGGAAAGATCATGGTCCACCACTACCAAATCGATGTTCTTCATCTCCAGGCTGGCAGCATAGACCAGCAGAATCATCTGCACCACCGGAATTACGAAAATCACCGGTAACATCATCCGGTTCCGGAAAATCTGTTTAAACTCTTTTTTAAGCAGTGTCAGAAGTATCCTCATGATAATGGCTATTCAAGACGGGTTTTAAATTTCCTGACTGCAGCGATGATGAAAAACAGTGTCATGGCAAGCAATATCAGTGTTTCCTTCCATACAAATGCCAGGCCGGTTCCTTTAAGCATAATATTCTTGACGATCACGATAAACCAGCGTGCAGGCATAATGGTCGAAAAAGCCTGCAGAATCTCCGGCATATTATCGATTGGAAAGATAAATCCTGAAAGCAGGATGGTAGGCAACATCAATCCGACCATTGAGATGACCATAGCAATTTGTTGCGACCTGGCCAGGGATGAGATAAAGACTCCCAGGGAGAGTGCCAGGGTAATGTAGAGCATACTCTCAGCCAGTAGCAATATCACGCTCCCCCTCAATGGCACCCCGAAAACCAGGATTCCCAGGGTGATGATCGTTATGGCATTGATGAATGATAGAAACACATAGGGAGTGACCTTTCCCATGATGATCTCGCGGGGCTTCAACGGAGAGGCCAGCAGAGGTTCCATGGTACCGAACTCCTTTTCGCGGGTGATCGTTACAGAGGTCATAAGGGCCGATATAAGCATCAGGATCAATGCCATCAATCCGGGCACAAACATATAAACACCACGCAACTCCTGGTTGTACATCATGCGGGGAATGGCCTCTATCTGCACCGGAAGTTTAACCTCTCCGGCCTGCTCCCTCAGCCACGAGCGGATAATACCTTCCGCATAATTCACCGCCAGCTGGGCTGAATTGGCGTCTGCAGCATCCACTACGAGTCTGACATCTGCTTTTTTCTCCCGCATTAACTTCTCTTCAAAGTCGGAACCAAACAGCAACACCAGGCGGGCCCGGTCACCCTGAAATGCTTGTTCAATATCTTTCTCCTGCTCCAGGTAACCGGCTGAAATAAAATATCCCGAGGATAAGATCTTATCGGTGATCTGACGGGTCACCGCATCCCGTGAAGGATCCACTACGGCAAGTCTTATATCCTTGATGTCATTTGAAACCACATACCCGAACAGAATGATCATCACCATGGGAAGACCGAAAAGAATGGCAAGGGTCCGGGGATCCCTGAAGATATGGCGGAACTCTTTTAATACAAATCCGAAAAAGCGTTTCATTCTTTTAATTTCTGTCTGTGCTACGGTGAAAACAGCATGAAAGAGAATCATCCTGCTTTGCGCTATTCCTCATCACATTCATTTTGTGATGCTACGATTAAAGCGAGGTTGCCTGTTTGTTGATTATTTCAATGAGCTTTTCTGCTTTTATCTTTGTAAAATCCCGGATATTGAACAAGGTACCCTGCAGCTCTTGATCTTCCAGTGTGGTAATGAGTCCGACCACCTGCATACCAGCTTCCCTGGCTGCCTGAATTCCATGCACTGCGTCTTCAAAGACCAGGCAATTCTGTGGATGAACCTTGAGTATATCAGCTGCTTTCAGGTAGATCTCCGGATCCGGCTTACCCCTTTTTACCCCATCGGCATCAACGATGTGGTCGAAAAAGGAGCGCAAATCCAGGCGGTCGAGTATAAAATCCACATTCTCACCGGGAGCAGAGGTTGCGACAGCAAGTGACACCCCGGCTTCCCTCAGGTTGTTTAAAAGGTTACGGATTCCCGGAACCGGCCGCAGTTCGGGAGCAATGAGATCCCTGTATAACTTCTCCTTGATGGCTCCCTTCTCCCTGGCCTCTTCGCGATCCACTTTCCTTTTGTATACTTTCTCAAGGATATCCTGATTCGTGCCCCCGAACCAATACCTGGCCCCTTCACGACTGTAGGTATACCCCTCTTTTTCACAAAATATTTCCCAGGCCCTGTAATGGTATTCCGAATTATCTACGATCACTCCATCCATGTCAAAAATTACAGCTTTGTCCTTATTCATAATGGTTGTTTTTAGAGATTCTTGCAAGACGCAAAAAGACATCGTTCATAGTTTCCACCCCATATTTTTTCCTCAGTTTCAGCGGAGAATCCAGTGCCTCGATCCGACCATCGACCATGATAGAAACCCTGTCACAGTACTCCGCTTCATCCATATAGTGTGTTGTCACAAATACGGTTATGTCCTCGCGCGTTGCATCGTGAATCAGTTCCCAGAACTTACGCCGTGTAACGGGATCCACCCCGCCGGTAGGCTCATCGAGGAACACAATGCGGGGCTGGTGAAATATAGCTACAGAAAAAGCAAGTTTCTGCTTCCAGCCCAGGGGAATGGTACTGATCAACCTGTCCTTTATGCGCTGCATACCCAACCGCTCAAGCAACTGTTGCTCCCGTTCCCTGATCTCCTTGCGCTTCATTCCATAAATACCCGCATAGAGACGGATGTTCTCCGATACCGTCAGATCCTCGTAAAGAGAGAATTTCTGTGACATATACCCTATGCTTCGTTTGATCTGTTCACGTTGGGTATAGACATCATAACCCGCAACCCGGATCTGACCCGATGAGGGATATGACAGACCGCACAGAATTCGCATTGCGGTAGTCTTACCCGCCCCGTTTGCTCCCAGGAATCCAAATATCTCTCCCTTTTTCACATCAAAGGTAAGATGATCATTGGCAGTAAAGGACCCGAACCTTTTCACCAACTCTTTTACCGTTATGATCGAATCGCCTTTATCCATCGTCACTTTCCACCATTAATTCCATGAAATAGTCTTCAATTCCCGGGTGCATGGGTTCCCAGGAGAGGGTCGGATCGTTCCAGGACTGTATAATGGATCCGGCATTCTTTCTGTCACCCTCCTTTTCCAGTGTTACATGAATTTCATTACCAAAAAGATACGCTGTTTTGCACGGAACCTGTTTTCTGACCTTAAGCAAGAGGTTATAGAGATCATTTTCACTTTTCAGGCAGTACATGGGATGCCGGCCGGAATGCGGCATTTTGTCGGGTCGATCGATACCCAGGATTGAACCTTTTTGCATCAGGGCAATGCGGTCGCACCGGGCTGCCTCATCCATATAGGGGGTCGATACCAGAATGGTTATACCCTCCTTTTGAATGTGTTTGAGCATTTCCCAGAACTCTTTTCTGGAGACCGCGTCTACCCCGGTTGTCGGCTCATCCAGAATAAGTATGGAAGGCCTGTGAATCAATGCGCAGGAGAGGGCCAGTTTCTGTTTCATACCTCCCGAAAGACGACCGGCCAGCCGGTCGCGGAACGGTTCGATATGCCGGTAGACCTCTTTGATCATATCATAATTTTCATGGATGGTGGTTCCGAATACCGTTGCGTAGAACTCCAGGTTCTCCTGCACCGAAAGATCCTGGTACAGGCTGAATCTGCCGGGCATGTAGCCAATCAGGTCGCGGATCTTCCTGGAATCCCTTATGCTGTGATACCCGTTTACCCATGCCTCCCCTTCATCAGGACAGAGCAGGGTTACAAGAATCCTGAAAAGGGTGGTTTTACCAGCTCCATCGGGACCTATCAGTCCAAACAGTTCTCCCTGTTCAATCCCGAGACGGACATTGTTGATTGCCCGGACCTGGCCAAAAGATTTTGACAGACGCTCTGCCTGAATGAGATACTTCATTTTAAAACCTGATTTCTCCCGGCATTCCGATCTTTAAGCTTCCATCATTCTCCACCCGCACCTTGATGGCATAGACCAGGTTAACCCGTTCTTCCCGGGTCTGGATGATCCTGGGAGTAAACTCCGCCTCGGAAGCAACCCATGAGATGGTTCCCGGTATCTCTTTTAAACCGTCCGGGGTATCATATAGAACGAGACTTTCAGCCCCAAGTTTCACTTCCGACAGCTGATTTCCGCTCACATAGGCCCGCAGAATCAGCTGATCCAGATTCGCAATTTTATATAAAGCCTGGCCCGGAGCCACCACTTCGCCCTCTTTTTTATATTTCTGAAGAACCACCCCTTTGAGCGGATTCTTTACCCGTGCGTGCTCGAGTTGGTTATTTACCTGCTGGATCTGTACCCCGAAAGACTCCCGTTCCGCGTACAGCGTAGACATTTGTGATTCCAGCGACCGGATGCCTGCTTCAGCTACCCTGACTTTCCCCTTCAGATCATCACGCTGCCGAATGGTGGCAGCTCCATCTTTTAACAGGCGTTTTACCCGGGCCAGTTCGCGGTCCAGGTTCTCTTTTTCGATCTTTTTTATTTCAATCTGTGAGCGGAGGGTTTTCATTTTTGTATGAAGGGTTTGCATGGCCACGGCCAGTTGCCTTTTTTTCAGGTGCAATCCCGTTGTATCGATAACGGCGGTAATTATGCCCGCCTGAAGATCATCTCCCTCCCTGATGGAAAAATCAATTAATCTACCCTGTGATTCGGCAGATACCAGCACCTCCTCGGCCTCGAAATTACCGAAGGCATCGGATGTTTGTTCCCCGGATTGGCAGGCGCTGCACAGAATGATGGATCCTATTCCTATCCACGATACTATTCTCATAACGTTTTCTTTTATAAGGTTCCCTGAAGTGTTTTATAGTTGGCAATACCTTGTAATAGCTTGATTTTGTGTGTGGTTAGTTTTACACGGACTCGCTGTTCCCTGTTGAGCTCTACGGTGTATTCGGTGGCATTGATAACCCCGTTTTCTAACCGGGAGGCGGCATCCCGGGTTATTTCCCGGCGCATTTTCAGCATTTTACGATCCATTTCGATCGCATGTCGGTAATGCTTTATCTGTTCCCGCTCTTTAACCATGGCCGCATTGATCTGTTGCTCGAAGCTGTTCCGGTTATTATAGACCATCTGTTGGCGGGCATCAAAAATTTGTTGTTCTCTCTTTACCTGATTCCAGTCCAGTATCTGCCAGCGCACACCGGCACCTATCCTGTAGTAGGTATCCCAGTCGTCATTAAGCATATTATAGCCCGGAAGTCCGTATCCTGCCTGTCCGAATGCAAACACGCGGGGCCTTCGCCTGGCTTGAACCAGTTCTTTTCCGGCTTCCAGAGTAGCGGACTGTAATTCAAAAAGTTCCATTTCGGGCCGCACAAGTGCAGAATCCTCCTCCACCTCCAGGTAAGGCACCTTACAAACTGTTTCAGGTTTCAGCTCTTTTCCAGTATGGATCGCTATCATCTGAATCAATGCATTGCGCCGGGCATCCAGCTCATCCAGTGATTGAAGGATCTCCATGATCTCAACCCGTATAATGTGCAGGTCGGATTCCATGGCAGTTCCGTTTTCAAGAGCAGCCTGAACCAGGGTTTCCTGTTGTTTCAGGTTATCCAGCGCAATCTCTGCATTTTCCCGGTTTTCCTGTAGTAACAGAACCGAGAAGTAAAGTTGAGTTATGTTCTCCCGGATTCCATAGAGATCCACTTTCAGTTGCTGCAGGGCGGTTTCGGTTTCTATTCGATCCAAGGTCTTCTTTCGTGTAATAGTACCGCCGTCGTAGAGTGTCTGTTCCACATCCAGGTTCAGTGCCACCTGTTCGTGGGGCATATCCGGAAAAGAGAACGGAACGGAAGGATCACTCATTTCCAGGCTTACCACATCGGATTGATAGGTAACCTGTCCATTGAGGGCCAGGGTGGGCAGCCAGTTTGTCTGGATATTTTCCTGCTGTAAAGATCCCTTTCGATGGATCTGTTCGCGATTGGCACGCTGCGGAGCGTGTTCAACCGCCTGTTGGATACACCAGTCAAGATTCAATGTGTCCTGGCCCCATAGTGTAATTTGCAGGAACAATAAAGCCGGGAAAATCAGATATTTCATGTTTCAAGGTTTTTAAGAGACTCCAGGATCATCGGAGGCAATAGCTCTTTTCGTTTGTCCATTGCTTCCCTGTAAGCGTTCTCATCCCCGCGATAGAGAATTGAAACTACGATGGGTTTTGCAGCAAATGGAAAAATACCGAGGGAGAGTACATTCATCAGGACCTGCCTTGGATCTATCGGCAGATGTTCCAGTTCACAATCCCGGGTGAATTTATCGATCGCTATCTGAGGGTCGATGCCCATTTCCCGGATTATCTGTTGCATCCTGGAAGGGTTTGAAGATATCTCCTGCAGCACAAAAACCGGGATCTGTGGCTTTTCGATCATGGTATCGATGATCATGGTGATCATCTCCGGTAAGTATTCACGGATAGAAATATCTGTTCTCAACAACCTTGCCAGGTGAGGAACAAAACTCCCCAGTGCTGATCTGAAAACCGCCTCAAATAACTTATCCTTACTCCGATAGTAATAGTTCAGGGAGGTACGTGTTATGTCTGCCTCATCAGCGATCTCCTGCATGGAGGCACCTGCTTTGCCGCGGAGGTAAAAAATCTTTTCAGCAGCTTCTATAATTCGCTTTTCCGTTTCGGAGGATAATTCCATAATTGACGTTTATGTTAAACCTATTTGTTTGACATTATTGTCTAACTATTGTGTAAAAGTATAAATAGTTTCCTGCTTCACAAAATTTTTCCGGATTTCTTCCAGAATTATTACTTTCATACACAATTCCCTGCATAATCATTGATTCTCTGAACCATGAATAGACCATACAACTCCATCTCAAGAGCCGTATCTCATTTAACAATAGCTGGTTATTTGATTCTGATAACCGGCTGTTCCCCAAATTTTGAAAAGGAGATCACCAGAGGTGAAATCCAGTCAATCGTTCAATTCCTGGCCTCCGACAGTCTGGAGGGCCGTTACCCCGGAACCGAAGATGACAGTGCATTGACGCACTACATTGCCCGGCAGTTTGACCGGGCCGGGCTGGTTGCCGGTGAGCAGGAGGGTATTCAAACCTTCCCGGTTCCGATACGGGTAAAACCCGGTCCGGTTATTTCGTTATCGGTAGAGGGCAAGCCACTGAGTAAGAACAACGATTTCATTGTCAGTTCTTTTTCAGCATCCGGAACGACATCGGCCCCCGCTGTTTTTGCCGGGTACGGGTTTATCATCGATACAGACAGCATGCAATGGAACAGTTACCGGGGAGTGGATCTACAAGACTGCTGGGTGATCCTTTTTACAGGGCATCCCGGCCCTGATCAGCAAGAAAAGAGTTTCAGGGACTATACTCCACTGCGAAATAAGGCGTTGGAAGCTGCCGACCGGGGTGCTGCAGGTGTAATCTTCATTGACCCGCCCGGTAAGAATCCGCAGGATACGCTTCATTTCTATAACGACCGGAAACCGCCAATGGATATCCCCATTCTGCATATGGCCCGCCAGGCTGCAAATACACATATTTTCAGTCAAAAAGGATATACCGTGGAAGCCCTTCAAAAGGAGATTGAAAAAGAGATGGTTCCTCTATCCCTGGTAATAGAGCGAGAGATTGAAGCGGTCACGGAGATCATCACCGAAACTATTCAGACCCATAATGTTTTTGCCTCCATGAAAGGATCTGTCCCCTCTTATGCCGGTGAGTATATAATGATAGGCGCCCACCACGATCACCTGGGCCGGGGTGGAAAAGGCTCTTCATCCCGTCAGCCTGATACCATGGCTATCCATTACGGGGCAGATGACAATGCATCAGGGGTAACCGGTGTTATTCAGATTTCGGAGAACCTGGTTTCCCGTTCTCCTGCCAGGAGTTTTATCTTCGCCACATTCGGAGCAGAGGAGCTGGGCCTGCTGGGATCCCGGTATTTTGCAGATCATCCCCCTGTTGCGATCAATCGGGTCAAAACAATGATAAACTTAGATATGGTAGGGAGACTAAGAAAAGACCGTCGGCTTCGGATCGGGGGTGTGGGAACTTCTCCCATATTCAGAAGTCTTATTGACACGGTCAACAAGAAGTATGAATTCCGGATACAATATTCCCGCGAAGGGTATGGACCCTCCGATCATGCCTCCTTTTACGCCAAAGATATACCGGTATTGTTTATCTCAACGGGAGCCCACTCCGATTATCATACCCCGGCAGACACTCCCTCAGAGCTCAATTATGAAGGGATGGTCGAGGTAATCAGTTTTATTGCCGATCTGGCTTATGAGCTAGGAGATTACCGGGATTCCATACCCTACTCGAGAGCCGGTCCGAAAGCTGCCTCGCCCTCGCGCCATGGATATGGAGAAGTAACCCTGGGCCTGATGCCTGATGTGACCTACGAAGGAAACAAAGGCATGCCTGTCATGTTTGTCAGTGAAGGAAAACCTGCTGCAATCGGCGGAATGAAAGACGGGGATACGATAAAGGCCCTGGACGGAAAACCGGTGGGAAATGTGTATGATTACATGACCCGACTGGGAAAACTGGAGAAGGGACAGAATGTGATTGTAACGGTTAAACGGAAACAGGATACCCTTGACCTGTTGATTCAACTGTAATTGTTATGAAGAGATTCAAAGGAACCCTGATCTGGGCAGCAGCCATCCTGGTCACCCTTGGGGCCTCTGTATACCAGCGTATGACAGGCCCCACCCACCCGAAATCCTACGAAGTTACCATAGAGGGTAATCGTTATCGCTTCGAGGTACCCCGTTCGCATGGCGGACCCGGTGATGCCCGGATTGCCATCCGGATGCATCCGGAAGTTGAAGGCAGGGTTATTTACAGGCGTTTCCCAACCGGGGAGTCCTGGGATACCGTTACCATGAAGCGGAGCGGGGACACCCTTACGGCAAGCTTGCCACACCAGCCTCCCGCAGGGAAGCTCGAGTATCACCTGGAGCTTTTCAACAGGCAGAATCCAGTGGATTTACAGGAGCATCAAAACAATGTTATACGTTTTAAGGGATCGGTTCCTCAATGGGCTCTTATACCGCACGTGATTCTTATGTTTCTTGCCATGTTATGGTCCAATGCCACCGGATTACAGGCCGTTTTCCGGGTTCCCTCCTACCGCCGTAACATGGTAATTGCAATTGTGCTCTTTGCAACAGGGGGATTGATCTTTGGTCCCATTGTTCAGAAATATGCATTCGGGCAGTTCTGGACCGGCTGGCCGGCCGGAGAGGATCTCACCGATAACAAGGTATTGTTTTCGGCCATTGCCTGGTTTATCGCCTGGTGGTTCAACCGGAAAAAAGAACGCCCCTGGCTGGCGGTACTGGCAGCAGCGATTCTCTTCGCAGCCTACATGATCCCGCACAGTATGAACGGATCGGAATACAACTACGAGAGCGAAGAGGTGATAACAGGGATGTTTTTAAGTGCAGCGATCTGGTCTGATCGAATGAAGTCAGGAAAAAAGAGGCTGAATTTATCGCACGGGTAAGGCATCACACCACCGGATTTTCCAAAATAATTCTATCTTAGCATGTAAATGTATGATGCAATGAAAAAGCTGATTATTCTGGTTGTTCTGTCCTTAGTCGGAATCCCTCTCCAGGTAACCGGTCAGGAGAAAAACACCGGTCGTAGTGAAAGACATGATAACACGCACTACATAGGTATGGCGGCCGGTTTTTCCACGGGTTACGGAATCTCCTACCGGTATTTCCCAAACAAGATAGGTATTCAACTAACCACCACGCCTTATATTTCCAATGAGGCTTATTCTACAAGCAGTCTGGGTGCCACGATGCTCATTGAGCTGCAGAAGATCAACTGGTTCAGGTTCTATCTCTATTTTGGAAACCACTACATGTTAAACCGGGATTATGAATACGAGGAGGTGTGGAATGAAGAAAATGAATATTACGAGTATATCCAGGGGGATCTTACCAATTTTCACCGATGGATAGCCGGGATCGGTCCCGGATTTGAATTTCTCCTGGGAGAAAAATTCAGTTTTAATCTAATGTTTGGTTTCCGTTCAGATTGGGCCATACAGGAGCAATACTATATTAAGTTCAGCGGAGAGACAGCATTTTATTATCGTTTTTAAACAATCCAGCCATGCAGAATAAAGCAACCCTTTTTGTGAGTACCCTCTTGTTGGGGCTCTTTATATTGAATCCTGATCCGGTTAAAGCACAGGATACACCCCATGACTTTACCCAGACCTATGTTTATGAAATCGGTGCAGCAGCAGGTTTTTCCACAGGTTATGGATTATCTTTCCGTTACTGGCCAAAAAAATATGGAATACAGGTGAATTTTGCCCCCTATTATGACGAGTATGGCAGCATGATCTCACTGGGTGCTACAGGTCTGATGCAGGTTGAGGATAACGGCTGGTCCCGTTTCTTTTTTTACCTGGGAAACCACCTGCACTATAATAAAACTTTCGCGGATGATTATCTTCCCGAGGATCAAACGATCTTGACTTGGATTGTGGGTGCGGGACCCGGACTTGAATTACTCATTAAAGAGCGCGTGGGAATCAATGTAATGTTCGGCGTAGCCTCCTATCTGGACACCGATGAATACTGGATGTTGAATCTAACCGGCGAGACTGGATTGTATTACCGGTTTTAATCGATCTATTATGCAGAAATATCAATGTACGGTTTGTGGATTTGTGTATGACCCGGAAGAGGGAGATCCCGATGGCGGTGTTCCTCCGGGCACTCCTTTTGAAGATATTCCGGATGATTGGTACTGCCCTGTATGCGGAGTCTCCAAATCGGAATTTGAACCGATTGACTAATACGTTTGTGCTATTTTTTTCCAGGTGTTTGCTCAAGGATTTTCAGCAGGAAATCCCAGAATTTCTTTACTGTTTCTATATCCAGGCGCTCATCCGGAGTGTGAGCACCCAGGATGGTGGGGCCGAAGGATATCATATCCAGCTCCGGATACTTCTCCAGGAACAGTCCGCATTCTAATCCGGCATGTATTGCTTTTACTTCCGGCTCCTGATTGAATAGCTCCTTATATATCTTCTCAGAGATCTGCAGGATACGTGAAGAGGGATCGGGTTTCCATCCCGGGTATCCATCGGAATGAATCACATCACCGCCGGCGAGTTGAAACAATGCTGAGATCCGGTCAGCAATATCGCGCTTGGCCGATTCCACCGAACTTCGCTGGCTGGTAAGAATCTCAATCTCCTCATCTCCGATCATGCGCATAACTGCCAGGTTTGTTGAAGTTTCCACCATACCATCAATTTCACTGCTCCATCCGATCACACCATGGGGACAGGCATAGATCATGTTCATCAGGGTACGTTGGAATTTCCTGGTAAAACCAAATTCAGGAATGTTTGTTTCCTCCTCCATGATCATATCAAAGTCGGGTTCGATACCCGCTAATTCCTGGCTGACCGTGGATTTATAGGATTCAAAATAGATCCTGAGCAGATTGGCAGTCTTATCCGTCAGTACAAGCGTAGCGGCAGCTTCCCTGGGGATTGCATTGCGCAATTTCCCTCCTTCAAAAGAGGCTATTCGAATGGTAAAGCGTTTATCGGCGTTCCACAGAAAACGGTTCAACAGCTTAATCGCATTACCAAATCCTTTATGGATCTCATCACCCGAGTGTCCCCCGCGAAGTCCGGTTACCCGTACCTTAAAAGCATGCTTATGACGGGGAATCCGCTTCACCTTCGTTTTGAATCGCCCGAGTGTATCTATACCTCCTGCACAACCAATAAAGATCTCCCCTTCATCCTCTGAATCGAGGTTCAGTAACATCTTACCTTCAAAGAAGCCTGGTTGCAGGCCAAACGCACCAGTCATGCCCGTCTCTTCATCCACGGTAAAGAGACATTCCAGCGGTCCGTGTTTTATCTCCTTACTGGCCAGTACCGCCAGGGAGGCAGCGATCCCAATACCATCGTCGGCACCAAGGGTGGTCCCATTTGCTTTCACCCACCCCTCATCGATCCGTGCTTCAATTGGATCACTATGAAAATCGTGCACTACTTCAGCCAGTTTTTCCCCGACCATATCCACATGACTTTGTAAAACCACCTTCTCCCTGTCTTCATAACCAGGCTGCGCCGGTTTTCTGATGACCATATTACCGGCTCTGTCTTTTTGGGTTTCCAGCTGATGATAGGCAGCGAATTTTTCCAGGTATTCCAGTATCTTGTCTTCGTGTTTGGAGAGGCGTGGTATCTTCAGTATTTCATCGAAATAATTCCATACCGGAGTGGGTTTCAAGTCTTTCATTTTCAATTAAATCCTTCTCTATAAGCCTGAAATATGTTATGCAATATATTTTGATGAAAGATGATATAGAGCAAAGTTCAGGTTGATAATTTGTTATACTTTTAACAAATATAGAAAACTATTGCAAACCTGTAAAATAAATGAGCCTTATGGAGAAAAGAACCATCGTTACGCTTCCAGGAGACGGGATCGGAAAGACTGTTCTCGATGAAGCGATACGGGTCCTGGAAAATGCCGGTTTCAGTTCCCATTACAAAGAAGCAGATATCGGATGGGAGTTCTGGAAAAGCGAAGGGAATCCGCTTCCGGAACGAACCATTGAGCTCCTTGAAAAGCACCGGATCGGGCTTTTCGGCGCCATTACCTCAAAACCCAAGGATGAGGCCCTTGAGGAACTTGATCAATCCCTCAAGGATAAAGGATTTATCTATTCCAGTCCGATTGTCGGACTCCGGCAACATTTTAACCTGGATGTCTGCATCCGGCCGTGCCACACCTACAAGGGCAATCCGCTCAATTTTATCAGACGTGGCGCCGGCGATACTATTGAAGAGCCCGAAATCGATGTCGCTATTTTCAGGCAGAACACGGAAGGATTATACGGCGGCGTGGAATGGTCCAATCCGCCTGACCAGGTTTACCAGGCGCTGCTTACCCACCCCCGGTTTAAAAAGAATTTCGGTAATGTTCCCCGGGAAGAGCTCTCCGTATCCACCCGCATATTCACCCGAAATGCCACCGGGCGTATATTGCGTGCGGCCTTTGAGTATGCCCGCAAATATCAGTACCGCAGTGTAACAGTATGTGAGAAACCCAATGTAATCAGGGAGACCTCCGGGATGATGTACAAGTTGGCGCTGGAGATGCAGCGTTCTGATTACCCCGATATCGAATTATGGAACACCAATATTGATGCGCAGATGATGTGGCTGACCAAAAACCCGGAGAATTACGGGGTTATTGTTGCCGGGAATATGTTCGGAGACATTGTTTCGGATGGTTTTGCCGGACTCATTGGTGGTCTTGGTTTTGCCTGCAGCGCCAACATTGGTGAAAAAGTAGCTGTTTTTGAGCCCACCCATGGTTCTGCGCCCAAATATGCTGAATACCCTGTTCCCATAGTGAATCCCATTGCCATGATTGAATCGGCCTGCCTGATGCTGGATCACATCAACGAGGGTGCCATTGCCGGAAGAATCAGGCAGGCGATTGCAAGAGTGGTAGAAGAGGGAAAGGTTCGAACCTATGACATGATGAAAATGCCGGGCCGCCCCGATGTTATTGAGAAGGGCGCTGCAAGTACCATCCAGATGACCGATGCCATTATTTCCAATTTATAACGTGTTGCTTTATGAAACCTATTCATCCGGACGTACTGGATCTCTGGCCTGAACTGGATTGGATCCAGGATCAATCGTTGAAATACAAAACCTCCCATGTCTGGGAAAAGGCATTGGATAAAAGCGTGCTTACCCCGGGAGATCTTCGCCGTATACCCTTCACCCTTTTATGCGGTCCCGATCTGAAGGTCAGTTTCATGGATCATAAAAGAGCAGTCGTTCACATTGCCCGGTCCAGCGCTGAGAAAATCGAATCATTTTTCGGGAGTGAATTGCCGGTAAATATGGACGTGTTGCTATCCGGAGCCATCCTGGCCGATGTCGGAAAACTGCTGGAGTATGAACTGGACGGAGATGGCAAGGCTGTACAGGGAGTTTACGGAAAATACCTGCGGCATCCTTTCTCCGGTGTTTCCCTGGCAGAGTCATGCGGTCTACCTCCTGAGGTCTGTCACATCATTGCAGCGCATGCCGGAGAAGGTGACAAAATCAAACGTTCCACGGAGGCCTACATCGTGCATCACGCCGATTTTATGACTTTTCTGCCGTTTAAAGAACGGTTGCAGGTGTGAAGCGGTTAGAAGATCGCAACTTCTTTATCCCCTGAAGCGTTGCCATAGGCCCTGAACATGGCGGAAGTATTAAACACCATGGCCGGGTTCCCGTGTTTGTCCAGGCAGATCATCCCTCCTTTTCCATTCATGGGATCCAGTTTGGAGAGTACTTCATCGGCTGCCTGCTCCACAGGGAGGTTTTTATATTCCATGGTTGCTATCACATCATGAGCAATGGATAACCGGATAAAGAATTCACCCTCCCCCGTGCAGGAGACTCCCGCCACATTGGAACTGGCATAGGTTCCGGCTCCAATCACAGGTGAATCTCCCACCCGACCGAATAGTTTATTATTCCTTCCCCCGGTGGAAGTTCCTGCTGCTATTCTGCCCTGCCGGTCCAGCGCCACGCAGCCAACCGTTCCCCATTCATCCCGTTCCATGGCCCGTTCAAGCTGCCGTTTGCTTTTTTTAGTAATGAAATATTCATGATCCACCTCTGTCAGTCCCACCGAGCGGGCAAATTCATCGGCTCCTTCTGTTGCCAGCATCACATAGGGTGACTCTTCCATGACTTTCCTGGCAGCCAGGATTGGATTCCGGGTATGTTGAATACCGGCTACCGCCCCGGCATTCAGATCGTCACCCTCCATAATCGATGCATCAAGCTCAGCGATTCCTTTACTGCTCAGCACAGCACCCCTTCCTGCATTAAAAACCGAATTATCCTCCATGTAGGTAATTACTGCTGTAACTGCATCCAGACTGCTGCCCCCCTGCTCCAGTACCGCGAGTCCGGCATCGAGCGCTGTATCCAGCGCGGCGGTATATTTACTGACACCCTCTTCTCCCAGTCCTTCCGGCGTGGCGCCTCCTGCACCTCCGTGCAGGATAAGGGCATATTGTTCAGTGGTAGTGGTATCTGCAGCGTTGAGACTGGTGTTGTCCTGGTTGGAGGATGGGGTACATGCACCAAGTATCAGGACCAGCAAACAGGGAAGAAATACTTTCATAGGATCAGGTATTAATGAAACACTCCCGAAATTTATAAAAATCCCGGGAGTGTTTCAACAGCGCTAGATAGATACGTTCGGATTTATTTTCGTATTATTTCAGTTCAAAGTTCCCATATTTGATATCAACTGAAACCAAGGAGCCAGGATTTCTGCCCACTGAACCGGATACCTCAAGGGCCGCTCCATCGCGGTCATAATCCAGGTCCCCTTCAGGTAACCGGATATTGCCATATTTCGCCTGTGCATCCACGGTAAAGGCAGCATCGGGATCAAGACCGGCTTTCACGTTGCCATATTGTGCTTCCACACTGATTCTGTCAAAGCCTGACTGAACCTTACCGATTTTTGCATTGGTATAGGCAAGTTCCACATCCAGACTTCTCAGCAGCGTACCGATATTAATACCGGAATATTTCAGTGCAGCATCGAATGACTCTACTTTTTCAAAATTATATTGATCATATTTACCCTCGGTATTTATTATCCCGGCTTTTTCGCCAAAAATTTTGGAATATGCATTTTCAATATTCAGCGCTTTCGATTCGGTGAGAGTCAGCTCGGAATAAGCGATATCCAGGCTCATGTATCCGGCATTCTCTATGGAACCATCGCCATATGCAAGATCTACGGTATTCCAGGGTTCCGCATCTCCGCGGGTCAGGGCACCGACTTTCAATGAACCGTATTTAACCGTGAGATCTGCCAATCCGGCCACCTCCTGGATAAAAAGGTCACCGTACTTCTGACTCAGTTCGACATTGACCTGAACCGGCATTTTTACTGTATAGGTTACCTGGATATCTACATTATTCGTCTGGATTTTTCCAAACTCTGTCGTAAAGTAGACACCATCGGAACCTTCATCAATGTCGACGGAAATCTCGTCCAGTGCATTCAGTGCTCTCTTCTCACTCTGTGCACCGACCGTGATATCCACCACCACATCAAGCTCATTCTTGTTCCAGTTCAGGATTTCAATCTGGCCATACTTGTTTTCGATTCCAAGGTTGTAGTCACCGGTAACCTCATAATTGCCGGTAACCTGTTTACTTACCTCCTGAGCTGAAACAGAAAAGCTTACACCTACAATCAGGAGCAGGGACAGGAGTAAACTTTTCCAGTTAGACACTTGAATTTTCATTGTTTGTTGATTTTTGAGTATTAATTTGATCCAGCTGTTGTATAATCTGGTCCATCACGCTGACTTTCATCTGGTAATGATGTATGAGCGCCTGGATAGCTCTCTCATCTCCGGGGTTAGCATTCAGGTCCTCAAGCAGTTGCCTGTAATACGAATCCATCTCTTTCAGTTCCTCGAGCAGCATCTCTTTCTCCTTTCCGGAATCAAAGTCATAGGTATTGATCTGCTCGTAGCGATCGTTCACCTGCCTTACATAATAATTACGAGCTTCTTCCACCTCAGCAGGCAGATTGACGGCAGCCATCTTATCTCCGCTTTTGCTGGTCTTTACAATAACTATCCCTGCTGCAATTATCACGGCAAGGGAAGCGGCTATCTGCATGGCATAGCGGAACGTTACCCGCCTGGTTTTTGGCTGACCGGTAAGTTTCTCCCTGAACCGATCCTTATGGCCACCTGCCGGCTCCTCATCCGAGAAGGCTTCCCTGTTTTCCCGTATGTATTGTTCAAGTTCGTTCATGACGTTTGCCTTTTTTGTTGCAGTTCTTTTTGCAATCGTTTTTTTGCACGATGGTATTGGGTACGGGAGGAGGCATAAGATATTCCCATAATCTCAGCGATCTCTTCATGATCGTAACCCTCCAGAAGGAAAAGTGAGACAATCACCCGGTCTCGTTCGGGAAGATTATATAATGCTTTTTTTATCTCATCAATCACAAATTCTCCCTGGTACTCATCATTCTCATCATCGTTCTCCGCTATTTCCGGGACCTGATCCAGGTCAACAAAACTCTTCCGGTTTTTAACGGCATCCAGGGCTCTATTCACCACGATCTTTTTCAACCAAGCCCCGACACTCACTTCTTCCCGGTAGGTCTCAATTTTCCTGAATGCATTCAGGAAACCTTCCTGCATCGCATCCTCAGCTTCCGCTGTATCCCCGGTGATTCTGAGTGCCGTATTGTACATTGCTTTATAATATCGGTTGTACAATTCAAACTGTGCTTTGCGATTCCCCTGGCGGCATGCATCCACCAGTTCTTCGTGAATATCGCTGTACTTTGCTTTTTTCATCACATTCGGTCTAAAGACGACATGAAAAATGGATTGTTACACCAGCAAACGATTTTAAAAACCAACCTGTACAAAAAGGCCTACCTGTTGGCTACCCCGAGAACACTATCGATCACCGTTCCGTCCACCCATTTTATAACAGCAACCACCTTGTCGGTGAGTTCCGGATCTTCGGGAATCCCGCAAATCTGTTCGGCCTCCTGCTTTAATTGCTCCATGGTTTTGAGAGGCAATCCGGAGTTTTTCACCCTCTCGATAAGATCCTGCCGGGCAGGGTTAACAGCAATGCCCCGTTCCGTGACCACCACATCGATCAATTCACCCGGACCGCAAAGCGTTGTCACTTTATCTTTAACAATGGGTATCCGGTCGCGAAAAAGGGGCAACGGCAGAATAACGGTTTTGGAGAAAAGACAGTTCTGCCACCCTCCCAGTCCGTGCAGCAAATACCCATCGGAGTGCGTTACCACGTTGGCATTAAACTGAACGTCCACTTCGGTAGCTCCGAGGATCACCACATCAACCATCCCTGCAAAATTACCCTTGCCATGGTAATTGTAGGAGGTAAACGGACTTGTCCAGACATGACCGGGGTTCTCGGCCATAGAGCGAACTCCCTCCAGGTCAAAGGTTTGTCCGTCCAGGATATACTCTACCAGTCCCTCTTCCAGCATTTCAACAAGGTATTTATTACTCCCTCCCCTTGCAAACCGCGCTTTGATTCCGCGATCCTTCATGATCCTGCGAAAATATTCGCCCACGGCAAGGGAAGTTCCCCCGGCACCGCTCTGAAAAGAGAAGCCATCCCTGATAATTCCGGCTGCATCACAGAATTTTGCGGTCAGTTCGGCCAGGAGGAGTCGGTCGGGGGACCGTGTAATGTTGGTTGTTCCGGAGATAATCTTCGAGGGGTCCCCCAGTTTTTCAATGGAAACGGTATAATCCACATAGTTACCCTGGATCTGCCAGGGTATACAGGGGAAGGGGACCATGTTGTCGGTTACCACGATGACCTTATCGGCATACTGGGAATCGGCCAGTGCAAATCCCAGCAATCCGCATGCTGAATCCCCGTACAGTCCGTTTGCATTCCCAAACGAATCGGCCGTAGGAGCCCCTATTACAGCGATGTCAATCTGGACCTCACCATCCTGTACCGCCTGGTAGCGTCCTCCGTGTGAACGCAGCACACCAATTCCCTGCATTCCCCCTTCAGAGACAAACCGTCCCAGTGGTCCGTTCATACTTCCCTCAATGCGCTGGATGGTGCCATCCTCGAGGTAAGGGACCAGGTGTTCGTGACAGGGAAAGGAGGCCGACGGAAACCAGCGCAATCCCTTCACTCCCATTTCATGGGCTGCATCAAATACTGCATTGGCAAGCATATCGCCATTGCGGAAATGGTGGTGGGTGGAGATCGTCATTCCATCTTTTAACCCGGCCTTTTCAAGGGCTTCACGGATAGAACCGACCTGTTTGTTGCCGTCGGCCGGATAATCGGCCGCAGAGCGAATACGAGGTCCGAATTTCGTGCCTTCCGGACGATAATTTCCCACACCCTGATAAGGAATGACCTTATCCCCGTTGACCTGTTCGGGTACTGCACGGCCCACTGCATTGATCACCTTTTTCATGGTTATGACTCTTTTTCATGATTATCCATGCCAGGCATTCTGCCGGCCATTTCCAGTATTTTATGCGCCCTTTTTACCACCGGTGCGTCAATCATTTTGGACCCCAGGGCTACCACCCCCAATCCTTTCTCTTCTGCCTCACGATAGGCAGCAACAATCTTTTCTGCTTTTTCAATCTCATCGGCCGATGGAGCAAAGCCCCGTTGTATGGGGCCGATCTGACGGGGATGGATACAACCCATCCCTTCGAATCCAAGGGATTTTGATCGTTGTACGGTATTATTCAATCCTTCCTGATTAGCTACATCGGAATAGACCGAATCGATTGGTTGTATACCCGCTGCCTTGCAGGCATTCACAATGCGCATCCTGGCAAAAAGTGACTCGGTACCCCCTTCGGTGCGTTCCACACCAAGGTCTGCCGCCAGGTCTTCCAGTCCGACAGCAAGCGCTATAACCCGTTCAGAACTGGTAGCCAGTTCAAACGCATGTTCCACACCAAGGCAACTCTCAATGATGGGCATCAGGTAAACCGTATGAGTAAGGCCCGCTTTTTCAAGTGTTAATCGGATCGTCTCATCCACCTGCATCACCTGCTCCTTCGTTTCGCATTTCGGCAGCAGGATCACCTGAACATGGTGAGGTACCACCATTTCCAGGTCTTCCAGTCCGAGCGGAAGCTGGTTGATCCGTACCATTCGTTCCGATCCGTAGAACCGTACCCGGCGCAATGCATTTCTCACAAGAAGACGGGCTTCCATTTTGCGGCCGGGAGCTACAGAATCTTCCAAATCCAGTATAATTCCATCGGGGTGATGGATCCCGGCATTAATCATCATACTGGGCTTATTACCAGGTAGGTATAGCCGGGAACACCGGAACCGTCCAGCCGTGGTCTCATCCTGGTTCCCGGGAAGCATCCCGGGCAGGTACTCGCGAACAGTATTTGTGGCTGCCCTGATAGCAGCCTCCATCCGGGCAGCAATAACAAATGGCAATGCCCCACTGTCTTCAATAGCAATTTTTGCGTGCTGGATATCAAAATATGATATGATATCATGGATCTGCTTTTTTAGATCCTCGCCGTACATGGATGCAACCTTACTCTGCAGGTTGAGTAGGAGCCCTCCGCTTTTTTTGATCTCCAGGGTGACACGGCAGTCAGACCTGGTTTTGTCTCCATGATTTCCTGCCACAACCGGTTTAGACATGGTCTATTGATTTGTGTTTGCTAACAAATTTACGCAGGCCTGGATCCTGAATGGCTCGCTGAGATATGTTTAACAGCAAGTTCTGCCCGTGTCCCGGTCAGTGTTTACCAGAGAAAGCTCAGCAGGATCCCTGCAGCCACCGCACTGCCAATCACACCGGAGACATTGGGAGCCATGGCGTGCATGAGCAGGTGATTGGATGGATCCTCTTTCAGGCCTACATTCTGCACCACCCGGGCACTGTCGGGCACCGCCGACACGCCGGCAGCACCAACAAGCGGATTGAGCTTATTCTCTTTTGACAGGAAGAGGTTCATCACTTTTGCGAAGATGATCCCTCCTGCAGTGGCAATCATGAACGACAACGCTCCCAGTCCGAATATCAGCATGGATTCCCTGGTTATGAACCGATCAGCCTGGGTGGAAGCCCCGACGGTCAATCCGAGCAGGATGGTGACAATATCGATCATGGAAGTCCGGGCTGTTTCAGCCAGTCTTTTTGTAACGGTCGACTCTTTCAGCAGGTTGCCGAAAAAGAGCATTCCCAGGAGCGGCAATGAACTGGGTGACAGAAATGCAGTTACGATCAATCCAATAATAGGAAAAAGGATCTTTTCGGTCTGTGAAACGGCCCTGGGCGGTTTCATTTTGATAAGCCGTTCCCTGCGCGAGGTCAGCATGCGCATAATCGGGGGCTGGATAACCGGTACAAGGGCCATGTAAGAGTATGCGGCGATGGCGATCGGACCGATCAATTCCTGGGCAATGCGGGAAGAGAGGAATATTGCGGTAGGGCCATCTGCTCCACCGATGATTCCGATCGCTCCCGCATCCTGCACATTAAACCCAAGGTAAAGTGCCCCCAGGAAAGTCAGGAATATTCCCACCTGGGCTGCTGCACCCAGCAGCATCAGGCGGGGTTTGGAAATAAGCGAGGAGAAATCGGTCATAGCCCCGATGCCCAGGAAAATCAGAGGTGGATAGACCCCTTTCAGCACTCCGAAATAGAGGTAGTTCATCACGCTCCCCTCCTCGTATATTCCCAGCTGCATATTTACTCCTTCTGCCTGGAAAAACGGAATATTCCCGATTATAATGCCGGTACCGATGGGTATCAGCAACAGGGGTTCGTAATCGAACCTGATAGCCAGGAAAATAAAAAGCAGCCCCACCAGGATCATGATCACATGGCCGGATGTTATATTCTTGATCCCTGTATACCGGTAAAATTGTTTCAATCCCTTAACGGCCACGTCCCACCCTTTCGAGGAGTCCGTTTTATTATCAACCTGTTCGATCTGGTTTCCCGTCTCTGCCGAAGCAGCTTCGCGCGGAAAGAGCATGGCGTTCATGACGGCCAGAAATCCCAATATCGCAAATACGGTTATTGCCTTTTTCATGCCATTAAATAATCTCCAGTAAGACATCTCCCTGCAACACCGAATCACCTTTGCCAACCCTGACCGATTCCACCACACCGTTTCGGTCTGACAACACTTTATTTTCCATCTTCATAGCTTCCATGACCATCAGAAGCTGGCCTTTCTTGATAATGTCCCCGGGATTAATTTTTACCTCCATGATCACTCCGGGAAGCGGAGCGGTAATAGCATGCGCCGACCCACTCTCCTTTTTATCGATCTCAGGTTTGGATGCTTCTTTTGCAACAGGCCGTACGATGGTCGGGGTTTTGGAACTCTTCACCTTTTTTTCAATCTCTACCGTATAGGGAGTTCCATTTACCTCCAGTTTGCAGATATTATCCTCAATCTCCAGCACATCCACCGCATACTCATTTCCGTTTATGGTAAATTTGAACTTCTTCATCGTCTATAGGTTTATAACCGGTTAAACTGGTTTCTGACCGCATAAATTTTCGAACTCCAGGGGGAATAGGTTTTGGATACCTTCTTGATGGTCAGCACCCCGCTCTCCTCATCATGCATCTCTGCGAAACACATATGCAATGCCATGGAGATTGCTGCTGTCTCCTCCCCGGAAATTTTACCGTCGCTGTCCGGTTCAGCTTCTCCTCTTTTCCTGCGTTCCCTCCTTGTTTTAAAATAGATGATTTTCGGGATATTATTAAAAAAGAGAAACAGTAAGACAAGAGCAGTGAAAACGATCAGGTATCCTACGATCGCAATCACCAGGGTATCCAGGTTTATGTTATTTGCCAGCAGGATGTATACACTATGATTCATTACAGGGGTATATTTGGGTGTTTCTTGGGAGGGTTCATCTCTTTTTTGGTCGCAAGAGTTTGCAGAGCCCGAATGATGCGGAAACGGGTGTTCCTGGGTTCAATTACATCATCGATATATCCATACCGGGCGGCCAGGTATGGATTGGCAAATTTGTTGCGGTACTCCTCCTCCTTTTCGGCTACATACTTGTTCATCTCATCGGCGGAATCAAATTCCTTCAGTTTCTTCCCTTCCAGTATCTCAACAGCCCCCTTGGGGCCCATCACCGCAATTTCCGCTGAGGGCCAGGCATAATTAATATCGCCGCGGAGTTGCTTGGAGCTCATCACATCGTGTGCTCCGCCGTAAGACTTACGCAATGTGATGGTCACTTTCGGTACGGTAGCCTCTCCATAGGCGAACATCAATTTTGCCCCGTGTATGATAATACCTCCAAACTCCTGGGCACTGCCCGGAAGGAAGCCCGGCACATCCACCAGGGTAACAATGGGTATGTTGAAACAATCGCAGAAACGAACAAATCGTGCTGCTTTCTTTGAGGCATCAATATCCAGCACGCCTGCAAGCTGGTTGGGTTGATTGGCCACGATACCGGCTGATATCCCGTTAAATTTGGCAAAGCCCACCACCATATTCCTGGCATAATCGCGGTGGATTTCCAAAAACTCATGATCATCCACAATGTGAAAAATCACATCCTTTACATCGTATGCTTCATTCGGATTATCAGGGATCAGTTCGTTCAGTGCATCTTCCATCCGGTCGATAGGATCCGTTGTGTTGGTAGCAGGCGGATCTTCCAGGTTGTTCTGGGGCATGTAGCTGATCAGTTTCCGGATCATCAACAATCCCTCTTCTTCATCTTCAGCTACAAAATGGGAGACCCCCGAGCGTGTCGAGTGCATTTGTGCCCCTCCCAGCTCTTCTGTGGAAATAACTTCCCCGGTCACTGTTTTGGTGACTTTCGGACCGGTAACAAACATATACGATGTCTTCTCGCTCATGATGATAAAATCGGTAAGCGCCGGGGAATAAACGGC